>NZ_CP043732.1:2400000-3000000 GCF_014084045.1 Microbacterium esteraromaticum
GGGCGCAGGCCTCGCGTACGCGTTCGCCGATCGCCAGGTGATCATGCCGCACATGCTCATGGATCTCAGCGAGGACGATCAGCTGATCCTGGACGACCTCTCCAGGGCCGAGCCCGGATCGCCGGTGTGCGACGCGCTGGAGCGGACAGGGACCGAGTACGTCCTCGATTTCGGAACCCTGGAAGTCCACGGGGCGGAGCACAAGTACCCCGGTATCGCCCGCCTCGGATCATCTGACGCCGTGCGGCTGGTCGATTCCGAAGGCCAGGCGAAGCTGTACGAAGTGACGGGATGCGAGTGAGATGACCCACGAGATATTCGTGCCCTTCTGGGGCGAGCCGGACCTGCTGTACAAGACGGTGGAATCGGTGCTCGGGCAGAGCGACCCGGACTGGCGGATGGTCATCATCGACGACTGCTATCCGGACGACAGCGTGCTCGCCTACTTCGCCGGCCTGGACGATGCGCGCATCCAGTACACGCGCAACGCGACGAACCTCGGGATAACCGAGAACTACCGGGAGGCGATCCGCCGGGCCACGAGCGACTTCGTCACCATCCTCGGCTGCGACGACCTCATGCACCCGAACTACCTCCGGGTGATCAAGGAGGCGATCCGCCGGGTGCCCACCGCCGACGTGATCCAGCCGGGCGTGGTCGTCATCGATGAGTTCGGGACGCAGACGCTGCCATTGGTCGACCGCGTCAAGCAGCGGTTGCTCGCGCCGTCATCGAAGGACGGGATCGCGGTCCTCACCGGGGCGGACATGGCCTCCAGTCTCATCCGGGGCGACTGGCTCTACTGGCCGTCGCTGACCTTCCGAACCGAGACGCTGAAGCGCATCGACTTCCGTGACGGCCTGCCGATCATCCAGGATCTCGCGCTCCTGATGGATATCGCGTTCGACGGCGGCACGCTGGTGCACGCGCCCGAGGTCGCCTTCTCCTACCGTCGCCACGGGGGGAGCGCCTCGCAGAAGACGCTCCTCGACGGGCGGCGGTTCCGCGACGAGCGCGCCTACTACCGCCAGGCGGTCGAACTGGCTCGCGGCAGGGGATGGACGAGGACCCGGCGGATCGCGAAGCTGCGCCTGATGTCGAGGCTGCACGCCATCACCGAGCTGCCCGGCGTTCTCAGGCACGGGAACCGCGCTGGACTACAATCGACTCTGGCGCACATCTTCGCTGTCTGAGCGGTGCGCACGGCGCGAACGTCGTGCCGAAGAAGGACCTCTGGAGGCGTTCGCATGGTCGAACACGTGCTGATCACCGGCGGAGCCGGCTTCATCGGATCCCGTCTGGCTGCCCGGTTCGTGAAGGACGGGCACACGGTGACGGTCCTCGACTCGCTGATCTCGCAGGTGCACGGAGACGATCCGTCGACGACTTCTCCGCTGCTCCGCTCGCTCGACGGCGTGGCCGAGGTGATCGAGGGAACGGTGACCTCGAAGGACGACCTGCGCCGGGCGCTCGACGGAGCCACGATCGTCGTGCATCTCGCAGCCGAGACCGGCACCGGTCAGTCGATGTACGAGATCGACCGTTACGTCGACGCCAACGTCGGTGGCACCGCGAAGCTCCTCGACATCCTCGCCAACGAGGAGAACGCCGTCCGTCGCGTGGTCATCGCCTCGTCCCGCTCGATCTACGGGGAGGGCGCCTACCGCACCGAGGACGGACGCACCGTGTACCCCTCGCATCGCGCCGATGCCGATATGGCCGCGGGAGACTTCGACGTGCACGTCGACGGAGAAGGCCCCCTGACCCTCATCCCGACGGATGAGCAGTCGAAGCTGCACCCGTCGAGCGTGTACGGGATCACCAAGCAGATGCAGGAGTCGCTGGTGATGACCGTGATGCCGACGCTCGGCAAGGAGGCCGTGTCGGTGCGCTATCAGAACGTGTACGGACCAGGGCAGTCGCTGAAGAACCCGTACACCGGCATCCTCTCGATCTTCTCGACCCTCATCCGCCAGGGCAAGCCGATCAACGTCTTCGAGGACGGGCTCGAGAGCAGGGACTTCGTCTACATCGACGACATCGTCGAGGCGACCTTCCTCGCATCCACCGTTCCCGCGGCCGCCGGAGAGATCTTCAACGTCGGGGCGGGCACGGCGACAACGGTCCTGGACGTCGTGGAGGCGCTGCAGAGGGCATACGGCGTCGAGGTGCCCGTGACGGTCTCCGGCCAGTACCGCCTCGGCGACATCCGCCACAACATCGCCGACACGACGAAGCTGCGGGAGATCCTCGACTTCACGCCGAAGGTCTCGTTCGACGAGGGCGTCGAGAAGTTCGCGGAGTGGGTGCTCACCGAGCCCATCGAGGGCGACTCCTACGAGCAGTCGCTGCGGGAGATGTCGGAGCGGAAGCTGCTCAAGTGAGCGCGCGAGTCGCCGTGGACACTCGCACGGGCGGCCGGTCGTGGCTGGACCCGCGAGACAATTCGCTCAATCTTCTGCGACTGATCATGGCGACGATGGTTGTCTTCCATCACGTCTTCCCCCTCACAGCCCGAGGTGAGGGCATCGAGCTCACCCCCGGGGAGTCGGTGGGAGGCTGGGCGGTGTTCGGCTTCTTCATGATCTCCGGCTACCTGATCACCGGCGCCAGGATCCGATCCGACTCGGGCCGCTACCTCATCAACCGGATCGTGCGGCTCTTCCCCGCATTCTTCTTCGTGAACATCCTCACCGCGTTCCTGCTGGCACCCATCGCATTCGTCATACAGAACGGCTCGCTGCAAGGGTTCCTGAGCACACCGAACACGCCGTTCAGCTATGTCATCTCCAACGCCTGGCTGCGGATGAACGATTATTCGGTGGCGGGCACGCTCGCAGACGTCCCGTACCCTCTGGCCTGGAACGGATCGCTCTGGAGCCTCTACTACGAGTTCTGTGCCTACCTGCTGATCGGACTGTTCTGCGCGATCCCGGTCGTGAGGACCCGCATCTGGCCGATGCTCCTCGCCTTCCTCGCGACCTGCGCCCTGAAGGTGTGGGACGGGCCGATCTCGGTATACCTGAGCGGAATCGACGACGACGTCGTCCAGTTCGGGCGACTTCTCCCGTTCTTCTTCGGCGGAGCACTCGTCTTCATGCTGCGCGAGCGGCTGGGGGACCGCCTCGCGCTTGATTGGAGGCTCGTGATCGTCAGCATCATCGCGACGGTCGGTCTCGTGCTGCTCTTCCCGCGCTTCGGTGCTCAGCTCGCCGCGCCGTTCCTCACGTACGTGCTCATCTGGATCGGATCACGGCTGCCGTCACCGCGGATCTTCCAGGTGCAGGACTTCTCCTATGGAATCTACGTGTGGGGCTTCCCGCTCACCCAGCTGCTCTGTCTGCTCGGGCTGGCGCAGGCGCCCCTGCCTCTGATCTTCGCGATTCTGCTGCCGCTCACCGCGATCATGGCCGTGATCTCATGGTTCCTCGTCGAGCGTCCGGCCATCCGCTGGTCGCGAGGGAAGGCGCGCCCGTTCGGAGACATCAGAGCCGAAGCACGGTGACCCGGTATCAGGCCATGCTGTACCGACGTCTGAGGTACTGCAGCAGTATCCACCGGTAGACGCCTGGCGCGATCTTGAGCAGCGTCGCGCCGGCGCCGATGACCGGGCGACGGCGCAGGGTCGCGACGACCATACCCGATGAGATGTGCCGCCGTGCACTCGCGACGACCGTCGAAGCAGCCCCGTCGAGCGACCGCATCGCCGACTGAGCGGTCAGCATGAGGAACATCGTGCGGCACACGTCGAAGGACGCCTCACGGCCGGAGACCGCAAGCCATTCGCCGAGCTCTTCGCGAATGAATGCCAGCGCCGACAGCGCCTCCTCGACGGAGGGAACCCGACCCCAGGTGAGCGACTGCGCCGATACGTGATAGTGGATGAGGGCATCCGGGATGGAGACGACCCGCCCCACGCGTGAGAGCGCGATGATCCCGACCGCCTGGTCCTCGAACCGATGAATGTCCTCAGGGAATCTGAGGTCGTCGAGTGCGGAGCGACGGATGAGCTTGTCCCACGGGAAGGGCGTGATGCCTCCGACCATCATCGCCAGAGCTGCATCTGTCCCGCTCATGTCTCCGAGACGAGCGGAATGCGCGTTCCTCGTCGAACCGTCGTTGGTGACGACGACCCTACCGCAGACCACGGCGTCGGCCTCTCCCCGCGCCTCGTGCATCCTCAGGAGGAAGTCCGGCTCCCAGCTGTCATCGGCGTCCAGGAAGACGATGAACTCCCCGGTCGCCGCATCCAGCCCGCTGTTGCGGGCAGCGGAGATGCCCCGATTCGCCGCGTGCTCGATCACCCTGACTCGCGGATCGGCGACGCTGCGCATGATGTGAGGTGTGCGGTCGGTGGAGCCGTCGTCGACCATGATCAGCTCGATGTCCTCGTCATGCTGCGCGAGCACCGAGCCAATCGCACGTTCGACGGTGGCGAAGGCGTTGAAGCCCGGGAGGATGATGCTGGTCCGGGGCATGGTCATCTCTCCTGAAGCTGGTGACGCAGCCGTCGCATCACGAATCCGAAGTGGATCGCCGAGCCGATGAGGGGTCCGAGGGCGAGAGCGGCGATCGTCCGTGTGGTCAGATCGAAGGGCAGGAGCATCACGACCACGGAGACGGCGACCGCCACATACCAGCCGATGGTGTTCACGGTGTGCGCGTCGAGCGCGAGAGCTATCGACCCGCCGAGCACCAGCAGGGCCAGGAGCGCGGCTGCGACCACGAGCATTCCGAGGATGAGCGGGGTGTTGCGGTAGTCGGGGCCGAAGACCAGTCCCATCAGCCACGGGCCCACCAGCGCCGCGAGCAGCCCACCGATCGCCGCGATCGCGGCGACTGCGCCAACGAGACGTCTCAGGGCGGTGCCGGCGCGTTCCGGATGCTCGACGAACGCGGCGATCACCATCGACTGGAAGGCCGTTATCGGCATCAGCAGGGGAGCCCGCGTCATGGACACGGCGATGACCAGCGGCGCCGCGGCGCGGTACGCGTCCGGAGCGGTGGTCGCGCTCATCAGGAGGGGAAAGCCCGTGATGAGGAGCGCATTCGCGCCGGCGGCCGCCATAGCGTTCAGCAGCCTTCTGGTGAGGGCGGTCATCGGGAGTCCGATGCGGATGCGCCACATGTCGCGCAGGCCGGGTATCAGCAGGCTGGCAGTGAGCCAGGTCAGCGCTCCGCCCGCCGCCGCGCACTCGAATCCGGCGACTCCCCATCCAGCCGCCGCCGCGAGGCCGGTCACCATAAGGCGGACCGCCGACTCGCCGGCGGTGAGACCTGCGAAAGCGCCCCACCGCCCGAGGCCTGCCAGCGTGCCGACGGATGCGACATGCCCTGCATAGAGCACCGCGGCGAAGGCCATGAGCAGCACCGGGAGGACCCTATCGTCGAGCGTCGCGAAGACCATCTCCCAGGCGGGGAAGAGCAGGAGCACTGCTGCTGCAGTCCCGGCGCCGATCAGTATTCCCGTGAGGAGTGGAGAGGTGGTCCGACGGATCTCTGCGCCGAGCCGTTCGTCGGCGCGGACAGCTCGGGTCATCTCGTTCTGGATTCCCGACAGCACCGCGAAGATCGCGAACAGCGCCGCCCAGTAGGTGAGGAATCCGGAGTTCTCCTCGGTCGTGAGCGTCCTCGAGGCAATCGCCAGCACCACTACCCCCGAGATCGCCGCTGCCGCCGCACCCAGCGCGACGACGGTCGCGGAGCGTCCCGGTCGGTCAGTCATCCGCATCGGGCTCGTCTTCGACGGCATGCGGCGCCACTCGCTCCTCGAGAGCCGCCACGCGCTGATCCAGCGAGTCATGCTCGGTGCGCAGGATGGCCAGCTCCTCAGCGGCGCGTCGAAGCTCGTCCTCGGCTTGCGAGAGCTCCCATGACAGGTGCAGCCCCACCCCCAGCAGCAGCACGATCGCCATGGCGAACAGCAGGTTCGCGGGGATGACCACGCCGAACAGGTCGGTGAGCGCCATGAGCAGGGGCGGGAACACCCCAAGGACCAGGATCGCCAGGCCGATCACGATCCAGAGCACCGCGTACTTCTCGCGAAGTCGTCGCGTCAGCAGAAGCGCGAGGACCGTCGCCAGGAGGACGACGGCGAAGACCACTCCTGTTATGGCGATCATGCTGCCTGCTCCGATCTGCGCGGCGTGCTGGGACGGCGCAGCAGTGCCAGACCGAGCGCGAAGACGGATCGCGCGAGATACACGGTGGCTCCCAGCGGCCCCTGGCTGGGCTGGCCATGCGCTCTGGGGCGCATGGCCACCGGAACCTGCGTCACCGTGAGGCCGGAGTGACAGGCGACCACCAGCGAATCCAGGGTGTCTCCGAGGTACTCGGCGGGGTAGTAGCGCACGTACTGGTCGATCGCCCTGGCATTCGCGGCTCGGAAGCCGCTCGTGACATCCGTGAGACGCGTGTGGGCGACGCGCGAGACGATCGCTGCGAGGACGATCATCGCCCATCGGCGCGGGCCGCCCACCTTGTAGTCTCCGACGTCGCTGAATCGCGCGCCGATGGAGATGTCCGCTCGTGCGAGGCCTTCGAGTACGCGCTCGATGTCACGCGGATTGTGCTGCCCATCGGCATCGACCTGGATGACGCGCTGGTATCCCTTGCGCTTCGCATACGTGAAGCCCGTGCGCATGGCGCCGCCGACCCCCATGTTGAAGGGCAGCATCAGGACCTTCGCGCCTGCGGCTCGCGCGACGCTCGCAGTCTGATCCGTTGAGCCGTCGTCGACGACCACGACATCGTATGAGGCGTCGACGGCGAGGATCTCGCGGACGGTGTTGCCGACGTTTCGTGCCTCGTTCCATGCGGGGACGATGATGAGCGTGCGGTGGGGTGAGTGAGCCATGGCATCTCGATCCTACCGGCGGGCGTCGGTGAGCCCGCCGAGATCAGCGGACCTGAAAGGACCCGTCGGCATTCATCACGAGTGTCCCGTTCTGGAACCGCTGGGTCCACAGCCCTGCCACCCACTCCTCGTTCCCGACCGGCCAGCCCAGAGCGCTCTTCTCGGCTCCGCGACGGATGTACTCCACGCCGAGCCCGCCCTTGGCGGTGAAGCCCCCGGCAGCCGAGACGAAGATGCCCCCGCCGCTGAAGATCTGACTCGCAGTGGTCGACGTGATCGACGCTTCGCCCGTCGGCCAGCCGAGGCGCCCGGTGACGCCGCCGTTCTTCGAGTGGACCGAGGTGATGGAGGTCGGCGACGCCGACGCTCCCCAGTCGGAGTAGAAGGCCGTTCCGCCCTCGAACGGCTGCGTCCAGCCTCCGGCGATGTAGCCCTCGGGTCCGACAGGAGCCTTGAGGAAGGACTTCAGGCCGTTCTTCGTCGTGTAGTACCACCCGATCGCGCCCTTGATCGTGTACGTGCCGGCGGTGGCCGAGGCTCTTCCGAGCGAGTTGGACCCGAACGGCTGCCAGCGTCGATTGCCGTCGACGACCTCGGCGCCGCTGGGATACCCGAACGAGTCGGGCCCTCCGCGCGCCGCCAGGTCCTTCGCGAAACTCGACACCGCGTACACGCCCCGGCCCGTGTCGTAGATCGCGCCTCCCGCGAAGCCCTGCGTCCACACGCCACTGGGAAGCTGCTGCTCGCCGGCCGTGACGTGGCCGAGCGCACCCTTGGCCCCACCTTGCTGGATGTAGGTCTTCCCGAGCGGACCCTTGACGAAGATCAGCCCGCTCGGCTGCTTCTGAATCCAGCCTGAGGTGAAGGCCACGTGGCTTCCGATCGAATCGGGTACCACTGCCGATGTCGCTGAGCCGAACTGGCCGTACCCGCCGAGTCGGTCATGGAGGTTCACGAACTCCGAGGTGAGTGGAACCGACGTGTGCGAGTTCTGCAGCACGGATCCGGAGTCGAAGTCCTGCCGCCAGCCGTCCGCCGAACGGAACGCGCGTCCCTTGGGCCATCCGAGGATGCCAGAGATGTTGTTCACGGATTCGTGCGTCGTGTAGGTCTGGCCCGAGACTGAGAAGGCTCGGCCGTCCGGGCGCACATACATGCGTCCGCCGATGAAGTCCTGGTACCCGCCCCCTGCGACGGGCACCCGGTTGGTCGTGGGCCAGCTGAGACCACCGGTGACACCCCCCACATACCTGTACTCCTCCCTGACGGGACTGGTGACGAGCGTCGCAGGCTTTCCGATCTGGACGTACACGTCGGCATTGGCGAAGGCCTGGGACCAGCCCGCGCCGGGGTAGGTGCGCATCGCCTCGACCGGCGGTCCCATCCAGCCTCCGGATCCGCCGTTCGCGTTCCACACCTCGGCGATGGCCCCATCGACGGCGATGCCGTTCCTGGGGTCGCCGAACCAGTCCGTGAAGAGCTGGAAGAAGTTCCTGTTGCCGTAGCTCGAGCAGGAGTCTCCGGTGCCGTAGCCGGCGTTGAGCGCCGCACGGTTCGGCTGGTACGGCGTGTAGTAGTAGAGCGCGGAAGTGGCGGTGTTCTCGACATACACCGGGGCGGAGCCGCAGGCCACGTTCGGGTGGTAGCGGATGTTCCACGTCTTTCCGGGGGCGTAGTAGGTGAACCAGCGACCCTCCGCGTAGATCTGCATCTGCCGGGCCGCGCCGTAGATCTGATAGAAGAATCCGGAATAGGCGGGATCGCACGGGGCGGTGTCGGGGCAGCCCTGACCGAGCGCTTTGTCGTAGCGCCACGAGCTCGGCCACGTGTGGGTCACGAGGCTCTGCTCCTTCTCGAGCATGACGATGAGCACCCGTGGGTTGATGCCGCACGAGAGGGAGACGCGGTAGATGATCGTCGCCGCCGACTCGTTCCCCGCGCCCGAGTAGCCGTCGCAGTAGCGGTCGGCTGGACGGTTCGGGGTGTTCTGGCGATAGTCCTTGAGACAGACGTATCCCGATCGGCATGTCTTGACCTTGGACCGGAAGAAGGCGTCGATCTGCGTCGCGTTCATCGTGGAGTTGTCGAAGAACACGCTGTCGGCGATGAGGTTGCCCGGTGTGAAGGTCGACAGGTCGGCGGTCTTCGCGATGCCGGTGCTCACGGTGCTCGTCCCGGGGACGCTGGCAGCGACCGCCGCCCCGGGCGCGGTGACGAGCGCGCCCAGTGCCACGCAGGCGACGATCAGGATCGACAGCAGCCGCCGGGATGCAGGGATATTGGAGTGCACGAAACCGATTGTCCCAGGAATCGACCGAAATACAGGAATTCTGGTGCGTGTGGTGAATTCGGTCTCAGGGTGGGATGCCGGCGATATGACACGATGGATGAGTGAAGGGCATCATTCTCGCCGGCGGCTCAGGAACCCGGCTGCATCCGATCACCATCGGCATCTCCAAGCAGCTCATCCCGGTGTATGACAAGCCGATGGTCTACTACCCGCTGTCGACGCTCATGCTCGCGGGCATCAGAGACATCCTCGTCATCACGACGCCGCATGACGCTGAGCAGTTCGAGCGGCTGCTCGGCGACGGATCGCAGTTCGGCGTGAACCTCACGTTCGCGCAGCAGCCGTCCCCGGACGGCCTTGCCCAGGCGTTCGTCATCGGCGCTGACTTCATCGGCGACGACAAGGTCGCACTCGTGCTGGGCGACAATCTGCTCTACGGACCCGGACTCGGCACACAGCTCAAGCGCTACACCGACGTCGACGGGGGAGCCGTGTTCGCGTACTGGGTCGCCGAGCCCAGCGCCTACGGCGTCGTCGAGTTCGATGCCGAGGGCCGGGCGATCTCCCTGGAGGAGAAGCCGGAGCGTCCCCGAAGCAGCTTCGCCGTCCCTGGGCTCTACTTCTACGACAATGACGTCGTGGAGATCGCGCGGGGGCTGCGGCCGAGCGCACGGGGCGAGTACGAGATCACCGACATCAACCGCGTCTACCTCGAACGCGAGTCGCTGCAGGTCGAGGTGCTCCCGAGGGGCACCGCCTGGCTCGACACGGGCACGTTCGATCAGATGTCGGATGCAGGCGACTACGTGCGCACGATGGAGCGACGCACAGGTCTGCGCATCGGCGTACCGGAGGAGGTCGCGTGGCGACAGGGGTTCCTCACGGACGACGAGCTCCGGGAACGCGCACAGCGCCTGGTCAAGTCGGGATACGGCACGTATCTGCTCGAGATCCTCGAAAGGGGTCGTTGATGTCGCACCTTCTCGTCACCGGCGGCGCCGGCTTCATCGGGTCGAACTTCGTCCACTATGTCGCGCGCGAGACCGATCACCGCATCACCGTGCTCGACTCGCTCACCTACGCGGGCAATCGCGCCTCGCTCGATGGAGTCCCGGAGAGCCGGCTCACCTTCGTGCACGGCGACATAACCGATGCCGAGCTGGTGGACACGCTCGTCGCCGAGGCGGATGCGGTCGTCCACTACGCCGCCGAGTCCCACAACGACAACTCCCTGCACAGCCCGCGACCGTTCCTCGACACGAACATCATCGGCACCTACACGCTGATCGAGGCCGCGCGACGGCACGGCACCCGGTTCCACCACATCTCCACGGACGAGGTGTACGGCGACCTCGAGCTCGACGATCCCGAGCGGTTCACCGAGGAGACGCCCTACAACCCGTCGTCGCCCTACTCATCCACCAAGGCGGGCAGCGACCTGCTCGTGCGAGCGTGGGTCCGCTCCTTCGGCCTGCAGGCGACGATATCCAACTGCTCGAACAACTACGGCCCGTTCCAGCACGTCGAGAAGTTCATCCCCAGACAGATCACGAACGTCATCCGTGGCATCCGGCCCAAGCTCTACGGAGCGGGGGAGAACGTCCGCGACTGGATCCACGCCGACGACCACTCCTCGGCGGTCCTCACGATCCTCGAGAAGGGGCGCATCGGCGAGACCTACCTGATCGGGGCGGACGGCGAGCGGAACAACAAGGAGGTCGTGGAGCTCATCCTCCAGGAGATGGGTCAGGATCGGAGCGCATACGATCACGTCACCGACAGGGCCGGCCACGATCTGCGCTACGCCATCGACTCGACCAAGCTGCGCGCCGAGCTCGGGTGGTCGCCGCAGTTCGCCGACTTCGAGTCTGGCCTCGCGGCCACGATCCGCTGGTATCGGGAGAACGAGGCGTGGTGGGCGCCCTCCAAGGATGCGACAGAGGCGTTCTACGCGTCGAAGGGGCAGTGACCTCCGTGAGTGACATCGAGTTCGGTAAGCCGCTCGCCCTGACGACGACGCCGATCCCAGGCCTCGTGGTCTTCGACCTGCCCGTCCACGGCGACTCCCGTGGCTGGTTCAAGGAGAACTGGCAGCGCGAGAAGATGACGGCAGCAGGGCTGCCCGACTTCGGCCCGGTGCAGAACAACGTCTCGTTCAACGATGCCGTCGGCACCACTCGCGGCATCCATGCGGAGCCGTGGGACAAGTGGGTGTCGGTGGCGACGGGCCGGATCTTCGGCGCGTGGGTGGATCTGCGCGAGGGGCCGACCTTCGGCGCGGTCTTCACCACCGAGATCGACCCGTCGAAGGCGATCTTCGTGCCCCGCGGAGTGGGGAACTCGTACCAGACGCTCGAGCCCGACACCGCGTACACCTACCTCGTGAACGACCACTGGTCGCCGGACGCCTCGTACTCGTTCCTCAACCTCGCGGACGAGACCGCGGCTATCGACTGGCCCATCCCGCTCGCCGAGGCCGAGATGTCCGCCAAGGACCTCGCCCACCCGCGCCTCGCGGACGTGACGCCGATCCCCGCTCGTCGCACACTCGTCGTGGGCTCCGGGGGGCAGCTGGGCGCTGCGCTGCGGGTCGAGCTCGACGGGGTCGCCGGTATCGAATGGACGACGCGGGCCGAGTTCGACCTGTCGGATCCGGACCTCGCATCGGCTCGCCGGTGGCGCGATTACGACACCATCATCAACGCGGGCGCATACACCGCGGTCGATGCAGCCGAGACGCCGGACGGTCGTCGCGACGCCTGGGCCGCGAATGCGGCCGGTCCGGCGGCGCTCGCCCGCATCGCGTCGGAGTTCGGCATCACCCTCGTGCACGTCTCGAGCGACTACGTCTTCGACGGCACAGCCGAGCGCGCATACCGCGAAGACGACGCCGTCTGCCCGCTCGGGGTCTACGGCCAGTCGAAGGCGGCCGGTGACGCCGCCGTCGCGACCGCCCCACGTCACTACGTCGTGCGCACATCCTGGGTGATCGGCGAGGGCCGCAACTTCGTCCGCACCATGGCCGGCCTGGCCGAACGAGGGATCGATCCCGCAGTCGTCGACGATCAGCGCGGGCGACTGACCTTCGCATCCGAGATCGCACGACTGATCCGCCACCTGCTCGTCGAGGGCGCGCCTTTCGGCACCTACAACCTCAGCTCGGCGGGTGAGGTGCAGACGTGGGCGGACATCGCGCGCCGGGTGTACGAGCTCACCGGGCATGACCCGTCCCGAGTGACCGGCGTGACCACTGAGGAGTACTTCGCCTCGGCCCAGTCGCCCGTGGCACCTCGTCCCCGCAACAGCGAGCTGGACCTGGAGCGGGTGAAGGCCACCGGTTTCGTCCCCGGCGACGGCGACCAGCTGCTTCGCGACTATCTGACATCGTGACGGTAGGCGAACGAGCTCCCGAGCGCATCACCGAACGCGCTCAGGCCAAGGTCTTCCGCACCGACATCCAGGCGCTCAGAGCGCTGGCCATCGGTCTGGTGGTGCTCAACCACCTGTGGCCGGTGCGCCTCACCGGAGGGTACGTCGGGGTCGATGTGTTCTTCGTCATCTCGGGCTTTCTGATCACCGGGCACCTGCTCGGCGAGATGACCCGCACCGGACGCGTGCGCCTCGGCGCCTTCTACGCCCGCCGGGTGCGCAGACTCCTGCCCGCAGCGTTCCTTGTTCTCGCGGTGTCTCTTCTGCTCCTGGTCGTGTTCATCCCGTACCCCCGGTGGGATCGCAACGCATGGGAGATCGCAGCGAGCGCCGGATACGTCGAGAACTGGCTGCTCGCGGCGATGTCCGTCGACTACTCGGCGCTCAACGACGCGGCGAGCCTCGTGCAGCACTACTGGTCGCTCTCCGTCGAGGAGCAGTTCTACATCGTCTGGCCGCTGCTCCTGCTCGCCGCGGTCGCGCTCGCACGGCGCGGCGTCGACGGCAGCGCCTCTCGCGACCGCAGTGCGAGGGCGACGACCGCCCTCGTCATCGTGGTGGTGGGCATCGGTCTGCTGTCGTTCGCGGCGAGCGTCCTGTACACGATCGCAGCGCCCTCCCAGGCGTACTTCGCGACGTTCACGCGCGGCTGGGAGTTCGCGGTCGGAGGCCTCATCGCGCTGCTCGGCTCGCGGATCCGTCTCCCGAGGCTGAGCGCGAACCTGCTCAGCCTGGCGGGGTTCGCGGCGATCGCGTATTCGGCGCTCGCCTATGACCACGCGACGTCGTTCCCCGGCTACGCCGCCGCGATCCCCGTGCTCGGCACGGCCGCCGTCATCCTCGCCGGCAACAGCCACGCCGCACTCTGGCATTCGCACGCGACGGCGCTGCGACCGGTCCAGTGGGTCGGAGGCGTCTCGTACTCGCTCTATCTCTGGCACTGGCCGCTGATCGTCGCCGCTCCCTTTGCCCTGGGCTCGGAGGCGAGCACGCTCAGCAAGGTCGGAGTGCTCGTCATGGCGCTGGTGCTGGCCGAGCTGACCAAGCGCTTCGTGGAGGACGGTGGCCAGCGCTGGACGTTCTGGCGTGCGTCGACCCGACGCGCGATGCTCCTCATGGTCGCCGGCATGGTCGTCATCGCCGCGCTGGTCGCCGGAGTGCTCGCATGGCACGCCGCGCGGACCGAGGCGGATCGTCCGCCCGCCGAGGTGACAGCCGCGCCGTGTGAGGGGCCGGCCGCGCTGGCACCCGGCGCACGCTGCGAGGACCCCTTCGACGTCGTCGACTACACGGTCATGACCCAGAAGAACGAGTACTTCCAGGCGCCGGATGAGTGCGGAGACTTCCTTCCGATCCTGACCTACGGCGAGAAGCGGACGACGATCGAGTGCGATTTCTCGGAGGGGCGATCGGATGCGCGCAGGGTCTGGCTGATCGGAGACTCCCATGCCCAGCAGTGGCAGGGAGCCGTGTTCGACATGGCCAGGGATCGCGGCTGGATCGTCACGACGAGCTACTACGGCGGCTGCCCTGTCGCCGACATCGCCTTCCGCGGCTTCCGCGGAGGCTGGACCGACGCCGACGCCGAGCTCTGCATGCGCTGGTCGCGCGAGCTCGCCGACCGGGTGGCTGAGGAGCAGCCTGATCTCGTGCTGACCGCCATGGCGTCACGACTGCAGACTGCTGATGACGGCAGCGGCAGGTCGAGCTTCGATCAGATGACCAGCGGTCTGGTCGAGTACTGGACGCGATGGGCCGACCGCGGCATACGCGTTCTCGCGCTCGGCGACCCGCCTTTCAACAGCGAGGTGCGCAGCCCCGACTGCGTGCTGCTGAACGAGGACGACCCGCGGGAGTGCGCGCGGCCGCGTGCCGAGGCGCAGCCCGCCGACCCCCTGATCGCCGCCGCTGAGACAGCGCAGGCAGAGGGGATCGAAGCGCTCGATCTGAGCGATCGATTCTGCGACGCCGAGCTCTGCTACGCGGCCGTCGGCGGCATCCCGGTGTACTACGACGCGGATCATCTCAATCTCGAGTACGTGCGGATGCTCCGCCCTGAACTCGAGACCGCGGTCGACGGGCTGCTCGCTCGCGCAGGGTGAGTCAGAGCCCCGGGCCGCCTCGTGATCCGTCGGCGCGCCAGGGGAGGGGCACGCAGGGTTTCCCCCGACGCGCCGGGTAAAGTTGAGGCGTCATCTCGCGCTCGTCATCGCGCAGGTCTTCGCCCTCGTGGCAGAAAGCAGCAAAATGGATCTCCTCGTCGTCGGGTCGGGTTTCTTCGGCCTCACCATCGCAGAGCGCGCAGCCGAAGCCGGTCGCAGGGTCACCGTCATCGATCGCCGTCACCACATCGGCGGCAACGCGTACAGCGAGGCGGAGGCCGAGACCGGCATCGAGGTGCACCGCTACGGCGCCCACCTGTTCCACACCTCCAACCCCACGGTGTGGGAGTACGTCAACCGATTCACCACGTTCACGAACTACGTGCACCGCGTCTACACGAACCACAAGAGCGTCGTGTACCCGATGCCCGTCAACCTCGGCACGATCAATCAGTTCTTCCACGCCGCGTATTCGCCCGCCGAGGCGCGCGCGCTGGTCAAGGAGCAGGCGGGGGAGTTCGACGCGAAGACGGCGCAGAACTTCGAGGAGAAGGGAATCGCCCTCGTCGGACGGCCGCTGTTCGAGGCGTTCTTCCGCGATTACACGGCCAAGCAGTGGCAGACCGATCCGCGCAAGCTGTCCGGTGACATCGTCAGCCGGCTTCCCGTGAGGTACACCTACGACAACCGGTACTTCAACGACACGTGGGAGGGCCTGCCCACCGACGGCTACACCGCATGGCTGGAGCGCATGGCCGATCACCCGAACATCGAGGTGAAGCTCGACGTCGACTACTTCGACGAGACCCAGCCGCTCAACAAGCGCGCCACGGTCGGACAGCTTCCGGTCGTGTACACCGGACCAGTCGATCGCTACTTCGACTACGCGGAAGGCGCGCTCAGCTGGCGGACGCTCGACTTCGAGCAGGAGGTGCTGAACATCAGCGACTTCCAGGGCACCAGCGTGATGAACTATCCCGACCTCGACGTGCCGTACACCCGCATCCACGAGTTCAAGCACTTCCACCCCGAGCGTCGCGAGATCTTCAACTCCCACAAGACGGTGATCATGCGCGAGTTCTCCCGCTTCGCGAACCGCGATGACGAGCCGTACTACCCCGTGAACACCCCGGCAGACCGCGATGGTCTGCTGGCGTACCGCGACCTGGCCAAGGGCGAGCAGGACGTCCACTTCGGGGGCCGCCTCGGCACCTACCAGTACCTCGACATGCACATGGCGATCGGCTCGGCGCTGTCGATGTGGCGCAACGACCTCTCTGGCGAGAGCGACTGACGTGGCGCGGACGGTGGGAGCGCCGGGGACTCCCCGGCGCTACTTCCATTCGCTGTGGCTGCTCTCCGCGCGAGACCTGAAGGTCCGGTACTCGACGAGCGCACTGGGCTACCTGTGGTCGGTCCTCGACCCGCTGGTGATGAGCGCCATCTACTGGTTCGTCTTCACCCGGGTGTTCGAGCGCACGGTCGGCGAGCAGCCCTACATCATCTTCCTCATCACCGCCCTGCTGCCCTGGGTGTGGTTCAACGCATCGGTCGGCGACTTCACCCGCGCGTTCAAGAAGGACGCGCGACTGGTTCGATCGACCGCGATCCCGCGTTCGATATGGGTGAACCGCATCGTGCTCAGCAAGGGCATCGAGTTCCTCTTCTCGTTGCCCGTGCTGGCGATCTTCGTCGTCGCGAACGTGCTCATCGAGAGCGACCCTGCGAAGACCGCGCACGTCGGCTGGGGCATCCTGCTGTTCCCCGTAGCGGTACTGCTGCAGACCGTGCTGCTCGTCGGCCTCGGTCTGCTGGTCGCGCCGCTGTGCGCCCTGTACACGGATCTCGAGCGCACCACCGCGCTCATCCTCCGGGCGCTCTTCTACGCGACTCCGATCATCTACAGCGTGAACGATCTGCCGGGGGTGTTCCAGACCCTCGGGATGTTCAATCCGCTTGCGGGGATCTTCTCCCTGTACCGAATGGCGTTCTTCCCGGACCAGTGGCATCCGGAGCTGGTGGCGATCAGCGCGCTGATGAGCTTCGCGTTCCTCGCCCTCGGGATCTGGGTGTTCCGCGCACTCGAGCGCCCCGTTCTGAAGGAGCTCTGATGGGACCTGCGATCGAAGTCGCCGATCTCGGCGTGCGTTTCCGTCGCAATCGTCGCGGACGACGCACTCTCAAGGACCTCTTCGCCGGCGCGAGTCGCCGGTCCCGTCCGGGTGAGTTCTGGGCTCTGAGAGATGTGTCCTTCACCGTCGAGCCCGGCGAGTCCATCGGAGTGGTGGGGCGCAACGGTCAGGGCAAGTCGACGCTGCTCCGCCTGGTGGCGAGTGTGCTGCTGCCCGATGAGGGCAGCGTCCGCGTCAACGGCGGAGTCGCCCCGCTGATCGAGCTCACCGGCGGATTCGTCGGCGACCTGACCGTTCGCGAGAACGTCCGTCTGACCGCGGGCCTGCACGGCATGTCGAAGGCGGAGGTGGCGTCGCGCTACGACGAGATGATCGCGTTCGCCGAGCTGGCGGACTTCCAGGACACGCCCTACAAGCACCTCTCCAACGGGATGAAGGTGCGTCTCGCGTTCTCCGTCGTCTCCCAGTTGGATGAGCCGATCCTGCTCGTCGACGAGGTGCTCGCCGTCGGCGACAAGGCCTTCCGCGACAAGTGCTACCGCCGGATCGACGAGCTTCTCGCCGAGGGCCGCACGCTGTTCTTCGTCAGCCACAACGAGCGCGACCTCCGGAGATTCTGCAAGCGCGGTCTCTACCTCGACAAGGGCTCGCTCGTGCTCGACGGAGCGATCGGCGACGTCCTCGACCGCTACAACGCCGATCACAACCCGCGCTGACGCCTCGGCGGCGCGCGTCATCGGGCGGTCAGTGCATCACCGGGCCCGGCTGCGGCTCACGTCGGATCCGCCGTCGCGAGTCAGAGACCGACGATCTCTCGCAGCGATCGGAGCGCTCCCCGAGACGCATCCACCGAGATGTCGTCCCCACTGGACGCGGCCGAGCGCAGTCCGTTCAGGCGCTCGGAGTACATGCCCAGGGCATCCTGCCAATCCGACTCGATGGAGGAGGGCGGCGTCAGCTCGGCGAGCCGCCCGGCGTCCGCCCTCAGCGTGTCGATGACCGACGTGGCGTCCTGCCCGCTGCTCTCCGACACGATGTCGAGTCCTGTCAGGGCATCATCCAGCCAACCCTCCACCTGACCGCGGAACGCGTCCACACTCGGATCCGACGGCGCGGGCGGCGTCGTTATGGGAGTCATCGAGGGCTCGGGCGAGGCCACGGGCGGATCGGGCGTCTCGGTCGGGGCGGCGGATGCCGACGGCGAGCCGCTGGGCGAGGCGCCGGCCGTCGGGGTCTGCGTCGAAGCGGGGTCGGCGAGCGGAGCACCCGGACGCAGGAACAGCCAGAACACCACGACGGCTATCGCCACGGCGGCGGCCGCGAGGCCGACGATGAGCCAGACCCGCCCGCGCTTGGGCTTCTCCTCGGGGTACGCCCAGACGTACTCGGGCTGCTGCTCGCTCATCATGCGTCCAGTGCCGGCATGGGCTGCCACGTGCGGTCGCGACCGATCCGACCGCCGTCGCGCAGACCGCGGAACAGGTTGCTGGTCCCTCGCACCGTGCGCTCGACGAAGAAGAGCCGGATCAGTTCCTTGACGAAGGTCGCCGTGGTCCCCAGGCCGAACAGCACCGGGCTGTAGACGCCGTGCTCGCGGTAGTAGTGCTTGATGTACGCGCGGTTGCGCATGATGTAGTACCGGTACGCGTTGCTCGAGGCGTTCATGTGGCGGATGCCCATGTCCCACTGCTTGATCTCACGCGTGCGCCGCAGCACGAACTCGTCGACGATGACGGCCGTGGTCAGCCGCGACGCCAGCCAGCCATACATCTGGTCGTCCCAGTAGATGAAGAAGCGGTGGTCGGGAAGGCCGATGCGCTTCACGATCGAGCGGTGGATGAACATCCCCTCGAAGCAGCCGCTGTTCATCTGCTTGAAGCCGGACGAGTCGAACTTCGACGGCGCGAACGGGATCGGGATGCCCATGCGCTCCGCGATCCGGTACTGCCAGTAGAACTCGCTGCCGTCGTAGTCGTACCGCCGCCCCTGGATGCTCTTGAAGCGGCGTGACCACCGCCCCATCTTGGCCAGCCCGTCGGGGAGCACCTCGACGTCGTCGTCCATCATCCAGATCCACTCGGAGCCGAGCTCGTACGCTGTGCGCATCCCCTCGCTGAAGCCGCCGGAGCCGCCCGTGTTCGCCTCGAGGCGGCGGTACACGATCTCGGTTCCGATGCCGTCGCGGAACGAGTCCACCACGGCGGTGGTGTCGTCGGACGAGGCGTTGTCGATGATCACGACGCGACCGGGTTTCGGGTCCATCGCGCGGATGCTGGTGAGCAGGCCGGTCAGCAGGTGCGAGCGGTTGTACGTGACGACGACGATCGTCGCGGTGCTCGGGTCGAACACGGCGCCGGTCATGCGCGCGCCTCCGGGACGACGGGGCGGGAGGACGATTCAGTCGCGGTGGTCACGGCATCCAAGCCTATCGTGACGATCCGGGGCTGCCTGGGAGGCGCGGTCCCTCCGGGCCCAGGGTCGGGATCGCCCCGGTCTGCGCGGCATCCATGCTCTCGCGCCACGAGCGGCTCTGGCCGGCGCGAAGGGCGCAGAGCACGAGCAGCAGCCAGCCGATGCCGGTGAGGGTGAAGCTCTCGAACATCGACTCGACGGCGAGCGTCACGATCACCAGCGGCGTCCAGGCGTAGACGACCGATCGTCGCGTGCTGGCGACGAGCCACGACCGCACGACGGCGACGCCGCCGAGCACGACGAACAGTGCGAGGCCGGCCCAGCCCAGCTGCAGGAGGGTGTCGAAGTACGCGTTCAGCGCCGATTGATGGCGATCGGCCAGCTGGAAGTTGATGTACGTGAAGGGGTATTCGCCGCGCGGCCAGGGGCCGAACCAGCCGTAGCCGGTGATCGGGCGCTCGGCGATGAAGTCGAGCATCAGGTTCCACAGGTCGGCGCGCGTGGAGAAGTCCGAGCCTGCGTCGAGGAGCCGGATGATCTGATGCCGAAACGCGAATGCGACCACGAGTCCCGTGACGACCAGTGTGCCCAGAGCCGCCTGCACGGCGCCGCGCCGATGGGTGGGGGCATGCCGGACGATCATCAGCGCGGTCGTCGCCACTCCCACCGCAGCGGCGAGGACGACGACGGTGGGCGACGCCGAGAGGAGCGCGAGGAAGCTGCCGAGGGCGACCGACAGGATGCCCGCGACGCGGCCGATCGACTGCGTGCGCCACTCGATCACGAAGGTGATCAGTGCGACCACGGCGATGAACCCGAGCATGTTGCGGGTGCCGAACACGCCCTGGATCGGTCCGCCTGTCGCGAGTGCGCCCTGGATGCCCAGGGCCGTGAACGGCGTGTCGAGCAGGATGCCGGAGAGGATCTCCAGCCCCAGCGAGATGGCCAGCAGCCAGCGCAGCGTGTCGCCGATGGCGCGCACCGTCTGCAGGGTGTCGCGCACATGTCCGATGGTGATGGCGATGACGGCGTAGCCGACGAGCGTCATCCATCCCGAGAGGGTGCCGCCCTTGTCAGACGACCACAGCACGCTCAGCAGCGCGAGCGCCAGGAAGCCGATCAGGGAGGTCGGGGCGAAGCGCAGCGGCGAGAGCTCCTCCCTTCGCACGACCAGCACCGCGACGCCGAGCAGTGCGAGCACGCCGATGATGGTCGCCAGGCTCACCGGCGACATCATGCGCTCGATGAGGAAGGAGGTGAACGCGGCCGTGAGGGCGGTGAGCGTGTAGGCGCGGGCGAACACCGCCGAGCCGAGCAGCGAGACGACGTAGCGCCGCGGCGTCATGGCACCTGCCGGGACTGCGGTCCGTGGGATATCACGGGCGTGCGCTCGCGGACGCCGACGCCGATCAGGGGAACCGCCTTCATCTTGAATGAGAGCAGGACGAGCAGAAGCCAGCCCCACAGCATGATGGGCGCGGACTCGGCGAGACCCTCTACGAGGAGAACGGCTGCGAGCAGCACGGGCAGCAGCGACAGGGGCGAGTAGGGGCGCTGCGCATCGAGATCCCACCGCGGGCGATCGACGGCGAAGAACCATGCCCGCCAGGTGAGCGCGAGCCAGGCGATGGCCATCAGGGCGAGTCCCACGACGCCCAGCTGCAGGAACACATCCAGCCACATGTCATGCGCGTGGAACACGCTCAGCCCGTGGTTCATGATCCAGCCGTCGAAGGCCGGGTCCCATGGCACCCAGGGGGAGGAGAAGCCGTTGCCGAAGACCGGGCGGGTGATCGCCCGCTCCCAGACGGCCTGCCAGATCTCGATGCGCCCGGTGAGATCCGACCCCTTGCCGAGCAGCGACAGGAGCCGATCGCGCAGCAGCACCGCTGTCACGACACCGCCGACGGCGACCACCGTGAACGCGAGGTACAGGACGCTGCGCCGACCGGGGGAGACCGCGCGGGCGATGAGCGCCGCAGCCAGCACCGCGACGACGACCGCGACGCTCAGATACACCGTGGCCGACCCGGCCTTGACGAGCAGCACGACAGCCAACGCCGCCCAGAAGATCAGCATCGTCTTGCGGCGCACCTGCGTCGCATACAGCACGCCGAACACGATCAGCGCGAACAGGCACATCATCGCGAGGGTGTGCGCGTTGCCGACGACGCCCTGGATGCGGCCCTCGTCGAAGAGGTTGCCGCGTACCCAGTAGAGGTGCGGATCGATCTTCCCCTCTGGCAGGTCGACGAAGTTCGGCAGCAGCGGATGCCTCAGCAGAAGGGCCACCCACAGCTCGACCGCGAGCGAGAGGCCGAGGATCAGCTTCAGCACGGTCGAAAGCGCGCGGGCGATCTCCTGCCAGGTGAGCATCGTGGCGACCAGCAGCGCCGTCACCGTGACGGCTGCGAGCAGCGTCCAGGTCAGAAGCGTCGCCGCGGGCCACCGCGACCACAGGGTGGAGACGAGGGCGAGCGCGGCATACCCCAGGGCTGTCCACGGCAGACGGCGCCATGGAAAGCGCGTCGGGCGCTGGGCGACGACTGCGGGGATCCAGATCGCGAGCGCGCCCGCCGTCAGCACGATCATCACGATGCCTGAGCCGATCGGGCCGACGAGGTTGTACACCGCCGTGTGGCCGAAGATGCAGAACAGCGACAGCACGCTGTACGCGCGCACCATGAGGTGCCCTGTCGTCTCCCGGGGAGGAGCAGCGGGAAGCGCGCCCACTGGATGCTTGGTGTACACGGCCATCGTGTTCAGGCTATCGCGCCGGACCGCAGACGCACCTGAGACGACCTACGCTGTAGGCATGCTTCTCGCGATCTCGAATCAGCCCCGCGACTACGCATGGGGATCGACCACGCTCCTGGCCGAGCTGGAGGGCCGCACGCCCTCAGGCTCCCCTGAGGCGGAGGTGTGGTTCGGCGACCACGCGGGCGACCCCGCCGACGTCGGCACGGGCGGGACGCTGGACGCGGTGACGGGCGGCTCGCTGCCCTACCTGCTCAAGCTCCTGGCCGCCGGGGCGCCGCTCTCCATCCAGGTGCACCCCACGCGGGAGCAGGCGAGAGAGGGCTTCGCCAGGGAGGCGGGGATGGATGCCGACGACCCGGCGCGCAACTACCGTGACGCGAACCACAAGCCAGAGCTCATCGTCGCGCTCAGCGACCGATTCGAGGCGCTCGCGGGGCTGCGCCCCGTAGCCGGCACGCAGCGGCTCCTGGCATCCCTCCCGGATCTCGCAGGCGTGCGCGCCCTGCGCGAGCGGCTGGGGCGGGGCGAGCCCGCTGAGGCGCTGCGCGAGACGATCGCCTGGGTGCTCTCCGGCGACGCCTCGACGGAGGTCGGGGAGATCATCGAGGCGCTCGCGACGGCCGAGTCCGACGAGTTCGGCGATGCGCTGCGCGCTCTGCGTTCGATCGCCGAGCGCTGCCCGGGAGATCCGGGGTGGTCGTCGCGGTGCTGATGAACTTCGTCGTGCTGCGCCCTGGCGAGGCGATCTTCCTGCGCGCAGGGCTGCTGCACGCCTACGTCTCGGGCCTCGGGGTCGAGATCATGGCGGCCAGCGACAATGTGCTGCGCGGTGGGCTCACCCCGAAGCACATCGATGTCGACGAGCTGCTCCAGATCGTCGACACCGCACCGGCGGAGGTTCCGGTGCAGCCTCACACCGGCGACACGACGGAGTATGACGTGCCCGTCGACGACTTCGCGCTGCGCAGGGTGCGCGTCGACGGCGAGTCCCGTGCACAGGTGGCTGGCCCCGCGATGGTGCTCGCCACCTCAGGCGATGTCGTCGTCGCCACTCGCGACGGCGAGGCGCTGCCGGTGCCGGTGGGCGCCGCGGTGTTCGCCACGGCCGACGAGAGCGAGTTCGTGCTTCGCGGGCGCGGCGAGGTGTTCATCGCTCAGCCAGGGGCGACCGCCTGAGCACGCGCGACACGCCGGAGCGCGTTCAATGAACCTTAAACGCCCTCTTGAGGGTTTACGATCCGCGACTTGACCGCGGCGAATGACACGGGTGTAATTAGGGGTGCACGGCCCGCGGGGGCACAAGCAGGGTTGGGAGATCGAGATGACGGGTTACCGGTCGGACGTTCCCGAGAATTGGTTCGTCGATCCAGTGAATCTCGGGGTGCCTGGTGTACGCCGAGCAGACGCCGATGATGACGGCGCACTCGCCTGGCAGGCTGACGCGCTCTGCGCGCAGACCGATCCCGAGGCGTTCTTCCCGAGAAGGGCGGCTCGACGCGAGACGCCAAGCGCATCTGCACGTCCTGTGATGTCCGGGGCGAGTGCCTCGAGTACGCGCTCGCGAACGACGAGCGCTTCGGCATCTGGGGCGGTCTGAGCGAACGCGAGCGTCGCAAGCTCAAGCGTCGCGCGAGCTGACGGCTTCGCGGGCGCGCCGAGTCCGATGACCGGCGCCCCGCGCAGGCCTGTCTAGGCTGGCTCTGCCATGCCATCCCGAGTACATGCCATCGTCGTCGCACGCACCGGTGACTCCGCAGCCGCTCAGCTCGGCCGGACTCTCGAAGCCATCAGTCGGCAGTCGACCCCGCCGGACGCCATCACGGTCGTCGTGCTCGGAAGCGGAGCCCAGGTGCGCGCGGTCGACGGCATCGGCCGCAGTGTCGAGGCGATCGTGGAGGCGCGGGCCACGACCACGTTCGCCGAGGCCGTGCAACTCGCCCAGCCCCGCATAGCGGACGGCAGCTCGGTCTGGATGCTGACTCAGGACTCGGTCCCCGAGCCCGGTGCGCTGCAGCTGCTGGCCGGCTCGCTCGAGCGATCTCCCTCCGCCGCGCTCGCCGCGCCGAAGCTGGTGCGCCACGACGACGACCGCGAGATCGTCTCGATGGGCGTGAGCATGAGCCGCTTCGGCCGCACCGTCCAGCTCGCCGCGGACGAGCTCGATCAGGGGCAGCACGACGCGGTGGAGGACGCACTCGGCGCGGACGTGCGCGGCATGCTCATCCGCGGTGCCGCACCCGTCGTGCTGCGCCCCGACACAGGGCTCGGCGGCGCGGATGAGGGCCTCGACCTGGGCGTGCGCGCCCGCCTCGGCGGAGGCAGGGCGGTCCTCGTGCCGAAGGCCCGCATCGGGGTGCGCCCAGATGGAGTGGCGGCCGCGCCGCAACGTGATGCGGCTCGCGCGTGGGTGAGCCGGCGCGCCCAGCTGCACAGGCGGCTGGCCTACGCTCCCGCGTTCGTCGTTCCGCTGCACTGGCTCACCCTGCTGCCGCTCGCCCTCTGGCGATCGATCGTCCACCTCATCGCCAAGCGGCCCGGCGCGGTCGCTCCTGAATGGGGCGCGGCGCTGGCATCCATGGTCTCCATAGGGGCGATCGCGCGCTCGAGGCGCGCGATCAGCTCCTTCCGCACCGCCTCGTGGTCGAGCATCGCGCCACTCCGGATCAGTCGCACGCAGCTGCGTCATCGCCTCGACGACGGACACGGGACCGAGCGCGGCGCTGTGAGCGAGCTGCGCTTCTTCAGCGGCGGAGGAGCGTGGGCGGTGCTCGCGGCGCTCGCTGTCGGCATCGCGGCCTTCTTCCCGCTGCTCGCCTGGCCGAGCATCGGAGGCGGCGAACTGCTGCCGATGAGGCAGGAGGTCGCCGATCTCTGGGCTGACGCGGCGTGGGGGATGCGGGAGCTCGGTCTCGGCGTCGTGGGACCGGCGGATCCGTTCGCGGCGGTGCTCGCGGTGCTCGGCACGCTGTGGCCGGGCGCGCCCTCGTTCGCCGTGGTCCTGCTCTGGCTGGGGGCTCTGCCGCTCGCCGTGCTCGGCGGATGGTTCGCGGCGACCCGTGTGACCGAGCGGGCGGGCCTGCGCATCCTCGGCGGCGTGCTGTGGGCGCTGGCACCGACCTTCCTCGCCGCACTCGTGCAGGGCCGGCCGGCGGCCGTGCTGCTGCACCTGCTGCTGCCGTGGCTGTTCCACTCGGCGGCTGTCGCTCACCGCTCGTGGGGAGCCGCTGGCGCGGCCTCCCTGCTCGCAGCGGCGTCGCTCGCCTGCGCACCGTCTCTCGCCCCGGCCCTCGCGACGCTCTGGGCGCTCACGCTGATCCTGATGCTCTCCACGGGTCGCCTGCGCGGAGCGGTGCGCGTCTTCTGGCTGCTCGTGCCGGCGGCGGCGATGTTCGCGCCCCTCGTCTTCGCGCAGGTGCACCGGGGTTCCCCCTGGGCGCTGCTGGCGGACCCCGGGGCTGTCGAACCGCTCGCACAGGCGACGGCGGACGCCATCGGGCGGCTGTCCATCGCCCAGGGGTTCCCCGCTCCGGACCAGGGCGGCTGGGACTGGCTGCTCGGCGGCTTCGCGCCGCTGGCCGCCGTGCTGCTGGCTCCCGTCGCCGTGCTCGCCCTCGTCTCCGCGCTCTCGCCGCGCTGGCGTGCGGGGTTCGCGCTGCTGATCACGACGATGACCGGTCTGATCACCGCGATGCTCGCGGTGGGGGTGGCCGTGTCGTTCGCAGACGGAGAGGCTGTGGCGATCTGGCCCGGTACGGGCATCAGCCTCGCCTGGCTCGGGGCCTCCGGCGCCGCGCTGGTCACGCTCGACACGGTGGTCGCGCGTCCCGCGCTGCGGTCGGTGACGGCGCTCGTCACGGGCGCGGGGGTGCTGGCATGCGCGCTGCCCGGCCTGCTCGCGGTGAACGTCGGGGAGGCGCAGATCCGCAACGGCGCGACGAGCACGCTTCCTGCTCTGGTCGCCGCTCACGCGGCCGATGACATCGACAGTGGAACTCTCGTGATGACGCCGCTCGATGACGGCTCGCTCGGCACGCAGCTGGTATGGGGTCCGAGCGCCACCCTCGGGGCGCAGACCACCCTGCTCAGCACGGCGACGAGCATGCAGGGTGACGATCTGGCGACCGACGCGGTCGACCTTCTGTCGGCACGCGACTTCGACGCCGCCGCGGCGCTCGCCGATCGGGGCATCGGCTTCGTGCTGCTCTCCTCGACCCCGGGGCAGAGCGACCGGGCCAGGAGCATGGTCGACGCGGCCATCACGGCGATCGATCAGCGTGCCGGCTTCGTGAAGGCGGGTGAGACGCCGAACGGGATGCTGTGGCAGATCGACGCGCCGATCGCCGCCCGCGCCGAGCCGTCGGACGCTCAGCACACCGTGGGCCGCCTGATCGGGCTGGCTCAGATCGTCGTCGTCCTCGCCGCTCTGCTGCTCGCGATCCCGACCCGCGCATCCCGTCGCGAGGCCAGGGCCCGTTCGCGGGTCGTCGGGCGCTCCTCCGACGAGCCCATCGTGCCTGCCAGGAGAGGCGTCGAGCACGGCGACGCGACAACCGGTCCCGTGCAATCCGTCAGCCCGCCGGCACAGCCCGAGGAGGAGAGCCGATGAAGCAGCGGACCGTTCATCTCGCCGCCACAGGAGCGCGAATCGCGACCGGCGCGGCCGTCGCGACAGCCTGCGTCCTCGGCGTCGCGGCAGCGGCGGCCGCGCCGTGGCCGACGGTGCGCGGTACGGCCGCCTCGACCACCGTGACCCCTGTGCCCGGGGATTCGACCATCGTGTGCAACGGGTCGTTCCGTGCGCTCGGCCGCGACTCCAGCCGCGCGGACCTCCTGGTCTCCGCTGCGGTGCCTCTGCTGAGACTCGACGCAGGCGACCACCAGACCACCAGCGTGCCGCTCGAGATGCCGGGTGTGCTCGGAGGAGAGGGGGCGCTGAGCATCATCGGCGAGGTGAGCGAGCGCAGCGCCCCGCTGATCTCGGCATCCGAATCGGTGACGATGGCGGACGAGGACCTGAGCGGATTCGCCGCGGCTCCGTGCCGCGAGGCGACGATGCGCTCGTGGATCGTCGGCGGCGACGGATCGACCGGCTCCTCGGACGTGCTCGTGCTGTCCAACCCCGCCGACGTCGCCGCCACGGTCGTCCTCAACGTCTACGGCACGCAGCGGACGACGGCGACGCGGATCGTGCCCCCCAAGACCCAGGTCTCGCTGTCGCTCGCATCGGTCGCCGGCGCCGAGACGCGGCCTGTCGTCGAGGTCGTCGCATCGGGTGCGCCGGTGCGCGCCGCGCTCCAGTCCGCGCACGTGCGCACACTGGACGCCGTCGGCATCGACGTTCAGGACGGAAGCGGCGGGGCACAGGAGAGCGTGCGGCTGCTCGGGGTGCAGTCGCAGCCGATCGCCGAAGGAGACGACTCGACGGGCGTCCTGGTGCGCATCCTCGCACCGTCGGATGCGGCGACGGCCACCGTGCGTGTGCGCGGAGGTGGAGGCGACCTCGGGGCCGACGAGTACACGATCGACCTCTCAGCCGGGGTCCCCGCGGAGATCTCGCTGAGCGGCATCCCGGCCGGCGCGCATGACATCGAGATCGACGCGACCGCGCCGATCGTGGCCGCGGCACGGCAGACCGCCAGAGCCGACGGCCGGGAGGACTTCAGCTGGATGCTCCCGGCGCCCCAGCTGACCGGCACCGTGCCGTTCACCGTGCCGAGCGGTGCCCCTGCTGCTCTGCATCTGCGCAACGCCGAGCAGCGCCCCGTGACCGTCACCCTGGAAGGTGCGGACCCTCAGACGATCGAGCTGCCCGCAGGCGGCTCGACGCAGGTCGACGTGCGCGCGGGAGGACACCGGATGACCACCGCAGGATCCGTGCATGCCGCCATCGGGCTGATGGGCGACGCTGCCATCGCGGGATGGCCGCTGTGGGCGCCTCCGGCGACCCAGCAGCCGATCGTCGTGCGCCCCTGAGCGGTCAGTGGTCGCGGCCGTCCGGACCGAGCTCCCAGGGCTCGCGACCGACGTACTCGGCTGCGGCGTGGAAGACCGCGCTCTCCACCGCCATCCGGCGGTGCGACGCATCGTCGTGACCCTTCGGAAGCAGGCGCTCGATCGGCACCCGATAGAGCGTCACCCGCTGCGTCGTCTGGTCGGCGCGCCAGAGCGGGATGCCGTCGCCGCGATCGTGCGCCGGCATCGCGGCGATCTCGAAGCGCACGTCGCGCAGCTCCTCCCACGTGCCGCGCAGATACTCGACGGCGCTGCCCACGGTGATCTCGAACCTGTCGAGACGACCGTCGAGGGGCGGCAGGGGAGGGCGGACGACCTCGCTGCGACCGAGGCGGCCGTGTCGTCCGTGTCGTGCACCCCGCCGCGGGGCGGGGGCGGAGCGTCGGCCGGGCATGTCGAAAGTCTATGCGCTGCCGCGCGGCGACGGCGCAGTCGCGCCGCCCGGTCGTAGGGTGAGGGACGATGGACGAAACACTCCGCCTCGACCCGCACCTGGAAGTCGATGAAAGGCTCTGCTCGAAGGTCGCCTGCGCGCGCGAGGCCGTCGCCACCCTCACCTTCGACTACGGCGATCAGATGGCTGCGCTCGGCCCGCTGGGGCCAGGTGGCGATCCGCACGCACACGACCTGTGCGCGCACCACGCCGAGCGACTCTCCGTCCCTGCCGGCTGGCTGGTGATCCGCCACGAGGCGATGCGCGCCTGACGGTCGGTGGAACCCCGAGAGCGAATCGGGGACGACCCTGATGTCTGATCGGCTCATCGTCGCCTAGCCTGAACCTCAGGGGGAGCTAGGGGGCTGCCCCGGAGAGGCAGCCATGATCGTCTGGCGTCGTGTCATCGTTCCCGTTCTCTTCGTCCTGGTGCTCGGCGCGGCAGCGCTGGCGCTGATGAAGATCGCATTCCTGCCGGACACCGCGAGCGCCGAGCCCACGGGACCCTCCGCCGGCGTCGCCGAGCCGGTCGTCGCCGTCGCGCGAGGGTCGCTGGTCAATGAGCTCGAACTCGACGGGAGCATCGCGCGCGACGACGCGTACCCCGTCCGCAGCGCGACCGATGGAGTGGTGACCGCCGTGCACGTCGCGGACGGCGACACCGTACAGCAGGGGCAGCTGCTGGTGACCGTCAAGCAGAACGACCCGGTGCGCACCGTCACGATCGTGGCCCCGGAGGCGGGGGAGATCTCCGAGCTCGCCCTGATGAAGGGGCAGGCCTCGTCGATCGGCGGTGAGGTGCTCACCCTCACCCCGGCTCGCCATCACGTGCTCGCCACCGTGGAGCCCGCCCAGCTCTATCGCCTCGTGAACACGCCGTCAGAGGCCACCGTGACGATCAACGGAGGGCCCGCGCCCTTCGCCTGCACAGGCGTGCGCGTGCAGATCGCAGAGGACGGCACCGCGAGCGTGCGCTGCGCGGTGCCGGCTGATCAGACCGTGTTCGCCGGGCTCCCGGTGTCGCTCGCCCTCGCCCTGGGCAAGGTCGACGACGCCCTCGTCGTCCCCGTGACAGCGGTGAAGGGCGGTGCGGGCAGCGGAGTGGTCTGGGTGGAAGCCGGCGAGGGAGGAGAACCCGAGGAGCGGAAGGTGACGCTCGGCGTCAACGACGGCGAGCAGGTGGAGGTGCTCGACGGGCTGGCGGAGGGCGACTCGATCCGTCAGTTCGTGCCTGGCTTCGCCGTACCCGTGCAGGAGCAGTGCTACGACGACGGTGCGGGCGGCGAGTTCTGCGAGACGGGGACGAGCTGGTGACGCTCGTCGCGCTGAAGGACGTCGCACGCAGCGTCCTGCTTCCGGACGACACCAGACTGGAGATCCTGCGTGGTGTCAGTCTCGAGGTCGAGGCCGGTGATCACGTCTCGATCGTCGGCCGGTCGGGTTCGGGGAAATCGACCCTTCTCAACATCCTCGGGATGCTCGACGCCCCCACCACGGGTACGGTGTCGTTCGCGGGCCGGGAGGTCGGCCGCATGCGCGCCGGGCGCCTCGACCGGCTTCGCGGCGATCACGTCGGGTTCGTCTTCCAGCAGTTCAACCTGCTGCCGGGGCGCACCGCGATCGAGAACGTCATGATGCCGCTCGGGCACGCCAGGGGACGGATGTTCCGGCACCGGCACAGGATCGCAGGCGAGATGCTCGAGAGAGTGGGACTCGGCCACCGGATCGAGCAGATCGCCGATCGGCTCTCCGGCGGCGAGCAGCAGCGCGTGGCCATCGCGAGGGCGCTGGTGCGCAGACCCACCCTGATCCTCGCCGACGAGCCGACCGGCGCGCTCGACATCGACACGGGCGCGAGCGTCATGGCGCTGCTGGACGAGGTGGCCACCGAGACCGAGGCCGCCCTCGTCACGATCACGCACGACCTGCACGTCGCCGCGAGGGCTCGAAGGCACTACCGGCTGGACGGCGGCGTGCTCAGCCCCGCAGACCTGCGTCGCGCGTTCGCCGCCTCGACCCTGCAGGGCGACGACGCCGCAGCCGGACTGAGTGCGAGCGTGCCCTCGGGCGCGGTCTCCGCGTCGTCGCTCGCGGCGGAGCAGCGGGCATGAGCGCGTTCGTCGGTGCGCTCTCGGACGCCTGGTCGGAGATCCGGGTGCACAAGCTGCGCGTTCTGCTGAGCCTGATCGGCATCGCCGTCTCGGTCGCCGCGCTGACCGCCGTGGTCGCGATCTCCGATATCGCGTTGCAGGCTCAGACCGAGGAGTTCGATCGCTACGGCGGCCGGGTCGCGACGATCGTCGTGGCTCCCGCCGGCGCGACAGGACCGGTCGACGCGGATGCCTTCCACGAGCGCTTCGAGAGGGTCAGCGAGCGCTTCGACTTCAGCCACGTCTCGCGCCTCGTCGAGGGGATGATGCTGCCCGTCCAGGCGCCGGACGGGGTGCGAGACACCGCCGCGCGCCTCGTCGATCCGGCCTACGCCGTCATCCACCGGGAGAAGCTGCTGACCGGTCGCGAGTTCCGCCTCGACGACGTCGAGGCGCTGGCGCCGCCTGTGATCCTCTCCGAGCCGCTGTGGGACGTGCTCGGTCGCGTCCCGATGGAGCAGCACCCGACCCTCACCCTCACCGGCGCCGCGGGAGGCACCTACCAGGTGGTGGGCGTGCGGCCGAGGCAGGGACCGTGGGACGAGGAGAAGCGCATCGACCTGCTGTACGACTCGTTCGGCTCCCGCGTCGACGGCCTCCCGCAGGAGGCCATGCTGCGTTACGACATCTGGGTCGGTGAGCATGAGGTCGCCGAGGTCGGCCGATCCCTGGCCGCGGATCTCCGAGCGGGCATGCCTGCGGGAGACTCGGTGGCGGTGACCAGGGCGGACTGGGCGGCTTCGACGGGGTTCCAGCAGAGCCAGCGGATGACGGAGCTCATCCTCAGCGGCATCGCCGTGCTGATCCTCGCGCTCGGCGCGCTGAGCCTGATCAACATCCAGCTGGTCGCCATGCGCCAGCGGGTGCGCGAGATCGGCGTGCGGCGTGCGTTCGGCGCCACAGCGGGACGGATCTTCACCACCGTGCTGCTGGAGAGCCTGGTGGCGACCACGGTCGCCGGCGTCATCGGGATCGCGGTCGTCGTGGCTGTGCTGCGCTCGCCGCTGCTCATCGAGTCGATCTTCCCCGCACTCGTCGACGTGCCCCCGTTCCCGATCCGCGCCGCTCTGACAGGGCTGCTGGCCGCCGTCGTGGTCGGTGCGCTCGCAGGGTTCGTCCCTGCGCTGGTCGCGCTGCGGGTGAAGGTGATCGACGCGATCCGGTTCTGACCTCGATCAGGGGATCAGATGCGGATGCGCCGTCCGCTGAGTCGCTCGGCGCGGTCGTCGGCGATCGACAGTGCCCGCTGCTCGCGCTCGCGGCGGAGCACGGTCACGCCGAGCAGCAGCTCCTCGGGCGAGACCGCGGGGATCGGCGAGATGAACGGCTGTGCCTCGGCCGCCAGCTCGTGGGCGACGCTGCTGCGCGCGGCGGGCGAGAGGCGCTGCGCGTTCGCGAGGAACTGCGAGATGCGCCGCGCCAGTCGATCCGGCATCCGGGCCACATCGGCGACCGTCGCCCACCCTGCGAGCGACGGCGGGAGGTGCGGCTGGTGCGCCGGCAGCGCGGGCGTGCGCACCCGCTGCGAGTAGGTCCCGGCGACCAGGTCGCCGAGCCGCTGCGAGCGCGCGGTGAGCGCTCCGGTGATGACCGCGGCCCCGCCGAAGGTCATGTACACCTCGAGCACGCCGATGAGAGCGCGGATGAACGTGTGCCGGAACGTGATCGCCCCGCCGTCGGTGCGCACGATCCGCCCGCCGACCGCGAGCTTTCCTACGCTGCGGCCCCGCATCGCCACCTCGACGGTGATCGGGAGCACGAGGAAGCTCAGCACGGCCGCGCAGATCGTGAGGATGCGCATCGTGTGCTCCGTCAAGAGCCCCTCGGACATCAGCCAGACCTGCAGCACGACGACGGCGATGAACAGCGCGAACCCGATCGCCATGTCGATCAGCGCGCCGGCGGCGCGCAGCACGAAGCCCACAGGCTGCACGTCGATGGCGACGGCTTCTCCGGACAGGATCTCCTGCTCGTCGGTGATCGTGGCGGACATGAGTACAGTAAATCAGGTGGATGCCGATGCCCTCACCGACGCACGCCGCCCGGAGTGGGAGCGGCTGGACGCTCTGAGCCGCCGACGTCGGCTCAGCGGAGCCGAAGTGGACGAGCTGATCGTCCGATACCGGGCGGCATCCGCCGATCTCGCCGAGCTGAAGACCTCGGTGGGCGATTCGCCGCAGGGCGCCTACCTGTCGACCGTCCTCGCTGCCGCGCGTCTCAGATTCACCGGTGCGAACGACAACGTGCTCGCGCAGGCGCGCCGCTTCTTCTCCTTGCAGCTGCCGGCGGCGCTCTATCGGATCCGCTGGACGACCGGCATCGTCGCCGTGGCGTTCGTTCTCGTCGTGCTGATCAGCGGGGCGTGGATCGCGTCCGACCCTGCGAGGATCGCCGCGCTCGGTCCGCCCGAGGTGCTGAAGCAGTATGCCGAGGAGGACTTCGTCGACTACTACGGCCCGATGGCCTCGTTCGCCGGCATGGTCTGGCTCAACAACGCCTGGATCGCGATGCAGTGCGTGCTCTTCGGCGTGACCGGCGCCTGGCCGGTGTGGATGCTCATCCAGAACGCACTGGGCCTCGGCGTCGCCGCCGCCGTGATGTCGGCATACGGTCACCTGGACACGATGGTGCTGCACATCCTGCCGCATGGGCTGCTCGAGCTCACCGCGATCTTCGTCGCGTCGGCGGCCGGTCTGCACGTCTTCTGGGCATGGGCGGCGCCGGGGCGGCGCACGAGGGCGGAGTCGCTCGCGGCCGGAGGCCGCTCACTCGCCACCGTCGCGATCGGGCTGGTGTTCGTGCTGCTGCTGTCGGGGCTGGTGGAGGGCTTCGTGACCGGCTCGAACCTGGCGTGGCCGGTGAAGATCGGGATCGGGGCCGTCGCGCTCGGGGCGTTCCTCTTCTACATGCTCGTCATCGGGCGCCGCGCGGCCAGGCGCGGGGAGAGCGGCGACCTGGTCGAGTACGAGGCGGGGACGCCGACGCTCACCGCCGGCTGAGAGGGAGGGCCTCTGAGCCGTCCGACCCGGCGACGCCGTCGAAGAGCGCCCGGTACGCGATCCCGATGACGGCCGCACCCAGTGCGGGGAACACGAGGAAGACCCACAGCTGAGCCAGCGGCTCGACGCCGCCGTAGATCGCAGTGGCGATCGAGCGCGCCGGGTTGGCCGAGCCCCCTGAGATCGGGATGGCGACGAACTGGACGGCCGCGAAGGCGAGACCGACCGCGACGCCGCCCTGCGCAGTGCCGCGTTCGGGGTGAGTGACGCCGAGGAAGACGAGCACGAGCAGGATGCTCAGGATGACCTCGAGGACGATCGCCGCCGGCATCCCGAACCCGCCGGGGGAGAGCGCGCCCCAGCCCGTGCTTGCGAATCCGGCGTCCTGAGCGCTCTCCAGCCACGCATCGGGGCCGAAGAGCCCGACGACGATGAGCGCCGTCGAGGCGATGACGCCTCCGACCACCTGCGCGATCACATAGGGCAGCGCATCGCGCCACGGGATGCGGCCTGCTGCGGCTGCCCCGATCGTCAGTGCGGGGGTGAAATGGCCTCCGGAGATCGGGGCGAGTGAGGCGAAGGCGGCCAGCATCGCCATCCCGAAGGCGAGAGCGACGGCCAGGTACACGCCCGAGCCCGCGCCGGGGTCCGCGAGCAGATCCACCGTGAACAGGGCCGTGCCCACCCCGACGAACACGATGAGGAACGAGCCGAAGCCCTCAGCGGTGAGCCGAGCGCTCAGCGATGGCGTCGACGGGGGCGGGGTCACAGTCATCGCACTCTCCAAATCACACAGCGGTGCGCTTCATGATCCCTCCAAACCATGCGCGCCGCAGGAAGGCTCGCCGCGTCAACGGCGGCCGGCGCGCCGGGCTGGCGGTAGATTGTGGTCGCGCGGCTCGTGCCGTGCGGACGACGGGCGCTCTCGCACCGTCCTCCTCGGTCTGACACAAGAACGGATCCACTCATGAACGGCACCGCCCGCAAGGCAGTGGCGGAAGCACTCGCCACCTTCCTGTTCGTCCTGAGCATCATCGCCGCCGTCAACAGCGGCAGCGTCCTCACTCCTCTCGCCATCGGGTTCGCCCTCGCCGTGCTGGTGTACGCCACCGGGCACATCTCGGGAGCCCACCTGAACCCCGCGGTCTCGGTCGCCGTGTTCATCCGCGGCGGTCTCACCGTGGTCGACCTCATCGCGTACATCGTGGCGCAGCTCGTCGGTGCCGTGCTGGCGGCCCTGGTCAGCTTCGCCGTGTGGCCGGCGGCAGCGAAGGCGGTCGAGATCGACCTCGGCAAGGCCTTCGTCGTCGAGCTCGTCTTCACGCTCATCCTCGCCTATGTAGTGCTCAACGTCGCGACCTCGAAGGACACCGATGGCAACTCCTTCTACGGCCTCGCGATCGGTGGTGTGGTCTTCGTCGGCGCTGCAGCCGTGGGCTCCATCTCCGGCGGCGGCTTCAACCCGGCCGTCGCTCTCGGCCTGTCGGTCAGCGGCCAGTTCGACTGGGCCAACCTGTGGCTCTACGTCGTCGCCCCGATCGTCGGCGGCGCCATCGCGGCCGTGCTGTTCCGTGTGCTGAACGCGGACGACAAGGTCGCGGCCTGACGGAGCCGGATCAGGATGAAGAGGGCCCTCGCTCGATGGAGCGAGGGCCCTCCTGCATTCCGACACACCGCCGATCCGCGTCTCTTTTGAATTGATCAAATCAAAGTTAGAGTGGTGCACATGTCCGCACAGCAGCTCATCCCCGCCGAGGTCGCGATCCGCGCCCGCGGACTGCGGGTGACCGATTCGCGTCGTGCGGTCTACGACGCGCTCGCCGGCCACGCTCACGCGAGCGCCGACGAGGTGTTCGAGCGCGTCCGATCGCAGCTCGAATCCACCAGCCGCCAGTCCGTGTACAACGCGCTGGGCGATTTCACGACGGCCGGCATCGTGCGCCGCATCGAGCCCGCGGGCCATCCGATGCTCTTCGAACTGCGCGTCGACGACAACCACCACCATCTCGTGTGCACCGGCTGCGGTGCGGTGAAGGACGTCGACTGCGCCGTCGGCCCCTCACCGTGCCTCGTCCCGGCAGACACCCACGGCTTCGCGGTCTCCACGGCGGAGGTGACCTACTGGGGACTGTGCCCCGCCTGCGCCGCGAAGAACTGACCATCCACGAAGAAGGAGACCGATGACCGACGCGATCCAGGATCCGGCCGACACCGCGCAGTGCCCTGTGGTGCACTCGTCCCCGCGCGAGAAGAGCACCAGGAAGGCGAGTCACGACTGGTGGCCCGACCGACTGAACCTGCGTGTGCTGGCGAAGAACCCGCCGGCGACGAACCCGTACGGCCCCGAGTACGACTACCGCGAGAAGTTCGCCACCGTCGACCTCGACGAGCTGCGCCGCGACATCGAGGAGGTGCTCACCGACTCGCAGGACTGGTGGCCGGCCGACTTCGGGAACTACGGGCCCGCCTTCATCCGGATGGCGTGGCACAGTGCCGGAACGTACCGTGTCACCGACGGGCGCGGCGGCGGCAGCACCGGCCAGCAGCGCTTCGCCCCGCTGAACAGCTGGCCCGACAACGCCGGTCTCGACAAGCCGCGCCGCATCCTCTGGAGCGTGAAGAAGAAGTGGGGCGACCGCATCTCATGGGCGGATCTGATGATCTTCGCCGGCAACGTCGCGATGGAGCAGATGGGCTTCACCACCTTCGGCTTCGCCGGTGGTCGAGTGGATGCCTGGGAACCTGACGCCGACGTCTACTGGGGCTCCGAGACCACCTGGCTGGCCGACGACCTGCGCTACTCCGCCGAGGGGCGCCGCGAGCTGGAGAGCCCGCTCGCAGCCGTGCAGATGGGTCTCATCTACGTGAACCCCGAAGGCATCGGCGGAAATCCCGACCCGGTGGAGCTGGCCCACGACATCCGCGAGACCTTCGCACGCATGGCCATGAACGACGAGGAGACGGTCGCGCTGATCGCAGGCGGCCACACCTTCGGCAAGACGCACGGGGCCGGCCCCGTCGATCTGGTCGGCCCGTCGCCCGAGGACTCGCCCATGGAGCACATGGGCATGGGCTGGAAGAACACCCACGGAACCGGAATGGGCGACGACCAGACCGCCAGTGGCCTCGAGGTCACCTGGACCTACCACCCGACCCGGTGGGACAACGAGTTCTTCCACATCCTGTTCGCGTACGAGTGGGAGCTCATGGAGAGCCCGTCCGGCGCCAAGCAGTGGCGTCCGACGCACGGCGCAGGCGCCGACATGGTGCCGATGGCGCACGACGCCACCAAGCGCCGCGAGCCGCGCATGCTCACCAGCGACCTGTCGCTGCGCTTCGATCCGATCTACGGGCCGATCTCCGAGCGCTTCCGCGACGACCCCGCGGCGTTCGCCGACGCCTACGCCCGCGCGTGGTTCAAGCTCACGCACCGCGACATGGGGCCCGCGAGCCGCTACCTCGGCAAGCTCGCTCCGACCGAGGAGCTCATCTGGCAGGATCCGGTGCCCGCGGTCGATCACGACCTGGTGACCGACGGGCAGGCGGCCGAGTTGAAGCGCCGCATCCTGGAGTCGGGCCTGAGCGTGTCCGCGCTGGTCGCGACCGCCTGGGGGGCAGCCGCGTCCTTCCGCAGCAGCGACAAGCGCGGCGGCGTGAACGGCGCCCGCATCGCACTGGAGCCGCAGAACGGCTGGGAGGTCAACAACCCCGCCCGCACCGCTGAGGTGCTCGACGTGCTGCGCGGCATCAAGGAGTCGTCCGAGGAGTCGGGTGTGCGGGTCTCGCTCGCCGACCTGATCGTTCTCGCAGGCAACGCCGGTGTCGAGAAGGCGGCTCGGGTGGCCGGTCACGAGATCGTGGTCCCGTTCCGTCCCGGTCGGACGGATGCCACGCAGGAGAAGACGGACGTGCACTCGTTCTCGTTCCTCGAGCCGATCGCCGACGGCTTCCGCAACTACGTCGGCCCGCTCGCCACGGCTGCAGAGATTCCGGCCGAGAAGCTGCTCGTCGACAAGGCGAGCCTGCTCGACCTGACCGCGCCCGAGATGACGGTGCTGGTCGGCGGCATGCGCGCCCTGGCCGCGAACTGGGACGGCTCGACGCACGGGGTCCTCACCGACCGGCCGGGTGTGCTCACGAACGACTTCTTCGTGAACGTGCTCGACATGGCCTACGAGTGGACGCCGCTCGACCCCGGTTCGCACGCCTTCCTGGCCACCGAGCGAGCGACGGGCGAGCGCCGCTGGGTCGGCACGCGCGCCGATCTGGTGTTCGGCTCGAACTCGGAGCTTCGCGCGGTGACCGAGGTGTACGCGGCGGACGGCGCGGGTGAGAAGTTCGTCGCCGATTTCGTCGCGGCATGGACGAAGGTCATGGAGCTCGACCGGTTCGACCTGGTCTGACCTCCCGAGAACGCGTCGGCCCCGTCCGCGAGGACGGGGGCCGACGCCTTCTCGGTCGACCTCAGAGGCGCCCGGCGGCCTTGAGCTCGAGGTAGCGGTCGGCGATCCGGGGAGGCAGCTGTTCGGGGTCGGACGCGATCGCCTCGCCGCCGGCGCGTCGGATCGCGTCGGCGACGACCTGGGCATCCGCCATGGTCTGCTCCGCAGCGGCGGCGAGGTAGACGTCCGCGCGGGAGTCTCTCCGGCGCGCGAGCGCTCCTATCGCGTCATCGGTCACCGACCCGACCAGCACCGTCGTCGCCCTGGAGGCGTTCGGGAACGCGCCGAGGAACCCGCGAGCCGTCTCGGCTGCATCCTGTGCGGTCAGCACGACGATGAGCGAGGGCCTGGTGGTGAGCGTGCGGATGGCTGCGAAGGCGCCCGCCCAGTCGGTGTCGACCAGGCGCGCGTGCACGGGCGCCATCGCATCTGTCAGGGCGGGCAGCAGCGCGGCGCCGTCGACGCCCGTGACCCTCGCTCTGGCGACCCTGTCGTACATGAGCAGGTTGATGTGATCGCCGGCGCGGGCGGCCAGGGCGGCGAGCAGCAGAGCCGCCTCGAGCGATGCGTCGAGGCGGGTGCTGTCTCCCACGCGCGCTGCCGCCGTGCGCCCGGTGTCGATCAGGATGACCACCTGGCGATCGCGCTCTGGTCGCCAGGTGCGCAGCATCGTCGTGCCGGCCCGGGCTGTCGCCCGCCAGTCGATCGAGCGGATGTCGTCGCCGCGTACGTACTCCCGCAGCGAGTCGAACTCCGTGCCCTGGCCGCGGACCTGGATCGAGGTGTTCCCGTCGAGCTCTCGCAGCCGCGCGAGCCGTGAGGGCAGGTGCTTGCGCGAACTGAACGCCGGCAGCACCCGCAGTGTCCCGCGCACGTCGTGCCGAGCCTGACGGCCGGCGAGGCCCATCGGCCCGCGTGAGCGCACCACGACGAACTCGCTGACCAGCTCGCCGCGACGACGGGGGAGGAGGGGAACCTCGACACGGCGACGCTCACCCGGAGGGATGCTGATCCGCTCTCGCTCCTGCGGAGCGCCGGCAGTCGGCTGCCAGGCGTCGCGCAGCTGCCCGCGCAGCGTCCTCGAGCCGATGTTCTGCACGGCGACACTCGTCTGCGCGGGCTCGCCCAGGCGGCCTCGCGCAGGGATGGACCTGGTCACGATGAGAGAGCGCGGGCTGGGTGCCGCGAGGACGTCGGCCGCCACGAGCACGACGCACAGCAGCACCCACGCCCCGAGGACCGCCCACGGCGGCGCGCCGGCGGCACCGAGCAGCACCGTCGGCACGACGCCCAGCGCGACCAGCGGGGCGAGAAGCGCAGTGACGAACATGTCAGATCGGCACTCGAGTCTGCTGCACGACCGACTGCAGGACGGCATCGGCCGAGACGCCCTCCATCTGGGCATCCGGGCGCAGCTGCAGCCGATGGCGCCACACGGGCATGAGCATGGTCTGCACGTGGTCGGGGGTGACGGCGCTCGATGCGTTCAGCCACGCCCAGGCCTTCGACGCGGCCAGCAGAGCGGTCGAGGCGCGAGGACTGGCGCCGAGCTCTACCGAGGGCGACTGGCGCGTCGCGCGAGCGAGGTCGACGACATATCCGAGCACGTCATCGGTCACCTGCACGCGAGCCGCGGCATCCTGTGCGGCTCGGATCTCATCGGCGGACACGGCGGCCTCGACGCCCGTGAGCAGGCGGGGCGAGAAGCCGCTCGCGTGCAGCCGCAGCACCGAGACCTCGGCGTCGCGCTCCGGCATGCCGACGACGAGCTTCATCAGGAAGCGGTCGAGCTGCGCCTCCGGCAGGGTGTACGTGCCCTCGTGCTCGACGGGGTTCTGTGTCGCGGCGACCAGGAACGGGTCGGGCAGTGGCCGGCTGAGCCCGTCGGCGGAGACCTGCCGCTCCTCCATGGCCTCGAGCAGCGCCGCCTGCGTCTTGGGGGGAGTCCTGTTGATCTCGTCGGCGAGCAGGATGTTGGTGAACACCGGCCCAGCGCGGAACTCGAACTCTCCGGTGCGGGCGTCGTACACCAGCGATCCGGTGACGTCTCCCGGCATCAGGTCAGGGGTGAACTGCACGCGCTTGGTGTCGAGCCCGACGGCCCTCGCGAAGCTGCGCACGACGAGCGTCTTCGCGACGCCCGGCACGCCCTCCAGCAGCACGTGGCCGCGGGCGAGCAGGGCCACGAGCAGGCCGGTCACGGTACCGGCCTGGCCGACCACGGCCTTGTCGACCTCAGTGCGGACGCGGTGCATCGCCTGGCGCAGCGCGTCATCGGACGGCGGCGCGGCGGGGGTGGTGCTCTCGTCGCTCACGGGCGGTTCCTTTCGGTATGGGCGGCGTCGACCGCCGTCTCGAGTTCGGCGAGTCGTCTGGCGAGATCGACCAGCTCGCGATCGTCTGCGGGCGGGGCGCCGTCGAGCAGGTCGTGCAGGGACCCGCGCGGGATGCCGAGTCGGTCGGATGCCGCATCCGCGACCTCGACGGCTGTCGCGCGCGCGCTGAGAGCCAGGCGCTGAGCGAGCCTCGCGCGGGTTCCCGCCCTGATCGCGGCTGCGGCGTGCGGGGCATCCGCCGCCTTCGCCGTGAGTCTGGCGCGACCGTGCATGGTCTCGGATGCGCGGACGGTGACGGGCAGCGACTCCGACACCAGCGGGCCGAACCGCGCTCCGCGCCACCAGATCGCGGCGATGCCGGCGAGGATCAGCAGGACGATGGCGGGAGTCACCCAGCCCGGCGTCAGGTCGCCGAGCGTCGCAGGCTCGTCGGCGACGCGGTCACCGTCCTCGAAGGAGCCCGCGTACCACACCACATGATCTGTCTGGGCGAGCAGGGCGAGTCCCAGAGCGGCATTGCCGTCTTCGGCGAGATGGCGGTTGGAGAGCATCCGGGATGCCTCGATGAACGAGATCCGCGCTCCGTCGCGTTCGGCGATGAGCAGCGCTGCGCCACCGGCGTCGTCGCGGAAGCACCCCTCGACGCCGTCGCCTGGCTCGAACATCCGCTCGGCCTCGATCCGGCCGGTCCTGGCGAACGCGGGCAGGTCGCACTCCGCATCGACCGCCCCGAGCCCTCCTGCGCTCCTGCCCAGATCGAGGAGGTCGAGGATCCGCGCGCTCGTGCTGAGAAGCACGACTCGGTCCGCCTCGCCGATCAGGGTGAGCACCGCGTCGTCGCTGAGCGCGACGGGGTCGGTGAGCACCAGCGTGCTGCCCGGCTCGAGCTCGGCGGCCACGGCCATGCGGCTGCGCACCACGTCGATCTCGGTGCCCTGCTGGCGTACCAGCTCGGCCATCGCCTTGGCGCCGCCGGGCGCGGGGGAGTCGGGATTGAGCGCTCCTGCGAGCGACGGGGCTGTGGTGACCAGTCGCAGCGATAGCAGGGCGATGCCGACGAGCAGCACGATGACGAACAGCCACCCGAGCACCCCGGCCCTACGGCCGGGGCGGCGCGGCGCGGCGGTGCTGCCGACGGCGTCGCCGACCAGGGAGATGACGGCGCTCATGCGGGAACCCGCCCGGCCCCGGCGACAGCGGTGAGGCGAGGCGCAGTCGCCTGCACCTCGTCGTCGGTCGCGACGATCGCACGGTAGTCGGCCTCGTTCGCGGACGAGCCGAGGTAGCGGACGGAGTCGAAGAGCGTCGCCGCGTCGTGCAGCGCGCCGCCGGCCGAGGGGAGGGCCGGCGCGGCCTCGCGGGCGATGCCCTGCGCTGTGGCGCCAGGGGCCGGATCGATGAGATCCCGTTCGAGGAGTCCGCGAGCGAGTGCCCGGAAGCGCAGCACCACTGCGGCATCCCAGTCGCCGTCGCGGGCGCGGCGCTCGGCATCCGCTCGCAGCTGCGCCGCGGTGCGATCATCCCTCTCGCCGAGCAGGTCGGCGCGTCGACGTACGACGCGCGACGCGCGCGGCCTGCCCCAGACGATCAGGGCGACGACGATCGCGGCGATGACGACGATGGCGATCATGGTCAGTGCGAGCGGAGCGACGGCGCCGGCGCCGTCGCCGTTGAAGAGGCCGAAGAACCACTCCGCGATGTCTGCGGCGAGCTGGTCGAACCAGTTCGGCTTCGCGGCCTGGTACTCGCCCTTCGACAGCTCCTCCTGCGCCCGGCGACGTGCGTCGTCGCCATCCGGCACGAAGACGTCGGCGGCCGCGAGCAGTGCGATCATTCGGCTCCGCCCGGTGCCGCCCAGCTGTCGTGAGACGACGGGGGAGGTGCCGCCGGCGGCGCGGATTCACCCGTCGACGGCGGCTGCGCAGCGGCCTGGCCGGGGTGCGGCTGGCCGGGGTACGCCTGGCCGGGATACGGCTGAGCCGGGTACGCCTGGCCGGGGTATGGCGGAGCCGGGTACGGCGACGGCGCCTGTGGCTGAGTACCGCCTGTCTGGGGCTGCTGGGGGTAGGCCTGGGGGTAGCCGTTCGACGGCGCGTAGTATCCGGTCGACGGGCCGGCCGGATACGGAGCGTATCCGGCGGGCTGCTTCGGTGGGGGCGTCTTGGACACGGCGCGGGCGGGATCCACCGCATACGGGTCGCCGAGCTCGTCATCCGTCGCCCCGAGCGAACTGCGCTCGACGTGACGGATCAGTGTCTGGTCGAGGCCCTCGTAGCGCATCCGGCTGTCGAGATAGATGAGCGTCGCCCCGGTTCCCTGCACGACGAGGGTGATCGCCTGGACGGCGAGCACGAGGATCTGAGGCAGCACGGTCGCGGCGATGAGAGCGACGATCTCGCTCTCATCCGGCGATCCGGTCGGGGCCAGCACGCCCCCCACCACGCCGGAGATGATGGAGCCGGGCACGCTCACCACCTGGGCTGCGAGCCCCATGATCGCTCCGATGAGGAACATGACGCCGAGGGCGGGCCAGAAGCGTCCGCGGATGAGGCGCCAGGAGCGCACCAGGGCCGAGCCGAGGGTCGCGTGCTCCAGCACCAGCGCCGCGGGCACGACGAGCAGCTTCGTGGTCAGCCACACCGCCAGCGGGATGCTGGCGAGCACGAGCAGGACGATGAGGCCGACGGCGATGCCTATCGAGCCGTCTGCGAAGCCGCTGCCGGCCATGATGGCGATCGCCGCGCCGCCGACGGCGAGGATCCAGAGCAGCGCCGCAAGTCCCTGCAGCAGAGCGAAGCCGAAGAGCCGCCAGAACGCGGGGCGGACCCGCGACCACAGTGCGCGCAGCGGGGCCTTGCGGCCGAGGGCTGCGAACGAGACGTCAGCGGCGACCAGTCCCTGCACGATCGAGGTGAACGCCACGCTGGCGAGCGTGAGCACGACGCCGACGAGGATGCTGACGGCGATCGTGCCGGCGAGGATCGGTCCCTGATCGGGGGATCCGGGCGGGACACTCGCGATCCGCGCGGCCGCGAAGCCGGCGACGAGCACGATCACGACGACGGCGATCGCTGTGATGGCGAACTGAACGGCCACCGCGAAGCCGAACAGCACCTTCGGGTTGTGCCGGAGCGCGCTGAAGGATCGTCCCAGAATCATCCCGAACGTCATCGGGTGCAACGGGATCGCACTCTTCCTCGGCGCGGGGGTCCAGGTCTGACCGCTCATTCGCACTCCCTCCCTGTGCCCTCCCATCGTGGCACACCGTCCGGGCGAGACGGAGCGCGCATGCCTCCGCGCTCACGGGGCAATGTCAAGTAGGCTGATCCGAGTCGCCCGGCTTGGGGCTGCCGGTGACGCACAGGAGAGAAAGCTGAGGCTGAGCGGACCATGACCTCTCGTATCCTCGTGGTCGACGACGACACGGCGCTCGCCGAGATGATCGGCATCGTGCTGCGCACGGAGGGCTTCGAGGCGCTGTTCTGCGCCGACGGCGCGCAGGCCGTCGAGGAGTGGCGCGCGGCCCGGCCCGACCTGGTGCTGCTGGACCTCATGCTGCCCGGGATGGACGGCATCGAGATCTGCACCCGCATCCGCGCGGAGTCCGGTGTGCCCATCATCATGCTCACCGCCCGCAGCGACACCGCTGACGTCGTGCGCGGCCTCGAGGTCGGCGCCGACGACTACATCGTCAAGCCGTTCAACCCCAAAGAGCTCGTCGCCCGCATCCGCACTCGTCTGCGGCCGGCGCCGCAGACGGCGACCGAGGTGCTGCGGGTCGGCGACCTGACGATCGACGTCGATGCACACGAGGTGCGTCGCGGCACGGCGCCCATCGCCCTGACGCCGCTCGAGTTCCAGCTGCTCGTCGCCCTGGCGTCGAAGCCGCAGCAGGTCTTCTCCCGCGAGATGCTGCTCGAGCAGGTGTGGGGCTACCACTACAAGGCCGACACGCGACTGGTGAACGTGCACGTGCAGAGGCTGCGTGCGAAGGTCGAGCTCGACCCCGACAATCCGCGCATCGTGATGACCGTGCGGGGCGTGGGCTACCGCGCCGGCAGCGTCAGCTAGGCGTCGATGGTGGCCGCGAACCCTCCGACGCGGGTCATCGCCGCCCTCTGGGGTGGTCCCCGCAAGTGGCCGGAGGTCGTCTCAGCGCTGTGGCGCACCTCGATGCGCTTCCGCGCGACGGCGATCACGCTGATGCTGACCTCGCTCGCCATCTTCATCATCTGCGTGGTGATCGCCCTCGTCATCCGCGGTGATCTGTTCGAGTCGCGCAAGGACGAGGCGCTGCACAACGCCAGGGCGGCCGTGTCAGCGGCCCAGAAGCAGCTCGACTCCGGGCAGACCGGAGATGACCGCGCGACCATCGCGGCGGTGTGGGGCGAGGCGCAGCGGGTGCTCGGGCGCACCGCGTCATCGAGCCGCATCGTCGGTTTCATCGCCGAGACGCAGGGCGACGGCTACACTCCGACCGGATTCCGCAGCCTCGAGTACTCGTCCGGGCAGCTGACGCTGAGCGACGAGCTGCGCACCCGTGTCACGCAGGTGCCCACCCGGCAGGCATGGCAGTCGATCGCGCTTCCTCAGCCCGACGGATCGCGCGCTGCCGGGATCGTGGTCGGGCAGCTGCTCGAGTTCCGCGGGGTCGGCACCTACGAGGTGTACATCGCCTACGACCTGGTGGATGCCGACGAGACGCTGCTCTTCGTGCAGCGCACGCTGTGGTTCGCCGGGATAACGCTGGTCGCCCTCATCGCCGCCATCTCGTGGCTGGTGCTCAGGTCGGTCTCGGTGCCGATCATCGAGGCGGCCGAGACCAGTGAGCGCCTCGCCGCGGGCGATCTCGAAGTGCGCCTGCCCGTCCACGGCGATGACGAGCTCGCGAGCCTCGGTCGCTCGTTCAACGCGATGGCGGACAGCATCGAGAGCCAGATCAAGGAACTCGCGGAGCTCTCGCTCGTGCAGCAGCGCTTCGTGTCGGACGTCTCGCACGAGCTGCGCACGCCGCTGACGACGATCCGCCTGGCCGCCGAGATGATCAACGACACCCGCAACGAGTTCGACCCCGTCACCGCCCGCACGGCCGAGCTGCTGCACACGCAGGTGCAGCGCTTCGAGACCCTGCTCGCCGATCTGCTCGAGATCAGCCGCTACGACGCAGGGTCCGTGCAGCTCGAGGTCGAGGCGACGAGCCTCGCGCAGCTGGCCGAGGAAATGGTCGATCAGCTGCGGCCGCTGGCATCCGCCCACGACACCGAGCTGCGGCTGGTGGCGCCGGGCGGCTACTCGCCCGTCGACATGGATCCGCGCCGCGTGCGCCGCGTGCTGCGCAACCTCATCGGCAACGCGATCGAGCACGGCGAGGGCGAGCCGATCGTCGTCACGGTCGACAGCGATCAGCACGCGGTCGCCGTCGGCGTGCGCGATTTCGGACTCGGCATGCGCCCCGAAGACGCCGAGCACGTCTTCGACCGGTTCTGGCGTGCTGACCCCTCGCGCAAGCGCACGATCGGCGGGACGGGCCTCGGGCTCTCGATCGCCTTGGGCGATGCCAAGCTGCACCGCGGCACCCTCGAGGTGTGGTCGGAGCTCGGCGTCGGCACGAACTTCGTGCTGACCATCCCGCGCGGCCCTGAGATGGAGATCGGTCGCGGACCGGTGCCGCTCGAGCCGGAGGACACCGTCGTCGACCTCGTCGATGTCACCGAGCCGATCACGCTGCGCGGTGTGCGCGACCTGTCCGATCAGCCGGAGCCGCTCGAGGCCGGCGGCGGGGATGACGACGTGAAGGGGGAGCAGAGCCCATGACCTCGCGCAAGAGCATCCGGGCTCTCTCCGGGATCGCCGCCCTCCTCGCCTCCGCGCTGCTTCTCGCGGGATGCACCGGCCTGCCCACCGAGGGACCGCCGAACGCGGGCCTCGTCGTCGGCGACGAGGTCGACGAGCCTCCGTTCTCGTTCATCGCCGAAGGGCCGGAGCCCGGCGCGAGCCCGGCGAGGATCGTCGAGGGATTCCTCGATGCGTCGATGTCTCCGACGGACTCGTGGGAGACCGCACGCACCTTCCTCACCGAGGACTTCCGAGGTGCGTGGAAGCCGGAGGCTGCGGTCACCATCGACTCGTCGGTCGACAAGCGCGACTACGACTCGTCGGTGCAGCCGGATGACGAGGATGCGACCTCCGCCGAGGTCAGCGTCACTCTCGACCAGGTCGCCAGCGTCGACGCCGACGGCGTCTACAGCGCCGAGACGGGAACGGGCAACGCGGTGTACCGGCTCGTGCGCGAGGAGGGCGGGGAGTGGCGCATCGCGGAGGCCCTCGACGGCATCACCCTCGATGTCGAGACGTTCGGGCAGGTCTACGAGAAGTTCTCGCTCAAGTTCTTCGACCCCACGTGGACCCATCTCGTCCCCGACGTGCGCTGGTTCCCCCGGCGCGCGGCCATGGCCACGACCGTGGTGCGGGCGCTGATCTCAGGCGGACCGAGCGAGTGGCTCGCCCCGGCCGTACGGCCCTTCTCGTCGGATGTCGAGATGGTCGGCGACTCGGTGACGGTCGACGCCTCGCAGGTGGCGTCGGTGCCCCTGACCAGGGCGGCGCTGTCGGCGTCTCCGACCGACCTCGCCAGGATGCGCACGCAGCTCGAGGCGAGCCTGGAGGGCTCCGGCGTCACCCAGGTCCGGCTGCTCGTCGACGGCGTGCCGTTGGAGGCGGGCAGGGTCCAGGTCGAGGATCCGATCGTCGATCCGGGCGTGCTCGTGCTCGATGACGAGACCTTCGGCACCGCCACCTCCGGCGGGAAGATCGCACCGGTGGCCGGGCTGACCGCACAGATCGCGAAGATCGTCGAGCCGATCGCGGCCGTCGACGTCTCCGCCGACGCACAGCTCGCCTCCGTGCAGCTGCGCGACGGCCGCGTTTTCGCCGTGAGCGACGGCGACACCAACGAGATCGACGGGAGGTCGGGGCTGATCGCGCCGTCGCTCGACCCCTTCGGACTGCTGTGGACGGTGCCGACAGGCAACCCGTCGCAGCTGCAGGTGTCGACCGCGCAGACCGACCCCTCGATGGTGGCGGATGCATGGCCTGCCGCCGACTCGATCAGTCAGCTCAGAGTGTCGGCCGACGGTGCGCGCGTCGCGGCGATCGTCGGCACGGGAGCCGACCGACGGCTGGTGGTGTCAGCGGTCATCCGCGACGACGACCAGCGGCCGGTCAGCCTCGGCCCGCCTTTCGAGGTGGGCAGGCTCACCGGCGCGACTCAGGGGCTCTCGTGGGTCGGCGCCGACGCCGTCGCCGTGCTCGGCACCGTGCCGGACCCGACGCTCACCACCCGCATCATCGGCGGACCCTCGACGGTGTCCTCTGCCCCCGCGGGGGCGATCGCACTCGCCGGGGCGAAGACGGTCACCGGACTGCGGGTGCTGTCGTCCGACGAGTCGGTGTACGCGCAGCGCGGGTCGTTCTGGCAGGAGTCGGTCGCCGACGTGCTCGTGCTCGGCACGAGGGCCGGGTACTGACTCGTCCTGCACAGGGCGAAGGGACGGTCGCTTCTCCCCAGATCCGACTCCACGTCCACTCGCAGGCACGGCCGTGCGGCACAGTCGGGGGATGGATGCGGATCACTGGCGGCGGATCGCGAGCGACGCGCTCGCCCTGCTGCTCGCGGCGAGCTGTCCCGGCTGCGACCGCGGCGGCACGCTGCTGTGCGACCGATGCCGGATGCAGCTGCGCGCCGACCCGCATGAGGTGCGCACTCCGCACGGGCTGGCCGTGCACGCGGCTCTGCGATACGAGGGGGTTCCCGCCCGCGCGATCCGGCGCCTGAAGGAGGACGGCGCGACGCTGCTCGCGCGTCCGCTCGGGGCTGCCCTGGGCGCCGTCCTTCGCCCGCGGGCGGGCGATGCCCTGATCGTCCCCGTGCCGACGAGCCGGGCGTCGTTCCGTCGCAGGGGATACCGCGTGCCCGACCTGCTCGTGCGGCGGGCGGGACTCGAGGCGCACCGCAACCTGGCATCCGCTCGCCTCACCGATGACCAGCGCGGCCTCGGCCGCGCTGGTCGAGCGCGCAACGTGGCCGGCAGCATGCGGGCCACAGCGCACGGGCGAGGAGGGGTCGTGATCGTCGACGATGTGGTGACGACGGGGGCGACGCTGGACGAGGCGGCGAGGGCGCTGAGCGCCGCTGGATTCACGCCCGTCTGCGCAGTCGCACTGGCATCCACCCCGCGTATCCGCGACACGGTGAATTCATCATTAACGGATAGTGACATGGCGGTGCGCGGCGACTAGCGTAGGGGGTCACAAGGCGACCACGGTCCGCCCTTGGCCGGGCGGACCGGGACAAGGAGACAGTGATGGAAACGAGCATCGTCGGCGTCGGAGTGAGCATCTCCGATCGATTCCGCACCGTTGTCGAAGAGAAGACAGCCCGTATCCAGACGCTCGCCCCGCGAGCGCAGCGACTCGAGATCAAGGTCACCCATCGCGCGTATCGCAACGGCCGGCTTCCTGATGAGACCGTCGAGCTGACGCTGCTCGGCAAAGGGCCGGTGATCCGCGCGGAGGCGGTCGATCCCGACAAGTTCGCCGCGCTCGACATGGCGCTCGACAAGCTCGCCGAGCAGCTGCGCCGTGCCAAGGAGAAGCGGATCGACGGACGCCACCACCCGCGAGGCGCCCATTACGAGAAGGGCAGCGGCGCGCTGGCGGGCATCGACGTGCAGCCCGCCTCGGTCGACGTGCTGCACGCCGTCGCCACCGGTGCCATCCCCGTCCAGGAGGACGAGGAGGAGGCGTACTCGCCCGTGGTCATCCGCACGAAGAACTTCGATCCTGAATGGATGACCGTCGAGGAGGCCGTCGACCGCATGGAGCTGGTCGGCCATGACTTCTTCCTCTTCGTCGATGCCCGCACCGACCACCCCAGCGTCGTCTACCGCCGCAAGGGCTGGGACTACGGCGTCATCGCTCTGACCACCGCCGCGGCGCCGCCGGCCGAGGAGGAGCTGGCATCCTGACCCGCGCATGAGAGAGGCGCCCTTCCCCATCGGGGGAGGGCGCCTCTCTCATGCGCGAGCCGTGCGATCGCGGAGCGGATCAGTCGAAGATGCCATCCAGGATGCTGCCGATCACGAGGCCGCCGAGCACACCGCCCATGACATCGCCGCCGCCCATGCCGCCACGGCGCCCTCCGCCGCCCCAGCCGTCATTGCCCCAGTCCTGGTTCTGCGGCCGAGACGAGTCGATGTCTCGCTGGGCGAGCTGCAGCGCCTCGGATGCCAGCTGCGCCACGCGCCGCGCGGACGACAGCGCCTGCTCGCGGGTGTCCTCGGCCGGCAGCATCGCGGGAAGGTCGACGCGGAGGCGCTCCGCCTCTGCGAGACGCGTGCGTGCATCGGCGCCGATCCAGCCGCGATGCCCGGCGATGAGGCCACGGGCGACACCCAGCTGGCGATCGGCGTCGTCGACCGCGTGCTGCACGTGCTCGAGCGAGGGGAGTGGGTTCTGCGCGCGGTACTGCGCCTTGGCGATCGCCTCGTCGAGCGCGGTGTTGGCACCGCGCAGCTGCGTGAGCTCGGTGAACGGGTCGTTGCGGCTCCCCGACGGTGCGAGCGCGAGAAGCGCAGCTTCGAGGTCGGCGGTCGCCCTGGCCACCTCAGGGGTCTGCGGGGCGTTGCGAGCGGCGACGATGTCGCCCCTGGAGTCGGCGACCACATCCGCAAGAGTGGACTCGGCGCGCAGCGCCTGGATCTCGAAGTCCTCGACGGCATCCAGCAGCGCGCCGGCTCGGCGCACGGCCTCGGTGGCGGTCTCGAGGGCGAGGTTCGCCTCCTCGTTCTGACGGGCGGCGCGGCGGCGCTCCGACACGTCTGCGCCGTGGGTGGCGAAGTCGAGCAGCTGCTGTGCCTCGTCGCCCGACGAGGCGATGCGGCGCATCGCGGTCTCCGAATAGCGCGACGAGAGGCGCTCGATGCTCGATCGCGCCTGGGGGATGCGGGAGGCGAGGGCCTCGGCATCCTGTCGCACCTGCGCGATGATCTCGGGAGCGCGTCGCACCTTCGCGACCGTCTCGGCGAGGTCTCCTGTCTTCTCGTCGAGCAGGTTCTCCGCCCACTCGCACAGCTGAATGATCCGGGCATTGCGGGTGCGCAGCTCTTCGACGGTGTCGGGGATCTCGTCGTGGTTCAGCTGGTGCAGCTGGAACGCCTCGCCCAGGTGCGTGCGCACCGACGTGAGGGCATTGGCGAGATCCGCCGTCAGCGACTCGCCGAGCTCGGCCTGCGCGAACGCGAGTTCGTCCGACGTGGTGCGGATGCGCTCGTCCGCCGCCACCAGCGCCTGCTCTGCGCGGCGCGCGAGGTCTGCGTCCTGCGCTGCGAGCGCCTCTTCTTCACGTCTGCGTCTGCCCCAGAATCCGGCCATGTCTCGATCCTACGGTCGCCGGACCATGCGCGCGCTGTGCATCCGATGCGCCCGTCGCGAACACCCGGCCGGTCAGGCGGGCGCCTTCGCGGGGCGGCCGCGCTTGGGGCGCTCGGTCGACAGCTCGAGCCGGAGCGCGTGCTGAGGATGCGCGTCAAGGCGGTGCTCGACGCGATCGAGCCAGCGCAGCGCGGCTTCCGCGGCGAAGATCATCGAGTCCACCACCAGCGACCACGCGAGGTGCTCAGGGCCGTCGGGATCCGCGCCGGTGTATCTCGCGCTGGTCAGCTCCTCCAGCTGCGCGAGCGATGCGCTGCGCTGCCTGCGGATCACCGCCGAGACGTCGACACCGGGAAGCGTCGCGGCGACGGCGAGCTTGATGGCGAGCTCATCGCGCGTGCCCTGCGCCCGTGCGACGGGGGACTGCAGCCAGGCGCTCACATCGGCGCGGCCGGCCGCGGTGATCTGCCAGTACACGTGACCCTGCTCGTCGACGTCCCCCTTCTCGACGAGGCCGTCGCGCTCGAGGCGTTCGAGCGTGTTGTAGATCTGGCCGACGTTGAGAGGCCAGGTCGACCCGGTGCGTCGGTCGAACTCCGCGCGCAGCTGGTAGCCGTAGCAGGGCCCCTGGTCGAGGATGGCGAGCAGGCTCTGACGGACGGACATGGCGACTCCTCGATCCGGTCGGATATCACGTTTCTGGGTATATGCATATCCGGAAACATGGTGTGATGACGGACGCGCCGCGGCGTGTCCGTTCGCGCTGAGCGAGCGCCGACCTGCTCGCGCACAGCGTGCGCAGGTCACGCGCCGGTAACATGGCAAAGCATGTCCTGTGCAGACCCCTGCGCCGGGCCGTATACCCAAGGGAGACATCCGTGGCGAATCCTCTCGAGAAGCTGCTGCGTGCGGGCGAGGGACGCATCCTGCGCCGACTGAAGCAGGTCGCGAAGGCCGTGAACGCGCTCGAAGACGACTTCGAGAAGCTCACCGACGACGAGCTGCGGAACGAGACCGCCGAGCTGCGCGCCCGGTTCGATGCGGGCGAGACCCTCGACCAGCTGATGCCGGAGGCGTTCGCCGCCGTGCGCGAAGCGGCCCGCCGCACCCTCGGCATGCGCGCATACGATGTCCAGCTCATGGGCGGAGCCGCGCTGCACTTCGGCAACATCGCCGAGATGAAGACCGGTGAGGGCAAGACGCTCGTCGCGGCATTCCCCTCGTACCTCAACGCCATCGCGGGCAAGGGCGTGCACGTCATCACCGTGAACGACTTCCTCGCCTCGTACCAGTCCGAGCTGATGGGGCGTGTGCATCGCGCCCTCGGCATGACCACCGGCACCATCGTCTCCGGTCAGTCGCCGGAGGTGCGCAGGCAGCAGTACGCCGCAGACATCACCTATGGCACGAACAACGAGTTCGGCTTCGACTACCTGCGCGACAACATGGCGTGGCGCAAGGAGGATCTCGTCCAGCGCGAGCACTTCTTCGCGATCGTCGACGAGGTCGACTCGATCCTCATCGACGAGGCCCGTACCCCGCTCATCATCTCCGGGCCCTCGTCGGGGGAGGCGAATCGCTGGTTCACCGAGTTCGCCAAGATCGCCCGCACCCTCGAAGTCGGCGTCGACTACGAGGTCGACGAGAAGAAGCGCACCATCGGCGTGCTGGAGCCCGGCATCGAGAAGGTCGAGGACTACCTCGGCATCGACAACCTGTACGAATCGGCCAACACTCCGCTCATCTCGTTCCTGAACAACTCGATCAAGGCGATCGCCCTGTTCAAGCGCGACACCGACTACGTCGTGATGAACGACGAGGTCATGATCGTCGATGAGCACACCGGTCGCATCCTCGTCGGGCGGCGCTACAACGAGGGCATCCACCAGGCGATCGAGGCGAAGGAGGGTGTGCCGGTCAAGGCCGAGAACCAGACCCTCGCCACGGTGACCCTGCAGAACTACTTCCGTCTGTACGAGAAGCTCGCCGGCATGACAGGAACGGCCGAGACCGAGGCCGCCGAGTTCATGTCCACCTACAAGCTGGGTGTCGTGCCGATCCCGACCAACCGCCCGATGATCCGCAAGGACCAGCCCGACCTGGTCTACAAGAACGAGCAGGCGAAGTTCGCCCAGGTCGTCGAGGACATCGCTGAGCGCCACAGGTCCGGCCAGCCCGTGCTCGTCGGCACGGTGAGCGTCGAGAAGAGCGAGTATCTCTCGCGGCTGCTCGCCAAGAAGGGCGTCAAGCACGAGGTGCTCAACGCCAAGAACCACGCACGCGAGGCCGAGATCGTCGCGCTCGCGGGCAAGCTCGGGGCGGTGACGGTGGCCACGAACATGGCGGGTCGAGGCACCGACATCATGCTCGGCGGGAACGCCGAGTTCCTCGCCGTGCAGGAGCTCAAGGCCAAGGGTCTGGATCCCGAGGAGACTCCGGAGGAGTACGAGGCGGCGTGGGACGAGACCTACGAGGCCATGAAGAAGAAGGTCGCCGAGGACGGCGAGAAGGTCGCCGAGGCCGGCGGTCTCTACGTGCTCGGCACCGAGCGCCACGAGTCCCGCCGCATCGACAACCAGCTGCGCGGTCGCTCGGGTCGTCAGGGCGACCCGGGCGAGAGCCGCTTCTACCTCAGCCTCACCGACGATCTCATGCGTCTGTTCCAGTCGGGTGCCGCCGAGGCGATCCTCGCGCGCACGAACTTCCCCGACGATGTGCCGATCGAGTCCGGCCTGGTCAGCCGTGCCATCCGCAGCGCGCAGTCTCAGGTCGAGGCGCGCAACGCCGAGATGCGCAAGAACGTGCTCAAGTACGACGACGTGCTCAATCGTCAGCGCGAGGCGATCTACGCCGACCGACGTCAGATCCTGCACGGCGATGACATCGCAGACCGGGTGCAGCACTTCATCGAGGACGCGATCGGCGGCATCGTCGACGACCACACCAGCACCGGTCACACCGAGAGCTGGGACTTCGACGCTCTGTGGGCCGAGCTCAAGACGCTGTACCCGATGGATGTGACCATCGACGAGGTCGTCGCCGAGGCGGGCGACCGCAAGGGAGCCATCACTGCCGAGGGCCTCAAGCGCGAGCTTCTCTCGGACGCGAAGATCGCCTACGACAAGCGCGAGGAGTCGCTCGGTGAGGCCGCCACGCGCGAGCTCGAACGCCGGGTGGTGCTTCAGGTGCTCGACCGGCGCTGGCGCGATCACCTGTACGAGATGGACTACCTCAAGGACGGCATCGGCCTGCGGGCCATGGCGCAGCGTGACCCGCTGATCGAGTACCAGCGCGAGGGCTACGCCATGTTCCAGGCGATGATGGGTCAGATCAAGGAGGAGTCGGTCGGCTACCTCTACAACCTCGAGGTCGAGGTGCGCCGCGCCGGCGACGACCAGACCGAGGTCGAGGCGAAGGGCCTTGCCGACGGACAGCCCGTGCAGAAGCTCGAGTACTCGGCGCCCAACGACTCGGGAGACGTCGAGGTGCGCAACGATCGGGGTCAGGTGCAGCAGGCGGCAACCGCACGCGCTTCGGCCGCATCCCGCGGCGCGTTCGGTCAGCAGGTGGATGCCGAGGAGCAGCCCTCTGGCAACCGCGAGCAGCGCAGGGCGCAGGGCAGGAAGAAGAAGTAAGGCCGTACGCAACGAGGAAGGGGCCGGATCCATGCGGATCCGGCTCCTTCCGTCTTCCGGGTCAGGAATTGAGCGGGTCCTGCGTGCGGCGAGGGCCAGGAGGACGCAGCTCCCGAAGCCGATGGTCGGCCCCGAGAGGCGGCGAGGTCGTCGACCTGCGCCAGGGACTCGACGAAGACCCGGGAGCGGTGCTCTCCCGGGCCCGCCGGAGGGGTCAGTCCTTGGAGGACTGGATCAGCGACGGCGCGACGGCGCTGCTCAGCGTGAGCTCGTCGTTCGCCCCGAAGGTCACTGTCTCGCCGGTGATGCGATCCTGCAGCCACTTGGCCAGGAACAGCACACCCACCATCAGGTAGGAGACGAGGAACAGCACGTGCGTGTCGCTCAGCGCGAACGCGTCAGGCAGACCGGGCACGCTGTCGTGGATCACGCCGAAGAGTGACAGGATCCCGGCGAGGGCGCTGATGATCGCGCCCTGAAGGGGCAGGTTGCGGATCGCGAAGATCGCGATCATGCCCCACAGCAGCGACGACAGCGGTGCGCCGTTGCCCAGCGCGGCGATGCCGGTGAAGTAGGTGCCTGCGCCGTTGAGCGCCTCGGCCCCGACTTCGGCCGCATTGGTGCCGACCGACTTCAGCGTGTTGTTGATCAGGCTGTTCGCCCAGTTCGCGATCCACGGGAAGAGCGCGACGAAGATGACGGGCAGCTCCACCTTCGGCGTCTCGCGCACCGACTGCGCGGCGGTGACGATGCCGATGTAGATGAGGATCGGCGCGATCGCGGCCATCGGCACGATCGACAGCAGCAGCGCGCTCATGCCGAACAGACCGACGGCGAACATCGTGATGCCGTTGAGCATCGTGTAGCCGATGCCCGCGCCCATCTCCTTGTATGCGGTGTGTCCGATGTACACCGTCACGGGGTACGGGTTTCCCATCAGCGCGCCGACCATGGTCGCTCCGCCGTTCACCAGCATGACCGGACGAGCGCTGTAGTGGTCGCCCGCCGCCTCTGCGGCCTCGATGTTCTCGAGGTCGAAGACGTAGTTGGCGAGAGCCAGCGGTACAGCCGAGGCCAGGAACGGAGCCGAGTGCGCGATCCCGTCGAAGAAGCTGCCGATCGACACCTGCGGCGGGTGCCAGCCCGCGTGCACGAGTGCGGCCTGGACGGCTTCGGGCGTCTGCAGCCCGAACGCCCATGCGGCCGCCGTGCCGACGATGAGCAGCAGCAGCCCGGTGGGGACCTTGCCGAGGAACGGCGCGCGGCCGAACCAGTTCATGAAGACGATCACCAGCACGAGGAAGGCGACCACGGGGAACTGGAAGCTCTGCAGCATCGGGTTCATCGCCAGCAGCAGCAGGCCGAGACCGGCGAGGCAGGCGAGCAGCACGGAGCGAGGCACGGCGCGGCGCAGAAGGTCTCCGAAGAACGAGCCGACCACGAGGATCAGTCCTTCGAGGAAGCCCCAGACCAGACCGATGCCGACAGCCAGCTCGGCGTCCTGCGTCGTCGAGTACACGGGCAGGATGACGAGGAACGTCACCGTGAAGATCGACGGCGCGCTCGGTCCCGACGGGAGCGCCACGACGTCGCCGCGGCCCTCCTTCGCCGCGAGCCGTCGGGCGAACCAGACGTACATCGACGATGTGATCAGGATCGCGAGACCGAACGCGGGCGCGATGCGCCCGACGACCATGTCCACGGGCAGACCGGCCATGGTGAGCAGCGCCGTGAAGGTGATGATGTTCGTGAGGTTGTTGGTGAACAGAGCGAAGAAGGCGGCGATGTCGCCCTTCTTCCACCACTTCAGCTGGGTGCCCGCTGCGGGGGCGGCGGCGGTCACGGCTTCACCGTGTCTGCAAGGGCGCGCAGCGCCTTCTGGAACGCCTCCACCGGCGGGTGGGTGATGCCTGCGCCGATCATGCCTATGCCGGGCTCTTTATGAGCGATGGCGGTGTTGATGACGGGCAGGATCCCGGTCTCCATCACCTTGCGCACGTCGATGCCGGAGGGGACGCCCATGAAGTCGAGCGCAGGGATCGTGATGTTCGGGTTGTTGCCCGTCGTGATCGCGTTCATCGTGCGCGAGTATCCCATCGCCTCGTCGACTGTTCCGCCGACGAGCGCGACGATCGCGGGGGCTGCGGCCATGGCGAAGCCGCCGATGCCGAACGTCTCGGTGATGGCCGAGTCGCCCATGTCGAGCCCTGAGTCGTCGCGGGTGTATCCGGCGAACATCGGGCCGATCACCTCCTGGGCCGGTCCAGTGAACCACTGTCCGCCCGTGCCCGCGACGCGGATGCCGAACTCGACCCCGTTGCGCGCCATCGTCGTGACGATGGTCGAGTTCTCGACGCCGTTCGCCGCATCCATGGATGCCTTGGCGGCGACCATCCAGGTCGGGCCTGAGAAGTAGTCGGATGAGGCGACGAAGTCGAAGACCTCGCGCTTCTCCTTCGTCGTGAAGTCGGTCTCCAGGATGTACGGGGCGAGCGCCTGGATCAGCAGCGTCGTGCCGGCGACATTGCGGTTGTGCGCCTCGTCGCCCATGTGCAGCGCCTGCGAGAGCATCAGCCGGAGGTCGAGACCGTCCTCGTTCAGTGCCATTGCGGCCGACAGGATCGGGCCGAACACGTCGCGCATCCAGTTGAGCCGGTCGATCACCGACTGGTCGTTGGCGCCGAAGCGCAGGATCTTCGACAGCTGCTCAGACAGGTTGGTGAAGGCGGTGTTGCCGTGCGTGCGGTTGGTGACCTTGTGCACCCACATGCTCGCGCTGGTCACTCCGGCCATCGAGCCGACGGACTGGTGCTCGTGGCACGGCGAGAAGGTGATCTCACCCGACGCCGCGAGCTCGAACGCCTCGTCGATGTCCTTCGCGAGGCCCTCGAAGACCAGTGCGCCGGTGACGGCGCCCTTCATGGGGCCGGACATCCGGGTGAACTCGATGGGGGGTCCGGCGTGCAGGATCGTCTTGGCCGTCATGCCCGGCACGGTGTCGATCGCCTGACCGAAGCCCTCGAGGAACGGCTGAGCCGACAGGATGCGATCGAGAGCCACCTGGTTCGCGGCGTCGATGCGCTCGGCGACTGCGGGGTCCTCGAGACGGCTCAGCGCGGCGATCACGTCGGGGTCGCCGCCGCCGGGCGGGGTCCAGTCCATCAGGACCGGGTCGACGCCCTGCTTCTTCAGGTCGTCGGCGAACATGTCGAGGCCGAGGTTGACCGGCTTCAGGTTCGCGGAGAACAGGTCGTTGACGCTCATCAGTTGTCACCCTTCGCGACGAATTCGCGGGCCAGCAGCCCGAGGTTGGTTGAGGAGGAGGCGATCGTGACCCCGGCCGCCTCGAGCTGGGCGATCTGCTCGCCGATCGCAGGGGTGTCGAGGTCGGTGCCGAGCACGTAACCGAGGATCTCGAGGTGGTGACCGCGTTCGGCGGCGATAGCCTTCGCCTCGGTGATCGCGGGGATCGTGACGCCGACCGGGTCGGCGTGTGCGCCGAAGCCGAGTACGAAGTCCATCGCGATGACGCCGACCGACGGGTCCTTGGCCTCTTCCACGATCCGCTGCAGGCGCAGCGACGGGTCGATCATCGGGTGCGGGCGGCCGTTGGTGAAGTCGTCGTCGCCCATGTCGAGGAACGTGTGCTCGCGCGAGTCGTCCATGGCCCCGATCCGGTACGCCGGGTCCTTCTGGATGTTCGAGTACACGTTGTCGTACTTCGCCAGCGCGGCGAACATCGACTCGTCGCACAGGGTTCCGCCGCAGAACAGGCCGCGCACGTACTTCTGCTCCGGGGCCAGCTTGGCTCGCACCTCTTCGATGAGCGGGATGTTCAGCGGGTGCTTGTCGAGGGTCGACTCGTCGATGCCAGAGGCGACGACCGCGGCGATCGCGAGCGGCTTCGTGCCTGCGGTGACCATCGTGACGTTGTCGTACCCCGACTCGGTGCGGTCGGAGCCGAGGAAGGTCACGAAGACGGGCTTGGACGCCTGCCCCGCCACCTCGAGCACCTTCGCGGCGACGTCCTCCGCCGGTGGCTTGGAGATGACGACGATGACGGAGGTCTCGGGATCGGCGTCGAGGGCGCGGATGCCGTCGATCATCGAGATGCCGCCGATCTCGGTGCTCAGGTCGCGCCCGCCGGTGCCGATCAGCTGCGAGACGCCGCCGCCGAAGTCGTGGATGCGGACGGAGACCTCCTGGCTGCCGGTGCCCGAGGCGCCCACGATGCCGATGCTGCCGCGACGCACGGCGTTGGCGAAGGCCAGGCCGGTGCCGTTGATGATCGCGGTGCCGCAGTCCGGGCCCATCACGATAAGGCCCTTCTCGTGCGCGAGGGTCTTGAGCGCGAGCTCATCCTCGACCGAGACGTTGTCCGAGAAGATCATCACGTTCTTGCCGGCGTTCAGCGCCTTGCGCGCCTCGCGGGCGGCGAATGCGCCGTTGACCGAGATGATCACGAGGTTCGTGTCCGGTGCCTCGTGGAAGGCGCCGTCGAGGGTGCGGTAGCGCACCTCCTGGGCATCCGCGGCCTCCCTGTCCTTGCGGGCGAGGATGTCGTCGACGGCGGCGATCGCCGCTTCGAGCGCGTCGTCCGCGGCGTCGATGACGATCATGAGGTCGCTGGGGCGGGCCTCGTCGATCGCGGGATCGTCGACGCCGACGCCAGCGAGCACCTCCTTGTTCATCGGGGTCGCCATGCCGAGCAGGGCCTGGGTGACGCCGTCGACGGCGTTCGCCTTGGTGCTCATGGACATGAGCGAGACCGAGTCGAGGTACGTGTTCTTCCTGATTTCGATGTGTCTGGTCATCGTCGTCCTTTCGGGTCTGTCAGGCCTGGTGGTTCTCGAGGATCGCGACGATCTCGTCGTAGCCGCGCTCGCGGGCGAGGTCGGCGGGGGAGGTGCCCCACGGGTCGGGCATGCCGGGCTTGGCGCCGTGTGCGAGCAGGAGCTCGACGATCTGCTGCCGCACGGGTCCGCCGTCGCCGAGGATGATCGTCTCGATGAGCGCGGTCCAGCCGAGGTTGTTGGTGAGGTTCACGTTGATGCGGGTGTTCTCGAGCAGGTAGCGCACGACCTCGAGGTGACCCTTCTCGGCCGCGGGGGTCAGGCCGTTGCCGCCCATGCGGGTCAGGCGCTTGAGGTCGGCACCCGCCTCGGCCATCATCTTCACGAGCTCGAGCTGGTCGTTGATGCAGCCGAACAGGAACGGGTTCGAGCAGGTCTGATCCTGGGCATCGATGTCCACGCCCTCGGCGATGAGCGCGCGCACGACATCGAGGTGTCCGCCGCGTGCGGCCAGGAGGATGGCCGTGGCCTCCTCGCGGTCGACCGCGTCCTTGTCGGCGCCCTCGGCGAGGGCGGCCCTGACGCCTTCGAGGTCTCCTGCGGCGGCGCTGTCGAGGTAGCGCTCGTCGATCGTGCGTGCAGTGCTCATCGATGATCTCCTTGATCGGATGGGATTGGTCGGATGTGGGATGCGGCGAGCACGACGCCCAGGCGGATGCCGGTGAGGATGTCGTGCCCGGAAGTGTGGCCGATCTCGGCGGTGCCGGCGACGGCGGTGCGCAGAGCGGCAGCATCGCCCGAGATGACAGCGTCCATCAGGTCGTGCATGCGCCGGCGCGCCCTTCCGCCGAGCGCTGCGCGCAGCGTGACCTCGCTCAGCTGGGTCGTGCGGCGGTGGGCGGTCGCGGCGGCGGCGCGCAGAGGAGCGAGCAGCGTGCTCAGCCCGAATCCGGGATGCGCGGCGACGAATGCGAGACCGGTGAGCACGTCGTCGCCTGACGGCGTCAGCCCCTCGCCCAGCCCGAGAAGCCGCTCGGCGGCCGCGGCGGTCGCGTCGGCGGCGTCGGGTGCATCCGTCGCGATCAGTTCTCGGGCCGAGGCCTGCAGTCGGTGGATGCCTGCCGCGAGGGCGTCGGCCGCGAGAGCGCCGAATGGCGTCGTGGCGGCGGGGGAGGGCACGGCGTCCAGCACGGCGCAGGCGCCGCGGAGCGAGTCGGTCGAGGGGATGCCCGTGGTGGCGCCGAGCACGCGGCGGTCGCGAGGGTCGAGGACGATGCGAACCTCGTCGTCCGCGGGACGCAGCACGACGGCATCGTCGGCGAGGAGCACATCGTCGCCTGCCCGTGCGGATGCGACGGCCGGCCAGTCCCGCTCGGAGATGCGGACGGTCCAGGGCGCGTCGTCCAGGCGCTCATGAGCGAGTGCGATGAGCGCGGCCCCTCGACGGATGTTGACCACGCTCCGGTGCACGGAGTGCACGGCGACGCCGACGGCGGGGGCATCGCTGCCGCCTGAGAGCGTCTCCTCAAGCGCAGCATCCCAGGTGTGCGCGCGAAGCGCGACAGGGGTGGCGACGGGGGTCATCGTCTTCTCTCCGAGGCATCCGGGCCGCCCGTGGTGACAGTCGGACGGATGCTGTGAAATGTCTTCGGTATAGGTATACCATTTGTGCAAATGGAATACCATCCATGAATCTGGAGTACCAGCTCAGCCTCAACAAGGGAGACAGAATGCGCATCGTGGTGGCACTGGGTGGAAACGCCCTCGCACGTCGTGGCGAGCCGATGACCGCCGAATACCTGCGGGCCAACGTCCGCTCCACCTGCGAGGCCCTCGCCGCCCTGGCGAGCGAGAACGAGATGGTCATCACGCACGGCAACGGCCCCCAGGTCGGTCTGCTGGCGCTGCAGAACCTCGCCTACCAGGACGTGGCCGCCTACCCGCTCGACATCCTCGGCGCAGAGACCCAGGGCATGATCGGATACGTCGTGCAGCAGGAGCTCTCCAACGCGCTGAACGGCGCACGCGAAGTGGCCGGCATCATCACCACCACGGTGGTCGACGAGTCCGATCCCGCGTTCGAGCGCCCCACCAAGCTCATCGGCCCGCAGTACTCGGCGCACGACGCCGCCGAGGCGGCTGCCGAGTACCGCTGGACCATCGCCAAGGACGGCAACGCGTTCCGGCGCGTCGTCCCGTCGCCCGATCCGCTGTCGATCGTCCAGGCGCCGCTGATCCGCCGACTGCTCGAGGCCGGCAGTCTCGCCGTCTGCGTCGGCGGTGGCGGTGTCCCCGTTCGCATCGACTCGAAGGGGCGTCATGTGGGCGTGCAGGCCGTGGTCGACAAGGACCTCGCGTCGGCAGCGCTCGCGGCCGACATCGGCGCGGACGTCCTCATCATGCTCACCGACGGCGACTACGTCAGCGAGAACTGGGGCACACCCGAGCAGCGTGACATCCACACCGCGTCGGCAGACGCTGTCGCCGCGATGACGTTTGCCGAGGGGTCCATGCAGCCCAAGATCGACGCAGCCATCCGCGTCGCTCGTGCGGGCGGTCGCGCCCTGATCGGGCCGCTCGACCGTCTCGACGACCTGCTGGCGCGTCGCATCGGCACCGAGATCGTGCCGACCCTCAAGGAGGGGATCCGCTGGGTCGAGAGCGCCCCGACGAAGTCCGCCTGACCCGATCCGAGCACGTGAGGTGCGAGGATGAACCTGTGAGCAGAGCAGACGACCGCGGACTGGAATCCGGCAGGGTCGCGTCGTGGCTGCGCGACGCCATCCTCGACGGGGTCCGCGAACCCGGCAGCAAGCTGATCGAACGCGATCTCGCCAGCGAGTTCGGCGTGAGCCGTGTCCCGGTGCGCGACGCGCTCAAGGTGCTCGAGGCCGAGGGGCTCGTCGAGCTGCGTCCTCGCACCTGGGCGATCGTCCGGGAGTTCACGGCTGCAGACCTCGCCGATCTCGACGAGGTGCGCCAGGTGCTGGAGCCGATGGCCTTCCGGCTCGCGGCGGAGCGCCATCGGCGAGACGGTCTGGACAGGCTTCAGCTGGCTCTGCACGAGGAGCAGGACAGCGCGGCGCAGGACGACCCGATCGTCTCCCGCCGTGCCGCCGCGGACTTCCATGAGATCGTCGTCGAGCTGGCGGACAACAGACTGCTCATGGCGCTCATGCAGAGCATCCGCAGCAGGCTGCGCTGGTCGCTCGTGCAGCACGACGACCTGGTGCACATCGCCGACGAGCATGTCGCCCTGTTCGAGGCGATCCGCGACAGGGACGGCGACAGGGCGAGCGAACTCGCCTACGCTCACGTCGACAGCAGCCGCCGCGAGCGGCTGTCGCATGCGGCATCGCTGCACGCCGCCCCGGTATCCTTGCGAGATGACCCGCCGCACCCTTGACCAGTCGTCGAAGCTGAGGAACGTCCTCTACGAGATCCGGGGCAAGGCTCTTCTCGAGGCGGCCCGTCTCGAGGCCGAGGGCCACCAAATCCTCAAGCTGAACACGGGCAACCCCGCCACCTTCGGCTTCGAGGCCCCGCACCAGATCGTGCGCGACATGCTGGCCGCCCTGCCGACGGCCCACGGGTACAGCGACAGCAAGGGTGTGATCACGGCCCGACGCGCAGTCGTCAGCCGCTACGAGGAGGTCGAGGGCTTCCCGCGCTTCGACCCCGACGACGTCTTCCTCGGCAACGGCGTCTCCGAGCTGATCACGATGGTCATGCAGGCCCTGCTCGATGAGGGCGACGAGGTGCTGATCCCTGCGCCGGACTACCCGCTGTGGACGGCGATGACCTCGCTCGCGGGCGGAACGCCCGTGCACTACATCTGCGACGAGGAGAACGGCTGGCAGCCTGACCTCGAGGACGTGCGCTCGAAGGTGACGCCGCGCACCAAGGCGATCGTCATCATCAACCCGAACAACCCCACCGGCGCGGTGTACTCGCGGGAGGTGCTCGAGGGACTCGTGCAGATCGCCCGCGAGAACGAGCTGCTGCTGCTCTCTGACGAGATCTACGATCGCATCCTGTTCGACGACGCGCAGCACATCCCGACCGCCACTCTCGCGCCCGATCTGCTCTGCCTCACCTTCAACGGGCTGTCCAAGACCTACCGGGTCGCCGGCTACCGCTCCGGATGGCTGGTCGTCACCGGCCCGAAGTCGCACGCACGAGGATTCCTCGAGGGCATCACGCTGCTGGCGTCCACTCGCCTGTGCCCGAACGTCCCCGCGCAGTACGCCGTGCAGGCGGCTCTGGGGGAGTGCAGTCGATCGATGCGCTGATCGCGCCGACCGGGCGCCTTCACGAGCAGCGCGACATCGCCTGGACCGGGCTCGAGGCCATCCCCGGAGTGAGCTGCGTGAAGCCGGAGGGTGCGCTCTACGCGTTCCCTCGGCTCGACCCGAGGTGCACGAGATCCGCGACGACGAGAAGCTGGTGTACGACCTCCTCGTGTCCGAGAAGATCCTGCTCGTGCAGGGCACCGGGTTCAACTGGGCGACGCCGGACCACCTCCGGGTGGTCACGCTGCCCGAGGCGCGTGTGCTCAGCGAGGCCGTCGAGCGACTCGGGAACTTCCTCTCGAGCTACCGGCAGTGACTGTCGAGCTGCCGGCGGTGACCTCGGCTCGGGCGCCGAGGCCCGCGGCCACCCGCCGCACCGCGCCCACGAGCTGAGAGCGCGGCGAGACGTCGGCGATCGCTCTCGCGTGCAGCGCAGCGGCATCGGCGGAGCGCTGATCATGCGGCACGAAGGCGACATCCTCGATGCCGGCGAAGCGACTCAGGGTGCGTCGGATCTGGCCTCTGGCGTCTATGCCGAGCGGGCCGGGCCTCACTCGGTTGGCCACGACCGTCACGGGGGCGTCCCCCACGAGGTGGCGCAGCTCTGCGTACCCCCGGAGGAAGCGGCTGACCCCCAGCGGGTCGGCGCTGAGCACGGCGATCACGGCGTCGGCCTCTCGCAGCGCTGCGGACGTGGCGGCGTGGCGCTGCGGGGCATCCGGGCCCAGCTGGTCGTCGTCCTCATCGAACGCCGCCGCGACGTCGACGACGATCTCGTCCTGCCATCCGCGCGCGACGGCGAGAACGGTGCGCAGCCGAGCAGGCGCCAGCTCGGGCCACCGGTTCGGCCGGTTGAGTCCGACGAGCACGTCGAGCGGTCCCGCCGACGTCTCCACCGGCACCGCGAGCCGCGCCAGCTCCGCCGCGTCGAGGCTTCCGAGCTGCGCTCGCCGGCACGCGGCGGCGAGCCCGGGCGACTCGTCGCCCAGCCCCAGCTGCAGCGCCACAGACGGCGCGACGCTGTCGGCATCCACCAGTGCGGTCCTGCGCCCTGCCCTGGTCAGCTCCACGGCCAGCTCGATGGCGAGTGTGGTGCGGCCGGGCGCACCCTCCGGACCCCACACGGCGAGAACGCGGGGCGGGCGGTCGGATCCGGTGGATGCCGCGACGCCTCCCACCGCGGCGATCGCGGCCAGCACCTGCGAGGCGGGGGTGTCGAGTGGGATCGGCTCGGGCAGGCCGAAGCGAGAGGTGATGCGGGAGCCGTCCGAGCCGATCGGCACGAGGCGCACCCCGGCTCGATCGCAGGCGCTGACCAGCGCGGCTGTGAGGAGCGAGCGAGTCGGCGGGACGAGCAGCGCATCCACGCCGTCGAGCGCGAGGTCGGGCAGGGCCGTCGGCGCCACGATCGTCACCCGCGCCCCCTCGAGTTCGAGGTCGGTCGCCAGCATGCCGACGGCGCCGCCGACGTCGACGATGATCAGATCGGTCATGAGCCCGCCAGGGTGGGAACGAGCGAGATGGCATCCCCGCCGGTGATCGCCGCGAGCACGTCCGCCACGTCGGCCCTGTCGACGACGACCTCGACGTCGATGCGTGCGCCCGCGAGCATCCCCTCCTCCTCGGCCACGTCGGCCACCACCGCGTCGCCCACGAGGATCCGCGGCTCCTCGAACGCGCGTCCGTCCTCGAGCGGCGGGGCGTGCCACACCTCGACGGCCGTACCGGGGGCGACGTCGGCCGGGAGTGCGGTGCTGCTGATCACGACGGACGTGGTTCGCAGATCCTCCGCATCGCCGACGGCGGCGAGGGGCACCAGCTCGCCGGCCGCGAGGGCGCGGACGGCGACGGCCCCCGATTCCAGGCTCTGCGGGGCGAGGTAGGCGTCGGCGAGCGGCCCCAGCCCCACGTCCACGACCTGAAGCTCAGCCGAGCTGATCCGCTCACCCGGCAGCACCGTCCGCGTCGCCTGAAGAACCGGGACGGTCTGACGCGACGACGACACCAGGAGCCACACGCCGGCGATGGAGGCGAGCACGAGCACGACGCCGATCACGAATCGCAGGTCGCCGAACAGCGGGCGGTGGGCACGGAAGCGCGTCATGCACACATCGTCACAGAAGACGGCGGTCCTCGCCGGAGTTTTCCACAGCCGCCGTTTCGGCCGTGCTTTTGCGCCGCAGACAGAGGAGAATGCTGGCATGCCAGATGCATCCGGAGCCGAACCGCGCTTCCTCTCTCCCGCGCAGGTCGCGGAGCTGCTCGGCATCGAGGTCGACGAGGTCATCGCCCTCGTCCACGATGGTCGCCTGCGCGGATCCCAGCTGGGATCGCCGCCGCGCTGGCGGGTCGAGTACTCGAGCCTCGCCGAGTATCTCGATGCTCAGTCCGAGGAGTCGCGGCGGATGGCCCTGTGGCGGCAGTCCAACGAGGCGAGCTTCCCCGAGGTCTGGGGCACGACGCCGCTGAGGCGCGACTGACCCGCCCTTCATAGTGCAGCCGAGGCGTCTTCGACCCTCACCCAGCTGAGCGCGGCGAACGGGATGCTGCGGAATCCGCGCACCGATCGGAGCCTGCGCGCCTCATTCGGATCGTGCAGCGCGAGGTCGAGATGATCGGCGCCGGCGCGGTCGATCGTGCCGTGGCGGGGGTCTCCGGAGCGCGTGCCGACGGTCACGGGAACGCGGCGTCGCGCGAGGTCGCGCATGACGAAGCCGAGAGTCATCCGCGCAGTCAGGCCGTCATCGGGTGCGTCGGGGGCGAGGCTGTCGAGCAGCGTTCCGTGGTCGACGGCGAGCGACTCGATCGCGGTCAGCGGCGCGATGCGCAGCCGGGGGTCGTCGCCGGCGCTGGCGCCGACCCAGTCCGCCCCCGTGACACGCAGCACGGCGTCCCACCGCTCGCCTCCGTGCAGCTCCAGCACGGCCCTGGCGCCGCTCATCGCGCGCAGGCGATCCCGCAGGGTCAGCTTCGCGATGCGCAGTCGCTCGGACTCGGCATCGAGTGCCGCGCGCTCCGATTCCCATTCGGCCGCGAGCTGACCCTCGAGGTCGTCGAAGAGATGCTCCCATTCCACGCCTCGACAGTAGAGGAGGAGGATGCGCGCCCGCGCCGGTTATCCACAGGCCGGCGGATGGTCTTCGAGCGGGTTCGGCGCCGTGTGCTACTTTCGTGGGGTTCGCCGCGAAGAAGGGCGGGCACCACGAGCCGGGGGGATCGGGGAATGACGACGACCACGTTGAACGAGTACTTCGCTCCGCAACCGACGTCCGCTGCGGAGCTGCCCGATCCGGTGCCGCTGCTGCGCAGCCTCACGCATGGCGCACTGGAGGTCCTCGCCGGTGTGCGCGAGGTCGACCAGCTGGCCCGCTGGTTCAGCGAAGACGCGTTCCGCGCGCTCGTGACCAGGGCGAATCTGTCGGCGCGCGCCAGGAGCGCACGCAATCAGGCACCCACGCGGCCGAGCTTCCAGATCCTCTCGATTCGTGAGAGCGCCCCGGTCGACAACGTCATCGAAGCGGTGGTCGTCGTGGCGGGACCGGGACGGACACGTGCCGTCGCGATCCGCCTCGAGGGCTTCGACAGCCGATGGCGCGCGAGCTCACTCGCCATCCTCTGAGTGCACCCCGTCGCTGCGGAAGCCCGTGGCTACCGCCCCAGTAGGCTGAATCCGTGTCAACACTCAGCGACCTCGTCCACGCCCAGGGGCTCCTCACCGACGCCGACGTCGAATGGCTTCATCGTCTGGCCGGCGACGGCCAGCTGCTGGCGGATCTCTCATCCGCCGACATGGTGATCTGGATCAAGACATCCGACGGGTCGTTCATCGCGGTCACCCACTCACGGCCGAGCGGAGCCGCGACGCTCTTCTACCGGGACCTGGTCGGAGAGAAGGTGCGCCCGCAGTGGCGCACCCAGGTGCAGTCCGCGTTCGAGTCGGGCGCTATCGTCGACTCCTCCTCTCCCGACTGGTTCGAGGAGACCCCCACACGGGTGCGCGCGGTCCCTATCCGCCGACGGGAGGGCAAGGACGAGGGCCGCGTCATCGGCGTCCTCACACGGCACACGAACCTCGGCGAGGTCCGGATGCCGTCTCGCCAGCAGATCAGCTTCGACGAATGCGCGAACGACCTGTTCCAGATGATCACCTCGGGTGAGTTCCCCGACCTCGCTGCTCCCACCGCCCCGCGCCGGGGTGCGCCCCGCGCGTCCGACGGGCTGATCCGCCTCGACGTCGACGGCATCACCACCTTCGCGAGCCCGAACGCGCTCTCCGCCTTCAACCGGATGGGGTTCGACGACGAGCTCGAGGGGGAGTCGCTCGCCGAGGTCACCACCCGGCTGGTGCCGCCGTCACGTCAGGTCGACGAATCGCTGCCCGTGGTCGTCACCGGGCGAGCGCCGTGGCGCACCGACATGGAGGCCAGGGGCGTCACCGTGTCGCTTCGGGCCATCCCCCTGAAGGATCACGGCACCAGGATCGGCGCCATCGTGCTGTGCCGCGACGTGTCGGAGCTGCGTCATCAGGAGCAGGAGCTGATCACCAAGGACGCCACGATCCGCGAGATCCACCACCGGGTGAAGAACAACCTGCAGACCGTCGCCTCGCTGCTGCGCATCCAGGCGCGTCGCACGCACTCCGACGAAGCACGTGACGCGCTGACCCAGGCGATGCGCCGGGTCGAGTCGATCGCCGTCGTGCACGACACGCTCGCGAGCGGGCTCGCGCAGACGGTCGACTTCGACGAGGTCTTCGACCGGGTTCTCAAGCTGGTGGCCGAGGTCGCCGCCGCGCCCAACACCCGCGCGAGGACGCAGCTCGAAGGACGCTTCGGCGTGCTGCCGAGCGAGTACGCGACACCACTGGCGCTGGCTCTCACAGAGGTGGTCACGAACGCGGTCGAGCACGGCCTCGCCGGCCAGGAGGGGATCGTCCGCATCGAGGCGACTCGAACCTCCGAGCTGCTGCGGGTGACGGTCGCCGACAGCGGCCACGGGCTCCCGGAGGGTCGGGTCGGTCAGGGCCTCGGCACGCAGATCGTGCGCACCCTGATCCAGGGCGAGCTGAGCGGCAGCATCGAGTGGAAGGGCGCTGAAGGGGAGGGGACCGAGGTCGTGATAGAGATCCCCATGCGGTGGATCTCCATCTGAGGCCCGCACGCGCAGATGCACGAAGCGCCGGTCGCCCCCGAGGGGGACCGGCGCTTCTCGTTCGTGCGCGAGCGCGAGCTCGTGCGCGCGTCAGCCTGCGCGACGGGCACGAGCGGCGCGGCGCTTGAGCGCGCGACGCTCGTCTTCGGAGAGCCCGCCCCACACGCCCGAATCCTGACCGGACTCGAGGGCGTACTGCAGGCAGATCTCGGTGACGGTGCAGGTGGCGCACACGGCCTTGGCCTTCTCGATCTGGTCGACGGCCGGTCCGGTGTTCCCGACGGGGAAGAACAGCTCGGGGTCGACGGTCAGGCAGGCTGCTTTGTCGCGCCAGTCCATACAGGGGCTCCTCAGAAATTGGTGTTTCGGTGCGGGGCGCCGTCGATGCGGCGCGCAGATCGGGTAGCGGATCGGGGTCGGCTACCCTGGTGATACGGGCTCTCGCCCGCCCCACTCCGATGTGGGAGCACATGGCTTTGACTATTGTGTTACAGAAATAAACTGAAATCAAGGGTTTTCTGACAGCTCTTGAGAGGAGCCCGAGTGCGCCCGTCCGGTCCGACCTTCGCCGCAGCCATCGTCCTGGCCCTCGAGGCCGTCGCGCTCGGGGTGGTGGGTCTCATCGAGATCTCCGCGCTCGGGGCGGGTCAGACGTCGTCGGACATCGGCGGCATAGCGCTCATCGTGCTCACCCTGCTCGCCGCAGCGGCACTCGGCGCGTTCTCGTGGGGCACCCTGCGACGTGCCTCATGGGCGCGCTCGGGGGAGTGGTGTTCCAGGTGCTCGGCGTCGCGCTCGGGCTGGCGTCCCTGAGCATCGAGCCCAAGGTGTGGCTGTTCACGCTGGGCGTCGGCGGCACCGCGCTGATCGGGCTGGTGCTGCTGATCAGCGCGACGCGGCGCGACGGCGCATCCGACCCGCGGCTGCGCCGCGAAGACGATCCTCGCGACGGCGTCTGACGTTCAGGCGTCGACGCCGAGCGCCTTGCGCAGGCGGGCGACATGCCCGGTCGCCTTCACGTTGTACTGCGCGAGCGAGACCGCGCCGTGCTCGTCGATGACGAAAGTCGAGCGGATGACGCCCTCGATGACCTTGCCGTAGTTCATCTTCTCGCCCCATACGCCGTACGCCGAGTGCACGGCGTGTTCCGGGTCGCTGAGCAGGGTGAAGGTGAGTCCGTCGCGTTCGCGGAAGGCCTTGAGCTTCTCGGGCTCGTCACGGGAGACGCCGACGACGGTGTATCCGGCTCCCTGCAGGGACGCGATGCTGTCGCGGAAGTCGCACGCCTGCGTCGTGCACCCGGGAGTCATCGCCGCCGGGTAGAAGTAGAGGATGACCTTCTGCCCGCGCAGATCTGCGAGGGAGACGGATCGTCCGTCCTGATCGAGCAGCGAGAAGTCGGGGGCGGAGGTACCGGGTTCCAGGCGTGTCGTCACCCCTCCAGCCTATCCGGCGAAGGTGGCCAGCAGCCTCTGCAGCGATTCGAGACGCCCCCTGCCGGTCTCGCTGAGCGTGCCGTCGGCGGCTGCCTCGTTCAGCGCGCAGTCCTCGGCATCGGGCAGATGCGTGCATCCACGAGGGCAGTCCGCGGCGATCTCGGCGAGCTCCGTGTAGGCCGTCAGGATGTTGGCCGGATCGACGTGACCGAGTCCGAACGAGCGGACGCCGGGGGTGTCGATCACCCATCCGCCGCCGTCCTGCCCCGTGTAGCGCAGCGACACGGTCGACGAGGAGGTGTGCCGGCCGCGGCCGGTGACTTCGTTGACGTGCCCGGTCGCGCGCCGAGCGTCGGGCACCAGTGCGTTGACGAGCGTCGACTTCCCCACGCCGGAGTGGCCGACGAACACCGTCGAGTGGCCCACCAGCGCCTCGCCGATCTCGTCGACCGGCATCCTTCCCCGCGCGCTGGTGAAGACCGTCAGCTCGAGCCCGTCGAAGTGCGAGAGGAACTCGGCCGGATCGGCGAGGTCGGTCTTCGTCACGACGAGCAGCGGACGGATGCCCGCATCGAGCGCGGCCACGAGATAACGGTCGACAAGACGAGCGCGAGGCTCGGGGTCGGCTGCGGCGACGACGATGAGCATCTGATCCGCGTTCGCGACGATGACCCGCTCGACCTGGTCGGTGTCATCGGCGCTGCGGCGCAGCAGCGAGGTGCGCTCGACGATGCCGACGATGCGAGCGAGGGTGCCCTCGTCGCCCGAGCGGTCGCCGACGACGCGCGCGAGGTCGCCGGTGACGATCGGGGTGCGGCGCAGCTCGCGGGCCCTGGCCGCAGTCACCATGCGCTCGTCGGGGGTGTCCTCGCCCAGCAGCACGCTGTACCTGCCGCGATCGACGCCGAGGATGCGGCCGATCTCAGCATCGTCGTGGGCGGGCCTGCGCTTCGTGCGCGGCCGGTTGGCCTTCGGGTTCGGGCGGGTGCGGATGCGGCTCTCGTCGAACTCCTCGAGTTCGTCGAGGTCGTCGTCGTCGCCGAGCCAGCTCACGCGATGGCGCCCTTCAGCATCCGCTCCCACAGCATCGTGAACTCGGGCAAGGTCTTCGCCGTGGTGCCGATGTCGTCGATCTCCACACCGGGCACGCGCAAGCCGATCAGGGCGCCCGTGGTGGCCATCCGGTGGTCGTGATGCGCGGGCCACACGCCACCGTGAAGCGGACGGGGCGTGATCCTCAGGCCGTCCGAGAGCTCCTCGGCATCTCCGCCGAGCGCGCGCAGGTTGTTCACCAGGGCCGAGATGCGATCTGTCTCGTGCATGCGGATGTGTCCGACTCCGCGGATGGTGGTCGGACCATCGGCGAAGGCGGCCAGCCCGACGATCGTCGGCGTCAGCTCGCTCGCCGCCGACAGGTCGATGTCGAGCCCGCGGATGCCGTCCCCGGCCCGCACGGTGAGTGCGCCGCCGTGGCGGCTGGTGTGCCCGCCGAGTGCGTGCAGGATATCGGGCAGCAGGGCGCCGGGCTGGGTGGAGTGCAGCGGCCAGCCCGTGATGGTGACCTCGCCGCCGGTCACCAGTGCTGCGGCGAGGAAGGGGGCGGCGTTGGAGAGGTCGGGTTCGATCGCGACGTCCTTGGCCCGCGGGACGCCCGCCTCGACCAGCCACTCGCCGGTGGCGGGTCGTTCGATGCGGATGCCGCGACGGCTGAGCGACTCGATGGTCATGTCGATGTGCGGCAGGCTCGGCAGCCGATCGCCGGTGTGCACGAGGTGAAGACCCACGTCGAAACGGGGTGCTGCGAGAAGCAGCCCCGACACGAACTGGCTGGAGCCTGAGGCGTCGATCTCGACGCGTCCCCCGCGGATGCGCCCGTGCCCGCGCACGGTGAACGGAAGCGACCAGGTGCCCTCGTCGTCGATGTCGACGCCGAGGTCGCGCAGCCCGGTGATCAGTGCGCCCATCGGGCGATGCAGCGCGCTCTCGTGCGCGGTGAGGTGGATCTCGTCGTCGGCGAGACCGGCGAGCGGAGCGATGAAGCGCATCACGGTGCCCGCCTGGCCGCAGTCGATGGTCACTCCGCCGCGCAGGTGCGCCGGCGTGACCACGAGGTCGGGTCCGAACTCGCCGTCGGAGGGTGCCTCCTCGATGCCGACGCCCAGCAGGCGAAGCGCGTCGACCATGCGCCGCGAGTCGTCGGAGTGCAGCGGACGGATGAGGCGACCTGGACCGTCGGCGATCGCCGCTATCACCAGTTCGCGGTTGGTGAGCGACTTCGAGCCGGGGATCGTGACGGACGCGTGCACAGCATGGTCGACGTCCGGCGCGAGGTAGCTGCCTCGAGCGGGGGCGGGGGAATACCGTTCAGTGCTCATCGGTTCTAAGCCTAGTGAAGCCCGCGACAGACGGAGAGGAGAAGACGCATGACGTCGACCGCCCTGATCGACCGCATCGACGACACCGATGTCGACATGCTCTCCCGCCTAGACTGGCCCGTGATGGACGAGACAGCTTCCAGCGATCCTCGACGCGACTTCGAGGAGCAGGCGATCCCCTTCATGGACCAGCTCTACGCGGCGGCCATGCGCATGACGCGCAACCCCGCGGATGCCGCTGACCTCGTGCAGGAGACATTCGTGAAGGCCTACGGAGCGTGGTCGACCTTCTCCCAGGGCACCAACCTGAAGGCCTGGCTGTACCGCATCCTCACCAACACGTACATCAACATCTACCGCAAGCGGCAGCGCGAGCCGTTCCAGGGCACGATCGATGAGCTCGAGGACTGGCAGCTGGGCGGGGCCGAGTCGACCACCGCATCGCACAGCCGCTCCGCGGAGGCGGAGGCGATCGACCGGATGCCCGCATCGGTCGTGAAGGACGCGCTGCAGGAGGTGCCCGAGGACTTCCGTCTCGCGGTCTACCTCGCCGATGTCGAGGGATTCTCCTATCAGGAGATCGCCGACATCATGAAGACCCCCATCGGCACCGTGATGAGCCGCCTGCACCGTGGCAGGCGAATGCTCCGCGAGCTGCTGGCCGACTACGCCGCTGAACGGGGAATCCGGGCGGCCGAACCGAGGAGCAGGAAATGAGCGACTGCGGCTGCGAGAAGGCGCGCCGGGATCTGGAGGAGTATCTCCGCAACGAGGTGTGCCGCACCGGCCACACCGAGATCCGCGAGCACCTCGAGAACTGCGAATCGTGCAAGGATGAGGCGCTGGTCGCGAAGACCCTCACCGAGGTCGTCGCGCGCGCCTGCAAGGAGACCGCTCCCGAGGAGCTGCGCGATCAGGTGATGGCGCGGCTGCGCGCCGCTCAGGCCGCACACTGAGCCGCAGACCGCCCGGTGCCCGACCCGGCGCATAGGGTGGGTTCATGACCGCCGTGAATCAGAATGCGGTGCCCGTCGATCCTCTATCGGAGCAGCGTCTGAGCGAGAGCGGGCTGCGTTACCGCATCGTCGACATGGATGACGCCGCCGATGGCGAGGCCTTCCTCCGTGCAGACGCGCGCGGATTCCTCGACGAGGAGCCGACCGGGGCTCAGCTGACGCAGATGCGAGAGACGATGCGTACGCGTCGCAACATCGGGGTGTTCGACGAGGCGGCTGGCGACTGGCCGGTCGCGACCGTGAACAGCTGGATCGCGCCCCTCACCCTGCCGGGCGGCGAGGTCGACATGTGGGCGATCAGCTCGGTCACCGTCGCCGGCACCCATCGCCGTCGCGGCATCGCGCGCAACCTTCTCGAAGGCGAGCTGCGCGCGGCCGCGACCGCAGGGGTGCCGGTCGCGGGACTCACTGTGACCGAGGCGACGATCTACGGCCGCTACGGCTTCGGGCCTGCAGTGCCGGTAGTGCGCTTCACGATCGACACGGCGCGCGCCGGCTGGTCGGGACGACCGGTGACGGCCGGTCGGATCGCCTACGTCGACAAGCAGACCCTGACCGACGATCTGGAGCGCCTGCACGAGGCGACCAGGGGGACGCGATCCGGGCAGATCTCCGGCTGGCGCGGACGATGGATGCGGATGTCGGGGCTGTCGGAGGGAGACAAGGAGGCGGCCGCCGTGCGCGGCGTTCGCTTCACCGACGCAGACGGCGTCGTGCAGGGGGCGATGGCCTACACCCTCGCCGAGCAGCCCGGGGCATTCCGCTCCGAGATGCGCATCCGCACCATCATCACGACCTCGGACGAGGCGCTGCGCGCCATCTGGCAGTTCGTCGTCCAGCATGATCTCGTCACCAGCGCGGTCGTCGATCTGCGCCCGATCGACGACCCGCTGCCCTGGCTGGTCGCCGATCCGCGCGCCGTGAAGACCGAGGTGCACGACCACGGCTGGCTGCGCGTGCTCGACGTTCCGGCCGCGTTGACGGCGCGCACATACAGTGGGCCGCTCGACCTCGTGCTCCGCGTCACCGACCAGCTCGGATTCGCCCATGGCACCTGGCGGGTGCGCGTCGACGCCGCGGGACGATGCTCGGTCGAGTCGACCGACGCCGACCACGACATCAGCCTCGGCGTGGCCGAGCTCTCGGCCGTGTACGCCGGTGGAGTGCCTGCGGCCCAGCTCGCCGCAGCAGGACGCATCGACGGCGACGCCGCGGCCGCAGCCGCGCTGTCGGCTGCGTTCAGCACGCAGCCCGCGCCCCATCTCGGAATCTGGTACTGAACGCGGCGCCGCGCTCGGGATATGTTCCGCGCGAACGACGGGATCCGGTCGATCTGCGGAGCATTACCGCCAATCCGGCCAGGCGCCCCGCCACGCCGCAGCCGAGAGCTGCGCCGGGCTCTAGCGTGATCGGGTGAGCTCCAGGGAATCCGCGCTGTTCCGCCCCCATCGCGACGAGCAGCCAGGTGGCGGGCTCGGGCTCCTGCCGGGGATGGCGCTGTACCTCGCGTCGGTGCTCGGCACGGGTCTGCTCGTCCTGCCTGGACTCGCCGCGCGCACGGCGGGCCCGGCCAGCATCGTGTCGGTCCTCGCGGTCACGCTGCTGGCGATCCCGCTCGCGGGGCCTTCGCGGCGCTGGCCGCCAGGCATCCCGACCCCGGCGGCGTCGCCGCCTATGCGAGACGCGCACTCGGGCCGATCGCGGCCCGTGCCGCGGGATACTGGTTCCTCTTCGGCGTCGCCGCCGGGGGAGCCGTGGTGGCCCTCCTCGGTGCGCGGTACATCTCGATCGTGGTCGGCATCGACGATGCCGCGGTCCCGGTGATCGCGCTGGGATTCCTGACGCTGCCCTTCATCTCGAACCTCTTCGGCGTCCGGACCGCCGGCTGGCTCCAGCTCGGGCTCACCGCGCTGCTCATGGCGGTCGTCGTGACGGTGACAGCCCTCGCCGCGCCGGCGGTCGAGCCCGCGAACTTCCAGCCGTTCCTGCCTCACGGCTGGGGAGGTGTCGGCACCGCCATCGTCATGTTCGTCTGGGCGTTCGCCGGCTGGGAGGTCGGGACGCACATCTCGGGCGAGTTCCGCAGGCCGGATCGCACCATCCCGATCGCGACCGCGGTGACCCTTGTGGTCTCGGGCGCCGCATACCTCGTGCTGCAGGTCGTCACCGTCGGAGCGCTGGGCGACCGCGCGGGGGAGGGAGACGTGGTCCTCCTCGAGCTGGCCAGAACGGGTGATCTGCCTGCCGCGCCGGCACTGATCGGAGGCGCTGCCGGCATCGTCGCCCTCGGAGTGATGAACGTCTATCTCGCCGCATTCGCGAAGCTGGGCGCATCCCTCGCCGCCGCGGGTGATCTGCCCGCCTTCTTCGCCAAGGGCGTCGAGAACGGCCGGGTTCCTCGCCGAGCCCTGCTGCTGACCGGCGGCGTGGTGGCGCTCTACTTCGGAGCCGCCCTGGCGACGGGCGGGGATCTGCAGCCGTTCATCCTCGTGCACACCGCGAGCATGGTCGCGATCTACGTGGTCGGGATGATCGCGGCCGTGCGCCTGCTGCCTCGGGGCACGGCGGGTCACCGCTTCGCGTCGATCGCCGTCGTGCTGACCGTGGCGCTCCTGCCCCTCGCGGGGATCGCCCTCATCGTGCCCGCCGCCCTGGCCCTCACGGCCTGGACCGTGCAGCTGCTGCGACGGCGCAGTACGAGCTGACTTCCCGGAGGACGTCCCGCCCCCGGGAACGCGTCCGGGGAGCCCAGACGGCGAGCCTCTCCGGCCCGAGACACCGAACCGCCGCCCCTCACGAGGAGGAGCGGCGGTCGAGCGGTGTCCGGTCAGCCGACGGTCAGTGCCGTCTTCAGCAGGGCCACCTGCTCGGCGGCGTGAACCTTCGACGAGCCGGTCGCGGGAGAGGCGGCGGCAGGACGCGTCACGGCGTGGAACTGGCGGTCGCCGGGAACATCGGCGAACTGCAGCGCCAGGAAGGGCCATGCACCCTGGTTCTCGGGCTCGTCCTGCACCCATACCAGCTCGGCGTTCGGGTAGGAGTCGGTGATCGCCTTCAGCTCGTCGATCGGCGTCGGGTACAGCTGCTCCAGCCGCACCAGCGCGATCTCGGGGTTCGGGTTCTTCTCGAGCTCGCTGCGCAGATCCCAGTGGATCTTGCCTGAGTGCACGAGGACGCGCTTGACGGCGCCGCGGTCGAGGCCGCGGTCGTCGTCGATGACCGGCTCGAAGCGACCCCGCGTGAACTCCTCCACCTCGCTCGTCGCGCCGCGCAGACGCAGCATCGCCTTGGGCGTGAAGACGATCAGCGGCTTGCGCGGGCGGGCGTAGGCCTGGCGACGTAGCAGGTGGAAGTGGGAAGCAGGGGTCGACGGACGCGCGACGATCATGTTCTCCTGCGCGCACAGCTGCAGGAATCGCTCCATGCGCGCCGACGAGTGGTCGGGGCCCTGGCCTTCGTAGCCGTGCGGCAGCAGCATGACCACGCTGGACTGCTGGCCCCACTTCTGCTCGGCGGCGGAGATGTACTCGTCGATGACCGACTGGGCGCCATTGGCGAAGTCGCCGAACTGGGCCTCCCACAGCACGAGCGCCTCGGGGTTCTCGACCGAGTAGCCGTACTCGAACCCGAGCGCGGCGTACTCGCTGAGCAGCGAGTCGTACACGAAGAAGCGGCCCTGGCTGTCGGAGAGGTTGGCCAGCGGCAGCCACTCCTGACCGTTCAGGCGGTCGTGCAGCACGGCGTGACGCTGCACGAAGGTGCCGCGACGCGAGTCCTGTCCTGCCAGGCGCACCGGGGTCCCCTCGACGAGCAGCGACCCGAAGGCCAGCAGCTCGCCGAAGCCCCAGTCGATGCCGCCTTCGCGGCTCATCGACACGCGCTTGTCGAGCTGCTGCTGCAGCTTGGAGTGCACGGTGAAGCCGTCTGGCTTGTTCGCATGGGCGTCGCCGACGAGGTGGATCACCTCGAGGGGAACCCCGGTGACCTCGGGGGAGCCCACCTGCTCGTCGACGGGCGCGAGCTCGGGTGCGATGGGCGTCGCTCCGGTCTCGGCCGCGTGCGTCTCGGCGAACGCGATCTCGAGGCGGTTCTGGAAGTCCGCCTTGGCCTGGTCGTACTCCTCCTCGGTGATGTCGCCGCGACCGACGAGGCCGTCGGTGTACAGCTTGCGCACCGAGCGCTTCGCCTGGATGAGGTCGGTCATCAGCGGCTGGGTCATCGAGGGGTCGTCGCCCTCGTTGTGGCCGCGGCGCCGGTAGCAGACCAGGTCGATGACCACATCGCGGTGGAACCGCTCGCGGTACTCGAAAGCGAGCTGCGCCACGTGGATGACGGACTCGGGGTCGTCGCCGTTCACATGGAACACCGGAGCCTGGATCGTCTTCGCGACGTCGGTGGCGTAGACCGAGGTGCGCGAGTCCGTCGGCAGGGTGGTGAAGCCGACCTGGTTGTTGACCACGATGTGCACGGTGCCGCCGGTGCGGTATCCGCGCAGCTGAGACATCTGCAGGGTCTCGACCACGACGCCCTGACCGGCGAAGGCCGCGTCGCCGTGCACGAGGATCGGAAGCCAGGCGAAGGTGCCGATCGGCTTGCGGTCCTGCTTGGCGCGCACGATGCCCTCGAGCACGCCGTCGACGGTCTCGAGGTGCGAGGGGTTCGCCGCGAGGTAGACGGGCAGCTCGGCGCCGTCCTCGGCGACGAAGGTGCCCTCGGTGCCGAGGTGGTACTTGACATCGCCCGAACCGCGCTGGTTGCCGGGGGTCAGAGACCCCTCGAACTCGCGGAAGACCTGACCATACGTCTTGCCTGCGATGTTGGTCAGCACGTTGAGGCGGCCGCGGTGCGCCATGCCGATCGCCGCTCCGTCGAGCCCCGCCGTCGCCGCGCCCTGCAGGATCTCGTCGAGCAGCGGGATCAGCGACTCGCCGCCCTCGAGCGAGAATCGCTTCTGCCCGACGAACTTGGTCTGCAGGAACGTCTCGAACGCCTCGGCCTCATTCAGCTTGCGGAGCACCCGCAGCTGCTCGTCGTGGCCGGGCTTGACGTACTTGACCTCGAGCTTCTCCTGGAACCACCGGCGCTGCTCGGGATCCTGGATGTGCATGTACTCGATGCCGAGCGTGCGGCAGTACGAGTCGCGCAGCACGCCGAGGATGTCACGCAGTTTCATCACGCGCCGGCCGCCGAAGCCGCCGGTCACGAACTCGCGGTCGAGATCCCAGAAGGTGAGGCCGTGGCTCTCGATCTCGAGGTCGGGGTGCGAGCGCTGCACGTACTCGAGCGGGTCGATGTCGGCCATCAGATGGCCGCGCACGCGGTAGGAGTTGATGAGCTCCTGCACACGGGACTGCTTGTCGACGCGCTCGGCGAGGTCCACCGCGATGTCGGCGTTCCAGCGGATCGGCTGGTACGGGATGCGCAGTGACGCGAAGATGTCCTCGTAGAAGTGGCGCTCGCCGATCAGCAGCTCGTGCACCTTCTTGAGGAACTCGCCGGAGCCGGCGCCCTGGATCACGCGGTGATCGTAGGTGCTGGTCAGCGTGATCGTCTTGCCGATGCCGAGCTCGGTGAGCGTCTTCGTGCTCGATCCCTGGAACTCGGCCGGGTAGTCGAGCGCTCCCGCGCCGATGATGCAGCCCTGGCCCTTCATCAGGCGGGGCACGGAGTGCACGGTGCCGATGCCGCCGGGGTTGGTCAGCGAGACCGTCGTGCCTGCGAAGTCGGCGGCGGTGAGCTTGTTGCCGCGGGCGCGTGCGATGAGGTCCTCGTACGCGGCGAGGTACTCGCCGAAGGTCATCGTGTCGGCGCGCTTGATGCTCGGCACGAGCAGCGCCCTGGTTCCGTCCGGCTTGGGGATGTCGACGGCGATGCCGAGGTTGACGTGCGCGGGCGCGACGACCGACGGCTTGCCGTCGATCTCGGCGTAGAACACGTTCTGGCTCGGGAACTCCTTGAGCGTGCGGATCAGCGCCCAGCCGATGAGGTGAGTGAAGCTCACCTTGCCGCCGCGAGTGCGCGACATGTGGTTGTTGATGACGATGCGGTTGTCGATCATCAGCTTCGCCGGCACGGTGCGCACGCTGGTGGCGGTCGGGACCGACAGCGACTGGTCCATGTTCGCCGCGAGGGTCTTCGGCATGCCGCGCAGCGGTGTGACCGTCTCCTCCTCGGCGGGCGCATCGTCCTTCGCCTCGCGCTTGGGCGCCTGGGCGGGGATCGGGGCCTGCGCGGCCGGCTTCGCCGTCGTGCGGGCGACGGGCTGAGCACCGATGACCGGGATCGGCGCAGTCACGGGGTGAGCGGTCTGCGCGGGAGCAGCGGGTGCGGTTCCGGCGGGCTGGGCCGCCGTATCCGGCGTGTACTGCTCGAGGATCGGCCACCATTCCTTGTCGACCGAGTTGCGGTCCTTCTTGAACTGCTCGTAAAGCTCGTCCACGAGCCAAGAGTTGGCTCCGAACCCCCCGTCGCCACCGACGCCGGTCACCTGGTTCGACACGCTCTATCGCCCTCTTTCGTCGCTGAAGCTCACATGCGCCCCGACGCCGACTGCAGCGCCCGGGTCGCACTTGCGTAACAGTCATCAAGCCTAATGCCAAACGGATTCCGAAACGTCTGCGTCGGGCGCCGTTTCGCATCCGGCGATCACGCAGTGCGCGGGCACAGCAGCATTCTGTAAGATCATGCCCACCATGGACGACCCTCCTTCTTGTAGTACATCGCCCCACCGCCCGCTCCTCGAGGAAATCGAGGGTCACAGCTGATGGAATTCCTGCTGTTGGGCGTGGGGCTGCTGCTCATCGTGGGGACGGGGCTCTTCGTCGCCAGCGAGTTCGCTCTGGTCAATCTCGACCGTGCGGAACTCGAAGCCCGTCAGGCCAGGGGGGAGTCCCGCCTCAGCCTGACGATCCGGGCACTGAAGATCACCTCCACGCACCTGTCGTCGGCCCAGCTGGGTATCACGCTGACGACCCTGCTCACCGGTTACACGATGGAGCCGGCGATCTCGAAGCTGCTCGCTCCGCTTCTCGAGGCCTGGGGTGTTCCGGATGCGGCTGCGACGCCGATCTCGGTGACCGTGGCGATGCTCATCGCGACCTTCCTCTCGATGATCCTCGGAGAGCTCGTGCCGAAGAACTTCGCGCTCGCGCTGCCCCGGGCCACGGCGAAGCTCGTGATCCCGTTCCAGACGGTGTTCACCGCCGTGTTCAAGCCGGCCATCGTGGTGCTCAACGGCAGCGCCAACGGCGTGCTGCGCAGCATGGGCATCGAGCCCAAGGAGGAGCTCTCCGGCTCGCGCAGCGCCGAGGAGCTGTCGTCGCTGGTGCGGCGATCGGCGAGCCAGGGCGTGCTCGAGAAGGACACCGCGACGCTGCTCGATCGCAGTCTGAACTTCGCCAGGCTGACGGCCGACGACATCATGACCCCACGGCCGAGCATGCACGCGATCGCGGTCGGCAACTCCGCCGATGACGTCATCCGGCTCGCGCGCCGCACCGGCCACAGCCGGTTCCCGGTGTACGACGACGACCTCGACGACATCACCGGCGTGGTGCATGTGAAGGCCGCCGTCTCCGTGCCGCGCGAGAAGCGGGCCGAGGTGCCCGTCGGCGCCCTGAGCACCGAGCCGCTGCGAGTGCCGGAGACCGTGCACCTCGACGTGCTCGTCGCGGAGCTGCGCAGCAAGGGGTATCAGCTGGCCGTCGTGGTCGACGAGTACGGCGGAACCGCCGGCATCGTGACCCTCGAGGACCTCATCGAGGAGATCGTCGGCGAGGTGTCGGACGAACACGACCGCAGCCGCGCCGGCATCGTGCGACGCGTCGACTCGATCACCTTTCCCGGCGAGCTGCGACCCGACGAGCTGCTCGCTCGCACCGGCATCGAGGTGCCGGTCGGCGACGTGTACGACACGGTCGCCGGATTCATGATGAGCCGCCTCGAGCGGCTGCCCGTGATCGATGACGAGGTGCGCATCGAGACCGGCGTGCTGCGCGTCGTGCGCATGGATGGGCGGCGCATCGATCGCGTCAGGTACACGGCCGACCCGGTCGATGACGCGACGGAGGTCGAGCGATGAGCGACTGGGCAGGACTCGTATGGCTCGTCGTGCTGCTGGCGGCGAACGCGTTCTTCGTCGGCGGCGAGTTCGCCGTCATCTCGGCGCGCCGCTCGCAGATCGAGCCGCTCGCCGAACGCGGCTCCCGCGCGGCGAAGACCGCGCTGTACGCGATGGAGCACGCCACGCTGATGCTGGCCACCTCGCAGCTGGGCATCACGATCTGCTCGCTGCTGATCCTGAACGTCTCGGAGCCCGCCATCCATCACCTGCTCGAGGTGCCGATGCACGCGCTCGGCTGGGACCCGGCGGTCATCACCGTGAGCGCGTTCGTGATCACCCTCGCGCTCGTGTCGTTCCTGCACGTGGTGTTCGGCGAGATGGTTCCGAAGAACCTCGCATTCTCGATCCCCGATCGCGCCGTGCTGGTGCTCGCGCCGCCCCTGGTGTGGGTCTCGCGCGTGTTCCGGCACATCATCTGGGCGCTCAACGGCATCGCGAACGGGGTGCTGCGCCTGTTCGGGGTGGAGCCCAAGAACGAGGCTGCCTCGACGTTCACGCTCGAGGAGGTCGCCACGATCGTCGACCGCTCCCGGCGCGAGGGCGTGCTGACGGACTCGTCCGGCGCGGTGGCGGCCGCTGTGGAGTTCACCGACAAGAAGGCGCGCGACATCGCGGTGCCGCTCGCCGACCTGGTCACCCTGCCCGAGACGGCGACCCCCGACGACGTCGAGCGGGCGGTCGCGCGCTACGGCTTCTCGCGCTACGTGATCGTCGACGACGAGCGGATGCCCGTCGGCTACGTTCACCTCAAGGACGTGCTGCGTGCCGCGGAGGGACCTGAGCCGGACGAGAAGGTCACCCAGCCTCTGCCGTCCAAGCGCATCCACCACATGCTGCCCGTGCAGGAGGACACCGACCTCGAGGACGCGCTCGCGTCGATGCGCCGCGCCGGACGCCACCTCGCCAAGGTGCGCGACAGCTCTGGCGCGACCACCGCGGTGCTGTTCCTCGAGGACATCCTCGAGGAACTGGTCGGCGAGGTGCAGGACGCCACCCGGCGCGGTCACGGGCGCTGACCGGGGAGCACACGGATCCGGCGGCACGGCGGGGTCACCTGCCGCGCCGCCGCCGTCTGCCTAGCGCCAGCGCGCGCGAAGATACTGCGGCTGCCAGCGCACCTCTGCGCCGAGCTCGTGAGCGGCGCGGAGCCCGAAGTGCGGGTCGCGCAGCCATTCCCGCCCCGCGAAGATCGCGTCCGCGGCTCCTGACGTGAGGATCTCCTCTGCCTGAGCGCCGGTGGTGATCAGGCCGACCGCAGCGGTCGGGAGGTCGCCGTCGCCGCGCACGGTCCGTGCGAAGGGCACCTGGAACCCCGGCCTGTAGTCGATGCGCGGACGCGCCACGATGCCGCCGCTCGAGACGTCGACGAGGTCGGCGCCCGCGACCATCGCCCAGCGCCCCACCTGTGCGGCCTGCTCCGGCGTGAAGCCGCCGTCGGCGTAGTCGGTGGCGGAGAGGCGGACGAAGACCGGCAGTCCCTCGCCGGCCACCCCGCGCACGGCGGCGACGATGCGCAGCAGCAGCCGTGCCCGGTTCTCGAGCGAGCCACCGTACTCGTCGTCGCGCATGTTCGACAGCGGCGAGAGGAACTCGTGCAGCAGGTAGCCGTGCGCGCCGTGCACCTCGAGCACGTCGAAGCCGGCATCCACGGCGCGCCGGGCGGCATCGGCGAAGGCCGAGACGACGCGCTCGATCCCGTCCGCGTCCAGAGCGGAGGGCTCCGCGTAGTAGTCGTCGAATGCGATCGCGGAGGGGGCGACAGTCGGCCAGCCGCCATCCGCCGGCGGCACACTGCCGCGCAGTTCGGCCCACGGCCACCAGGTCGACGCCATCCGCCCGGCATGGGCGAGCTGGATGCCGATCAGGCCGCCGCGATCGTGCACCTCGGTGACGATCCGCGCCCACTCGTGCTGCTGCTCGGCGTTCCAGATGCCGGTGTCGCGCGGTGAGATGCGCCCCTCCGGCACCACTCCGGTGGCCTCCGCCATGATCAGCCCCGCCCCACCGGAGGCGAACTGCGAAAGGTGCGTGCGGTGCCAGCTCTGCGGCACGCCGTCCACGGCGCTGTACATGCACATCGGCGACACCCAGAGTCGGTTCGGGAGGGTGAGCGAGCGGAGGGTGAGGGGCGTGAAGAGCTGTGGAGTGGAGAGCGGGGTCACATCTCGACGCTAGCGCCCCGCCGGGGGTGCGGGGCGCTAGCGTGGTGTCCATGCTGCGGGAGTGGACGAGGGCCGACACGAGCGTGCTGCTTCGTGTGCCGAGCGTCGACGACGACAAGTACTCACGGGGTGTGGTCGGCCTGCGCACCGGCTCGGCGGCGTACCCGGGGGCCGCGGTGCTCGGCGTCGAGGCGGCGTGGCGGGCCGGCGCGGGCTACGTGCTGTACACCGGCGAGGCGAGGGATGCCGTGCTGGCGAAACGTCCCGAGACGGTCGCGAGGACCGAGGTGGGCAGGACGCGGGTCGGGGCCTGGGTGATCGGCTCGGGGACGGATGCCGAGCATCGCAGCGCTGACGAGCGCGCGGAGCTCGACGCGATCCTGCGCGGCGACGCGGCCGTCGTCGTGGATGCCGGGGCTCTGGACCTCGCCGGCGAGGGCTCCGCGCCGACGCTGCTCACACCGCATGCCGGCGAGTTCGCGCAGCTGCGCGCCCGGCTGGGGCTCGATGAGCTCGACCTGTCGCATGAGGACGACAGGACGACCGCTGTGGTCGAGACCGCGAGGCGACTGCGCGCGACCGTGCTGCTCAAGGGCGCGCGGACCGTCATAGCCGGGCCGGACCACGACCCGATCGTGGTGGGCAACGCACCGTCGTGGCTGTCCACCGCCGGCACCGGGGACGTCCTCGCCGGAGTCATCGGGGCGCTGGTCGCGGCGGATCCCGGACGGCCGCTGGCGCAGTCGGCCGCGGCCGCCGCCTGGCTGCACGGGCATGCCGCGGCACGGGCATCCGGAGCCGCGCACGGCGCAGCCGGGCATCCGATCGTCGCCCTCGACGTCGCCGACGCGCTGCCGGGCGCCATCGGCGAGCTGCTGTCGTGACACCGGGGCGACGGGTGTGAGATCGCGATCGTGGCCGCTCTGGGCGGCGTTCCTCGGGGCGCACCTGCTCGTCGCCGTCTCCGGATGGCTGCTCCCTAGCCAGCCGATGGGCGATGTCGTGCTCGTCTACCAGCCGTGGTCGGCGGCGGCGCTCGGCGGCGGCACGATCGTCGGCGTGACCGAGAACTGGGTCTACCCGCAGCTCGCCCTGCTGCCGATGCTGCTCGCCCAGCCGCTCGCCCTGCCGTTCGTGCCGCTGCTGGGCACCGCGGGCGCGTACCTGGTCGGCTGGGCCGTGCTGGTGACCGTCTGCGACGCGCTGGGGCTCGCCGTGCTGCTGCGCGACGCGGGCCGGCCTCGGCGGCTGGCCGCGTGGTTCTGGATCGCCGCCCTGCTGCTGCTCGGGCCGATCGCCATGTACCGCATCGACGCGATCACGCTTCCCGTCGCCCTGGCAGGCGGGCTGTGGCTCGCCACGCATCCACGCCTGGGAGCCTCGATGCTCGCCGTCGGCGCGTGGATCAAGATCTGGCCGGGAGCGCTCCTGGTGGCCGCGGTGGCGGCGGGCCGGCACCGTATGGAGCTGCTGATCACCGCGGCATCGGCCACCGCAGTCATCGTCGTGGCGCTGCTCGGGCTCGGCGCAGGCGATCGGCTGCTCGGCTTCCTCACCGCCCAGACGGGACGAGGGCTGCAGATCGAGGCCGTCGCCGCAACGCCCTTCCTCTGGGCGGCGACCAGGGGAGAGGCGAGGATCGAGTACAGCCTCGACATCCTCACCTACCAGGTCATCGCTCCCGCGGCCACGGCCATCGCCGCGGCCATGACGCCGCTGATGGTGCTCGCGTTCGGCGGCATCCTGGCTCTCGGCGTCGTCCGCGCGCGAGCAGGCGCTCGCTGGCAGCGTCTGCTCCCGCCTCTCGCGCTCGCGCTGATCACCGCCCTGATCGTCACCAACAAAGTGGGTTCGCCGCAGTTCACCGTCTGGCTGATCGCCCCGGCGATGCTCTGGATCGTCTTCGACCGGGCCCGCGCGCACGCGCCGGCGGCTCTCGTGCTGCTGCTGTGTGCGCTCACCTTCAGCGTCTACCCGCTCACCTACGCAGGACTCCTCGCCGCCGATGCGCTGCCGGTTCTGCTGCTCACCGTCCGCAATGGCATGCTCGTGGTGCTGCTGGTCGTCGCGCTGCGCGCGGTGCTGCGAACTCCGACGCCCGCCCGCTGACCGTGCAGAGAGACCAGAGATCCACACCAACAGGAGGAACCATGCTCGTCGCATTCTCAGTAGCCCCGTCGGGCGACGGCCGCTCAGGCGATTCCGTGCACGATGCCGTCGCCGCCGCCGTCACGGTGGTGCGCGAGTCGGGCCTCGCTCATCGCACCACCAGCATGTTCACCGAGGTGGAAGGGCCCGACTGGGACTCGGTGATGGAGGTGGTCAAGCGCGCCACAGAGGCCGTCATGCCGTTCGGATCGCGCGTCTCGCTCGTGCTCAAGGCCGATATCCGGCCCGGATACACCGGTGAGCTGGATGCCAAGATCGAGCGCCTCGAGCGGGCTATCGACGAGTCTGAGGGCTCGTAGGACTGCTGATGAGCGACACGGCGGACGCCATGCGCGTCGCCGGCACCGCCGTGGTGCTGCGCGACAGCGCGCACGGCATCGAGGTGCTGCTGCTGCGGCGACCGGCGACCGGATCGTTCGCCGGGGCCTGGGTGTTCCCCGGCGGTCGTGTCGATGGAGCCGATGAGCGAGCCGGCGAGGACGAGGAGCAGGCAGCCAGGCGCGCGGCGGTGCGGGAGACCGCGGAGGAGGTCGGCGTCGGCATCCGGGATCTCGTCACCCTGTCGCGCTGGGTGCCGCCGGCGGAGACGCCGGTGAGATTCCGCACCTGGTTCTTCCTCGCCCGTGAGAGCGGCGATCCGCTGCGGCCGAACCCCGGCGAGATCGAGGAGGCCGAGTGGATGACGCCGGAGCGGGCCTTCGACCGGCACGCCTCGGGTGAGCTCATGCTGTTCCCGCCGACCTGGGTCACCCTGTACTCGCTGCGCGATCACGGCGACGTCGACGCCGCGTTCGCGTCGGTCAGCGCCTTCGCGCGCTACGAGACGCGAATGCAGAAGCTCGACGACGGGATGCGAGCGCTGTGGGCGGGCGATGAGGAGCATCCCGACGCTCCTGGCGGCCCCGGCGCCAGGCATCGGCTCACGATGGGACCGCCACCCTGGGTCTACGAGCGCGACTGAACGGCGTCACGTCGCGAGCAGCCGCTCCAGGTGCGCGCCGACCGGTTCCGTCTCGATGAGGAACCCGTCGTGGCCGAAGTCGCTCGTGAGCACCACGGCCTCATCGTCGATCATGTTCGGGATGCTGCGTGCGATGCGCTGCTGCCCGTCGACGGGGAACAGCCTGTCGGTGTCGATGCCGAGCACGAGGGTCTTCGCCGTCACGGTGTGCAGCGCCTGCTCCACACCGCCGCGGTCCCGGCCGATGTCGTGCGAGTTCATGGCCTCGACCACGGTGAGGTAGCTGTTCGCGTCGAATCGGCGGGTGAACTTGTTGCCGTGGAAGTCGAGGTACGACTCGACCGCGAACCGTCCGCCGCGGCCGAGCGGTGAGACGTCGGACTGCCAGGAGCGCTGGAAACGCTGATTCAGCTCGATGGGGCTGCGGTAGTTCAGCAGCGCCATACGGCGTGCCAGTGCCAGTCCGCGGTGCGGGCCCTCGCCGAGAGCTGCGTCGTAGTACTCGCCGCCGGCGAATCTCGGGTCCATGCGCACCGTCTCGAGCTGGACGAAGTTCAGCGCCAGCTGGTCGGCTGTGGTCACGGGAGGAGACGACAGCACCGCGAGTCGCTCGACGCGCTCGGGCTGCATCACACCCCATTCGAGTGCGTGCATGCCGCCCATGGAGCCGCCGACCACCGCCGCCCAGCGCTCGATGCCCAGCGCGTCGGCGAGGCGGATCTGAGCCGAGACCTGGTCGCGGATCGTGAGGTAGGGGAATCGGGATGCCCACTCCCTGCCGTCGGGGGCGATGCTCGCCGGGCCCGTCGACCCCTGGCATCCGCCCAGCATGTTCGGGGCGATCACGAACCACCGGTCGGTGTCGATCGCGGCGCCGGGGCCGACGATCTCGTCCCACCAGCCGGCGGTGGGGTGGCCTGCACCCGCGGCGCCGCGCACATGGCTGTCGCCGGTCAGCGCGTGCAGGATCAGCACGGCGTTGTCGCGCGCCTCGTTCAGCTCTCCCCATGACTCCCAGGCGAGCCGCGTGGCGGGCAGCACCTGTCCGTTCTCGGTGCGGAAGTCGCCGAGGAATGTGAAGCGCCGCTCGCCGACGGGGTCGCCGTCGCGCCAGGCTCCGGTCGCAGGCGGACGCGCGCGAAGCAGACGGACATCGGCCTCGGTCACGGGTGCCGAGGGCACCGTGTCCTCGGAGGTCGTCTGCCAGTCCATGCTCCCATTCTCGCCTGTCGATGGCCGGCGCCTCGGAAGGTTACGGGCCCTGTGCCGTGGGTGCATGGCGGCGGGAAGCGCTGATGCCCCGGACCGAACGATCCGGGGCATCAGCATCTGAGGAGGACGATCAGGCGCGAGCGGCCTCTGCGACGCGACGTGCGGCGCTCAGTGCGCCCTCGAGGTCGGCCTTGAGGTCTTCGATGTTCTCGATGCCGACCGACAGGCGCACGAGCCCTGGCGTCACGCCGCTCGAGAGCTGCTGCTCGGGGGTGAGCTGCGAGTGGGTCGTCGAGGCGGGGTGGATGACGAGCGAGCGCACATCGCCGATGTTCGCGAGGTGGCTGAACAGGGTGAGGCTGTTCACGAACTCGCGACCGGCCTCCACGCCCCCCTTCAGCTCGAACGACAGCACCGCGCCGACGCCCTTGGGGGCGTACTCGTTCGCCTTGGCGTACCAGGGCGACGAGGGCAGACCCGAGTAGTTCACCGACGCGACGTCGTCGTGGTTCTCGAGCCACTCCGCGATCTCCTGCGCGTTCTGCACGTGGCGCTCGATGCGCAGCGAGAGCGTCTCGATGCCCTGGATGAGGTTCCACGCGCTCTGCGGCGAGATGGCCGAGCCGAGGTCGCGCAGCAGCTGAACCCGGGCCTTGATGATGTACGCGAGCCCGTCGCCGACGGCAGCGGTGTAGCTGGCGCCGTGGTACGAGGGGTCGGGCTCGGTGAGGCCGGGGAACTTGTCGACGTTCTGCGACCACGCGAACGTTCCGCCGTCGACGATCGCACCGCCGATGGTGGTGCCGTGACCGCCGAGGAACTTGGTGACCGAGTGGATGACGATGTCGGCGCCGTGCTCGAACGGGCGGATCAGGTACGGCGTGGCGATCGTGTTGTCGACGATCAGCGGCAGACGGTTCTCGTGCGCGATGTCGGCGACCGTGCGGATGTCGAGCACGTTGATCTTCGGGTTGCCGATGGTCTCGGCGAAGAAGAGCTTGGTGTTCGGCCGCACCGCTGCGCGCCACTCCTCCGGGTCGTCCTGGTTCTCCACGAACGTCACCTCGACGCCGAGCTTGGCGAGGGTGTACTTGAAGAGGTTGTAGGTGCCGCCGTAGATCGAGCTCGATGCCACGAAGTGGTCGCCCGCCTCGGCGATGTTGAGGATCGCGAACGTCGAGGCCGCCTGGCCGCTGGAGAGCACGAGCGCTCCGGTGCCGCCCTCGAGAGCGGCGAGGCGCTGCTCGAGCACATCCTGGGTGGGGTTCTGGATGCGGGTGTAGATGTTGCCGAACTCTGCGAGCGCGAACAGGTTCGCGGCGTGGTCGGCGTTGTCGAACACGTACGACGTCGTCTGGTAGATCGGCGTCGCGCGCGCCTTGGTGACCGGGTCGGGCGCGGCGCCCGAGTGGATCTGCTTGGTCTCGAAGCGCCAGTTCTCGGCTGCGGTCATGACGTGCTCCCAGGTGTCGGGTGGTGGAGTCGTTCGGCTGGATGCCTGACAGTGACATTACGAAGCCGCGCCATGTCCGACAACCGGCGGGAAATGTTACGTAACACAGTCTCATGACCGTATCCGCCGCCGGTTGCGTTTACGGTGGAGCCATGGTGATCAGACGTGCCGTGGTGACCGGAGCGAGTTCGGGTATCGGAGAGGCGACGGTGCGCGTGCTGCGCACGCAGGGCTGGGAGGTCGTCGGCGTGGCGCGGCGCGAGAAGCGGCTGGCAGCGCTCGCCGCCGAGACGGGGGCATCGGCGATCGCGTGCGATCTCACCGATCCCGAAGCCGTCGACGCACTCGTCGCCGAGCTCGAGAGGACCGGACCGGTGCACGCGCTGGTCCAGGTTGCCGGAGGTGCGCGAGGCACCGACAGCGTCGAGCAGGGATCTATCGACGACTGGCAGTGGATGTACGACGCGAACGTGCTCGCGACCCAGCGCCTCGTGGCGGGGCTGCTTCCGCTGCTGCGGAAGGCGGCGGCAGCCGACGGTCATTCCGACACGGTGTTCGTCACCTCGACCGCCGCACAGAACCCGTACCCCGGTGGGGCCGGCTACAACGCGGCGAAGGCGGCGGAGGCGATGCTCGTCAAGGTGCTGCGGCAGGAGCTGCACGGCGAGCCGATCCGCGTGGTCGAGATCGCGCCGGGCATGGTGCACACCGAGGAGTTCGCGCTCAATCGCCTGGGCGGCGACTCGGTCGCGGCGGAGTCGGTGTACGCCGGCGTCGCCGAGCCGCTCGTCGCCGACGACGTGGCCGAGCTCATCGCGTACGCGCTGAACGCGCCACGGCGGGTGAACCTCGACCTGGTCACGATGCGACCTCTGGCGCAGGCCGCGCAGCACCTGCTGGCCAGAGGACCGCTGCACGTGCGCACGGACGACTGATGCGACGGACTCTCGCCGAGCTCGCCGACGCGGGTCTGATCGACGCCGGGTGGGCGGAGGCGCTGCAGCCGGTGCAGCCGGTGATCAGCGAGCTCGGAGACCGGCTGCGCGCCGAGCACGCCGCGGGGCGCGAGTACCTGCCTGCCGGGGCGAACGTGCTGCGCGCCTTCCAGCGCCCGCTCGCAGACGTCCGCGTGCTGATCACCGGGCAGGACCCGTATCCGACGCCCGGTCACCCGATCGGCCTGTCCTTCGCCGTCGAGCGTGACGTACGACCTCTGCCGCGCAGTCTGAGCAACATCTACAAGGAGCGCCACAGCGACCTCGGCATCCCGCCGGCGCCGCACGGCGATCTCACCGCGTGGAGCGATCAGGGCGTGCTGCTGCTGAACAGGGTGCTCACCGTGCGCCCCGGCGCTCCGGCGTCGCACCGCGGCTGGGGCTGGGAGCAGGTGACCGAGCTGGCGATCCGCGCCCTCGTCGCCCGAGATCGGCCTCTCGTCGCCGTGCTGTGGGGGCGAGATGCCGCAGGGCTCAAGCCGCTGCTCGGGCAGACGCCGACCATCGAGTCGGCGCACCCGTCGCCGCTGTCGGCAAGCCGAGGGTTCTTCGGGTCGCGGCCGTTCTCGCGTGCGAACGCGCTTCTCGAGTCGATGGGCGCGGCCGGCGTCGACTGGCGCGTGGCGGGGGAGTCGTGAGCGAACTGCGGGTGCGTCCGGCAGCGGACGCCGACCTGCCCACGATCCGCGACATCTACAACCACTACGTGCGCTCGTCGACGGTGACCTTCGATGAGATCGAGTCGAGCGTCGAGGACTGGCAGGGCAAGGCGATCCGGATCGCTGCCGCCGGCATCCCCTTCCTCGTCGCCGAGAGCGAGGGCGAGGTGCTCGGCTACGCCCTGGGGCAGCCCTGGTCGGCGAAGTCGGCCTATCGGTTCACGATCGAGAACTCGATCTACCTCGCGCCGTCCGCTGCGGGCAGGGGAGTGGGATGGGCGCTGCTCGCGGTGTTCCTCGACAGCTGCAGGGAGGCCGGTCTGCGTCAGGTCATCGCGGTCATCGCGGATCGTGGTGCCGAGGCGTCGATCGCGCTGCACCGCAAGGCGGGCTTCGCGGACGCCGGACGCCTGTTCGAGGTGGGCGAGAAGTTCGGCGACCGGCTCGGGGTGCACTTCCTGCAGAAGGCGCTGTGACCGCGGATCCACTGCGCGATGTACGCGACGCGCTCGCGGAGCTGGCGCCGGCGGATCCCGGCATCCGGTCGGCGGTCACGCTGCGACGCGACTCCGCCTTCCTGAGCCTGCTCAGCGCGAGCGATCCCACGGCCTGGGCGATCGTCCACTCGACGGGCTCGACCTGGTTCTCGCTGGTCGTCGACGGGCACTACACGCGCGACGTGATCGACGTCGACCTGACCGACCGCGAGATGCGCGAGCATCTTGCCGCGCTGGTCGACATCGCGCTCGCGCACCTGCACGGGGGGAGCAGGCTGATCCGACGCGCCGGCCGGCATCGCCTCGCCGTCGCTGTCGACGGCGCCGAGCTGCTGCTGTTCGCCCCGCTCGATCGGATGCTCGCCCGGTTCTCTCCGCTGCGTGCACGTCGTGTGCGCGCGCGGCTGTCGCGCGCTGCGGACGGACTGCTCGCTGACCGTCGGCTGCCCCCGATCGAGGACAGCTGGATGATCGTGCATCCCGAGACATGGGAGCTGCTCGTCGATCTCGATGCGCTGCAGGCGGGACTCGCCGGATCCTCGACGTGGCGGCGAACCACGGAGGGCGGACGGATCCGCAGAGAGCTGGCAGGAGAGGCCCTCCTGCTGGCTGACGCCCTCGCCGAGCTCGGGCTGGTGGACGTCGCCGTCGGTCTGTCTGACCTCGCCGCGCAGATCGACCGGTACTGAGAGATGTCGTCGAGGCGCCGCCCTGCGCGCGGGCGGCGCCTCGACCATGCGATGAGGATCAGCCTGCGGAGTATCGCGCCCACAGGTCGGCATGATCGGCGCGGAAGCGCGTGACCAGGTCGATGCATGCTCGATCGTCGACGATCTCGACGTGCACGCCCTCGGTGCGCAGCTGCGACACGTGGCCGGCGAAGTGGTGCACCTCGCCGACGATCGCCGAGCGCACGCCCGTGATCAGAGCGGCTCCGGCGCACATCGCGCACGGCCCCTCTGTGGCCACGAGCACAGCGCCCTCCGGCACGCGACCGTGGCGTTCGATGCAGTCGCGGATCGCCTCGGTCTCGGCATGGGCGAGGAAGTCACCCCGCTGCACCTGACGGTTGCGTCCCAGGGCGATCACCTCGCCGCCGTGCAGGATCGCCGCCCCGAAGGGCATTCCTCCCTCGGCGACGCCGTCCTCCGCCTCACGCAGGGCCGCGGCGAGCCCGGTCTCGGTCCATTCACGCAGCATGGGCCACCGCCGTCGACCTGTCCTTCGACAGCATCCAGTGGAAGGCGATGCCGAGCGCGCAGCCGAAGAACCACGAGAACGGGGCGAGCGCGCCCAGCGCGGGCACCTGCGCGATGATCGTCGCGAGACCGCCCGCCAGCAGCAGAGCTGCGATCGCGCGGGGATTGAATCCGCGCCGGTACCAGTACTTGCCGCGCGGGTCGGCGGTGTAGAGGTGGTCCATGTCGATGTGCTGGCGACGCACGAAGAAGTACTCGCAGATCACGATGCCGAAGATCGGGCCGATGAACGCCGAGAAGGTGCCGAGCGTGTACTGCACTTCTGGCCGCCGCGGCCTGCGAGGTTGGTGAAGAAGTAGATCAGGGTGATGCCGACGAGCAGGGCGGTGAAGACCTGCCAGCCGGCGAGCCCCAGGGTGAACAGGCCGGCGGCGAACACGTACCCGGCGACCGAGTGGACGTTCGACATCCACATCGCGAACAGGTTGTACACGCCCCAGGACTGCTGAGTGACGGGACTGATGTCGGGGTCGGTCAGTGTGGGGCTGGGTTCGAAGCGCGTAGCACCCGCATCAGGAGGCTGAGTGTGCTCACGGATCTCGGACATGGTGTCTCGATTTCCGCGCCACGTCAGCGTGGCGCGAGTCGGGCTCGAGCCGTCGTCGGCGTCGAGGAAGGACATTCTGGTATACCGTAGCGGCAAATGGTATACCGCGCGAGACCTGTTTCAGGATGCGGGAATGACTGGCACTGCGGCGAGAAGTCGTCTCGTGTACTCGTGCGCCGGATGCTGCAGCACAGCGGCGGTCGCGCCGTGCTCGACGATGCGCCCGTCCTTCATCACGGCGACCGTGTCGCTGAGGTGCTGCACGAGCCCGATGTCGTGCGAGACGGTGATCATCGTCAGCCCCTCCTCGGCCTGCAACCGGGTGAGCAGGGCGAGGATCTGCGCCCGCACTGTGACGTCCAGCGCCGACATCGGCTCGTCGCCGACGAGGATGCGCGGGCGGTGCACGATGGCACGCGCCAGCGCGATGCGCTGGCGCTGACCACCGGAGAATTCGTGCGGATGCCGGTCGGCCATGCCGGCGTCGAGCCCGACCTGCTCGAGCACCTCCCGCACCCGCGCCCTGTGATCTCCGGGGATGTCGAGGGCCCACAGCGGCTCGGCGATGATCCGGCCCGCGCTCATCCGCGGGTCGAGCGATGCGTAGGGGTCCTGGAACACCAGCCCGGTCTGGCGGCGCAGCCAGTGCAGCGACCGTGCGCTCGCCGTGGCATCCACCTCTCGCCCGCCCACGCTCACACGCCCGCTCGTCGGGCGGTCGAGACCGAGCAGCAGCCGCACGAGCGTGGACTTGCCCGATCCCGATTCTCCGATCAGGCCCAGTGATCCGCCCTCCGGGACGGCGAGGTCGGTCGGGTGCAGCGCCGTGCTCGTGCGGCGGCGCTCGAAGATCGTGCGCCGCCGAACGGGGAAGCTGCGGCTGAGGCCCTCGGCGACGATGAGGCCGGTGCCGGTGCCGGTGCCGGTGCCATCGGAGACTGTCATGCTCCGCTCCCGTCGTCGTCGCCGTCCGCTCTCCACAGCGTCGCCGTGGCGTCGCGCAGCAGCGCCTGTGTGACCGGCGAGGCCGGGGCGCTGAGCAGCGTCGCGACCGGCGCCTGCTCGACGACGCGACCGTGCTCGAGCACGACCCCGTGCGTGGCCACCTGCGACAGCACGGCGAGGTCGTGGGTGATGAAGACGAGCGACATGCCCTCGTCGGTGACCAGGCCGAGAAGCAGCTTCAGCACCTCTGCCTGGATGGTCACGTCGAGCGCCGTGGTCGGCTCGTCGGCGATCAGCAGCCGCGGTCGGCAGGCCAGGGCCATCGCGATCGCGACCCGCTGACGCTGTCCGCCGGAGAGCTGGTGGGGATAGCGGTCGACGATCGACGCCGGATCCGGCAGCTGGACGCGGGCGGCCTCTGCGATCGCGCGCTCGCGCGCCTCGCGCCGCCCGAGCCGCTCGTGGATGCGCACCGACTCGCCGATCTGCCTGCCGACCGTGCGTATCGGGTTCAGCGCGGTGCGCGGCTCCTGGAACACCATGCCGATCTCGTCGCCGCGAAGACGCGCGAGTTCCCGGTCGGGCAATCCGACCAGCTCGGTGCCGTTCCACCGGATGCTGCCGGTGACCTGAGCGCCATCGGGCAGCAGTCCGAGTATGGCCAGGGCCGTCATCGACTTGCCCGACCCGGATTCGCCGATCAGCCCGAGGCGCTGGCCGTCCTCGACCGCGAAGGACACGCCGTCCACGACGCGTGCGCCGTCGAGCTCGACGACGAGCGACTCGACTTCGAGACTCATGCGACCACCTCCGGCACGTGCACCTGCGCGGAACGGCGGGAGAGAGTGGGGTCGCTCGCCTCGCGCAGCGCGTCGCCGAGCAGGTTGAGGCCGAGCACGGTGACCGTGATCGCGATGCCCGGCCAGACGACGGTGAGCGGATGCACGCCGATGTAGCGCTGCAGATCGGCGAGCAGCGTCCCCCAGGACGCTTCGGTGAGGGATGCCCCGAAGCCGAGATACGACAGACCGGCCTCGGCCAGCACGGCGACCGCCATCGACCACGACAGCTGCACGATGAACACCGGCGCGATGTTCGGCAGCAGGTGCCGCACCAGGTTCTGCCCTGCGGTGAGTCCGGCTGCGCGACCGGCGAGCACGAAGTCGCTCTGCTGAACCCTTCGCAGCTCGGGCCGCGTGACGCGGGCGATGCTCACGCCGAAGCCGATGCCGACCGCGAACACGACCACCCAGAGCGAACCGCCCCACACCGCCGAGATCATCATGGCGATCATGAGCACGGGGAAGGCGATCAGGATGTCGACGAGGACCGCGATGCTCTCACGCACCCAGCGGGCGGTGAGGGCTCCGAGTGCTGCGAGTGAGATGCCGACCAGCGTGGCGACGACGCCTGCGCCCACGGCGACGAAGGTCGTCGTGCGCGCCCCCGCCATGAGCAGGCTCAGGATGTCGCGGCCGGTGCCGTCCGTGCCGAGCAGATGCGGCCACCCGGGGGCCGCCCAGCGTCCGCGCACGTCGGAGAGCATGGGATCGAACGGGGTCCAGAACAGCGAGACGAGGGCGGTGAGTGCGATGATCGCGACGACGAGCACCGCGAACCGGCCCGTCCACGAAGACAGCAGCGCGTGCAGCCAGCGGGGCATCAGCCTTCCTCCGCTCTCTGCCTGGGGTCGACGGCGTGGTGCACGAGGTCGACGATGAAGCCGATGATCAGCACGAAGCCGGTGAGCACGAGCAGCTCGCTCTGCACTTTCACGAGATCACGGGTGCCGACGTCGGCGACGAGCATCCGGCCGATGCCGGGCAGCGTGAAGAGCTGTTCGATGACGACGGATCCGACGACGATGCCGGCGACCTGCACGCCGAGCACGGTGACGATGGAAAGACCGACGGCGGGGATGCCATGGCGGATGAGTGCCTGGCGGCGGGTGAGGCCCTTCGCGGCGGCGGTGCGGACGAAGTCCTGCCCCGCGGCCTGGAGGGTCGCGCTGCGCACGAACCGCATGAGCATGGCTCCTTCGACGATGCCGATCGTGAGCGCGGGAAGCAGCAGCGACTCGAACGCCCTGCCAGGCGTCGCCCACCCTGAGCGGGGGAAACCCTGCGCGGGGAGCCAGCCCAGCCAGTGGGCGAAGACCACGACCAGCATCATCCCGGCCCAGATCACGGGCACGGCGGCGAGGGTCTGCGCGGCGATGCTCAGCGCCGTGCCCCCGCCGCGGCCGCGCAGGAGCGCCGAAAGCACCCCGAACGGCACCGCGATCAGCAGGGCGATCGTCAGGGCCATCAGCCCCAGGGGAACGGTCACCCGCGACTTCTCGACCAGTTCGGCGCCCACCGATGCTCCGCTGAGCTGGGAGGTGCCCAGATCGCCGCGCATGACCCCACCGATCCAGTCGGTGTACTGCGCGAGCAGGGGCTTGTCGAGGCCGAGGGACTCGCGCAGGGCTTCGACGGTCTGCCGGTCGGCCTGCGTGCCTGCGATCAGCTGCGCGACGTCTCCGGGGAAGACCCGCAGAGTGAGGAAGATGATCACGCTCGAGACGAGGAGCCCCGCGATGAGCAGGGCCCCTCGTGTGAGCGCGTAGCGGATCACTCCGCGGACTTCGTCACACCCGCGAGGTCGATGCGCGAGTTGATCGAGTCGGTCGGGAAGCCCGAGACGGCCGCCGTGTGCGCGGTGAGGGTCGCGCCGTTGTACAGCCAGTCCGCCGCGTGGTCCTCCGACACGATGCGTGCGGCCTTCTTCAGCAGCTCGGCGGACTTGTCGGGATCGATCTCGGTCTGCGACTTCTCGTAGAGGTCCTGCACTTCGGGGTTGTCATAGCCGAAGTAGTAGTCGGGGTTCGCGAAGTTCGCGAAATCGCGCGGCTCGACGTGCAGCACGAAGCTCAGGTCGTAGTCGTGGTTGGTGTAGACGTCCTCGAGCCAGGCCGGGAACTCGACCCGCTTGACCTCCAGGGAGACGCCGACCTTGGCATAGTCGGAGACCAGGACCTGAGCGGCAGTGGTGCCGTAGAACGAGGGGATCGTGAGCGTCAGATCGAGCTTCTCATGACCGGCCTCCTTCAGCAGCTCCTTCGCCTTGGTCGGATCGTAGGGGGCGACGTCGCTGAGGTCCTCGTATCCGGGGTCGAGCTCGGGGATGGGGCCGTACAGCGTCTGACCTGCGCCGATCGCCTCGACGAGGGCTTCGTGGTCGACGGCCAGGCGGAGCGCCTCGCGCACCCTGACGTCATCGAGCGGAGCCTTGCTCCCGTTGAACGCCAGGGTGGCCTTGTCGGTGGTGCGACCGGTCGTGATCGTGAAATCGCCGGTGTCCTCGAGCTGTGAGACGAGGTTCGGGTCGACAGCGGTCAGCACGTCCAGCGTGCCGTCGAGCGCCGCGTTCACTCCAGCGGTGAAGTCGGGGATGTACTGGAAGACGACCTCGCCGATCGTGGCGGCATCCCCCCAGTACTCGTCGTATCGGTCGAAGGTGATGGAGCTGCCCTTGGCCCAGCGGTCGAGTACGAAGGGACCTGTGCCGTTCTCAGCGGTCTTCAGGTCGGTCGTGTCGCCGTTCTTGAACACCAGCCCTGCGGGACCGGTGAGCGTGAACAGGAAGTTCTGGTCGGGCTTGGTGAGTGCGATGGTGACGGTCTGGGCGTCGGGTGCCGTGATCGATGCGACATCGGCGAAGTCGGCGTTGCCCTGAATGCTGGCGTCGGCCTTGACCGCTTCGTAGGAGGCCACGACATCGGCGGAGGTGAGCGCGGTGCCGTCGTGGAATGTGACGCCCTCGTTGAGGGTGAACTCGTAGGTCAGCCCGTCGTCGGAGATCTCGTACTGCGTCGCGAGGCGCTCCTCGATGCCGTTGTCCTCGGTGCGGGTGACCAGTCCCTCGTAGATGTTGTCGACGAGGATCTGCTCGAGTGCTGCACCGCTGGTGTGGCGGATGTCGAGGTTCGTCGGCTCCAGCACGAGGCCGACGGTGAGGGTCGCGTCGGGATCGGGCGCGGCCGAGGCGGTCGGCTCCTGCTCCGGAGCAGGAGTGCATGCGCTCAGTGCGACGGCGCCGACGGCGAGGAGGCCGAGCGCGGCGAATCCGATGGAGCGTCGGGCGGGTGATGCAGACAAGGGCTGTCCTCTCGATGGAAGCGTGGAGCGCGCTCAGCGCGTCACGCGGGTCAGGGCGCCGGATGCGATCTCGGCGAGCGAGGCGGGTGCTGTCTCCTGGACGTTGTGACCAGCGGCGACGGTGACGATCCTGGCGGTGGGCAGGTGCTCGGCGAAGGTCGCGACGTCGGCATCCTGCAGGAAGCCCCGCTCGCCGCGCACGAGGGTGACGGGAGCCGCGACGCCGGCGAGCTGCGCCCAGGGCGCGCCACCGGATGCCGCATGGGCGGCCTTCAACGAGTCGAAGGCCGATCCGATGATCCGGGCGAAGTGGTGCTTCCACTCGACGCGGCCGTCCGCGCGCACGCGTGTGTTGAAGAACACTCCGCGTTCGGTGTCGGAGCGACTGCCGCCGAAGCCGAACTGCTGCGCGCGATCGACGGCCTCGTCTCGTGAGGAGAAGTCGGTCACGGTGTAGAACTCGCGCAGCACGGCGGGCGCCGCGTCGGTGTCGACTCCGGGGACGATGTCGACGAGCACCAGCTCGTGGACCAGCTCGGGATGCCAGGAGGCGACGATCGACGCGGTCAGGCCGCCGAGGGAGTGTCCCATGAGCACCTGAGGCCGCGACGTCCACGCTCGGAGGGCCTCGGCGACGTCGTCGGCGAGCACGGCGGGGGAGTAGTCGAGGTCTTCGCGCCATGAGGAGTCTCCGTGCCCCGCGAGGTCGATCGCGATCACGGGACGGTCGAGCAGCAGCACCACCGCGTCCCAGGTGTGAGCATTGAGCCCGGCGCCGTGAAGCAGCGTGACCTCGGGATCGCCGTCGCCGAAGCGCAGGGCGCTCAGGGTACGCCCGTCCGGCAGGGCGAGCGCGATACGCTCGGCGGGCGGCACATCGGTGCCGAGCTGGTGCGCCTGGGAACGCAGGTAGCGGAATTCGCTGGAGTCGTTGACCACGGCCATATTCTGCTCTTGCGATGACGGCTCAGGAAATGCGAGATCAATCTGCTTTACACAATTGCGTAACACGCTTCACAATGCGTAAAGATTCTGCCCGCAGCTTGGCTCTCTGCATTTCCCCGATTCGCGTGCCGCGCAGGTCGCCCCCGTAGGCTGGATGCATGGGACAGCTTCTGATTCGAGGATGCGCATGACGGTGCTCGCCGTCGGCGGCGTCGCCAACATCCGCGACGTCGGCGGCATGGCCGCAGGTTCCTCGCGCGTGCGCGCCGGCGTGCTGTTCCGCTCCGGTCATCTCGCGCAGCTCACCGCAGAAGGCGGCGCGATCCTCTCGGGCAGGGTGCGGCACGTGGTCGATCTGCGGGATGACATCGAGGTCGAGCGCGAGCCTTCGGCGCTGACGGGCGTGCCGACGACGCGCATTCCGCTGTTCCTCGGATCCGTCGGATCGTTCTTCGCGCAGAACATGGACCTGGCCGCGATGTACCGCCACCTGATCGACGAATCGGCGCCTCGCCTCGTCGACGCTGTGCGGGTGATCGCCGCCGGGGAGCCGACGCTCGTCCACTGCACGGTGGGGAAGGACCGCACGGGTGTCACTGTCGCCCTGGCGCTCAGCGCCGTGGGCGCCGATCGTGACGCGGTGGTCTCCGACTACGCGCTCACCGCGTCGCAGCTGCCGCCCGAGCGCAACCGCGCGATCGTGCAGTACCTGCGCGCTCACCTGCCGGACGCCACGAACGCCGTGGAACTGGCCACCGCCTCGCCGGCCCCCGTGATGGCCGCGCTGCTCGCGGACATCGACGCGAGATACGGCTCGATTGCTGCGTACCTGCGCCAGGCGGGCATGAGCCAGGCCGAACTCGACGCGCTGTCGGCCGCGCTGCTGGATTGAGTTCGACCCGTCGGGCGGCGACTACGCGTACGTCGTGCTGCCGAACATGGGCCACTCGACGACGTTCGACGAGTCCGATTCGCCGACGGTGTCGGTGGTGGCGAACAACCCGAGCGCGCAGATGATCAGCGAGGCCGGTTCGGGGCTCACGCTGGCGAACTTCTTCGCCGCGGGATCCGCCGGCGGCTTCGAGGCGAGCGGGTCGTGCTCGCTCGCCGTGCGCACTGCGGACGGACGCACCACCGTCGCGCTGTCGGGCCCGAGCCGAACGCAGACGGTCGCGCGAGTGACGCTGCCCTCGGCGGACGGAACCACGGTGGTCGAAGCGGATGCCGGCGTGCGTGTCTTCTCGACGTCACCCCTCACCCTCGAGTTCGAGCTCGACGGCCACGGTCACCCGAAGCGGATCGTGCTCGGGCAGCGCCGGATCACTCTCCCTTCCCCCCCCGGATGCCCGGACCATACCCGGCCGACCGCGGATGCCCGGGCCGGATGGGAAACGCCGGTGCGCACCCCCGTGAACCGGTGTTTTCCATCTGTACGGCTGCGCGGCAGATGAGAAACGCCGGTGGGAGGCATCCGGCACCGGCGTTTCCCGTCCGACAGCGTCAGCCCACCGTAGCCGCAGCGCGCAGCCGCCAGCAGCCCATCGTTTGCGTCGATGAGGTTAGGCAACCCTACATCGGTGATAGAGTGGCATCATCATGAGCACCGTTCAGACGTTCGCAGGAAGCCGCGCCGCACGCCGGGCTTCTCGGCGACCGCAGGTGCAGCACCTCATCACGGCCGACGAGCACTCGCTCGCCGACCTCGAGCTCGCGCTCGCCACGCTGCCGCTGTGCGCCGTCGGCCGTGTCTTCATCGAGGTCCCTGAGGCCTCCGATGTGGGGATCGTCGCGGCACCGCCGCGGATGACCGTCACCTGGCTTCCCCGTGCCCGCCGGCACTCCGCACCGCGCGCGACCGGCGAGGCGCTCACCAGAGCCGCGATCGCCTGGTCGGACGAGATGCTCTGCGACGACTCCGGCGCGGGCCTGCGCACAGAGGCCATCCTGCTGGGCGGATGGCTGAGCACCGCCGACATCGCCGAGCACCTCACTGACGCGCACGCCGTGCCTGCGGCGGCGATCCACGCGCCGTCGCACTACGGACTGTCGCTCGACTGATCGTCCGCCGCGGGCCGAAGGGCTCGCGATGCCCGTGCCACGTAGCCGCCGTCTTCGAGGCCGGCTTCGATCTCGAACCGGTTGCGAAGGGGATTCCGTCCGGCGAGCAGATACAGGACGGGCATCAGGAAGCCGTATCGCTGCCATTGGCGCTTGTGCACAGCCTCGTGCCTGAGGACCGCATCCGACGGATCGCGGTCTCCGGTGAGGAAGCATCCGCCGACGCAGACGCCGCCACGAGCGAATGACCATGCGGGGAGGCCGCGGAACACCCACAGACCGTGTCTGCGCTGCACAGCGCCGGTGCTCCACAGCGATCCCCACGCCCAGCCGACGGCCGTGCCCCATGCGAAGCCGACGCGGCTGATCGGCGAGTCGAGCAGCAGTGCTGGAATGAAGCGGTCGATTCTGCGCCCTCGCTCGAGGGCGCGCTCGGCGTCGGCGCGCCAGTCGCCCGTCACGCCACAGCGCCGATCAGCCGAAGGATGGCTCCGAGATCGAGCACCGCGTCCGCAGGGCTGCGTGGCGCGAATCCGGCGATGGTCGCGCCGGCCAGGGGCACCTCCTCGCGGAGGCGTCTGAGCGCGGCGGCGAGGCCGCTCGCGGTCACGCCGAAGGGGGCGGCCTGGGAGACGCCCTCGAACTCGGCGGGATCGAGCACATCGACGTCGATGTGCACCCAGACGCGGCCGGCTCCGGTCGCCCGTACGGCGGCTGCGACGGAGTCGACGTCGTCCAGTGCATCACGCGACAGCAGCGTCAGTTCGCTCAGCGCGTCCCGTTCGCTGTCGTCGATGCTGCGTGCGCCGAGAAGGACGACCCGTTCGGCGGGGATTCCCGGCGAGAGCGCCAGCTGCGGCTCGCCCTCGCCCATGACCGCGCGCAGGGCCATGCCCGCGAAGGCGCCCGAGGGCGAGGTGGACGGCTCGTTGAGGTCGGGATGCGCGTCGCACCACAGCACCGCGACGTCGGAGGTGTCGAGGGCGGAGAGCGCGAAGACGCTCACGCTGCAGTCGCCGCCTATGACCACGACAGGGTCGGTGTGCCCTGCCAGCTGGTCTGCGACCATGTCGCGCGTGCGCTGCAGGGCGCTGAGCCGACGGATGCCCGTGCCGAGAGAGTCTCCTGCCTCCAGGGGCACGTCGAGCACGGTCGTGTCGCGACGGGGCAGGTCGCCCGCGATCGCGGCCGCGCCGTCGGTGAGCAGCATGGCACGGGCCGACGGCGACCCCTGCCACTGCGGGACGATCAGGAAACGGGTCATCTTGCTCTCCGAGGGGAGAAGGCGTGGTGGGTGCCGGGCTGCGGCACCCACCCCGTGGTTCACTCTGCTTCGATGGCGGCACGCGAGGTGCCGCCGGACTTCAGCTCTGCGAGACGCGCCTCGACCTCGGTCAGCTCTCCGAGGTCCTCGAGGCTCTCGAACTGCGCGTCGAGCGACGAGGCCGCGATCTCGGCCTTGCCCTGGGCGAGCGCCTCCTGGCGGCGGATCTTGTCTTCGAAGCGGCCCAGCTCGCTGGTCGGGTCGAGCACGTTGATCGAGCCGATGGCGTCCTGCACCTTGGTCTGCGCCTCGGCGACCTTGGCTCGGGCGAGCAGCTCGCTGCGCTTCGTCTTGAGCTGGCCGAGCTTCTCCTTCATGCCGTTCAAGCCGCTCTTGAGCTTCTCGACGATCTCGGTCTGGGCGGCGATCTGCGGCTCGGCCGCCTGTGCCTCTCGCTCCTCGCCGATCTGGCGCTGCAGGGCGATCTTGGCGAGGCTGTCGAACTTGTCGGCATCGGTGGTGTTGCCGGCAGTGCGCAGCTCATCAGCCTTGCGGCTGGCGGCGAGGGCCTTGTTGCCCCACTCGCGAGCGGCACGCACGTCCTCTTCGTGGTCGCGCTCGAGAAGGCGCAGGTTGCCGATCGTCTCGGCAATGGCCGACTCGGCGTCGGCGATGTTGTTCGTGTAGTCGCGCACGAGCTGGTCGATCATCTTCTGCGGGTCCTCGGCCTGGTCGAGGAGGGAGTTGATGTTCGCTCGGACGAGGGTCGAGATGCGTCCGAAGATTGATTCCTTGGCCATAGTCGTTCCTTTGCTTTTCTCGGATGGTCGTGGTCGTGGTCGTGGTCGTGGTCGTGGTCGTGGTCGTTGGTCTGGTCAGAGTCGTGGGATTGCGTTCACGAGTCGTCGTGCGGTCAGAAGGCCCCGCCTCCTCCGCTGCTGCCGGAGCTGCCCCCGAAGCCTCCGACGGAGAAGCCCCCGCCGCCTCCTCCTCCTCCGAAGAAGCCGCCGCCTCCGCTGCTGCCGCCGAAGATTCCTCCACCGCCGCCGCCGGAACTCCAGCCGCCGCCTCCGCCGCCATGGTGGCCGCCAGTGGCCTGACCGATGAGGATTCCGCCGAGCAGCGCGCCGAGGGTGTCGTTGCCCCTCCCGCCCGATCCGCCGAAACCGGAGTAGTCGCTCTGAGCGAGACGGATCGCCTCCGTGGCCAGAGCGTCGGAACGCTGCGCCGAAGCGAGCGCCTGGACCGGATCGATCTGCGCCAGCGATCGAGCCTGGTCGAGCGTCGCCTGCGCTTCGGCGAGTCTCGTCCGCGCGGTCGACGAGATCGATCCGCGCCGGTTCAGGATGTAGCTCTCTGCTGTGGAGATCTGCACCTCGGCACGCCGGACGGCATCGCCGAGCATGCTCATAGCTCTGGCGATCCTCGCCTGCTCGTCTCGCCCGTGCTGGATGACGGCATCGATGGACGTGTTGGCAGCCTCGAGCGCGCGCAGGGCTTCGATCGGCTCGCGTCCTGATGCGCCGAGCCGTGCCTGCGCGTGCTGGATCGCCTGGGTCACAGCAGTCACAGCCTGGGCAATGGCCCCCTGAGGATCGGGGAGGGTGCGTGCGGTCCGCGCATCGGCGTCCAGCTCCGAGATCAGCGCGATGGCACGCTCATCTGCGGCCTTCAGATCGCCCTGCAGCTTCTCGACGGCGTCCTCGAGCTGGGTGGCCTGCTGAATCGCGCCCTCCGCCGCACGGACGGCCACAGCCGCATCGCCCGTCTCGCCCGCCGAGATGAACGCCTCCGCCTGCTGGATCCTCTCGTCGGTGAAGGCCATGCGCGAGCGAGCCTCGGACGTGTTCTCCGCCACGGGGGAGATGGTCGCAGGCGAGTAGGCCGCCGCGAGAGCGGAGAGGATCTGATCGGCACGCTCTATCTCGGCGCCGGCGGCAGCGCGAAGGCGGCGCACGTTCTCGAGCGCGGCGGGCGCGTTCTGCTCGAGCTCGCGAAGCTCGTCGAACTCGGCCTTGCGCGCTTCGAGCACCTGCGTCGACTCGGAGCACAGCTGGATGATGCGCTGATTCCACTCGATCCGCTGCTCGTCGGTGTCGGGTACCTCGTCGTCGAGCTTCTGCTGGAGGGAGAACGCCTCGTCGAGGTTCGTGCGAGAGGTCTGCAGGGCGGTGACGAACGGGCCGATGACATCGTCGCCGAACTGCGCGCGGGCGTACTCCAGCTCCTGTTCGCTGGTGCGGACGAGGTCGTCGGTGCGCACCAGGGCGATGTTCGCCTGCTGGCCGAGCTCGGCCAGCTGCGCATCCCTCTTGGCCTGCTCCGCTGCGCGTCTGCGGGCACGACGCACCAGGAGGAAGATGACGGCCGCGATGACGGCGATCACGACGATGACGCCGACGATCGCCGCGATCCGGGCCCCCGCCTCTGCCGCCTGCTTCTGCTGCTCGGCGGCGCGCTGCGGCTCGAGCACGTAGATGTCGTAGGCCTCTTCCGCGCCGGCGACCACCGCGTGGCTGAAGTCGCTGTTCGACAGATCAGGCCGCATGGCGGCGAGGATCTCGTCGCGCTCTTCCACGCTCATCTGCCCGGTGTCGGGGCGGAACATCGTGTAGTTGCGCCCCTCGGTCGAGACCGAGATCAGGTACTGCGTGTCGCTGAAGCCGTTGCCCCGCGCCGTCCGGGTGGTCCATTCCGCAGGATCGCTCGGGGACGTGTACTGGGGCACCATGACGAAGAACAGATCGATTCCCGCTTCATCGCGCAACCTGCCGAGCGTCGCCTCGGCATCGGCGCGGTCGGAAGCGGACATGACCTCGCTGTGGTCCGTGATCTGCCCGTCGAGCTCACCGGGGTCCGTCGCGGATGCCGCCGGCGCAGCCACGACTCCGACTGTCGCCACCAGCAGCAGTGCGGCCGCAGTCAGCCACCGATTCCTCATAGTGATCCCTCCGACCGGCAGCCGTGCCCCCATGGCTTGAGTCTATGCATTCGGGCTGTGAGCGCGACAGCGGCGGGTTCGGCGTTCGCCCTCAGCGCAGACGCATACGCTGGATGGCATGGACGACATGTACGGCACCGATGTGCTCGCCGACGGCTGGCGTCAGCGCGGCGTCGCGAAGACGACGCAGGTCGAAGCCGCGAAAGACCTCGTGGTCGAGGTCGCGCAGGACGGGTACTGCGGGGCCGTCACCCGCGTCGAAGCCGGCATGGTCGAGCTCGAGGACTGGAAGGGGCGCAGGCGCAGCTTCCCTCTCGGTGGAGGCTTCATGATCGACGGCAGGCCGGTGCGGCTGGTCGTTCCCGCCGCGAAGCAGACGGGACCTCGCCGCACGGCATCCGGCTCGTTCGCCGTCGCCGACGAGCGCGCACGCACCGCCCTCCCCAGCCGCATCCTTGTCGAGGGCCGTCACGACGCCGAACTCGTCGAGAAGGTGTGGGGAGCCGATCTGCGCGTGGAGGGGGTCGTCGTCGAGTACCTCAAGGGGCTCGACCTGCTCGACGAGCTGCTCGCCGAATCTCCGCCGTCGGCGACCCGGCGCTACGGCGTTCTCGTCGACCACCTCGTGCCCGGCTCGAAGGAGACGCGCATCGTAGAGCAGATCATGCGAGGACCCCACGGTCGCCATCTGCGCATCGTGGGGCATCCCTACATCGATGTATGGCAGTGCGTGACCCCCGCGGCGATGGGCATCCGGGCCTGGCCCGAGATCCCGCGCGGCACCGATTGGAAGACGGGGATCTGCCGCGCCTTCGGATGGCCGGCTGAGGATCAGGCCGACATCGCCCACGCATGGAAGCGGATCCTCTCTCGCGTCACCACCTATCGCGACCTCGAGCCGGCGCTGCTCGGGAGGGTGGAGGAGCTGATCGACTTCGTCACCGCCCCGGCCGAGCGCTGACCCCGCCGCCGGTACCCTGGATGGATGCCAGAACCCCGCACCTTCCGCGATGAGCCGGTGTCGTTCGTGCGACGCAGCGGTCGCATGTCGGATGCCCAGGAGCGCGCCTTCGCCGAGCTCGCGCCCTTCTACCTGCTCGACGTGCCCCGTGACGTCGCGTTCACCTCGGTGCACCCCGAGGCGCGGCTGGACCAGTTCTCCGCATATGGGCGGACGGCACCCCTCGTGGTCGAGATCGGATCGGGGCAGGGGCACGCGATCGTCTCCGCGGCCTCAGCGGACGCGGAGACCGACTTCCTCGCGGTGGAGGTGTTCCGCGCCGGGCTCGCCCGCACGATGCTCGACGCCGATCGGGCGGGGGTTCGCAATCTCCGCCTGATCGAGGCGAACGCGCCCGAGGTGCTCTCCACCTTCCTTCCCGAGGCTGCGGCCTCGCAGGTGTGGATCTTCTTCCCCGACCCGTGGCATAAGAAGAGGCACACGAAGCGGCGCCTCGTGCGCCCCGGGTTCTCGCAGACCGCAGCTCGCGCCCTCGCGGACGGCGCCCTGTTGCGCCTCGCGACGGACTGGGAGGACTACGCGCTGCAGATGCGCGAGGTGCTCGACGAGGCACCCGAGTTCGAGCGCGCCTTCGAGGGCGAATGGGCGGAGCGCTTCGACGGACGCGTGATGACGGCCTTCGAACGCAAGGGCATCGCCAAGGGGCGCGAGATCCGCGACCTCACCTACCGTCGGGTGCCGCGGGTGTGACGAAGACCGCCTGGCACAGCATCCCTCCCGCCGCACTGGTCTGCGCGGCGGCACCCGCGTTCTTCGTGCTCGGGTGGACGTGGGCAGGCTGGCTGCTGCTCGCCGCGGGAGTCGTGGCCGCCGCTCTGGTCGAGCGCGGCGGACCGCGAACGGTCACCGTCTCCGTCGGCCATCGTCCCGACTGGGCGGTCGGCGAGAGACGGAGCCCTTCGCTGACGCGGGACCTGGCCCTCATCGCGATCGGCATGCTCATCGTGCACGCGATCTCCCTCGAGGCGCAGCTGGACGATCTGTCGATGCTGCGCTTCACGCTGGCGCTCGGGGGAGCGGTGCTCGTGCCCTACCTGCTGTCGCGCTTCGTGATGCGCGACAGGGCCATATCGTTCCCGTGGCGCACCCGCAGACGCTGGGCCCGCTGGCAGTGGGTCTGGCTGGTGGGTGTGCTGGTGCTGGGCTGGCTGATCCTGCCGTACTACTTCATCTCCAGCGGCGTCTACCGGAACTGGCCCGTCGTCGACTCGCCCGAGCTGATCGCCAGGCTCTTCGTTGGAGTGGGGGCCGTCGGCATCTGGGACGAGCTGTTCTTCATCTGCACGGTCTTCGCCCTGCTGCGCAGGCACATGCCCGCCTGGAGCGCGAACGTGCTGCAGATGGTCGTGTTCGTGTCGTTCCTGTGGGAGCTCGGCTACCGGGCATGGGGGCCCGTGCTCACCATCCCGTTCGCGCTGCTGCAGGGCTGGATCTTCCTGCGTACGCATTCGCTGGCCTACGTCGTCACCGTGCACCTGCTGTTCGATGCGGTCGTCTTCGCCGTGCTGGTTCACGCGCACAACCCGGGACTGCTGCCGTTCTTCCTCGTCTGACGCTTTGCCCGACTCGCTCGCGAGGAGGAGAATGACCGGATGCTGATCGCCGGTCTCGCCTTCGCCGTCCTCGCCGGCGCCTTCCATGTCTTCATCTTCGTGCTGGAATCGCTGCGGTGGACTCAGCCGGCCACCCGCCGGATCTTCGGCGTGCGCAGCGAGGCGGACGCCGAGACCACGCGCGGGCTCGCCTTCAACCAGGGCTTCTACAACCTCTTCCTGGCGATCGCCGCTTTCGCCGGAGCGGCCCTCGTGCTCGCGGGACAGCGCACGGCCGGGGTGACCCTGACGCTCGCGGGGACGGGGATGATGCTGGCCGCATCGCTCGTGCTCGTGCTCTCCGACCGCACCAAGCTGCGCGCCGCGGTGATGCAGGGCGGTCTGCCGCTGCTCGCCGTGATCGCGCTGAGCATCGCGCTCGGCTGAGCCTCGCCGACCGCCCGCGCGCAGGCGGTCGCGCCGTGCATTCGAGAGCCCGCGCAACTGGTAGGCTCGACCGGTACGCCTCCGTAGCTCAGCGGATAGAGCGCCGGTTTCCGGTACCGTAGGTCGCAGGTTCGATTCCTGTCGGGGGCACTAGAAACGACTGATAAGGCCACATTTTCACGCTACAACCAGTAGCCGAAACTGTGGCCTTTCTTCGTTTTAGGCGGCGCGGTCAAGGACGAACGCCCGGAACAGCTGCGTCGTCACGCCCAGTTCGGCCACGATGCGCTGCTCATCGGGGCACCACTCGTACAGGTCAGCCAACTCGTCAGGGCAGATGAGGTTGCTCGCCGCGAACCGATCTGCCTGCTGCTCGAACTTCGGACGATCGTCGGGGTGCCCGAAGTGACCGTGGCCGAGCTCGTGGGCAAGGGTGAGTCGCTGGTGGCCGGCGCGGAGCCGGTCGCTGATGAGGATCTGGTTGTACTCGGGGAACCATCGGCCATTCGCCGTACGAAGGCGCCTGACGACAACCTCGATACCGAGAGCGTCAGCATGCGCCCACGGGTCGTACGCGCGGCCCTTAGGCAGGGTCAGTCTCGTCGTAGCCGATCTCGGGGTCGGTGTTGGCTGCACTCTGCTCCTCCTCAAGCTCGGCGTCGGTCATGTCCTTCGGTGTCTTCTTCTTGCGCTGATCCTCGAGGCTAATCGGGGCCGGGGACACTGCCGGGGCGCTCTCGGCCTTCAACTTCTCCAACCCGCCCTGCGCCGTCCCGTCCTCAGAGAAGTTGCGCAACGCCTGTTCAGCGATCTCCGCGGGTGTCGTGTTCATCGCACGGGCGACCACCTCAAGCTCTTTCACGAGGAACGACGTGTCACCTGACACGCGCCGGTCAACGGTTCCCTTCGACCAATCGAGCAATCCGATGAGGAACGGTCGGCCGCCGTGAGGCTTGGCCAGACCGCCGACCACCGCCCCGAGATGCTGGTCGAACGTCTGAGGCTTCTTAGGAGTAGGCATTCCTCAAGAGTAGCGAGGCAGTACGCACATCTGCGAATCAAATTCGCGCATGTGCTTGCATTACGCAGATGTGCGTACTAACATCGCAGTTATGAACCTCAGAAGAGCTGCCAAGGCAGACACCAAGCCCAACGCGAAGGCCCCCGGCCGCATCGCGTCGGTCGACCGTCCCACCCGGACCGCGGGTGACATGACGGTCGCTGACGCTCTGCGAGCCGGGGGCCTTCGCGCGTTGACGACCAAGGAGATGACCAGTTGAGCGCGAAGAAGCCTGCTACGCCTGCAGTCGAACCGCTGTCCTACTCGGTGCCAGATCTGGCCGCCGCGTTGGGCATCTCGGACCGCCAGCTGTACAAGCACCTCGAGCGCGGTGATCTGACCGCGAAGTTCTCGGGGAAGAAGCGGATCATCCCCGTCGAGGAGGCCAGGAGATTTCTCCGCGAGCTCCCCGATGAAGATCTGGGGTCGCTCTGATGGACACCCTCCCGGCGTGGTTCTGGATTCCCGTCGCCGTCGTTCTCTGGTCGTCGTATCTGGTTCTGAAGGTGCATGACCTGACCGGCTGATCCCCGTAAACGATCCGGCTGGTAGGTCGCACTGATCTACCCGCTACTCGGCGACCCCTCGGGGCGCAGAAATTACATAGCCGTCTGTGGATTCCGATCCCCGCTCAGGGGCCGGTTAGGAGCAGGGCGGCGGCATATAGACACCCGTCTACGGGCACTCGGGATGAGCGCGGTGCTGTTGGGGGAAGTAAGGGATTTTCGACTGTTGGCCGACCGATTGTGGTTGGAACCGGGCGTATGGGTTAGGCGCTATTGGCATCGGGTTGGTCGCGATGAACCGGTCACTGGGTCAAGTGGCAGCCCGTGCGTGCGCTCACAGATCGGCGCACGGGCACTGCTGCTCACTGGGGAGTTGTAGCGGCATCACGCCCGGGCACTGAGGGAGCGCCCGGGCCTCTGACATTTGAGGGAGGACGAACGATGGAGTTTCTGTACATCGAACTGGCGATGGAACGCAGCCTCCCACGCATGTGGGCGCAGGTAGAGGAAGCGTTGGGGGCTGACTCGTGTGGCAGCTGAATGGGGCGTGGTTTGAGTTCACCCCGCACGCTGTCACCCGCGCCCTGGATATGGCACTCGATGAGGACGCGATCAGGGCGACGCTCGGCAACCCGAGGCACACCCGTCCCGGTTTGGGGATGCGGGAGATGTGGACGCGGGACAAGTTGACGGCTGTTGTGGAGCCGCGTGAGGGGTTCTGGATGGTGGTGACGTTTGTGTGGGCTACGGCGAATGCGTGGGCGACGGACACAGCAACGATCCAGTCGCGGGAGTCGGGGATCAGCGCGGACTCGAAACGCGCATTCAGGTTCGCCGCGAAACGACGCAAGAGAGGCAGGTCGGTTCGATGAGAGCGCGAGATCCGGAAGAGCGCTTCTGGGAGAAGGTCGACAAGGGTAGCGGCTGCTGGCTTTGGACGGCATCTGTCTCACCGGATGGGTACGGCAACCTCGGCGTATACGGACGTGTTGTCCGTGCTCACAGGTTCTCCTACGAAGTCCACTACGGGCCCATTCCGCGCGGTCTGCAGGTAGATCATCTCTGCCGCAACCGGTCATGTGTCAGGCCGGATCACCTGCGGTTGGTGACGAGCGCTCAGAACAGTCAGCACCGCGGCGCAGCAGCGCGTCGCGGAGGTACCAACCCGTATCGAGGCGTCTATCGATACGCGGGTGGCCGATGGACGGCTCGGTACGGCCTGAACGGCGTCGACCACTACCTCGGGATCTTCGATACAGCGGAGCAAGCGAACGAGGCGGTAATAGCAGCCCGAGCTGAGGCGCTGCCATTCGATTGGACGGCGCAGAAGATGCGTAAGAGAGGCAGGTCAGTGAGATGACTGTTGGGATTCTGATCGTGTTGGCGATCATCGGCACATTGGCGTTGTCCGCGGTGCTCGGCGCGATTCTGCGCCGTTTCGATTCCTACACGCGGTGGGAGGCATTTGGGCTCGGTTTCGGGTTCCTGCTCATCGCGGTGGGCGTACTCGGAGTCGTCGGACTTCTTGTCGCCCTTGTGGTCGCGACATGGGGGACTCCGCTGTGACTGAGGATGACATTTTCGGGCTTGCGAAACAGTACCGGGAAACACGGGACGAAGCACCCGAACCGGAAGAAGCCACCTGCAGGGCATGCCTGTCACCGGGTTTCCACCCACCACACATGCCGTCACTGCACTGCGAACACAACGGGACGATCGCGCACTGCACCTGTGCGCACTGCTGGTAGGAGACGTTATGGACAAGTACGAAGCAAGCAACGGCATTTTGGTACACATCGATAACGATCTGTTCGTCCAGCGAGCGAGGAAAGACCTGCCCGTGCCCGTCGCGGGCGGTGAGTACATCCAGGCGCTGCGTGAGTTCTTCCGTGCTGAGCGTGACGAAGAGCTTGGACGGTGGAGGTGGAGCGAACGTCCGGAATTCGTTGTGCATCAGGGAGACGACATCCTCCTGGTCGTGAATGAGTTGACCGGAGAGTCAGTCAAGCGGAACGGCCTCTACGCACACGACGTTGCGGGCGATGCGGCAGCGGCGTATCGCGACGCCCACCCCGAGCCGAAGCCGTGGCACGACGCGAAGCCGCACGAGGTCTGGACGATCTCACGAGGCCCAGACGACCGCTACTTCCCGTTCCGGGTTGTCGGGCGGCAGTTCATCTACGTCGACGACGAGACGCAGAAGTTCGCGATCAACGACGAACAGATTCTCGACGCCGATCGCATCTACCCACCGAAGGAGTCGTGATGCCTCGGTCGATTGAGCAGTTGGAGAAGCGGTTGCAGATCGAACAGGACGCCCTCGCACGGGCCGACCTGTTCGGGAACCAGATAGCACAAGCCCTCTACCGGGAGGGTGTCGCACGTGCACAGGCCGCGTTGGATGCCGCACGCAGGAGAGCGGGGGAGTTCTGATGCGCGCCCGTGTTCGTCGTGATGGCGGTTGGTGGCACGTCACCTACAACAACGAACCCCGCGGCCGCATGCGCTACTGGCGTGACGCTATCCGCCACGCCAACACCGTCGCCGCGTTGATGCGAAGAGGAGAACCAACAGCATGAGCATCCACATGGCGATGCCTGAGAGCGAATATCACTCGCGGAAGGAACTCTCGAGCACGGGTGCCAGGCGTCTTCTCGACTCGCCGGCCAGATACCGGTATTGGGAAGACCACCCGCAACCACCCAAAGCCGCATTCGACCTCGGGTCGGCAGCGCACACGAAGATCCTCGGCGTTGGGGCGAACATCGTCGAGTACCCGGCCGAGCATCTGACCGCATCGGGGAACGTGTCGACGAGCAAAGCAACCGTGGCGTGGGAGAAGGAACAGCGTGCATCTGGACTCATCCCCATCACCTCGAAAGACGCACGCCGAGTCGACGCGATGGCAGAAGCGGTACTCGCCGATCCCGATGCCAGGCCGGTGCTCGAATCGATCCACGGCCGGGAGGTATCGATCATCCAGGACGTTGACGGGGTGCCGTCACGGTCCCGGTTCGACCTCTACGGCGACGGGCGGGGTGGGGATCTGAAAACCGCCCCTGATGCTTCACCCGCCGGATTCAACCGGTCGATTGCAAAGTGGGGCTACCACATCCAGTTCGCGTTCTACGACGACACCCACAGGGCTGAAACGGGCGGCGTGTTGGAGTCGTTCAAGTTCATTGTCGTGGAGAACTCGGAACCTCATTTGGTCGGAACGTACGACATGGATTTCATGTGGCAAGACCTGGGGTATCGAGCGGCAAAGAAGGCGCGCGAGCTGTATCACCGTTGCGTCGAAACGAACACCTGGCCCGGCTATGGGGCCGCTACCCTCACCGCACCCGCATGGGCTGTGTTCGAGGGCGAAGACGAGGAGATCAAGATATGACTGTTCTCTGCAAGTACCCCGGCTGTGATATGCCGAAGGGAAAGGCCCTGGGGTGGTGCAACGCGCACTACACCCGGAACGCAAAAGGTCGCGACATGGCCCCGCCCGTGAGGAAGCACAACGCCACCGACGAGGAGCGGTTCTGGTCGAAGGTTGACAAGGCTGGAACCTGCTGGATCTGGACAGCCGCACTCCAGAACACGGGCGGATACGGAGTCTTCCGCATCAACAGCCGCAACATGGTCGCCCACCGGGTCTCATACATGTGGGCACACGGGCCGATTCCTAAGGGCTACGAGGTAGACCACACATGTTTCAACCGCTCCTGTGTGAAACCCGACCACCTGCGCCTGCTGACCCACCAGGAGAACGGCCAGAACCGGGCAGGCGCGAACATCAACAGTAGGTCGGGAGTCCGCGGCGTCTACTGGTCACAGAACCAGTGGATTGCGCGTGCGTGTATCGGCCCAGTCACACACGAGGTCGGCAGGTTCGACAACCTCGCCGACGCGGAGAAAGCGATGATCGCGTGGCGTCACCAGCACATGCCTGTATCGCTCAGGGACAGAAGGAAGGCGGCGTGACCGTGAACATCTCGGAAACCATCACCCCGAACAGTCAGCAGGTGAATGCCGAAGACCTTATCGGTGGCCCGGTCACGGTAACGGTCACGGGTGTGGAGAAGGGGACGGCAGAGCAGCCAATCTTCATCCACTTGGCAGAGTTTGAGGGCCGCACGTTCCGGCCGGCTAAGACGGTACGGCGGATCATTGTCGCAGCTTGGGGGCCGGAAGCCGCAACGTACACCGGTCGGCGGCTCACGATTTACAACGATCCGACAGTGAAGTGGGCGGGCCAGGAGATCGGCGGGGTGCGGATCTCGCACATGTCCCACATCGACAAGCCGTTGAGCGTGCTGCTCAGCGTGTCTCGAGGGAAGCGCCAGGAGTTCACCGTGCAGCCCCTCAAGCCGGAGTTCGATGAGTCGGCGGTGGTGGATGCGTTGGCGAACATCAACGGCGCCGAATCCATCCCCGCCCTCAAGACCGCGTGGGAGTTGGCGGGTGTGAAGGGTGCGCAGAAACACCCTGACGTGATCGAAGCAACCAACAAACGGAAGGCGGAACTTACATGACTTCGGTTGTTGATGTTGCGAAGGCCATGTACGAAGCCCCGTACCCGGGCGAGGACGTGCGTCCAACATGGCCACCGTCCCACCCGGACGACTACGCGTGGTGGATCAGCCGCGCACGGATCGCTGTGGATGAGATCACACGGCAACGAACCCCATGACCCCTGATTTTGAGGGCCGTTCTCACATCGAGAGCGGCCCTCTTCACATACCCAAGGAGAAACCCGAATGAGCGGCTTGTTCGTCATGGATTCCCGGAAGGATTCCACCGGGGTGGAATGGTACGTCGGCTCAGCTGATGACGCCAACCCGCTCCTGTCGCAATATCACTACCTGGGACCACTCGCATCGGGTGGGCACGAACTGATCGTGACCGGCGAGAGGGACGGCCTTGTGGTCGCGGCTCAGGTCTGGCGCACGCCCACATCGAGACATCTCCCTGCTGACGGAACCTGGCTTGAGCTTTCCAGATGGTGCCTGACGCCCGAGTCGGGGGAGAACGCCGGCTCTAGGCAACATCGCCAAGCGGTGCGGTCTATACGCGAACGACTGCCCGCGGTAACGACACTCGTGTCGTACTCAGACCCCGGCCATGGCCACACAGGCGCACTGTATCGCGCCTGCAACTGGCAGTGGTGGCCGACGTGGCTGAGATTGCGCACACCGCCTTCTGGCAACGGCGCTTGGGTGCCAGGAGAACCGCAACAGACGAAAGACCGATGGGTGTTCCCGTTACGCCCCGACGCTCGCCGTGAGCCCGTTCTGCGCATCGACGACACCGCGGCGATGAAGCACTGGGCCAGAAGTGCACCCGAAACCGAGAAGAGGTGGGCGCGATCCCACCCCCAACTCAAGGAATTGATATGAACCCGCACACCCTCCACCACGTCGACGACCCGGACACGTCACGCACCGCTGCGATCAACCTGTCCGGCACTGCAACCGAAAAAGTCATGCATGTGCTCGTCGACATGCTCGCCGAACACGGACCCATGACACCCGCCGAACTCGAACACCGCTACTTCCAGAACCGTGAACGTTGGGGGTGGCCGGTGGTGGCGTTCTACAGCATCCACCGCCGCGTATCCCAGATGAAGAAGCATGTGGGATGCTTGATCGCGGTTGGCAGGAGAGACGGCGCACAGTTACTCAACCTCGCCGACAACCCAACACAGGCGCACTTGGATATCTCGGACTACATGCGCAAGGACGCAGCATGACCGTCCTGACGTTCGACTGGCCCAAGCCGCCACTGAACGCGAACCAGCGCCTGCACTGGGCGAAGAAAGCCAACCTGACCCGCCTGGTTCGCAACTCGACTGCGATCCGCGCCTTCCACCTGGGCACCGCCGAACACATCACCGTGCAGCTCACATGGGTCGTCACGGACAAACGGCGGCGGGACAGCGACAACATCTACCCCACGTTCAAAGCCATGTGCGACGGGCTCGTAGACGCCGGGATTGTCCCCGACGACACCCCCGAATACATGGACAAGCGCGCACCCTTCATCCGGCACGAACCGGGCGGAACAGCGCACCTCGAACTCGAAGTGACGGTGACGACATGACATCCGAAAAGTCCTGCGCCTGCTGCCAGGCGACGCTCACATCGGTCCAGATCGCGCGAGAGCTCACCTTCTGCTCGAAGTCCTGCGCGATCCGCTCGCGGTCAGCGCGCTTCCGCGGGGAGATGTGCGAAGCGGACGGCTGCGAACGATATGCGCTAGCCCGCGGATACTGCGGCAAGCACTACCAGCGGCTTCGATCGACCGGGAAGGCAACCGCCGCGGAGCCGTGGCGGGACCAAACAGAGGAAGAGCGCTTCTGGTCAAAGGTGTCGATCGGGGCGCCGAACGAATGCTGGGAGTGGCAGGGAGAGCGCAACAACAAGGGATACGGGCGCTTCGCGATCTACGACCACCCAAAGCGAACCCGCAGGCTCGCCCACCGCTATGCCCTCGCCACCACAACCACGGTCGATGCCTGCCAGCTCGTGCTGCACGCGTGCGACAACCCGCCGTGCTGCAACCCCAACCACCTGAGAGTCGGCACGCAGCTAGAGAACATGCGTGACGCGCTGGCCAAGGGGCGGATGAACATGAGCGGCCTCGAGCTCGCGCCCAGTCGTGGGACGACGAAACCGGAGCGGGCGCGGATTCGTGCCGCCATGAAAGGAACACCATGAGCGCCAATGCAGGCACCCCAAGCCCATCCACCTACGCCCGCGAATATCCCGTTTGCGGGCGTTGCGCATCCTGCCATCCAGGCAAGTCCTTCGGGGGCGACTGGTGGTGCAAGAAGCCCGAGTGCACATGCCACAGGAGAGACACATGAGCATCTACTACGACAGCAGCGATGTGCAGCTACACCACGGTGATGCACTCGAAGTCGCCCGAACTCTCCCCGATGGAATGGCTCGCACGATCGTCACTTCCCCGCCGTACTACGGGCTACGCGACTACGGCGAGGACGGTCAGATCGGGGCAGAGGCATCCGTGGGCGAATACGTGGCTCGGATGGTTGAGGTGTTCCGAGAGCTGCGGCGCGTGCTTGCAGATGACGGGACGTTTTGGCTGAACATCGGAGACAGCTACCTGAGTGACGGCTTAGCCGGCGTGCCATGGCGGCTGGCCCTCGCGCTCAAGGAAGACGGGTGGTCCCTTCGGGCGGACGTCATATGGCACAAGCCAAAAGTGCTGCCCGAATCGATCAAGAATCGCCCGACCCGATCACATGAACACATCTTCATGTTCGCCAAGGTCAACTCGGGTTATTTCTACGACCACGAGTCCGTCCGGGAGGCCGGGGCGGAAGCGTCTACTCGGCGGTACGAGGCGGGATTTGGTGGCGATAAGGCGACGGCCCTGCGCGCGGCGGGTATCCGCATAGCGGTGGAGGGCAAGCGCGAATACGACGGCATGCGGAGTCTGCGTGACGTGTGGTCAGTGTCTCCGGTTTCGTTTCCGGGCGCTCATTTTGCAACGTATCCGCCCGACCTGATCCGGCCCTGCATACGTGCCGGGTCTGAACCTGGCGACATCGTGCTTGACCCTTTCAGCGGCTCCGGAACAACTGGGGCCGTTGCCACTTTCGAGGGCAGGAGATATGTCGGTATCGACCTGAATCGGGAGTACCTGGATCTGTCGCTGCGGACGCGTTTCCAGCAGCCCGCGTTGCCGTGGGGAGAAGCGTCATGATCGGTCAGCGTCCACCGAAGCAGCCGAAGAAGATCCCCGCCCGCAACGAGGCAACGGTGAAGGCGCGTTCGGGCGGGATGTGCGAGTCGTGTGGGCGCGCAACAGCGTCGAACATTCACCACCGGCAGTACCTCAGCAGGGGCGGCACTCACGACGTTCACAACCTGATCCACCTGTGCGGGATGGGCAACGTGAACGGCTGTCACGGTCGCGCCCATAAGGACGGGGAACGGGAAGGGCTCGCGATCGGCCGCGGGTACAGGTCAGAGCTCATGCCCGTCCTGTACCGGGACGCGTGGGTGCTGCTTGACGATGACGGCGGTATGAGGTTCCTGAACGAATCGACCGCACAACTACTTATGAATGGAGAAGCAGAGTGAACATTGACGTGCTCGCACAGATGGATGATGAGGCGTTTGATGACGCCGTGATGCAGGCATTCAAACGACGTGACGATTTCCCGGAGTGGTGGCGTGCCGTGTTGCACCCTGACCTGATTGACGACACGGAGGAATCACTTCGTCGGACGTTGGGGCGGGCTGAGGGGCAGGCTGCTGACCCGTCCCGTTACCCGCAGGCCGCATCGTTCGTGTTGAAACTCAGACGCAACGCGCTACCTGAGGTCGCACTCGCACGCGCCTGCATGGAGGACTGATGCGCGATGGCTAAAGACGAACGCCTGTACATGACGTTCCCTATCGACTTCCACCGGCATCCGAAGGTTGTTCGGCTGCCCGTTGAGGTTCGGTGGACGTTCGTGGAGATGGTGGCCGAGTCGCGGATCGCTGATGATGACGGGATCATCCCGGCTGAGCATGCGGAGTTCATGTGGCCGAAGGATCACCTGGATGCGCTGGTTGGGTCGCATCCGACGCGTCCTCTGGTGGTTCGTGACGGTGATTTCTATGTGCTTAGGGAGTATGCGAAGCATCAGCAGACTCGTGCTGAGCGTGAGGCGTTGGCTACTAAGCGGGCCGAGGCTGGGCGTAAGGGCGGGCTTGCCAAGAGCCAAGCAAGTGCTAGCAGCGGCTTAGCCGATGGTGGCAAACCTAAGCACAGTCAGAGTCAGAGTCAGAGTCACAAGACTTCTACTTACGTTACAGAGAGTCAGTCACTAGATAACCGTGCGCGCGAAACGACGGACGAGCTATCAGCTGTGCAAAAGAGCATGGCCGCAAGGGCTGGCCTGGATGTGGAGCGCATCAGCGGGAAGGTGCGCGACCAACTCGGCATCGACCTGAGCCTGGTGAACGCGCTCGCTCTCGGCAACCACATTCTCAGCAAGAGAGCCACCTCGCCCGATAAACCGACCGGGTACGTGCTGTCATCGATCACCCGCAACCCGGCAGAGATCGCGAAGCACCTTTACGACGCAGGACTCACCTGACGTCACTAGTCCACAGGCCGCTACCCGCTCAGGGGAGCGGCCTTCGTCATGGAGAGAAATCATGCAAGTCACATTCGACAACCGTGTGTGGGGGAGACTCGCCACCCTCGCAGACACCAAAGGCGTCAGCATCTCAGAACTGATCGCCCAAACCGCGGAACGACTCGTACCCGGGGCAACCCGGAAACCTGACGTCGCAAAGGAAACCCGGTACACGGAGATCCGCATCTCCCGGGAAACGCACCGGAGGCGCCTCATCGCGGAGGTGTTGCGTCTACGGGGGCACGGGCACACGGTGCAGGCCATCGCGGACATCACCGGGTATTCAAAAACGTACGTGTCGAAGATTCTCTGCGACAACGGGGCACGCACATGGAACCGGTCAGACGCCGGGAACACCAACCGAAAGGAAGCAGCATGAGCACGATCATCTACGAGCCGGAGCCGCGCTACGTGGTCGAGACAGCGAACGCCCTCAGCGGCGTCACTGGCATCCGACTGCGAGGGGCGTGGAACTTCGAGCACGCGTTCCACGCACTGGAGGACGCAACTGCCCATGCCGACCGGCTGGCAGAGGACAACGAGCATGTGCGCGTCATCGACCGCGCCGAGAACGAGGAGAACTGATTATGGCTGGCGAAACCGAGATCACGATTGTCGGCAATCTGACCGCAGATCCCGAGCTGCGCTACACGCAGAACGGCCTGCCGGTGGCGAACTTCACCATCGCCTCGACCCCGCGCACGTTCGACCGTCAGGCCAACGAGTGGAAGGACGGCGAAGCGCTGTTCCTCCGCGCGTCGGTGTGGCGCGAGTTCGCCGAGCACGTCGCCGGGTCGCTGACGAAGGGCATGCGCGTCATCGCGCAGGGCCGTCTGCGTCAGCGCTCCTACCAGGACCGTGACGGCAACAACCGCACGGCCATCGAGCTGGAGGTTGACGAGATCGGTCCGTCGCTGCGTTATGCGACGGCACAGGTCACGCGGGCCGCATCCAACGGCGGTGGACAGTCACGCCCGCAGCAGCAGCAGGCCACGGATGACGCATGGTCGACCCCGGGCAGCTTCGGCGACGACACCCCGTTCTGAAAGGCGACGACATGACCAACATCGACGAAGCGTGGACACGACTAAAAGACGATCTGACGAACGGCGTCCTCAGGGGCGAAGGCGCCGAGGATGTCCGCGCTGTCCTGGATGCCCTGGATGCCGCCCGCCGGGAACGCGACGAAGCACGCGCTGACATTCTCCGAATGGGGCAGGACGAGACAAGGGCGCTATACGAGCGCGATGCCCTCGCCGCTGTCATCGAACGGGCGCGAGCGTGGGCGGAGGACCCGTACAACCGACAGACGGGCCGGATTTCGGGCTTGGACAACGTGCTCTCCGCCGTACCTGCTGATGTTCTCCGTAACCCGTACCGCGAGACGAAGGAGCGAGACAGATGATCTACAAGCCGAACCAGCGCGTCGCGTACTACCGCGTGACCGGCAAGAGCGAACGGTGCCCCGCGCAGGTCGAGATCGGTGGAGTCCTGATCGACAAGCTCCGCGGCAAGGCGACGACGTGGGACTTCTACAACTCGCGAACGGGTGCGACGGGGTGGGTAGCGGGTGAATGCATCGGCTACGCGCGCGTCGACCCGCAGACGATGAAGCCCGTCCCCGAGCCCGCCCTGCAACTGGTGCTGGATGGGATGCGGGAAGCGACCCCGAAGGAGCAGGCCGATGACCACCGATGACCGTAAGCGAGACCTGATCGACGACGGGCGCATCCGAATCTGGGTGAACTCGGGGGAGAAGATGAGCCGTGGGAAGTACGCCGCGGCGGCAGTCCACGCCGCACTGACAGCGGCGGGCGTGCATCCGGGCGTTCCCGTCATCGTGCTCGGTGGGCAACGCGATCACATTGAGCGGATGAGCACCGTGATCCGTGACGCGGGGCGCACGGAGGTCGAGCCGGGGACGGCGACAGCCGGAACCGATTACGTGTTCGAGGCCGCGCACGCCCCGACCGACGACGAGCAGGCATGGGCCGAGTACCGGGATGCGGCCCCTGAGAACAACACGCCGGATCAGCGGCGGGCATTCTTCGCTGCTCTCCGTCGCCCCGTGTCTCCGGAGCCGAGCGAAGAAGACCTGAACGCGGAGTACGACGCGCGGCTGGGGGACGGTGACAGCGACGATTACCCGGATGCTGAAGGCCTTGCCGCTCTGCGTGCTGCTGCCGAAGAAGGGAAGAACCGATGACCGAGCAGGACGAGATCGCCGCCGAGCGTGTAGCTCTGCGCGACGTGCGAGAGAAATTCGGGAAGAAGGTGGGCCACGACTGCGACGAATGGATGTGCCAGAAGACCGTCGATGACGGGGTGCTCTTCCGGGTGAACCCCCGCGGCCGTCCTGGCATCTTCATGTGCGCGGAGCATGCCGCTGTCACCGACCAAGGAGAGAACCGATGAGCGAGACATGGCAGCAGGCATACGAGCGCATCCTTGCGGAGGTCGAGGTGGACATGCCCGATGCCGACGAAGCGGACCAGTACAAGGAATACCGGCTCCGCTGTGCGCAGTGGAAGTACGAGAGGGGAATCCAGTGAGCGAGTACACGCCGACGACGGAAGAGGTGCGTGAGGCGATCGCCGAGTGGGCGTGGTCACGACGCATGTTCCGGCCGGAGCTCGCCGATAGCGACGGGAAGGAAGCCGATCGTTGGCTGGCCGCTCACGATGCCGAGAAGGACTACGAGATCGCGAAGCAGGGGGACATCATCGCCCTGCTTCGCGAGGACGAGGCTGAACTTCACCGCCTGCGCGCAGGTGTCCTACCCGAGGAACCGAGCAACCACGAGGACTGGTGTCACAAGGTGACGGGATGCACCGAACGTTACCACTGCACATGCGACCGCGAGGAGAGGCGATGACCGAGTACACGCCGACGACCGAGAACGTGCGGTCGGTCCACGCGCATGGTGGCGCGGGGCAAGTAACAGAACGACGCCGAGCTATGTTCGACCGCTGGCTGGCCGCTCACGATGCCGAGGTGCGCGCCGGTGTCGTACCCGAGGAACCGGAATGGGAGTACATGACGCCGCGGGGCTTCGGCTACACCGAGATCAAGGTGGCGAACTACGCAGGCCAACCGGAGCGAACGTTCAGCATCCAGCAGTCGAGCCTCGCGACCGAATGCCAGGTGTGGATCGGCTTGGACGACGACCGGGCGCACATGAGCGTCGAGCAGGCAACTCGCGTCCGAGACGCACTGAATGCGTTCCTCGCGTCGGCGTGGCTGCCCGTAGAGCAGGAAGGAAACACCGATGACTGAGCTTTCTGATGCGATGAGGAGACTCACCGACACGTGGACGATGCGGGTAAGTGTTGGTGACGGTGATCGAGACCAGCACTTCCCACCCCTCGTCGACATGCTGCGGTCGAGGATCGTCCCGGACGGGAACCAGACCGGTGGGGGTTCAGCGGTCAACACCCGCAACGTGTTGGATGTGAAGTCGCTCGACCTGCTCACCCACATTCAGGATGTTGCCCGAGCATGGCTGCAGGAATGGCGCATCGTCGCGACCGGTGAACTGAAGACCGACCTACGAAGCTACTGGGGTCACCTCAACACCCTCCACAACACCGACGCCATGGACGACGTGACGTTCGAGCACCTCGCCGCCTACCCAGACACGTGGGCCGTCAACATCTGGGACCTCATCGAACCACCCATCCGTGTATCCGTCCGCGGCCTGCCCTGCCCCGCTGCGGCGTCGGGAAGATCGTCAACACGAACGGGGACCAGGCGGACAACCTGATGATCCTGTGGCGTGACGGGCAGGAACCCACCGCGGAATGTCAGGCTTCGGAATGCGGGGCGATCTGGGTGGGAGATCAGGGGCTTGAGGGGTTGGGGAAGGAAGCCGGCCTCGAGATCGATTTCCAGGCGTTGTGGGAAGCGAGGGCCGCGCGACACGCCTGAATTACAGGCATGTCATTCGGCCCCGTTTTCATGTATACTCGGGGTTAGTTCAGGAGAAGACCGTCTCCTGCCAGGCCGCTTCACCATTCAGGTGGGTGGCCTTTTTTGATCCCTCCCGGACAGGCTCGGTGTTCATTCCTGGGCAAGCCGGTCGTAGGGCGCTGCGGTGACTCGCAGCAACCGAAGCGCGCACCCCCAGGCGCGCCACAACTGAATAAGCCTCGAGCCAGTACGGCTGCGGCGAGGCACATTGGTCCCAAGTGTTACGGCAGCACGGCGGTCTCCAAAACCGCAGGCCTTGGTTCGACTCCAAGGGGATCAGCAATGCGAGGTCAACGCGCCGGATAAGCGACTGAGCCAACTGGGCCAAGTACACGCGTTCCGGACGCCGCGATGGTGCACCCCTCGCAGAAGACCCCAAGTGACCTCATCTTCATGAGAGTGCGGCCGAGATAGCGTTCGACGGCTTGGGGCACCTTTTCCGCATATCGCTTCCGGGTCTGCCGGTCGGACGATCCCTGCGGGCACTAACAACCGAATAGGGCATATCTGGGTTTAACGCCCGCACAGGGCATACCGAAAGGGGCGGCACCGTGTCGCTGGAATCACGTCTCGCGGCACCGCCCGCACCCAAGAATTCCCAAACGATCCTTGACCGGTGGTACGCCAACCGGCCCGAATCAGAACAAGCCGCGATCCGCAAAGCTGTCACCGACCCGGCCTGGCGCCACGTCGACCTGCAGCGCGTCCTCGAAGATGAGGGCGCACCGAAACTCGCGGACACGTCATTCGGTTCGTGGCGGAGACGGCGGGCAGAAGAATGGGCCTGACCGAAAAGCTCGCCATCAACCCCAAGGTCCGCAACCGCATCCTGATCCTCGACGTCGAACGCGTCAACGGAATCACCCTGCAGCACTGGTGGGACCGGAAGGATCTGCAGAAGCGGTACATCCACCACGAAACGGTGATCCGCGAACCCCGCACGACGATCGTCTGCGCGAAGTGGTACGACCAGCCCGACGTGATGCGATTCACCGAATGGGACAAGGGCGGCCGCGGACAGTTCCTCAAGCGAGTGCACGGGCTCATGGCTCGAGCTGACATCCTCGTCGGCCACAACCTCGACAATGCTGACGTGCCCTGGCTGGTGGGTGACTTCCACCTTCCCCGCGAAGGACACAAGCACCGCCCGTCCCTGCCGCCGCTGCCGCCGTTCAAAACGGTCGACACGCTGAAGGTCATGCGCTCCCAGTTCAAATCGGGGGCGCCGTTCAAATCGTTGGATGCCCTGTGCAAGCTCCTCGGCATCCCCGCGAAGACGGACGTTTACGACCCGGAGGCGATGGAACGCGCCGTGGCTGGTTCGGTGGAGGACAGGGTTCGGTTGACGGACTACTGCGAGGGTGACGTGATCGCCACGCAGGGCCTTTACGACACCCTCCGCCCGTACATCAAGAACCACCCGGCACTGTTCATCGACGGGAAGAACAAACTCACCGTCTGCAACAGGTGTGGTCACGAAGCGGAACCCACCCCACGCAAGTACGTCGCCAACGTGCTGTCGTACAGCATGCTGCGTTGCACCAACTGCCAGGGGTACACGCGGCTCTCCATCGAGCCGGAACGCATGTCGATTGTGAGGGGCGTGTGATGGCAAGCCTGCACGAGTACCTCGAAGACTATGCGGCCCGGCATCCAGGGGTGCGCGAAGAGTGGGCTGAGCGAGCCGCGAAGTTCTTTGCGGAGACGGACGACGTGCCGGACCCGATTGAGCCGCGAGATTGCACTAAGCCTCACCCCGAACCGGCCGGGCCAAACATGGACCTCGGGCAATGCGCCGATTGCTGGATGCCCATAGGCGTGATGCGCCCCGATGGAGAGTCCTTCGGTTGGCACAGCGCCGACTGCTCGCTGCCGATGAGGCATTCGGGCTACTGCCAACCCGGAGGCGTCGGGCACGCAATTCCCGATGGCTGGAAGATCCGCGGCTAACCACATCGAAGGGGATGTGATCGTGTATGAGGAAACGTCTTCGTATGTAGCTTGTGACCAGTGTGGGGCAGCGCGCGCCTTGTGGGTTGTCGCGCTCCCCTCCGGTCGCTCGCTTTTCTACTGCGGACACCACCTGGACGGCAACCGAACCGCCCTCACGGACGGCGGCGCGCTCATCTACGAGGTGGTCGCATGTTGACCGACCGGGACATCATCATCAACCTCGCCATCGCACACCACGAAGGCGAGGGCGACTGGCAGCTGAACCCTCAGCATCACGTAGGTGAAGACGATGAGTAACTGCACCGACACGTACGGTGACCTGACCTGCATCCTCAAGGTCGGCCACGCGGTACCACACAAGCACCGCACCGACACCGAGTTCGTGTGGTGGCAGAAGGAACGACGATGAACGACTCAACCGTCACCCTGCACATGCAACCCCTCATCGAATCCATCCCCGGCGACTGCCCGACCTGTGGGTTCGAAGCACTCCGATGGTTGCGTGTCTACCGCCTCGCAGAGACCGGCGTCACCATGCTCGGCGAACGCCTCTACTGCGGCAGATGCAAAGCGGAGGAGAAGCGATGAGCGAAGAAGATGTCCCCGCTTACGCCGCGAGCTTAGTCGATTCAATGGCGCACGACTGGCATGACGCATCCGACCACGCCAAGGACGGGGCCCCGTTCGGTGCATGGCTTACATGCAACTGTGAGCGGATCGCCCGCCGCGCATTCAAGCTGGGATGGCTACCCGAAAGTATCGAGTTTCATGGATGAGCGCATCGAACGCCTGCTCAACAAAGCCGAAGAAGCAATCGACCGCAACAATGTCGACCAAGCCGACGCATACCGTGTCCTCGCATCCCAAACCGCATACCTGCGCCGCAAGGAAGCGAAAGCCCTCAACCGGGCACTCGTCGACTAACACACTTGCCCCACCCCACAACCGACCACATCATGCAGGGCCGACCGTGGCGAGTCCGGGCAAACATTCGGGGGTTGGTCACACACTGACCAACCCCCACCCTTACTTCCCCCGTCTCAAAGAGGAGACAACCATGTCATGGATGCAACACGAATGCGTCGTCTGTGGAGAGACCGTCCCATCACTACGGGCCAGTCTCTGCCACTGCGACAGCTACGAACCCATCGACGACCTCACCGAAGACTGACCATGACACCCGTGGAACGCGGATGCCTCTACGGCATCGGCATCCTCTCCGGCATCATCATGATCACCCGCGGCGTCGACACCTGGTTCACCCACCTCGAAAACCAATACTGGGCACGCAAGAGCCGCGCTTAAGCGTAAGTGAGGGGAGAGCATGTCCCTCATCCCTCGCAACGACGCGCTCCGGAAGAAGCACCGAGCAATCATCGCCAAGTCGAAGCCCGCTTGCCACATCTGTGGGGGCGCTATCGATTTCACCCTCAAGTTCCCCGACCCCCGCTGCTTCGTAGTGGACCACGTAGTCCCCATCGCGAAAGGGGGCTCCGACGCGCTGTTCAACAAAAAGGCAGCGCACCACCCACGAATGCAACAGCAAGAAGCGAGCTCGCGACTACGCGCCCATCGTCAGGCGGTCCGGCTCAGTCAAGTGATGGACAGGGGGATGTATGCCTACATCGCCAGCATCACTCCAGCGAAGAGTCAGGCACGCCGCCGACGTTCTGGACGCGTACAAGAAGGCCGCAGGCTGCGCCGACTGTGGCTTCAACGCCTGGCCCGAGGCGCTGCAATTCGACCATGAAGACCCGCGCACGAAGCTACGCGCGCTCGGATGGTACGACGATAGGTCGAAGCTGAAGAGCCGGGCCAAGCTGCAAGGCTTCCTGCGCCATGTCCAGCTCTACTGCACCGTGCGTTGTGCCAACTGCCATGCGCACCGCACCAAGCTTGCTGGCCACTACTACATGGGCAAGCAGAGGAACGAACCCGCGTTCGAAACTCTGTTCTAGACCCAGGGCGGGGTACCCCTTCGGCCCAACGTCAAAGTACCTCCGGGGCTTGGGATCATCTCTCCCTGACGTTTTTTCTTGTTGCCGCGCGGAGGTGCCCATGTCGAACACTCGAAAGTCTGTTCTGCGGGCTGTGGCACCGGACGAGACTCCTGAGCCTGCGAAGATCTTGTCTCTGGATGAGGCGATCGCGTCGGGGGACTATCTGCAGATTCTGCAGGCGCAACGGCGGGCGATGGCTGAGTCGCTGCCGAATGAGAAGGGTCCGGCATTGGCTGCTTTGCATCGGCAGTTGTCGATCATCTCGAAGGAGATTGCTGCGTTGCAGTCGCGTGATTCTGATGAGGCTGAGGGTGGCGCGAATGTCGAAGACGGGGAGTTCGACGCCGAAGCCATCTGATCGGAAGCTGTCTGAGGTTGCGCGGCATGTTGTGTATCCGAAGGGGATCGTCACGTCGGTGTGGCCGCGGGTTGTCGCGCAGTGTGCGGCGATGGGCGTTTCGTTTGATCAGTGGCAGCACGGTGTCGGCACTTTGGCGCTGGGGAAGCTGAAGAACGGCAAGTATGCGGCGACGGTCGGGGGCGTGGTTCTTTCGATTCCGCGTCAGGTGGGTAAGACGTTCCTGGTCGGCATGATGATCATCGCCCTGTGTGTGCTGTTCCCGAATATGACGGTGTTGTGGACGGCGCATCGGACGCGCACTTCGACGATGACGTTCAAGACGATGCAGGGGATGGTGCAGCGGAAGAAGATCCGCGTGCATCTGGCCCCTGATCGCAACGACGGCATCCGTAAGGGGAACGGTGAGCAGGAGATCCGGTTCAAGAACGGATCGGTGATCATGTTCGGCGCCCGTGAGAACGGGTTCGGTCGCGGCTTCGATTCGGTCGATGTTGAGGTGTTCGACGAGGCGCAGATCCTGACGGAGAAAGCGCTAGACGACATGGTGCCGGCCGCCAACGCGTCGAAGCAGAAGACTGCGGCGCTGCTGTTCTTCATGGGCACCCCGCCGCGTCCTGTGGATAACGGCGAGGAGTTCACGAATCGTCGCGCGAAGGCTCTCGCGGTGAAGCCTCTGGATGAGGTGGTTGGGGTCGGCGGCAAGGCCGTTTACGTCGAGTTCTCGGCGGACGATGGCGCTGACCCTGATGACCATGAGCAGTGGGCGAAGGCGAACCCGTCCTTTCCGTCTCGTACTCCGGTGGAGTCGATGGAACGCATGCGGGAGCAGCTGACGGATGAGGATTCGTTCCGCCGTGAGGCTCTCGGCATTTGGGATGCTGCGGGCACTCCTGAGGTCATTGATGCGGCGTCGTGGGCGCGGGTTTCTGATCCGGCCTCGATGGCCGTTGAGCGTTTGACTCTGGCCATTGATGTTGAGCCGGGGCGTTCGGTGGCGTCGGTGTCTTTGGCGGGTAAGCGGGCTGATGGCCTGTGGCATGTGGAGCTCGATGAGCAGAAGCGCGGCATCGACTGGGTTGGCCCGTGGGTGAAGTCGCGTGCTGAGCGGAACCGGTTGCATGCGGTGGTGGTGGATGAGATGTCGGGTCTTGTGGAAACGAAGAACGGCAAGCACTACCTGGCGGGCACGGATCGGAAGGTTCTGGTCACGTTGGCTGCTGCTGAGGGTCGGGATATGGCAATCGCGTGCGGGTGGTTCTTTGACGGGGTGATGGAGGCGACTCCGAAGCTCCGTCATACGGATCAGCCTCAGTTGAATGTGGCGTTGTCGGTGGCTCGTAAGCGTCCTTTGGCGGGTGCGTGGGCGTGGAACCGGAAAGATCCTGAGGCGGATATCACTCCGGTGGTTTCGTCGACTCTGGCGCTGTGGGGCGCGATGAAGGATGACGTGGTGCGACCGTCGCGCCGTGTGGTGAGTGACCGTACTGCGGTTGTCTTGTGAAGGGGGTCGGCATGGCTGATGTGAACCTGCGGATTCCCGGTCTCGATGATGACGAGACGGTCACGCTGAACCTGCTGGCGAAGCAGCTGCAGGAGAAGCAGGCGCACAACAAGCGTCGCTCTGACCTGTACGACGGGAAGCAGGCGCTCCGTCAGGTTGGCACTGTCATCCCACCGCAGTACTACCGTCTGGGGCTTGCCCTGGGGTGGGCTGCGAAGGGTGTTGACGGGCTCGCGCGACGTTGCAACCTCGAGCGGATGGTGTGGCCTGATGGGGATCTTGATTCTCTCGGCTACCAGGAGCTCGAGGACAGCAACTTCCTGCTGTCGGAGCTCGCGCAGGGCCGCACGGATTCGCTGATTCATGGCCTGTCGTACCTGATCACCACGAAAGGCGAAGGTGATGAGCCGGCTGCGCTGGTTCATGCGAAGGATGCCCTGAATGCGACGGGGGAGTGGAACAACCGGAAGCGCCGGTTGGACAATCTGCTGTCGGTGACGTCGCGTGAGCGTGACCGGATCACTGGGTTCGTGCTGTACCTGGATGGCGAGACGATCAACGCTGACATCGTTGACGGCAAGTGGCAGGTCGACCGGCAAGAGCATCCGTGGCATGTCCCGGTTGATCCGCTGGTGTACAAGCCGCGCACGTCGAAGCGGATGGGCCGTTCGCGGATCACTCGTGCGGCGATCTCGCACCAGTTCGCGGCACTCCGGGCGCTTGTGCGCCTTGAGGGTCACATGGACATCTACACGATCCCCCAGCTGATCCTGCTGGGTGCGTCGGATCGGATCTTCAAGAACGCGGACGGTTCGTATAAGGCGTCGTGGCAGATCGCTCTCGGGCGTGCCCTGGGTATCCCGGATGCTGTCGACGATGAGGGCACTCCGATCGAGGGTGGTCGCGCGGATGTGAAGCACATTCCCGCGCAGTCGCCGGAACCGCACCTGGCTGATCTGAATGCGTTGGCGAAGCTGACGGCGCGTGAGTATGACTTGCCCGATTCGGCGTTTGCGTTGACGGACATGGCGAACCCGACGTCGGCGGATTCGTATAACGCGTCTCGTGAGGATCTGATCGCTGAGGCTGAGGGTGCGACGGATGACTGGTCTGTGCCGATTCGGCGTGCTGTGACGCGTGCTCTGGCTATCCAGAACGGTGTCACGGAGATCCCGGACGATTGGGCGTCGATCACGACTGAGTGGCGTTCCCCGGTGTACCTGTCTCGTGCGGCTCAGGCTGATGCGGGCGCGAAGGAGATCGCGTCCCTGCCGGAGTGGGTGAAGGAGACGACGGTTGCGATGCGTCGGCTGGGGTGGTCTCAGCAGGACATTGATCTTGCGTTGCAGGAGCGTCGGCAGAGCGTTGGCCGTCAGTCTGCAGCGGCTTTGATCGCTGCACGTCTTGGGGAGGCTGCTGATGGTGACCCCGTTGGAGTCGAAGGCGCAGCTGACGCTTCTCGCTGATGATTCGGAGGATACGGCGCGGTGGATGCTGCGCCGTTCCTCCGGTCAGTGGGAGTCCAGGCGGTTGCAGTTGCTGGACACGGTACCTGAAGTGGTCGCTTATTACTCGGAAGGGTCTGCGGCGCTCGCGACTGACTTGTATGACGATGAGCGGTCGAAGGTGAAGGGCTCCCGGTTCGCCGCATCCCCGGTGATCTTGGATCGCACGGTGCGTATCCGGCGTGGGGCGGCGTGGGCGTCTGAGCCGTTGTCGGTGGATGACGACGCGGCTGCTGCGGCACGGTTGGCGCAGTTGGTCAGGTCGGAGATGTCGCGCCCGTACAGGGACACGATCATCACGAACCGGAAGCAAGATCCGGTGTGCATCGGGTGGAAGCGGATTGCGCGTGGCCCCGCGTCGTGCAAGTTCTGCAGGATGTTGGCCGATCGTGGCGCTGTCTACAAAGAGGCGACGGCCACGTTCGCCGCTCATGACGACTGTCTGTGCACGGCGGCTCCGGTGTTCAAGGGTGGCGATGTTGGCCCTGAGGCGAACACGGCGCAGTACGTGGCGTCGAAGCGTCGCCGTACCGCGAAGGAGAAGGCATTCCTTCGTGACTACCTCGAGGGCAACTACCCCGATTGACTTCCCGCCTGTTGGCGGGCTGTACCCGACAGTTTCGGGGTTCTGACGTGCGACGGCACAGAAACGGATGGAACCAGACATGAGCAAGCAGGATGCTCCGAAGCGTGTTCTCGGCGCAGGGTTCGCCCCATCGTGGCACCGCCCGCACTTCCGGTACTTCGCGCCCGTCGAGGGTGAAGGCGCCGGAGGAGAAGGCAATGGTGCCGGTGACGGCAAGCCTGGCGAGGGGAAGCTCTTCACCCCCGAGCAGCAGGCCGAGGTGAACCGCATCGTTCAGGAGCGTGTGCAGCGCGTCGAGACGAAGTACGCGGATTACAACGACCTGAAGAAGGCGGCTGACGGCGCGAAGACGGTGGAGCAGAAGCTTGCCGACCTCGAGTCGAAGCATGCGGAGGCGGAAGCCCGCGCGCTGCGATCCGACATCGCCACGAAGCACGGGATCTCTGCGGAGGACCGTGACCTGTTCCTGACCGGTTCCGACGAGGCGGCTCTCGAGGCTCAGGCGAAGCGCCTGGCCGAACGGCTCGCCGATCAGAAGAAGAACGGCAACCGTGCCCCCAAGGAGGGCGGCACGACCACAACCGACGACGGCAAGAAGGACATTCGCTCGTTCGCGAAGAACCTGTTTGCCGCCGCGCAGAACGAATAGGAGACGGCGATGGCCGCACTTGCAACTGGGGATCTCGAACTCCCCGACAACATTCTCACTCCATGGCTGGGCAAGGTTCGTGGCGGGTCTGTTCTCGCCGCGCTTTCGCCTGCTGAGCCTCAGCGATTCGGCTCCGGCAAGGCGATGGTGTTCGACTCGGGCGAGGCTGAGCTCGTGTCTGAGGGCGGCCAGAAGTCGTCCAACGACATCACGAAGACCGTTCAGTCGGTTGAGCCTCACAAGTTCCAGAAGACCGTTCGTATGAACGAGGAAGTTCTCTGGGCTGACGAGGACGGCCAGACTGACGCGGTGGAGCAGATCCTCGCGCAGATCCAGCCGGCCCTGTCGCGTGCGCTGGACTTCGGTGCCATTCACGGCATCAACCCGAAGACCGGTGCCGTCGCTGGTTCAATCACGCAGAAGTTCGCTTCCGTGACGAACCAGGTGGAGCGCGCTGCGGCCGACAAGCCGTACGCGAACCTCGACGCGGCTGACCTGCTGGTGCTCGCTGACGGCTACGTGCCTGAGGGCATCGCCCTGGACCCGTCGTTCGCTGCGGCGTTCTCGTCGCTGCGGGCTGGCCAGACCGAGCAGAAGCTTTACCCCAACTTCCGCCTCACCACGGAGGTTTCGGAGCTCGACGGTCACCGCTCGTCCGTTTCGCGCACCGTGAGCGGTTCGGGTGTCGTCGCTACGCCTTCGGGCATCCTCGGCATCGTCGGAGACTTCGGTGGCTTCCGTTGGGGCATCCAGCGCGCGATCGGCCTCGAGCTGATCCGTTACGGCGACCCGGACGGCCAGGGCGACCTGAAGCGCAACAACCAGGTCGCGTTCCGTGCCGAGGTTGTCTACGGCTGGGGCATTGCCGACCTGGATGCGTTCGCGCTGATCGTCGACAAGGTGGCCTGATCATGGCTCGGTTCACGCACAGGGTGAGCGGTGTCGTGGTGTCGGTCGCTGACGAGAAGGTGCTCGGTTCCGACTGGCGCGCCGAGGGTGAAACGGAACGGTCTGAGACGCCTGACGCGTCCTGGAAGGTGGCGGATCTCAAGGCATATGCCGAAGAGAACGGCATCGACCTGGGCGATGCCACGAAGAAGGCCGACATTCTCGCCGCGCTGGATGACAGCGCCGACGACGACGGCAATTCTGACAACGACGAGTCGAACGACGACGAGTCCTGAGTGAGAGGGGGCGGTCATGGCTGTGACTCCCGACAAGATCGCGGTGGCGCTCGGCGTGACCGCCCCCGAAACCAACTCGATCCAGTGGCAACAGTGGTCCCTGTGGATCGATGACGCCACGATGCTGATCGAGAACCGCGCTGAGCGACTGGAGGTCGATCTGTCGATGATCGGCGAAGCGAAGCTCGACTACGTGATCCGTGAGGCCGTGGTCTCACAGGTCAAGAAACCGGATGACGCGACGCAGGTCACGATCAGCGTTGACGATGCGTCTTCATCGCGCACCTACCAGTCGGGTAAAGGTCGGGTGTCGATTCTTGACGAGTGGTGGGCGATGCTCGGGCTCGTTGAGGCTGATGAAGGCGCGTTCGCGATCGACATGCTTCCTGGCGTCTCCGCGATTCATGACCTGGCGTGCTCGCTCCGGTTCGGTGCCACGTATTGCTCGTGCGGTGCGGATATCGCCGGCAAGCCGATCTACGGGGTTGAGTGATGCTGGGCGCGGATGTGGCGGCGGCTCTTCCTGAGCTGCGCGCTCAGGCCGAGTCGCGCATGTCGGAGAAGGTGACCGCGGGTTGGCTCGTTGACGGCACAGACCCTGAAACGGGCGAGCCGACCCAGACCGTGCAGACGCCGGTCTACCCAGTCCCCGGTGATACATCTCCCGATGCCGGGCGCGCACGTATCCGGTGGGCGTCGTCAACGGTGTCGGATGCGCAGGGGGCGGGAGAGCCGATTTCGGTTCAGGAGCCGGTGTTGTCGATCCCTGTGGGGTCGCCTCGTCTGCTGGATGGCATGGCGGTTGTGGTGGCTTCTTCGACCGCTGACGGGTTGCTGGTGGGTCGTGTGTTCACGGTTCAGGGCGCCCCGGTGTCAGGACAGGTCACAAGCCATCGGTACCTGCTCGAGGAGGTCGGATGAGTGACGACATTCGGAAGCTCGCCGCTGATCTGACGGCTGCGGGGCCTGCTGTTCGCCCGTTCGCGCGGAAAGCGGTTCAGGTTACCGCTCATCACATCAAGGACGAGTGGCGGGCTGCGGCGAACCGTACGGGGCTTGCGGGGTATGCGGCGGATGTGACGTATGAGACGCGCGAGAACGTGGCCGGTGTTGTTGCTGAGATTGGTCCGACGCCGGGTGATTCTGGTTCGTTTGGTTTGGTTGAGGATGCGCCGGGGAACGTGTATTCGTCGCCTCAGCACGCGGGCAGATCGGCCTTGGAGAACAACGAGGACGATTTCGTTCGCGGTATTGATGCGGCTGTGGCTGATGCGCTGAGGGCGGTGGGTTTGTGACTGCCGAGTGGGAAGCGTTTAAGGCTCGGCTGGGTGGTCATTTGGTCACCGCGAACAAGGTGTTCCCGATCGTGCGCAAGGACGGTACGGGGACGGTTCGGACGAACTACATCGTGGCGAAGTCGGCTCCTCCTGACCGGCTGGACGATGGACGCGCTGCCGGCTATCAGGTTCCGGATTCGGATAAGCGGTTCACGTTCGATGTGCGGATAATCACGACCGCTGCGGATGGGCTGGATATCTGGATGCGCGCTGTGTTCACCCAGGTGCTTGGTCACCGGTTGGTGGTTCCTGGTCGCAGGTGCACGCCGATCGAGTTGGTGCAGAACGTGGAGGAGGGCGACGGTTACGACCGTGCCGCTGATCTGTACTACCGGGATCTAAGTTTCCGGTTCTGGTCCCGTCGAGGGGAGACACCATGACGCGTTTCGTGCGCGTGAAGAACAAGACGACAGGGCACGAGTTCGATCTGCCCTCCGAGAGTTTCGACCCCGAGAAGTACTCGAAGGTCGCCCGATATTCGGAGACGACGCGCCCGCGCCGCCCCAAGCCGAACGTCCGCAAGGGCGGGAAGCGCATCGCCCCCGTGAAGACTGACAAGGAGAAAGACCAATGACCCTGACCATTCCTGCAGGCGTTCCCTCGATGGGAACGCGGCGCGTCGTGTTCATCCCGGGAACCGTGGCTGACATCGATGCGATCACTGCCGTTGAGGCGAACGCTGGCGAGAACATCTCGTGCTACATCATGCGTTCCAACGGTCTGACGAAGTCGCTGACGGAGAACAAGATCACAGACTCCCGGTACTGCTCTGCGCAGGACTTTCAGCGGTTCGGTTCTAAGCAGAAGGAGATGGGCCTGGCCTACTCCACGAACCTCAACACCCCGACCGACGACGAGGCCCGCCTGGCTCTCGTCGAGGGTACAGAGGGCATCCTGGTGGAGTTTTTCCAGGTCGATGAGGATGCTGAGACTTTCGCGACTGGCGACTGGTATCAGGCGACTCCGGTTCAGCTTGGTGAGCAGAACATTCCCCCGGTGGAGGACAACGCGATCGACCGCATCGAGCAGGCTGCTGCGGTGACCGGTGCGTGGACTCCGCTGCGTCAGCTGGTCGCTGGCGCCTAACAACCCCTGGGGGCCGGTTACACGGGGCCGGCTCCCAGGTTCTCCGTGAACCCGTGTACAGACTTTGAAGGAGACTCCCGTGTCCAACCTCAGCACCCGCATCGCTACCCGCAAGATGTCGCACAAGGATGTGCCGATCTGCCTCGACCTCGACCTGATCGACCAGCGCGACGACGTGATGCGCGCCCTCGACGCAGCCCACCGCGCCGCGAAGAACTCGGACGAGCGTCTGGTTTCCGGGGAGCACCCTGACGTGTCCGCTGCCCGCGAGCGTGTCGCCGAGCTCGACGTACAGATCCGTGAGGCGTCGATCATCCTCCGTGTGTACGGAGTCGACCGCCACACGTACAACCAGTGGATCGTGGAGTGCCCACCCCGCAAGGGACGGCAGGAGGCGTTCGACTCGTCCACGTTCTTCATGCACGCTGCGAAGAACAGTGCGAAGTACGTCGACGAGAGCGGCGTCGAGCACGAGATTACCCCGGATGAGTGGGTGACGATCGACAAGATGACGGACGGTGAGTACGACCGTCTCGCGCAGGCCGTCCTCTACGTGAACCGTGGCCTCGGGCAGGTCGATGTCGGTTTTTTCGTGAACGGCTCCGAACCGACCACCGACTCCTGACTGATCTCCGGGTCGCTCGGGATCTCGGGATCGCCCCGCGCCGTCTGTGGGGGTGGGAGCCGGAAGAGATCCACGTCGAAGACGTCGACGAGGAAGGTCGGAGGGTCATCCGGGTGACCAGGGAGTCTGAGTTCGACCCGGAGCAGCATGCGATGCTCGCGGGCCTCGCCGAGTATGAGGCGCTGCTAGGTCCGCACGGTCTGCCAGTGGACGAGACGACCTCATCGGAAGCCGACCCGAACAACCCGGACGCCACCTATCACTACGAGGCGAAGGTGTTGCGTGACTGGGCGCAGACGGCGATCGAGGAACGCGAGAAGGACTTCAAGGATCACCCGTCACATGCGCGACGGTTCTACGCCGTGCGCGTGGATCATTCCTCGAAGTAGTCGACGGTAGTCGTCGCGGTGTCGCCGTTCATGATGACCGTGCACCCGTAGGTTGCGCGCACTTTCCCGCCGAAGCTGTTCTCGGCGTCGACTGTGCCGGTGACTTCCCACGTCTCGGACCCTCGCGCGCTTGTGCTGCTGTCGAAGTCGGCAGTGCCGGGTGCTTTCAACAGCTTCTCTATGCGCGCTTCACACTGCGCGATCGACTCGATGTCGTCATTGCTGCCGTCGTTGCTCCTGAGGCTCGACGCCAGGCAACTCGCGAAGCCGATGATCACGGCTAGAGCGATGACGATCCCGATCACCCATCGGTTGACCTTTGCACGCCACGCGTCGTTTGCCTGCGCTTGGGAGTCGGTCATGCCGCTCACGATACCGCTTCGCCTGCCGGAGCACACAAGGGGGTCCATGGCTCAGCGCGTCGTGAAAGTGGAGCTCATCCTGGCCGCCCAAGGCTTCATGCAGGGCACGGACGCGGCTGCGAAGAAGGTGCGCGAGCTCGGTTCTGAGACCGAGAAGCTGGCGCAGAAGCGCGAGGCGTTCAATACGCTCGGCACCGCTGCGGTCGGGTTCGGTTCGGCTGTTGCGCTCGGTATTGGCATGGCTGTCGCGAAGTTCGCGGACTTCGACCAGCAGATGTCCTATGTGCAGGCAGCCACGCACGAGTCCGCCGCGAACATGAACCTATTGCGGGACGCGGCTCTCGACGCGGGCGCCCGCACGGTGTTCTCTGCGACGGAGGCTGCAGGGGCGATCGAGGAACTTTCGAAGGCCGGCGTCTCGACGGCGGATATCCTCAGCGGCGGCCTTGACGCGGCTCTGGATCTTGCTGCTGCTGGCGGCATGCGAGTCGCGGATGCCGCGGCCGTCGCCGCGACGACGCTGAAGCAGTTCGGCCTCGAGGGCCGGGACGCGTCGCACATCGCGGATCTGCTCGCAGCGGGCGCGGGCAAGGCGCAGGGTGACGTGTCCGACATGGCTCAGGCACTGAAGCAGGGCGGTCTGGTCGCGAACCAGTTTGGCCTGTCGGTGGATGAGACGGTCGGTACGCTGTCGGCGTTCGCGTCAGCGGGCATGCTCGGCTCCGACGCAGGGACATCGTTCCGTACGATGCTGCTGCGTCTCGCGAACCCGACCGGTGAAGCGGCCGAGATGATGCAGGAACTGGGCATCAACGCGTACGACGCGCAGGGCCAGTTCGTCGGCATGCAGTCTCTCGCGGGGCAGCTGCAGACCAGTCTTTCGGGGTTGACGCAGGAGCAGCAGAACGCGGCTCTGGCGATCATCTTCGGTCAGGACGCGATCCGTGGCGCGAATGTCCTTCTTCAGGAGGGCGCGGACGGTATCCGCAAGTGGACGACTGAGGTCGACGCTCAGGGGTATGCCGCGGAGACCGCGGCGATGCGATTGGACAACCTGAAGGGCGATTGGGAAGCGTTCACGGGCGCGCTGGACACGGCGATGATCTCGATGGGCGAGGGCGCGAACGGTCCGCTACGCGAGTTCGTGCAGGGCCTTACCGGGATGGTGGACCGATTCAACGATCTGCCCGATTGGGCACAGCAGTCCGCTATCGGCGTCGGCGCTGTGACAGCTGCCGTCGCTCTGGGTGCGGGTGGGTTCATGCTCGCCGTTCCGAAGGTCGCCGCCTACAACGCCGCGATCGCGACGATGGGTACTGGCGCGCAGCGTGCGTCCCGGTTCGTCACCGGGCTTGGGAAGGCAGTCGGCATCACTGCCGGGTACTTCCTCCTCGCGAAGGGCGCTGAGGCCGCCGCACGGGGGCTCGGTCAGCTCGGCGACGGTGCGAAGTCCGCGAACGAGACCGTGTCGCTGCTCCTGAACAAGGACTACGACGGGTTGTTCGAGGGCATGACGAAGGGTGCCGGCGGCGTCAACGATCTCACCGACGCGATGGACAAGCTCCTCGCGGGCGACTTCGACAACGCCTTCAACCGGTGGGGATCAGACACGTTCGCATTCACTGGCTTCACATCCTCCGTGGGGGAGGCACGCGAACAGTTCGCTCTCATGGGTGAAGCCCTTGCCGACATGGTGTCTCGTGGCGACGGCGAGCGGGCAAAGTCGATCTTCGCCGATCTTCAGGCGCAGTTCGAGGCGCAGGGATACACAGTCGACCAGCTTAACGAGGTCATGCCGCAGTACAAGGACGCTCTGACCGGCGCAGCGAACGAAGCGAAGATGGCCGGCGACGCGACTGGCGCAGCCTCTGGTGACCTGTCGGAGATGGAATCCGCAGCGTCGGATGCTGCGACCGCGCTCGACAGCGTCGTGCGGGCGCTGATGGAGGTCGCAGGCGGAGCCATGTCGGTCAGCGAAGCGAACGACAATGCTCTGTCTTCGATCAACGCGATGACCGATGCTGCAAGCGCCGAGGGAGCGTCTCTCGCGGGCACGAACGACGCGTCGATCGCGCTTCGCGATTCGATCCGTGAGGTCGAGACGGCGCATCGGGATTCGGCGGTCGCGATCCTAGAGAACGGCGGGACCCTCGACGAGGCGACTGGCAAGTGGAATGCGGGCCGTGACGCCGTGATCAGGATGCTCGAGGCGAAGGGCATGGACCGCGCAGAAGCGGTCAAGTGGGCAGACCAGAACCTCGGTTCGGCCTCTCAGGTTCAGGCGGCGATGGGCGAAGTGACGCGCGCCGTGAACAGCATCCCGAAGACGCCCGTCATCGACCTCACCGCGCGCACCAGTCAGGCGTACAACGCGCTGATGGGTGTGCAGAGCCTGCTGCGTCGCATCACCGGTAACCACTCGATACATGTGTCGACGGGGCAGGGAGGCCAAGGGGGTCTCACCTTCGCGACCGGCGGTCTGGTCAATAGCAAGGGAATGAAGGTCAAGAGCTTCGCCTCTGGCGGGTTCGAGCCTGGCATCTACCAGGCTGTCCCGGGCGGTATCCATCGTTTCGCTGAGGCGGGTTACGACGAGGGCTACGTCACCACTGACCCGAAGTATCTGCCGCAGTCGATCGACACGATGAACGCGTTGGCTGGACGGCTCGGTCTCGGGCAGCTCGGCAGGATGCCAGCAGCGGCTCCGGTCGTCAACGTGGCGGCACCGTCGTTGGCGGGCATGTCGATCACGGGGCGCCTCGAGGTTGGCGGTGATGGTCTCGCCCGGATCATCGATGGCCGTATTGAGCGTGCGTTCGAGCCGTCCTCGGATGAGGCGGTCAGGTCAGAGTTCGGCCGGTAGGACCCGGCATTCGGGAGGGGCGTGGACGGTCTGTCTGCGCCCCTCCGTCATATCCAAGGGAGCGTGTCATGGGTTACCGGATCTTCGACAGGACGGGCCGCCTGGTGGGCGGGGATGACGAGCTCGACGGTGAGGTGCGGCGCGCGGCCGCTGACGTCGACGGGTACGTGCTCGACGACGCGGACAAGGTCGTCTTCGACGCTCGGGGGGTCTGATGGCCTACGACGCCAGCATCTCGGGCCCCTACTCGGGCCGCCCGGCGTTCGACCAGTACCTGTATGTGCGGCGGGACCAGACCCAGGCGCGCCGCTCGTCCTATGCATACGAGGTTCGGGCTCGGAACCCTGAACGGCGCACGCAGACATACGCGCTGAGCAACTTCCCGCTGGCGGTGAACGTCGGCGGGCAGATCTTCGAACACGAGCACAACCTCGACTTCCGTGGCGGTCAGGAGTACATCACCCTGGCTACTGGGTCCACGGGCTGGTTCGATCACAACAGCGCCGGTGAGCTGACCATCGTCATCGATACGTGGCATGGTCCCGCGGGCGTTTTCGGGTCCGCTGATCCGGCCCCGCTGTACTTCGTGACGGACACGATCAAGCCGGAGACCCCGACCGGGCTGTCGGCGACGCGGGTATCGGATTCGCAGCAGACCCTGAACGTGACGGTGCCGTGGGGTGCGGTCAAGATGGTGTGGCAGCGATCCACGGACGACGGTGCCTGGCAGACGCTCGCGACGGTGACCGCGTCAGGCACATACACGGACAAGTCGACGCAGGCGAACCGAAAGTACACGTACCGGGTGGCGGCGTCGAACGGTGGCGGGCAGGGCCCGTGGTCGTCGACCGCGACGATCTACACGTCCCCGGCCGCGCCGACCGGTGTGTCGGCGGCCCGCACCGCGGCGGACGACATCCGGGTCGATGCATCCGGCCGGCCCGCGTGGGCGACGTCGTTCAACATCCGCGACGGCGGGGCGCTGGTCGCGTCGGGTGTGAGCCTGCCGTGGACGCATGTCGACCCGAACCCGGCGGACACGCACACGTACACGGTGCAGGGCGTCGTCTCGGGGATCGCGGGGGCGTGGTCGTCGCCGTCGAACACGGTGCAGCTGATCAGCCCGCCGTCGCCGCCGCAGTCCCTGAGCCCGAATGGTGCGGTGGCGCCGTCGGATGAGAGCGTGACGTTGTCGTGGGTGCACAGCCCGGTCGATTCGTCACCGCAGTCGGCGTACGAGTTGCAGTATCGGGCCCCGGGTGGGGCGTGGACGGTACTCACCGGCACGACTGCGCAGGCCAGGGCGGTGACGCTGCCTGTCGGGGCGGTTGAGTGGCAGGTGCGCACGAAGGGCGCGCACCCGGATTGGTCGCCGTGGTCGGCGACAGCGTCGTTCACCGTCATCGACCGACCTGGTGTCGCCGTCGTTCAGCCCGCGGACACGTGGGACGCGTCAACCCTGACCGCGGTGTGGACCTGGTTCCAGGCTCAAGGTCGGCCGCAGTCCGCCTGGCGGGTGGAGCTGCTCGACGCGACCGGCACGGTCGTGGAGTCCCGGACCGGGTCCGGTGCGACGGCGACGCTGCAGCTGGCCACGCGCCTCACTGAGGGTGCGTGGACGGTGCGCGCGCAGGCCGCGACCGGTGAGGTGTGGTCGGCATGGGGCGTGGAAGCATTCACCGTCGCGTTCACCCCGCCCGTGGAGCCCGTGCTCACTGGCGTGTGGGACGAATCGCAGGGCGGCGTGCAGATCACTGTCTCGGGTGAACAATTCGGCGTCGCCGTTCTCGACGAAGGCGCCTGGTACGCAGAGGTTGGAGTTTGAATATGGTCCGCAAGTATCTCGTGACTGAGAACGAGTTCCTGTCGGCGACAGTAGATGCCGCCGACGGGCACCTGCGGTTCACCCGCGACAACGGACAGGTCGTCGATGCAGGAAAAGTGTCGGGCGATGTGACTCCGGAGGCGCTCGCTGCTGCGACTGCGGCTGAGACCGCTGCACAGCAGGCGGGTGCGGCGCGAGATCAAGCGCAGCAGATTGCGCTCGGCAACGCGTATGCGGCGCTGGGCGCCGTATTCAAGGTGCAGGCCACACCTCCCGCCGCGGCGACCGAGAACGGACTGCCGGTCCTGTGGATCGACACGACCGAACAGCTGGTGCCAACACCAGCGCTACCGCCGTCTCCGTCGTGGAATGACACGCTCTCGCGCTTCACTGTTCCAACTGGTGTGATCGGGGTGGACTATGTGTGGACGTCCGGAGGTGGCGGTGTTGGCGCGACGCTCACACCGGGTGCGACCCTGTCAACGACAGGAACGTATCCACGCACAGTGACCATCACGCCAGTGGCTAAGCCGGGGTATGTTCTTGCATCCGGCGTGCGGCCATTCGTGCACGACTTCTACGATCCGAACGTCTTGACCGTGCTCACGTCCGACGGATTCTCCGGGGGAGCATCATCCTCCATCATCGGTCGATCTCTGGACCTCGCGCTTGGTGGATCGGCGGCGTCGTGGAGTGGCGATGATCTCTGGCAGATCAACGCATCCGCGCAGCTCGAGAAGAAGGCGGGTCTCGCGGGCATCGGAAGGATCGTCCTTGCGGGTGGGTTGATCGCGAGCAACTACCGTGTGGAATTCGATGTCGTCTCGATCTCCGGCGAAGGACAATTTGGCACTGCCGCGGGGCTCGTCGTTGGGATTCGGAACCAGTCGGGATCTCCGTACCAGTTCGAGCTTTCCATCGGCGGCCGGGGGGCCGGCTCATCGCGGCTGTTCTGTGGCGGCGTCGAGACGACACTGAGCAATCAGACCAGCAACGTTGGTCACTGGGTGCTGCAGAAGGTCGGAACGACGATCACGATCACTGGACCGAACGGTACGCCGCAGGTGGTCGACAAGTCAGATGCCAGTCTCATCCCCGGCGTGTCGAGCAAGGAGCTGTGGGTGCGGGTCACGCAGACCGCTATGGGCGTGACGGTGGACAACCTCAAGCTCACCAAGGTGGGTGCCTGAGATGGTCGCACTGATCCGGCGGTATCAGGCGGACAGCGGCGAGTGGGTTCCCACTGTGCCTAAGCGATGGGACGGATACGGGTGGAGCCGGCCAGTCGAAGACTATACGACGGTGCGGCGATCACCATTCGATCCATACCTGGCGGCAGGAACCGTGTTCCAGCGCGACGTGTCGCAGATGCCGCTCGCCACGAAGTCCGTCGCGCAAGCGCAGTGGATGCGAGATCACATCAACTACGGCTCCGGCTATGGGCCGACAGCCCTCAACACGAGTGTCAACGGAACGCATCCCGTGCAGGTTCATTTGGTGGACTCCCGAATCCCGGGAATGAACCGAATCCACATGACTTGCGGTGACATCGGCGTGACCGGCTACGGCGCTGAGGTCCTCTCGGGATGGGTTCCGTGGCCCAAATGGCTAGACGCATCCTCACTGCAAGCGGGCCAGGACTCGTCGGTGGTGATCGTTGATCTCGGGTCCGGCCTGGTCCGCGAGTACTACTACGTGGAGCAGACTGCGGGTTACACCAACCGCTTCACGGCGTGGGTCGGCGGGATATCGCTCTACAACCGAGATCTCATCGACCTCGCGGAGCGGAACTATCCCCTGCAATTGCAGATGGGAAGGAACACTGTGGTCCGCATGCACAACTGGGCGGGATGGATCGACATCGCGGGAGCCCGACGCGGTGTGATCGATCATGCGGTTGCGTTCACCTGTGCGAACATGGCTCTCCCCGACAGTCTCGGCGAAGCGATCGACCCGGACGGCGTGCGCTACATCACGAAGGGAGCATCGTGGCCCGGACTGAGCGGTGACGGAGACACCGCAAATCCATCTGATGAGGTGCCGATACACGGGCAATGGGCACGCCTCCCGACGACGCTCGACCTGTCCCCGTCTGGGCCTTACCCGCCGTTCCTGCGTATGGTGATCCGTGCGATCCAGAAGTACGGGATGGTGTGCACCGACTCCAACAACTTCGTGCACGCCTTCAACGCAGAGCCGGGCTTCTACGAGAGACAGTTCCTCGGCGTGGACCCGTGGTCAAGCGGTGGGGACGTGACGGCGAAGTATCGCGAGCTGAACATCCGCGAGGGTCGAGACCCCGCGGATGCCCTCTCGGTGGCAGCGTTCCCGTGGGGACAGACCCAGTGGGCGCCTCGCCACTGGGGCGCGCCGACGAGGATCGCTGCTCAACCTTAGGTCGTGGCTGCGAGGGAAGGGGCTGGAATCTGTGGTGTCTGTTTTCCGCGGCCCCGCAACCGCATGGCGGGCCGCTCGACAAGAACCCAGCTCGCCCACGCAAACGGCACGGTCGCAGCGATCGACAACAACATGAATAGCCAGAGCGGCATGCGCTCCCCGATCGTGATCGCGAGAAGCTGCTGGACCGGGAAGGCGTAGATATACATCCCATACGAGATGTCGTTCTTCGCACCGACCCGGTCCAGCGGCAACGCGATCCCTAGCCACATGCAGAGGTACGCCAGCGGGACGGCCGCGAGGATATCGAAGGTCCCCGTCGCAGCAGTGATGACGACGGCCACAGCGGACACGGCGGCGAACTCCCACCGGTACGCGACTCGCTCCCGGAGGACGTACAGCAGAGCGCCCGCGGCGAAGTAGGTCCCGAGGCGAATGGTGTGCAAGATGACGTTCACATGCAGCACGTCGAGATACACGTGCGCAGCGGTGACTGCCATGCCGCCGATGACCGTGATCGAGAGTGCCAGCGCCAGCCACCGCCGAGGGATGACAGTCATCGCGAGACCGATTCCGACGTAGCAGAGCGCTTCGTAGAAGAGCGTCCAGAGCGACCCGTTCCACGCGTCTGGATACGGTGCGGTGGGAAGTGTGCCATTCACGTCGAATGTGAAGATGTAGAGGCCGGCGTTCTTGAGCAAATATTCAACCCCGGCGGTGATCGAGAACTCGCCCATGACGAGAGTCGATAGCGGGGCGAAGACGAAGGCCGTCGCCGCAAGCACAACGACGAACGCCGGGTAGATCCGCAGGAATCGGCGCCACAGGAATGGGGCGATCGCAGAGTGGTCACGGCTGCCAGCGATCAGGTAGCCCGAGATCACGAAGAAGCCAGCGACGGCCCAGGGGCCGAGCGAGTTGAACGCGCCGGGCCCGATCGGTTCGTCTGTCCGGCCGCTCAGGGGCCACGCGTGAGCGACGATCACCGCGGTCGCGAACAGCAGGCGCAGAGCATTCAGGCTGTTCTGCTTCGGATTGAACGCGGCCCCCAATGAAGTCATGAGCCCGAGCGTATCGAACGGGCGTCCTCCGGCCGACATGCAACGCGAGCGCCCGTGACCCCTAGGGGGTCCGGTGCACACGAGAGAGGTGGTCTGCTGTGGTCACGAACATCGGCTTCGACAACGAGCACCCGTACGTCGAGGAAGGCGCTGACGAGGGCGAGGTCTCCGTCGTCGGGAACCGGATCTCGGTCACCGACACCATCGCTCGTGCGGAGCGCGTCACCATCGAACGGTCGGTCGACGGCGGCCTCACCTGGGAGCCGGTGGTCGATGACGCGGTCGCCGGGGACGGCATCAACCTCGTCGACTTCGAATCCCTGTCCTACGGTGACAACCTCTACCGGGCGGTCGCTTTCACGGCGGAGGGGGCGACGTCGGAGACGGAGATCACCGTGCAGGCGCGCTCCGGTGCGTTCTGGCTATCAGGTGGACCCGGGTACGGGGACACGGGACGTCTCCCGCTGAACCCCGATGTGAAGCACTCGGGCGGGCGGGAGCGTGCGCTCAAGGAGTACGCCGGCCGGTCCAAGCCGGTCGCGCTCGTCGGCGAGATGACCTCCCGTGCCGTCGCCGTGTCCGGGCGGGTGACGGATGAGAAGTGGATCGAGGAAACCGCGAACATCGAAGACCTGATCCGCATCGCGCAACTCCCGTCCCGCCTGTTCCTGTTCCGTGACCCGGACGGACGCCGCATGTACGGAGTGCTGAGCGACGTCGACCTTGACCGGCTTCTCGCGATCCAGCAGGCGAACGGCATCCGCGGGTGGAACGGCCTGTGGGGGTACTCGTTCACATTCACGGAGGCGACATGACGACCCGGTGGTCCTTCGAGCTGCTCGACAGTGAAGACCGCCCCATCGGCGAGCTCGACGGCGTCACGGGCGGCCGTGCGGAGATCGTGGCTCAGTCGGCGCTGGGTGGGTCCGGTCGGCTGGTTGTCGACGGGCGGCAGAACATCGACTGGGCGTCGAACCGTGTCCGCGCCTGGTTCCACGACGGTGACCGGTCCTGGCCCGTCGGGACGTACATGTTCGCGTCCCCGACCGATCAGCACTCGGGGCTCGGCGTGACCACCCATGACGTCGGGCTGCTGACGAAGATGAACGTCCCCGCGGAGGACAAGGTCGAAGCCCGCTTCTCGATCGCGGCGGGCACGGAGATCATCCCGGCCGCCGTCGACCTGCTCACCTCCACCGGAGAGACCCGTGTCGCGTCGACCTCGTCCGATGCGACGCTCACGGCCGCGCTCACCTGGCCGGCCGGGACGTCGAAACTCGGGATCATCAACGACCTGTTGCAGGCGGCCGGGTACTGGTCGCTCTGGTGTGACGGCTCAGGCCAATTCCGCATCGAGCCCTATGTCGACCCGCAGAATCGGAGCATCACGCACCGGTTCGCGCATGGCGAGGAGTCCCTGCACTTCCCGGACTGGTCGCGTGAGCAGAACCTCGCCGACGTCCCGAATCGGTTCCTCGCGATCGGACGCGGCGACGAAGAGAACCCACCGCTCATCGGGATCGCGAAGAACGACGACCCGACGTCACCGTTCTCCCGTCAGGCGCGCGGCCGATGGATCACCGCCACGGAAGAGGGCGTCGAAGCCGAGTCGCAGCAGATCATCGACCAGTACGCGGCCAGGAAGCTGCGTGACCTGATGGACCCCGTCGCCCGGATCAGCGTGTCCCACGCGATGCTCGACCTGAATCCGAATGATCTGGTCGAGTTCATCCCGGAGGACGGCGTCACCCGGCTGGCGACGATCCAGCGCATGTCGATGAGCTTCACCCCGTTCACGGACATCGATGCGGAGTGGAGGCAAGTGCTGTGAAAGACCGCTTCGCCCCGCTGAAGAAGCTGATTCATGGCCTCGTGAGCGAGGTTCGACGGAAGTCGGAGATCCGACTGGGCACCGTCACCCAGGCGTCACCCCTGCGGATCGCACTCGACGGTGACGTCGACCTCGACGAAACGAGCCCGACGGTCGGGCAGCCGATCTCCACCCCGGCGGTGTCCCTCATGGTGCACACGGTCGGGCAGCGGGTGATCTGCGCCGAGCAGCACCGACAGATCCTCGTCATCCAAGCTGGCGCCTGAGCCAGCCCCACCCGTTCTCAGCCCCGCCCGTGTGCGGGGCTTCGTCGTGAAAGGGGGCCCGTCGTGGCTCTGATGCCGATGCCGTTCAGCAATCCCCGCACCTACCCAGGGCATAGCGGGGTGGACTTCCCACAGCCTCGAGGCACGGCGATTCGTGCGTCCGCGGCGGGAAAGGTGCTGCGCAAGCCGCGCACGGACCGGGGCGGGTACTGGACGACCATCCAGTACGACAACGGCGCTGTCGTCGGCTACGCCCATCAGGACGCGCCCGCATCGATCGCTGTCGGCGCGCGCGTGTCCGAAGGAACCGTGATCGGGAAGGTCGGCTCGCTCGGCCAGAACAGCACCGGACCGCACCTGCACATGGAGAACATCAACAACGCGACGTACGCAGGCATGATGGCGCTGCTCGACCGGTCGCGCGTCGTCGGTGCCACACCGACGGGAGGGAGCACCGACATGTCGAACTGGCCCGCACGCGCCCTGTACGGCGAAGCATGGGTGAAGGCCGCACAGCAGAAGCTGACCGCGTTCGGTCTCTACTCCGGCGACATCGACGGCAAGGACGGCCCAGCATCCCAGGAGGCCACGGAGACGCTGCAGCGCATCGGCGGGCTGAAGGACGATGGCGTATTCGGACCGAAGACGAACGAACTCGCCGACCTGATCCTTGCGGGCCGCAACGCGACCAGTCGCCCCGTGCGCGACATTCAGGCGAAGGTCGGAGCCGACCCCGACAACATCTGGGGCGGGCGCACCTCACTCGCTGCGTACAAGTGGCAGAAAGCGAACGGGCTCACCGCCGACGCGATCTGGGGGCCAGCCTCTGACGCGAAGGCATTCCCACCGGCGCCTGCCCCGACACCGACGCCTGTTCCTGAAGCGACCCCGCGCGAGCCCGTCTACCCCGACGCGATCCGCGCATGGAACGTTCCGCTCGCTTCCGCCCGCACCGCAGGCGTCACGATCGACCGGTTCATCATCCACCACCAGGGATCAACCAACGACGACGAGGCGTACTTCAAGACGAAGAACGACCGCGGTTCGTGCCCGACGTGGCAGGTGAAGAAGGACGGCACGGTCGTCGAGTTCATCCCGCCCGATATGAAGCCGTCCTCGACGGGCTCGTGGAACGACCGGTCCGTGGCTGTGGAAACGCAGAACGTCACGGGGGACGTGTCCGGTACTGACAAGGTGGCCGGGACCGACTGGGTGATATCCGACGCCTCGCACGAGGCGATCGCACACCTCGTCGTCTGGGCGTCCAAGCACTTCGGATTCCCGATCGACCGCACGCACGTCATCGGCCACCGCGAGACGGGCGCCGCGACTGCGTGCCCCGGCCCGTCGATGGACCTCGACGGGATCGTCAAGCGCGCACAGGAGCTCGCCGCGCCCGATCCAGAGCCGGAGGTTCCGGCAGGGTCCGTCGTGATCGTGAAGGCCGAGCTGCTCGAGCTACGTGCGCGGGTGTCGACGGCGATCGGTGACCTGCAGGCCTTCGGCCAGCGGATCGACGGGTGGCTGTCGTGACCCGCCGCCGGAACGTGCAGCACGGGCAGGCCCGACGCCACGTCTCCATGTTCGAGGTCGGATGCCTCGGCGTCCTGTTCGCTGTCGCGATCTCCGCGTTCATGCTGATGTGCGCGCCGAGTATGGCGGTGATCGGGTGAGCGAGGGGGTCCTCATCACGATCATCACAGCCGGCCAGGCGATCGTGCTCGCGCTTCTCGGGATCGTCGCCACCCGGCTCGGGAAGGTGCGCACGACCGTCGGGGCGGTGCAGACCGACGTCGCCCGGGTCAAGGCGGATGCCTCGGCTGCGCGGACGAACAGTGCGGCAGCGCGCGTGCAGGTCGAAAACGATCACTCGACGAACATGCGCGAGGAGAACGACGAGCGCCACCGTGAGACGAAGCGGTGGATCGACGATCTCCGTGCCACCTTCACCGGCGAGATCCGCGTACTCCGCAAAGAGGTCGGAGCCGACATCGGCGGCATCCGGCAAGAACTCCGCGACGACCGTCGCGCCAACCGAGATGCGATCAGCGACCTGTCTGGTCGCATCACTTCGATCGAACAGAAGGAGTCCTGATGGACATCACCCTCCCCACCATTCCTGCGGGCGTGCTCGTGCTGCTGGCACTGCTCGCCCCGTACGTGCAGGCGCTCATCCAGCGCCCCGAGTGGTCGCCGACCGTGAAGAAGATCGTCGCGGTCGGCGTGGCCCTGGCGCTCACGACCGTCGTGCTCGCGTTCTACTACGTGTACACGGGCGACACGATCCCTGACTGGCCCGTGCTGGTGCTGCTCGCGATCGTCGTCGCTCAGGCGTCCTACGCCATGGTGACGAAGACCACCGCGACCGCGCTCGAGCAGCGCACCTCGCCGCAGCGCTACTGACTGAACTGCGTTGAACGCCCCTCATCCTCTTCGGAGGGTGAGGGGCGATTCTGTGTTGGTGGCTACTCGGGTGGTGGCGGGGTGGTGTGTCCGATCCCACGCCTGGACTGCCCCAACGCAATACCCGGGTGCAGTGCGTCCCCGAACTCGACCTGCAGCGCATCAACCAACACGCGCAGGTGCTCGTCGCCGCCGTGGTAGCCGATCCACGTCCCAACCGTCCCCACCAGCACACCAGTCCGCACGCCGGCCGCAGCACGCAACTCAGCAATCACCACAGCCGGATCAGCCGTGAACTTCCCACGCGTCAGAATCGCCGACAACCGAATATCGAGAGCCGTATCGGGATGCATGCCGTGGACGATACTCCCGGCCACAGACAACCCTTCAGCTATGCATTCACGAGTTGGTGTGCACGCTGGTGGGACACTTCCATAAGCTCTCCGATGTCGCGGAGAGTGACTTCTTGCGCAGCTAGATCCTTAGCGAGGTTTCGAGCGCGCTCGTTCGCTTCGCGTTCCAGACGCTCGGCTTCGGCGCGTTCGATCTTGATGTCCTCCAATACCTGGGTGACATGTTCAATGGTTCCGATTCGTTCGGCGGTCACATGAATCTCGAACGAGTCGATGGGCACGTCAAGAGTGACAGCGATGTACTCGCGCGCCATCTCGTGGGCTTCCTTGATGGAGCGTGCTTGCGTGAGGCCGTCGATCTCTGGAATCGCGACCATCCACCACTTTCCTTCTCGGCTGATGGTGACCTCGTACTGCGTCATTTCTGGGCCTCCTCGATTGCCTTGTGCACCTTGCGGACAACTCCGGGGGAGATCGTCTTATGCCCGTCCGGGACGCTGATGCTTACGTTCCCGTTGACCCAGACGGTGTGTGAGCCGACCGTCCGTGCGGGGGTAAATCCGGCGTCACGGAGGACTTTGACGATCTTCCGCGTGGGCTGCTCGCTAACCATGAATATAGTCTAGCCCGACTAGACAGTGCAAGTCAAGCAGGACTAGACAAATTTGGAGCACAACGGGGCCTACTGAACCAGCGCACCGCCCCCTGCCACAGGGGTATGTCGGAGGTTGGCGGGACAATACCCCCATGCTGCCCAGCGACCTACTCGCCTTCGAACATGCACACCCACGCCACAACGGGGACAAGGAAGAAACCATCCGTGCAACGTTCGGAATCACACCCGCCCGGTACTACGTCCTGTTGGGGCGCGCAGCACGGTCGATCGACGGGATACGCGCCGACCCCATCACCGCTCGACGGGTGCGGACGATGGGAGAGCGGGCTCGATCGCGAAGAGTGCGGATAGACGCTGCATAGCGGACTCGAGCCGAACCAGATCCGAGCGCGACTTGTATGCGCGGGTCATTGAACGCGTGGAGTGGCCGACGATCTCTTGAATGAGGTCTTCAGGGACGCCAGCGAGATACAGCAGGTCGACGGTCGAATGGCGAACGTCATGCAACCGCACCCGGCGTCCGGGACCGAACACCTCGTTCCGCAACTTGGGCCACTCTTTCGTGATCCGGTCGGGATCGGGTGGTGTGACGGTTCCGTAGCGCCCGTGTGTGCCCGCGTATAAGAGACCCCAGGGGTTGGGCCGCATTCCGGCGATATGGGAGCGCAGAACGCTGCGCAGGGGCTCCACGAGGGGTATGGTGCGCCACCCCGCGCGAGACTTCGGGCGCGTCAGGTGAAGCCCGCCAGAGATCGGCCGCACCTGATAGTCGTTGGGCACGTCGAGACGCCGGTCGGGGCAGTTCCCGGCGCGCTTCCGCCCGCACGGCGTCAAGCATCCGTGCGTATATGCGAGGCGCTGTAGCTGCCAGGAGATGTCAAGCACGTCTCCGACGCGATCGGCTTCGAGGCCCGCAATCTCTCCCCGCCGCGCGGCAGTCAGAAGATAGGCCATCCAGAGCGCCCGGTCGGGGTGCGTTGCAAGATGCTCGAGCAGCTTGATGGCGTCGTCGAGGCTGAAGACGTCCAGGTCGGGGATGCCCGCGAGAGGAGGCTCCACGCGGGACGCGGGGTTGCTGAGCAGCAGTCCCTCACGTACAGCGGCTTCGAGTCCCGCCGACGCGTAATGGTAGGCGTTGCGAGCAGTGGTGGGAGACAGGCCCTTGCTATAGACGTACGCCTCGATCCGTCGCACCTCTTCCGGACCGATCTGCGCGAGACGCTTAGTCGAGCCGAGCGCCGGCACGATGTATTGGTTCACGTAGGTTCGATAGGTGTCCGCGGTTCGCGGCCGCTTGCGTGGCACAACGTGCACCCGGAGCCACTTCTCGAACCATGACGCCACGGTGGGAGAGGAGCCTGGGAGTGTTCCCATCTGCCGCTTCTGCTCCCGCAGGTCGCGGAGGGCGGCGTTGGCTTCGCTGCGGGTCTTGAACCGTTGCACCTTGCGGTTGCGAACTGGTGTCCCGTCGTTCTTCCACCGAATCGGTGGGAGTTCGATCGCTATAGCCCAGAGCCCGGATGCCTCTTTGTAGATGGCCCCGTCTCCACGCCGCCCCCTGCTTGCTTTGCGTGGCGTCATATCAGTCTTCTCCCATGCGCTGACCACATCTGTTGGTTGGTCACTCCGACGTGCATCGGTCTTCTGCGGATGTTCCGCTGGCGGATCATCACTGCTCCCTTCCGGCCAAGGTTGGTAGTAGCCATTTCATGTAGCCAACGTCGTGCAGGCTATGCGCCCTGTTCACTACATCTGAGACGCTACTACGCATATGCGCGTATTGCAACCCCAGATGCGATAGAGCGCCGGTTTCCGGTACCGTAGGTCGCAGGTTCGATTCCTGTCGGGGGCACACTCAGAGAAGACCGCCCGCGGGCGGTCTTCTCTCGTCTCGGGCGGATGATCGTCGGCCAGGGACGCTGCGATGAGGAGGGTCGGCGCACGCCGGTGCGGTCACTTCGCCGGCTTCGGCTTCGCTCCGTCTGCCGCGGTCACCGGTGCGGTGCCGAATCGCTCCAGGGCAGCGGCGACCTTGTCTGCGAGATACGCGTGTCCTGCGTCGGAGGGATGCTTGCGTCCCACGCCGGCGTCGATCAGCTGCAGATAGTTGGACTCGGTGATCCAGTCCTCCTGCACAGGGGAGATGTACCACCATCCGCGTGCGGCGGCGAGCCCCGCGAGGTCGCGGTCGATGCGGGCGGTGCTCGCGCCGACCGGCAGCTCGTGCGGTGCCGGCCCGAGGATGACGATCGGGATGCCGGGATACTTCGCGACCACGGCATCCCACACCGCGTTGACCGCGGCGGGATACGCGGCGGCATCGGAGCGCCGGTCGTTGATCGACCCCTGGAGGATGATCAGATCCGGATCGATCCACGTCTCCAGCTCTGCCACGCGGGTGAGGAAGTCGGGCCCGTCGACGCCAGGGCGCTGATAGCCGCTGCCGCGCACGCCGCGCACGACGGTGTCGCCGGCGATGAGCCGCGCGAGGCGGTACGCGTAGCCGTCGGTGGGGACTGTCGCGGCCGAGCCGTACGTCCACGAATCCCCGAAGACGAGAACCTCCGGGTCTTCGGGCAGGGCGAGAGCGGCGGGGGACAGGCCGCTCTCAGCGGCGGCGACCGGCGCGGTCTCGGCGGGCGGGAGCCAAGGTCGGGCGATGCTCAGGGTGACAGCGAGCGCGACCGCGACGGCGCCTCCGATCGCGAGGGCCGTGCGTCGCCGTCGGGTCGGCGGGTGCAATGGCATGAGAAGAGCGTATGCGACGTCGCCGCGAATCGGATTCCGGCGAGGTCACAGAGCGACAACGCCTGCCGTGTGACGCGGATCGCCCCACCCCGCAGGAGCGGGGAGGGGCGATCCGGATGCGGACGCTACTTGGAGGTGCCCTGCGACACCGACCCCTGCAGCTGACGCTGGAACAGGACGTAGACGATGAGCACCGGGATGATCGTGATCATCACGGCGGCGAACATCTGACCGAAGTCGAGGGCGTAGCCGGCTGACGACGCGTACGACGCCATGCCCTGCGACAGCACGTAGTTGTCGGTGTTCGTGTTCAGCGAGATGGGCAGCAGGAACTGGTTCCACAGGCCGAGGAAGTTCATGATCGCCACGGCTGCCATGCCCGGCTTGGCCATGGGCAGCATGATCTGGAAGAACGTCCGCCATTCGCTGGCGCCGTCGACATAGGCGGCCTCCTGGATCTCGTACGGCAGCGATTTGAAGAACGAGAACAGGAAGAACACCGTGAACGGCAGCGCGAACGCCACGTACGTGATGATCAGGCCGGGGAGGGTGTTCAGCAGCTGCATGCCCTGCAGGATGAAGAACAGCGGAACGATCGCGAGGAACACCGGGAAGGTGAGACCCGCGAGCATCAGGTAGTAGATCACGCGGCTGCCGGGCACCGAGAACCGGGCGAGCACATAGGCGCACATGGCTCCGAGGACCATCACCAGCACCAGCGAGACGCCCACGACGATGACCGTGTTCAGGAACATGCCGCCGAAGTTATTGTCGACCCAGGCGCTGATGTAGTTGTCGAGGTTCCAGTTCGCCGGCAGGCCGAACGGCGAGGCGAAGATCTCCTTCGTCGTCTTGAACGAGCCGATCAGGGTCCACAGCATCGGCAGGATGACGACGAGCGCCCACAGGCCCATCACGACGTGCGAGACCCCGCCGACGACCTTGTCGCCCGTGGTCGACTTCACGGTGCGCTCCGTCGGCTGCGCGCTCTTCTTGCGATTGATCGTGACCGCGGCACGGGTGTCGATGCTCATGCGCGTCCTCCTTCGTCCTTGCCGCCGATCAAGCGGAACACGCCGATGACGAGGGCGGCGAACAGCAGGGTGATGACGGCGAGCACGACGCCCATCGCCGTGGCGAGACCGAACTGGCCCTTCTCGAACGCCGTGCGGAACAGGTACTGGCTCATGACCAGCGTGCTGTTGCCAGGACCGCCCGTCGAGTTCAGGCCGGCCATGTAGACGAATGCATCGAGGGCCATGATGCCGAGGTAGATGTACGCGGTCTGCACGTTGTCGCGGATCTGAGGCAGCAGGATCGAGGTCACCGTGCGCATCCGCCCCGCGCCGTCGATGCGGGCGGCTTCGAGCGTCTCGGCCGGGATGCCCTTGATCGCGGCGATGAAGAGGATCATGTAGAACCCGACCATGCTCCAGACGATGACGAAGATCGTCGCGCCCATGGCGGTGCGCTCGTCGCCAAGCCAGGCGAAGCCGTTGGTGTCGATGCCGAACAGCCCCAGGATTCCGTTGAAGAGTCCTGTGGGTGCATAGATCATGTTCCACAGGATCGCGATGACGATGGCGGGGATGACGTACGGGAAGAACGACACCACGCGGTAGAAGCTCGAGGCCCTGAGACCGCGGACCTGGCCGTGGCTGGGGCCGCCGACGGTGATCATGCTGGCGAAGACCAGGGCGATGACGATGGTGATCAGCGGCACCACGATCGCCAGCAGGATGTTGTTGCCCATGGCCTGCATGAAGGTCGGATCCTTCAGCAGGCGCACGTAGTTGTCGAAGCCGACGAAGTCCATGTTCGGGGAGAACCCCGTCCAGTTCGTCATGGCGTAGTACAGAGCCTGCACGAAGGGCGAGATCACGAAGATCAGGAAGATCGCCACGGGCAGGCCGAGGAACACGAGCAGGAACGAGACGTAGTCGAAGGTCAGCTTGCGCCGCCCGAGGCGGGGCGACTTGCGTCGCCCCGCCTTGGGTGCGGTGACCGCGGCCGTCTGGAACCCCGGTCCACCACTGACGGTGGAATTGCTCACTTGATCTCGATCTTCGTGACCGACGAGTCCTCACGCACCTTGTCGACCAGCGCCTGCAGCTGCGAGGTCAGCTCGGCAACGGTCATCTTGCCATCGAGGAACGAGTTCCAGATGGGCAGCTGGTCGGAGTTCATGCCGTACAGGTTCGTCGACTTGATGGTGAAGACGTTCTCGCCGGCGGTGGCGAGCAGCTCGGACTGCGAGACCAGCGCGGTCGAGCCGAAGCCGTCCGCAGGCACGGTGTCCTTCACGATGGTCGGGGCGAGCTTCTCCTTGGCGAACGCCGTCGCCGACTCCTTCGACAGCATGGTGCGCAGCAGCTCCTTGCCGCCCTCGGGGTTCTTCGCCTTCGAGGGGACGACGAACGGCTCGCCTGCCTCGGCGCGCATGGTGCCCTTGGGGGTGGTCTGGTTGCCGTCGAGAGGAAGCTCGGCGATGCCCTTCATCTTGAAGTTGTCGGCCGTGGTCTTCTTCATCTCGTTCTCGATCCACGAGCCAGAGGGGTACAGCAGCGCCTCCTGGTCGAGGCTCCACTGCGACTGGGCCTGAGTGAACTGCGTGCCGGCGCCGCCGGGCTTGACGTAGCCCGAGGCGATGAGGTCGTGCAGGATCTCGAGGATGCTCTGGACGGCAGGGTGCGACCAGGCGTTCGGGTCGAGGTTCTCGAACGGGATGCGGAAGTCATCGCCGGCCTGGATGACCGCGGAGTCCACGACCATCGTCTGGTAGTAGGTCGCCGCCTCCTTGCCCCAGAGGAAGAGGTACTTGCCCTTCGCCTTCGCAGCCTCGCCGAGGGCCTTGAGGTCCTGCCACGAGGTCGGGACCTCCCAGCCGTTCTCCTCGAACAGGGTCGAGGAGTACCAGATGCCGTAGACGGTCATGACGTAGTTCAGGGCCACGAAGCGACCGTCGAAGGTGCCGGGGGCCTCGACGCCGCCGAAGAGCGTGTCGCGGATCTTCTCGCCCTCGAGGTTCTCGGCGTCGAGGACGTCGTCGAGCTCCTCGAGCTGCTCGAGGATGGTGTTCCAGCCGATCGAGTTGGCACCCGAGTTGTCGATCAGGTCCGGCGGGTTGCCGCCGACGAAGCGCGGCTGCAGCTCCTGCGCGATCTTCGTGGACGCCGACACCTTGACGCTCACGCCGCCGAGCTTCTTGTTGCCCTCGAGGATCTTCGCCGCGTTCTCGACGTAGTCCACGCCGTAGCCGCCGTCGAAGATGACCGCGTCGACCTTCGAGTTGGCCGCGACGCCGAACGGGTTGTCGGCGGTGACTTCGCCTGCGGGGCCCTCGGCCCCGCCACCGCCGCCGGGGGCTGCGCACGAGGCGAGGGTGGCGCCGAAGGGCAGCAGGATCGCTGCGGCGGCTGCGCCGCGGATCAGGCTGCGACGGCTGATGGATGCTTCATTGAGGTCCATCTCATTACCTTCCGTTGTGATTGTGTTCGTGATCGGTGTTCGGGTCCGTCGACGAGCTCAGGAACCCAGGGTGAGCTCGGAGGTCAAGCTCCCCGTCGTATGCGGCCCGCATAGCGGTCCTCAAGGACGGAGTTGTGCTCATCGCCGCCGGGGATGTTGGCGGAGATGTACATCGGTGGGGTCTCGCCGCGCTCGGCGATCGTGCGTGCGACGCCGAGAGTGAGCAGCTGGGCGATGAACGCCGCGGTGATCGACGAGATCGCGCCGGCGCCGATGCCGTCTGCGACCTCGAGGGTGGAGTCGCCGTACGGCGCCAGATTGTCGATGACGACATCCGCCACCTCGCTCAGGCGCTTGCCGCTGGGGTGCTTCGGCTCCACGCGTGCGGTGTGCGCGAGGCTGGTCACGGCGATCACCGAGTGCCCGCGCTCCTTCGCCCACAGCGCGGTGCCGACGATCGAGCCGTTGACGCCCGAGTTGGAGGCGATGAGGAACACGTCGTGCTCGTTCACGGGCACCGTCGCCATCAGCTCGTCGACCACCCAGGGCTCGCGCTCCAGCGACCCGGTGAGCACATCGATCCCGCGGTCGCCGTGCATCACGATGTCGCGCAGCGCGAAGCGGTTGGTCGGGATGAGGCCGCCGGCGCGGCCGGCGATCTCCATGGCGAAGGCCTCGGAGTGACCCGTGCCGAAGGCGTGCAGCACGCCGCCGGCGTCGAGGGCGGCGACCATGAGGCCGATCGCCGTGTCGAGGGCGCCTGCCTCGGCGTCGGCTGACAGACGCTCCAGGCGGGAGGTGGCTTCGCGCAGCAGCGCGGTGGGGGTGGCGGTCATCGGGTCTCCTGCGAGCCGGGGGTGGATTTGTGGGCGCGTGGGGCTCGGCGGTGCGGGGCGACGGCCATCGCGCTTGCCGCGAGCCGGGTGGACGCGACGCCGAAGGTCTGCTGGGCGACGAGCACGTAGAGCAGGTCGAGCACGAGCAGCTGCGAGTGCTTGACGGAGAGGTCGTCGGGGCGCAGGTATGCGGTGGGTTCGGCGGTGGCCAGCGAGATGTCGGCGAGCCCGGCGAGCGGCGAGTCGACGTCATGGGTGATCGCGACGGTGAACGCCCCGGTGGAGTGCGCCTGCGAGAGCATCTGCACGGTCTCCTCGGTGCGTCCGGTGCTCGAGATCCCGATGGCCACGGACGACTGATCCTGCAGCACGGCGCTCGTGAGCCCGTCGTGCACGTCCGACCAGCTGTGGGCGTTGACGCCGATGCGATAGAGGCGTCCCTGGAACTCGCGCGCCATCACTCCGCTGCCGCCGACGCCGTAGATGTCGACGTGACGGGCCGCCGTGATCGCGTCCGCAGCGCGCAGCACATCGTCCAGGTCGATGCGGGTCGCGGTGCTCTGGAGGCTCTCGACGTGCAGGCTCAGCAGTGTGTGGAGCACCTTGCCCGGCTCGTCCGAAGCGCTCAGCTCGCGCCCCATGTCGGCCTGCCAGCTCTCGTCGGCGTCGCCGCGGCCGATCTCGGATGCCACTCCGACGCGGAACTGCGTGTACCCGTCGAAGCCAAGGGCGCGGCAGAAGCGCGTGACGGTGGCGGCGGAGGTGCCTGCGCGGTCCGCCAGCTCGGTAATGGTCAGCTCGACAGGGGCCGTCGGATGCTCGGTGACGACGTCTGCGATCTTGCTCATCGCCGCGGGCATGGCCCGGCGGCGGTCTGCGATCCGGCGTGCGATCGTCAGTCCGTTGCCGATGTCCCGGGTCCGTGGCACCATTGCCTCCAACTTCTTCCGCGGTTCCGGGCGAGAGTTCTCGTCCGGCGATCTCCGTTGCAATGAAAACTATTCTCACGCGACGAAAACGTCAAACAGGACAACATCACAAATGAATCACGAACCGCTTCTCGTCGGCGTCGACGCCGGTGGCACCTCCACCAGGGCCGTGCTCACCGACCCCTCCGGCCGCTGCCTCGGCTACGGCGTCGGCGGCCGCGGAAACCCCATCTCAGCCGGTCCCGAGCGCGCGGCCGCCGGAGTGCTGGACGCCATCCGCGGCGCTCTGGAGCCCACCGGCCACGGCCTCGCGGACGTCTCGGTGATCGTGCCGGCGATGGCGGGGATGCGCGCCTCGGGCGGCAGCGACTGGCTGATGCAGCGACTCGCCCCTGCCGGCTTCGGCGGCACACTGCGCTTCGAGTCCGATCTGCTCGCCACCTACTTCAGCGGCGCGGCCGCACCCGTCGGATATGCGCTGGTGTCGGGCACGGGAGCGTGCGTCATCCGGGTGCAGGACGGCCGGATCGTCGACACGGGTGACGGACTCGGCTGGCTGCTCGGTGACCGCGGGAGCGGCTTCTGGATCGGCCACGCGATCGCCCGCGCCGCGGTGCAGGACCTCGACGGCACCGGTCCGGCCACGGCGCTCACAGATCGCGTGCTCGCCCACTACGAGCTCGAGCGCACCGACGTCCGCACAGACGGCCGGCTGCAGGAGCTCGAGGAGCTGATCGGGCGGCTGTACGGGCATCCGCCCATTGAGCTGGCAGGTCTCACGCCCTACGCCTTCGACGTCGAGGACGCCGTCGCCAGGGGCATCCTCATGACCGCGGGCGAGCAGCTCGCCGATACGCTCTCCGCTGTGCTCGACCGCCCCGGCCCGGTCGTCGTCGGCGGCAGTGTGCTGGCGCGATCAGGGCCCGTGCGCGACGCCTTCGTGGCCAGGCTCGGCGCTGACGGCGACGGTCTCGACCTCCGCCCTGTCAGCGACGGCGCCGTCGGCGCCGCGGTTCTCGCGGTGCGTGCCGCCGGAGGCATCCCGGACGACGCGGTGCTCGCGCGACTGACCGACACCGTATCGGCGTTCCGGTAGTCGCTCGCGCGAGCCGTAGACTTGACCGTCTATGAACCCTGAAGCCCTCTCCGCCGCAGTCCTCGCCGTCCTCAGCCCGATCGCGGCGTCGCTGCGACCGGACGATGCGCTGGGCGTCGACGCTACGGACATCGTGCTGGAGCGTCCGCGCAACCGCGACCACGGCGACTGGTCGACCAACATCGCGATGCGCCTGGCCAAGCGGCTCGGCACCAGCCCGCGCGACCTCGCTCAGCGGATCGCCGACGGGCTGAACCAGATCGACGGCATCGACGGAGTCGAGGTCGCCGGCCCCGGATTCATCAACATCCGCCTCGAAGCCGGCGCCGCCGGCGCCCTGGCGAAGACCATCGTCGATCAGGGCGCGGCATACGGTGCCAACGACTCTCAGGCGGGCGTCTCGGTGAACGTCGAGTTCGTCTCGGCGAACCCCACGGGTCCACTGCACATCGGGCACACTCGCTGGGCGGCGCTCGGCGACTCGATCGTGCGTCTGCTGCTGGCCAGCGGTGCGCAGGCCGTGCGGGAGTACTACATCAACGACGCGGGTGCGCAGATGGAGCGTTTCGCGCGCTCGGTGCTCGCAGCCGCGAAGGGCGAGCCGACGCCTGAGGACGGCTACCCGGGCGCATACATCGCCGAGCTCGCGCAGCGCGTGCTGGCGTCGCACCCCGGCCTGCTCGACCTGCCCGCCGACGAGCAGCTGATCGTCGCCCGCGATCAGGCCTACGAGTACCAGCTCGCCGAGATCAAGGCATCGCTCGACGCCTTCAACGTGCCCTTCGACGTGTGGTTCTCGGAGCGCACCCTGCACGCCGAGGGGCCCGAGGGCCCGAGCCTGGTCGACCAGGCGGTCGACCGCCTGCGCGCCCAGGGCCACGTCTTCGACGAGGAGGGCGCCGTCTGGGTGCGCACCACAGACTTCGGCGACGACAAGGACCGCGTCATCCGCCGTTCGAACGGCGAGTACACCTACTTCGCCGCCGACGCCGCGTACTACCTGAACAAGGGCGACCGCGGCTTCCAGAACAAGATCTACCTCCTGGGTGCCGATCACCACGGCTACGTGCACCGGCTCAAGGCCGTGGCGGGGGCGGCCGGCGAGGATCCCGAGAAGAACATCCAGGTGCTGATCGGCCAGATGGTCTCGGTGCGCGGAGCTCGGCTGTCGAAGCGCGCGGGCAACATCATCGAGATGGACGACCTGCGCTCCTGGATCGGCACGGATGCTCTGCGATACGCGCTCGAGCGCTCGCCTGCGGACTCGCCGCTCGACCTCGACCCCGAACTGCTGCAGAAGCGCACCAACGACAACCCGGTCTTCTATGTGCAGTACGCTCACGCGCGCACGCACAACGTCGCCCGCAATGCCGCCGAATCGGACGTCGACCGCTCCGAGTTCGCCCCCGAGCTGCTCACCCACGAGACCGAGAGCGCGCTGCTCGGTGCGCTTCAGGAGTTCCCGCGCCTGGTCGCATTCGCCGCAGAGGTGCGCGAGCCGCACCGCATCGCGCGCTACCTGGAAGAGCTGGCGGGCCTGTACCACCGCTGGTACGACAACTGCAGGGTCATCCCGAAGGGCGACGACCCGATCGAGACCGTGCATCGCACGCGTCTGTGGCTGAACGACGCCACAGGTCAGGTGCTGCGCAACGGACTCGACCTGCTGGGAGTCTCGGCCCCCGAGAGGATGTGATCCGGTGATGAGCACGATCAGCCCCCGGAGCCGAAGGGCGCGCTGGCCGTGGGTCGTGCTCGTCATCGTGCTCGTGCTGGCCGCACTGGTCGTCGCGAGCGAGTTCGTCGCGCGCGCCATCGTGCCGAACACGGTCCGATCGCTCGTGATCTCCAACCTCGACCTGCCCGCCGATCAGCAGCTCGACGTCGAGGTGCCTGGCGTGATGCTGCCCCAGCTGATCTCAGGCACACTCGACGAGGTCGAGCTGTCCTCCGACGAGGTGACGATCGGCGGGATCACCGGGTCCGCCCACGTGCGAGCGACGGATGTGCCGGTGGCAGGAGGGGCGCTGGGCGCGGCTGAGGGCACGGTGTCCATCGATCAGGACGAGTTCGGCTCCCTGCTCGCGGCATCGCAGCTGCCGATCACCCGCATCGCGCTGGCGGCGCCGAACGCGACCGTCGAGGGGGAGGTCGAGCTGTTCGGACGGCGGATCCCGGTGGGACTCACGGTGACGCCGGGGGCGGAGCAGGGCGACCTGCTGCTGACCCCCGTATCGCTGATGCTGAACGGCATGCAGATGGATCTCGATGCCGTGTCGGGGATGATCGGCGCGGTGGGCGAGCAGGTCACCAAGCCGCAGCGCATCTGCATCGCCGACCGCCTTCCCGCGGGCATCGCTCTCACCGGACTGCGCATCGAAGGCACCCGCGCCGTCGCCGACATCTCCGCCGACGGCCGGATCTCCATCGATCCCGCGCTGCTCGAGACGGGCACCTGCCCCCGTTCCTGAGCGGCGATCAATCCGGGGCGGCAGCCTTCTGCGCGGCACGCAGCACCGCGGTGGCCGCCCGCACATCGTCCTCGGCCCGCCGGAGCGCGAACTCCGGAAGCGTATCGGCGCCGAAGCGCTCGGCGACCCGGTCGCCGCGCTCGCGGTGCGAGACCGTGATCAGCGCAGTGGCCAGCAGGATCACCTGCGTCGACAGGTTCAGCCACAGCAGCAGCGCGAGGAGGGACGCGAACGAGGCGAGCAGCGGGTTCGCCCTCGCCCCACCGACGAACAGACCCGACAGCTCCTGCAGCGCCAGCAGGCCGGCAGCGCCGACGAGCGCCCCGCCCCAGAGCGCCCCGGCCGATGCGCGCACCCCCGACAGCATCCGGAAGACCGCGGCGATCAGCACGGCGTCGAGGGCGAACACGACGATCAGCGACAGCACGCGCACCGTCCAGAACACGGCGGGGGAGTCCTCTGCGATGCCCAGCGCAGCGGCGGTCCATCCCACGATCAGCTCGCTCGCGAACGTCAGGCCGGCGGCGGCCACGAACGTCGCCCCGATGATCAGCGCGAGAAGGACGCTGCGCAGCACGACCAGGTACCAGACGACGTCGGCGGAATCGGTTCCGGCGACGGTGCGCACGGCGTTGCGCATCGAGCCGATCGCGCCGAGGGCGGATCCGATCAGACCCACCAGGGAGATCACCCCGGCGATCGACAGCCCGGCCGGTGCGCTGATATCGTCCAGGTCGACGATGCCCTTGCCGCCGTCGGTCGCGATGAGCCCTGGCACGGCCGAGTCCACCGCCGACACGACGGCGGTCCACGCCACGGCATCCTGCGAGAGCCACAGGGCCGCCGCCGAGAACCCGAGCAGCACGGCCGCGAACACGCTGAACAGCGCGCGGTACGTCACGGCATCGGCGAGCATCGGACCCCGCCTGCCTGTGTACAGCAGGGCGGCCCGCACGACACGCAGCCGCAGAAGTCGTCGGATGGCGTCCGCCGAGGTACTCGCAGGCCATCCCTTCCGCTCGGCGGTCGGGGCTGCGTCGGAACTCGTCGGCGTCTCCATCCTCTCCACACTATTCAGCTCGTCGGAATGTGGACGGGGCTTGACTCGGCGGTGTCTTAGAATCAGGGTCGACCTCGCCTGCACGGCGATCCCGTCAGAACCCGTGATCCGATTGGTGCTGCGTGCATTCCCCTGATTCCTCTCCCGCCCCCGGATGGCTGCTCGTCCCCGATGACGCCAACGATCTGGTCGAGGGGGTGTGGCCACGCTCCGCCGTACGCGATGCGGACGGCGAGCTGAGCATCGGAGGCGTGGGCGCAGGCGACCTCGCCCGCACCTACGGCACGCCCCTGCAGGTGATCGACGAAGCGGAGGTCCGCCTTCGCGCGGCGACGCTGCGAGACGCCTTCCGTCGTGCGGCAGAGGCCAACGGCACGACCGCGCGCATCTACTACGCGGGCAAGGCGCTGCTGAACACGTCGATCGTGCGGTGGGTGCTCGAGGAGGGACTGAACGTCGACGTCTGCACCGGCGGCGAGCTCGAGGTCGCGTTGGCGGGGGGAGCGGATGCCGGGAAGCTGGGCTTCCACGGCAACAACAAGTCCGTGGGCGAGCTCGAGCGCGCGGTGGATGCCGGCGTCGGCACGATCATCATCGACAGCGTCATCGAGATTGAGCGCCTCGCCGCCATCGTCTCGCGCACCGGCGCGACGCAGCGCGTCATGCTGCGCGTCAACAGCGGCGTGCACGCCGAGACCCACGACTTCCTCGCGACGGCGCACGAGGACCAGAAGTTCGGCTTCGCGCTCGATCAGGCGCCGGCGGCGGTCGCGCGCATCCGCGAGATCGACGGCCTGCTGTTCTCCGGCCTGCACTGCCACATCGGCTCGCAGATCTTCGGCGTCGCGGGCTTCAAGGAGTCCGCTTCGCGCGTGCTCGACCTGCACCAGGAGCTGCTCGAGGGGGCGACATCCCGCAGCTCAATCTCGGGGGCGGGTTCGGCATCGCGTACACGCGGGTCGACGACCCGACGCCCATCGCGGAGCTCGCCGACGGCATCGTCTCGGCCGTCGCCGAGGGGTGCGCGGCGCGCGGGATCCCTGTGCCCGCCCTCTCGTTCGAACCAGGCCGCGCGATCGTCGGCAACGCCGGCGTGACCCTGTACGAGATCGGCACCACGAAGGACGTCGAGCTCGAGACGACAACACGGCGCTACGTCAGTGTCGACGGCGGCATGAGCGACAACGCACGGCCTGCCCTGTACGGCGCGCAGTTCTCGGCCAGGCTCGCCTCTCGGGCGGGAACAGCCGAACCCGTTCTGGTGAGGGTGGTCGGAAAGCACTGCGAGTCGGGAGACATCGTCGTGGACCACGAATACCTCCCGGGCGACCTCACTCCGGGGGATCTGCTCGCCGTGCCGGTGACGGGGGCGTACTGCGCGCCTCTGTCGAACAACTACAACCATGTGCCCCGGCCGCCCGTCGTCGCCGTCTCCGACGGGATCGCACGAGTCATCGTGCGGGGCGAGTCGATCGCCGACCTGCTCGCGCGCGACGTGGGCATCCCGCAGTGATCGCGGCCGTCAGCGGCCAGACCGAACTTCCCGATCCGACGTGCTGAGGAGCGCAGATGACTGACTACCGACGACTTCGCGTGGCGCTGCTGGGAGCCGGAGCCGTGGGCTCGCAGGTGGCATCCCTGCTGCTGCGTCACGGCGAGGAGCTCGCAGACCGCGCCGGAGCGCACCTCGAGCTCTCCGGCATCGCCGTGCGCGACGTCGACGCCCCGCGGGACGTCGATCTTCCCGCGAGCTCTTCACCACGGACGCCGAGACGCTGATCACCGGCTCGGACATCGTGATCGAGCTGATGGGGGGCATCGAGCCCGCACGCTCGCACATCCTGCTCGGACTCGGCTCAGGCGCCGACGTCGTCACCGCGAACAAGGCGCTGCTCGCCACGCACGGGCCCGAGATCTTCGAGGCCGCCGAGCGCGTCGGCGCCTCCGTGTACTACGAGGCCGCAGCCGCCGGCGCGATCCCGATCATCCGCCCGCTGCGCGATTCGCTCGCAGGCGACCGCGTGGTGCGCATCATGGGGATCGTCAACGGCACGACCAACTACATCCTCGACCGCATGGACGTCGAGGGTGCGGACTTCGCCGAGGTGCTCGCCGACGCCCAGCGCCTCGGCTACGCCGAGGCCGATCCCACCGCGGACGTCGAGGGCTACGACGCGGCGCAGAAGGCGGCGATCCTGGCATCCCTCGCCTTCCACACCGCCGTGCCCCTCGAGGCCGTGCACCGTGAGGGCATCACCACCATCACGGCCGACATGATCGAGGAGGCCCGCGAGGCCGGATTCGTCATCAAGCTGCTCGCGGTGTGCGAGCGGCTCGGCAACGGCGGCCCCGAGTCGATCTCCGTGCGGGTCTACCCCGCCCTCGTGCCGCGCGAGCACCCGCTCGGCGCCGTGCACGGGGCCAACAACGCCGTGTTCGTCGAGGCCGAGGCCGCCGGCTCGCTGATGTTCTACGGTGCAGGCGCGGGCGGCGTGCAGACGGCATCCGCCGTGCTGGGCGACGTGGTCTCGGCTGCGCGGCGACACATCGCGGGCGGCACGGGGGTCGGCGAGTCGACCCGGGCCAACCTGCCCGTGGTCTCGATCGGACACGTGATGACCCGCTATCAGATCACCCTCGAGGTGTCGGACGAGGCGGGCGTGCTCGCCACGATCGCCGGTCTCCTCAGCGACGGCGGCGTGTCGGTGGCGACGCTGGTGCAGACGGTCATCCCGGCCGCGGACGGCGCCGACGGCGAGACCGCCCGGCTGATCATCGGCACGCACCGGGCCACGGACAGCGCACTCAGCGCCGCGGTGGAGCGGCTGGCGTCGAGCGACGTCGTCGAGCGGGTCGTGTCCGTGCTGCGCGTCGAGGGGGAGTGAGCATGGGGTCACCCTCGTGCCGGCCGAGCCGGTCGCATCCGAGGCGCCGCACGTCGAGGCCGCGATCCGCACGGTCATGGTCACGGTGCCCGCGACCAGCGCGAACCTCGGTCCCGGATTCGACACGCTCGGCCTCGCCCTGAGCGTCTACGACACCCTCACGGCGTCGTCGTTCGACGACGACCGTCTCGTGATCGAGGTCACCGGCTCGGGCGCGGAGGAGATCCCCGTCGATGCGAGCAACCTCGTGGTCCGCTCCATCGCGCACGTCTTCGCCGACGTCGGCCGTCGGATGCCCGGCCTGCACCTGCACGCGGCCAACGGCGTGCCGCACGGACGCGGACTCGGCTCGTCGGGCGCAGCGGTCACCGCGGGCATCCTGATCGCCAAGGGACTGCTCGCCGGCGATGTCGATCTCGACGACGATGCGCTGCTGCGCCTGGCGACCGAGCTCGAGGGGCACCCCGACAACGTCGCGCCCGCCCTGTTCGGCGGCCTGACCATCGCGTGGACGGGCGAGCGCGGTCCGCAGCACAAGAAGCTGCTGGTGCACCGCGGCGTCGCACCGCTGGTGTTCGTGCCCGGCTTCACGATGTCGACCTCGCTGGCGCGCTCGCTGCAGCCGCCGCAGGTCTCGCGCGAGGACGCGGTGTTCAACGTGTCGCGCTCTGCGCTGCTGATCGCGGCCCTGACCCAGAGCCCCGAGCTCCTGCTCGACGCGACCGACGACCGTCTGCACCAGGACTACCGCGGCCCCGCCATGCCCGAGACGCTGCGTCTGGTCCAGGCGCTGCGCGCCGAGGGCTACGCCGCTGTCGTGTCAGGAGCCGGCCCCAGCGTGCTCGTGCTCGCCGACGGTCCCGGCGCGCGGCAGCGTGCGGTCGAGGTGGCGGATGCCGTGACGGACACTCCGTGGCAGGCGCACATGCTCGCGGTCGACGTGCAGGGTGGTACAGTAAGGGAACGAGCGGAGGGCACCACGTAACTTCGTGATTCTCGCCCTATCGCAATTCTGCGAAGTCCGCACGCGATCCCCAGGAACATCCAGGTACTGGCTGGCAGGCGCTCTGCGTCGGCGCGTGTGATGCCCGCAGCATCTGCTGCGTGCACATCGGACTGCTCGTCTTCCCACGACATATGAGGGAGTACTCGTGGAGAACCTCTCCGAGACCCAGAACGACACCCCGTCCACCGATTCGGTGACGGCTGAGACCCCGGCCCCGGCACGCAAGCGCGCGCCGCGTCGCGCCACCACGGCTTCCGCCGCCGCCGCCGAGACGAGCTCGGCCGACGCGGCGGCAGCGCCGACGGCGGATGCCGCTCCCGCAGAGGAGCAGCCGAAGGCCAAGGCGCCGCGTCGCACGCGTGCGAAGAAGTCCGACGCCGAGACCCTCGACCTGCCGTCCGCCGATGCCCCCGTCGAGGCAGCTCCCGCGAAGGCTGCGGCGGCCGACAAGGTCGAAGACGGCGAGACACCGGCGAAGCCGGCGCGCAAGCGCCCGTCGCGCGCCAAGAAGACCGATGCCGCCGTGGAGGCCGCCCCCGCCGTGGACGGCGGCCCGGCGACGGAGACCCCTGCCGACGCCGGCACCAGCGACTCGCGCGACAAGGCCGACGAGCAGAGTGCGGATGCCCCGGCGGAGACCGCCAAGCGCCCCGCGCGCGGTCGTCGCGGCGCGAAGGCGGCAGAGGCCGACGCGCCCGCCGAGACGCCGGCCGAGCCCGCACCCAGCGAGCAGGGCTCGAGCACGAGCGAGCAGAGCGGCGGTGACGGCGAAGGCGAGGGCGAGGGCTCCGGCCGCAGCCGCAGCCGCAGTCGCAGCCGCAGCCGTGGACGCGGCGGCAACGCCCAGAACGGCAACGCCCAAAACAGCGGCGCCCAGAACGGCGGCGGTCAGAACGGCGGCGGTCAGAACGACTCCGACGAGGAGTCCGGCTCGGGCCGCGGACGCCAGCGCAACAGCAAGCGCCGTGGTGGCGGCAACGCCACCGCCGACGAGTTCGAGACCGAGATCGGCGAGGATGACGTGCTCATCCCGGTGGCCGGCATCCTCGATGTGCTCGACAACTATGCGTTCGTGCGCACCACCGGCTATCTCGCAGGCTCCAGCGACGTCTACGTCTCGCTCGGCCAGGTCAAGAAGTACAACCTGCGCAAGGGCGACGCCGTGGTCGGTGCGATCAAGCAGCCGCGCGAGGGCGAGCAGCAGGGCCGCCAGAAGTACAACGCACTCGTCAAGGTCGACTCGATCAACGGCCTCTCGCCCGACGACGCGGCCAATCGCGTCGAGTTCGGCAAGCTGACCCCGCTGTACCCGCAGGAGCGCCTGCGTCTCGAGACCGCTCCCGAGAAGCTGACGCAGCGCATCATCGACCTCGTCGCGCCCATCGGCAAGGGCCAGCGCGGACTCATCGTCGCGCCGCCCAAGGCGGGCAAGACCATCGTGCTGCAGCAGATCGCCAATGCGATCGCGCAGAACAACCCCGAGGTCCACCTCATGGTCGTGCTCGTCGACGAGCGCCCCGAAGAGGTCACCGACATGCAGCGCACGGTCAAGGGCGAGGTCATCGCCTCGACCTTCGACCGCCCCGCCGAAGACCACACCACGGTCGCCGAGCTGGCGATCGAGCGCGCCAAGCGCCTGGTCGAGCTCGGCCGCGACGTTGTCGTGCTGCTCGACTCGATCACCCGTCTGGGCCGGGCGTACAACATCTCGACCCCGGCGTCGGGCCGCGTGCTCACCGGCGGCGTCGACGCCGCGGCGCTCTACCCGCCGAAGCGCTTCTTCGGCGCCGCACGCAACATCGAGAACGGCGGCTCGCTGACCATCCTCGCGACCGCTCTCGTCGAGACCGGCTCGAAGATGGACGAGGTCATCTTCGAGGAGTTCAAGGGCACGGGCAACAGCGAGCTGCGCCTGTCGCGCCAGCTCGCCGACAAGCGGATCTTCCCCGCGGTCGACGTCAACGCGTCGAGCACCCGCCGCGAGGAGATGCTGCTCTCGGCCGACGAGGTCAAGATCACCTGGAAGCTGCGTCGCGCCCTCGCCGGCCTCGACCCGCAGCAGGCGCTCGAGGTCGTCCTCGGCAAGCTCAAGGAGACCGGCTCGAACGTCGAGTTCCTGTTCCAGATGCAGAAGTCGGTGCCGACGCCGACCTCGAACGGCAGCTCGCACGCCCACGAGAACAGCATCCGCTGATCCACCGCTGAGCGGAGCAGAGGCGTGTTCGAATCGGTCCAGGCCCTCATCGAGGAGCATCGCCGGGTGCAGGAGGAGCTCTCCGACCCGGCGGTGCACGCCGACGCCGCGCGCGCCAAGCGCGTGAACCGGCGCTATGCGGAGCTGAACCGCATCGTCGCCGCGCACGAGGCCTGGACGACGGCGGCCGACGACCTCGACGCGGCTCGCGAGCTCGCCAGGGAGGACGACGCCTTCGCCGACGAGGTCCCTGCGCTGGAGGAGGGACTGCGCGCCGCACAGGAGAAGCTGCGCCGTCTGCTCATCCCTCGCGATCCCGACGACGCCCGCGACGTGATCATGGAGATCAAGGCGGGGGAGGGCGGTGCCGAATCGGCGCTGTTCGCCGCGGACCTGCTGCGCATGTACGTGCAGTACGCGGCCTCCAAGGGCTGGAAGACCGAGCTGCTCGAGCGCAACGAATCCGATCTCGGCGGATACAAGGACGTCCAGGTCGCGATCAAGGGCTCCTCGTCCGATCCATCGCAGGGCGTCTGGGCGCACCTGAAGTACGAGGGCGGTGTGCACCGCGTGCAGCGCGTGCCTGCGACCGAGTCGCAGGGCCGCATCCACACCTCGACCACCGGTGTCCTCGTCTTTCCTGAGGTCGACGAGCCGGAGGAGATCCAGATCGACGCGAACGATCTGAAGATCGACGTGTACCGCTCATCAGGCCCTGGCGGGCAGTCGGTGAACACCACTGACTCGGCGGTGCGCATCACCCACGTCCCCACCGGCATCGTCGTCTCGATGCAGAACGAGAAGTCCCAGCTGCAGAATCGGGAGGCGGCGATGCGCGTGCTGAGGGCACGACTGCTCGCCAGACAGCAGGAGGAGCTGGATGCCGCGGCATCCGACGCCCGCCGTTCGCAGATCCGGGGCATGGACCGCTCCGAGCGGATCCGCACCTACAACTTCCCCGAGAACCGCATCGCCGATCACCGGACGGGGTACAAGGCCTACAACCTCGATCAGGTGATGGACGGCGCGCTCGAGCCGATCATCGAGTCGGCGATCCACGCCGACGAGGAGGCGAGGCTGTCCGCGCTGGGTGGTGACGGCTCATGACTCCCGAGCCGCAGGACCGGCTGATCATCCGCGATGCGACGACCGAGGACTGGCCCGCGATCTTCGCGTTCTTCACGGCGATCGTCGCCGATGGAGAGACCTACGCCTACCCCGACGGGCTCAGCTCGGAGCAGGCGGCCGGGCTGTGGATGGAGCAGGCGCCGTCGCGCACGGTGGTCGCCGTGCTCGATGATCGCGTCGTCGGATCGGCCAAGATGGGACCGAACCGCCCTGGACGCGGCTCTCATGTGGGGACGGCGTCGTTCATGGTCGACCCTGAGGCGCGCGGAGCCGGGATCGGCGGCGCCCTCGGGCGCCATGTCGTCGACTGGCATCGTGCCGAGGGCTACTCGGCCATCCAGTTCAATGCCGTCGTTCAGTCCAACGTCGGCGCTGTGCGCCTGTGGCAGTCGCTCGGCTTCGAGATCATCGGCACCGTGCCCGCGGCGTTCCGCTCGCGTCGGCACGGCCTGGTAGGGCTGCACGTGATGCACCTGGCGCTCTGAGCGCCGCGTCAGATCACATAGTCCGCTGCGGTCAGCAGGGCGCGCGAATCGTCGGACTCCGTTCGGCGTCGCGGCTTCGCCGGCACGCCGACCAGGATGCTGTCGGCCGCGGCGTCCTTGGTGACGACGGCGTTCGCGCCCACCAGCGACCGCGCGCCGATGCGGACGGGGCCGAGGATCTTCGCGCCGGCGCCCACCGACACCCCGTCCTCGAGGGTGGGGTGCCGCTTGCCGTGGTCGCGGGTGCGTCCGCCGAGCGTGACCCCGTGATACAGCATGACGTCGTCGCCGATCTCGGCGGTCTCGCCGATCACGACGCCCATGCCGTGGTCGATGAAGAAGCGCCGCCCGATGCGCGCCCCCGGATGGATCTCGATGCCGGTCAGCCATCGGGTGAGCTGCGATCCCATGCGCGCCACGAAGCGCAGCTCGCGTCTCCACAGCGCGTGCCACGCACGATGCGCCCACACGGCGTGCAGGCCGGGGTAGAGCAGAGCCACCTCGACCCCGCTGCGGGCAGCGGGGTCGCGGTGGCGGGCGGCCGCGACGTCCTCGCGGATCCGGGAGAGCATGCTCACGGCGGGGATCAGTCCTCGCGGAGGTCTTCGAACAGAGCCGTGCTGATGTAGCGCTCGCCCGTGTCAGGGGCGACGACGACGATGGTCTTGCCTGCGCTCTCGGGGCGGGCGGCGACCTTCAGCGCCTGCGCGACGGCTGCGCCGCTGGAGATCCCGACCAGCAGACCCTCCTTGGCTGCCAGGTCGCGTGCGGTCGCGATCGACTCGTCGAACTCGGCGGTGATGATCTCGTCGATCACCTCTCGGTCGAGCACGGCGGGAACGAAGTTCGGGCCGATGCCCTGGATCTTGGCCGGCCCCGTGCGCCCCTCAGAGAGCAGCGGCGAGTCCTTCGGCTCGACGGCGATGACCGTGACCCCGGGCTTCGCCGCCTTCAGCGCCTGACCGGTGCCTGTGACCGTTCCGCCGGTGCCGACGCCTGCGATGAACACGTCGACGGCACCGTCGGTGTCGCGCAGGATCTCCTGGGCGGTGGTGTCGCGGTGGATCTGCGGGTTCGCCGCGTTCTCGAACTGGCGGGCCCAGACAGCGCCAGGCGTCGTGTCGATGATCTCCTGCAGCTTCTCGATCGCGCCCTTCATGCCCAGCGTCGGGTCGGAGAGCACGAGCTCGGCGCCGAATGCCTTGAGCAGCACGCGGCGCTCCTTGGACATCGATGCGGGCATGGTCAGGATGACCCGGTAGCCGCGCGCGGCGCCGACCATCGCGAGGGCGATGCCCGTGTTGCCGCTCGTCGCCTCGACGATGGTGCCGCCCGGCTTGAGCTCGCCAGACGCCTCGGCCGCGTCGACGATGGCGATGCCGATGCGGTCCTTCACGCTCGAGGCCGGGTTGAACGACTCGAGCTTGACGAGCACGGTGGCGTCGAGGCCCTCCGTCAGGTGGTTCAGCCGCACCAGCGGGGTGTTGCCGAAGGTGCTCGTGATGTCGTTGTGGATGCCGGTCATGACAGACCTTTCGTGTGCGTGGGTTCAGCGAGATCAGCCTACGGTGCGGCCCCGGTCTGATGACGGAATATGACCGCCACCGCATACGCTGAGAGGATGCCCCACCTCATCTCCGCGCAGCTGCGCGCCGTCGCGCAGCGGCTCGCCGACGCCGGCGTCCCGGATCCGCTCGTCGATGCGGAGCTGCTCATCGGGCACGTCCTCGGTCTCGGGAGGGGCGAGATGCAGGCCGCCGTCGTCCGAGGCGATGCGATCCCCGATGGGGATGCCGAGCGGCTGGCCTCCCTCGTCGACCGGCGTGCCGCACGCGAGCCGCTGCAGCATCTCACAGGGACAGCCGCCTTCCGTCACCTGGAGCTCGCGGTCGGGCCCGGCGTCTTCGTGCCGAGACCCGAGACCGAGACCGTCGCGCAGTTCGCGATCGACGCGCTGCTGGAGAGCGCGACCGCGGCTCCCATCGCCGCGGACCTGGGCACCGGCAGCGGTGCGATCGCGCTGGCCATGGCCACCGAGGTGCCGCATGCGAGGGTCTACGCGGTCGAGCGCTCCGCACAGGCGCACGCGTGGGCCGCTCGCAACATGCGGGGCGTGAACAATCTGACGCTGGTGCACGGCGACCTCGCCACCGCCTTCGACGAGCTCCGCGGCACGGTCGACGTGGTCATCTCCAACCCGCCGTACGTGCCCGACGACGCGATCCCGCGCGATCCGGAGGTGCGGCTGCACGACCCGGCGCAGGCTCTGTACGGGGGACCGGACGGTCTCGACGTGATCCGCGTGATCAGCCGACGGGCGCAGGAGCTTCTGCACGCCGGCGGACTGCTCGTGCTCGAGCACGGCGAGCTGCAGGGCGACGCGATCCGCGACATCCTCGATGCGGACGGCTGGCGTGCCTCGGCCACCCACCAGGACCTCACGCGCCGCGATCGGGCGACGACAGCGCTCCGCCCCTGAGCGGCCCATCCGCGAAGCGCCGGCGTCACGGTGGCCCCAGAGGTGATCGACGTAGACTAGGAGTGCCATGTCAACTGTCTTCGATTGCCGCGACGACTCCCAGATCCTCGCCGGCATGCGCCACGCCCGTCAGGCCATCGCCCGCGGCGAGCTCATCGTGCTGCCCACCGACACCGTCTACGGCATAGCCGCCGACGCGTTCTCGCCCGCTGCGGTGCAGCGGCTCCTGGATGCCAAGGGGCGGGGCCGCGACATGCCGCCGCCCGTGCTGGTCGCGGGGCAGGACATGCTCGGCGCGCTCGTAGAGGAGATCCCGGCCGCGGTGCAGAACCTGGTCGACGCGTTCTGGCCCGGCGGTCTGACGATCGTCCTGCCCGCTCAGCCCTCGCTGACCTGGGACCTCGGCGAGACCAAGGGCACTGTCGCCGTCCGGATGCCTGATCGTCGTGTCGCCCTCGAGCTGCTCGCCGAGACCGGCCCGCTCGCGGTGTCCAGCGCCAACCTCACCGGTCGTGACGCCGCGATCATCGCCTCCGACGCGCAGGAGATGCTCGGCGACAGCGTCGCGGTGTATCTCGAGGAGGGGTACAGCGAGAACGGCGTGCCCTCCACGATCGTCGACGCGACCTCGCTCGTCGCCACTCCCGACGGAGAGACGCCGCTCGTGCGGATCCTGCGTGAGGGCGCGATCAGCCGCGAGCAGCTCGCCGAGGTGCTCGGAGAGCTTCTCGAGCCCGAGGAGCGCCCGGCCGAGGCCGAAGAGAGCCCGGTCGGCGACGAGTGAAGCAGTATCTGTTCACGATCATCCTGACGGCGGCGATCACCTTCGCGCTGTCGTGGGCCGTCTGGCGGCTCAGCCTGAGGTTCAAGCTGTACCCGGGGATCCGTGAACGAGACGTGCACAAGACGCCGACGCCGCGACTCGGCGGCGTCGCCATGTTCATCGGGATCGCCAGTGCGATCCTCATCTCCGCAGCCAACCCCTTCTTCGAGCGCATGTGGTCGCCTCCGAACACGCTCTGGGCGATCCTCGCTGCGGCGCTGCTGATCGCGGTCGTCGGAGTGATCGACGACCTGATCGACCTGGACTGGATGATCAAGCTCGCCGCGCAGTTCCTCGCCGCCGGCATCATCTCGGTCGGGGGAGGGCTGCAGATCCTGTCGCTGCCCGTCGGGGACATGATCCTCGTCTCGAGCTGGGTGAGCATCTCGATCACCATGTTCGCGATCGTCGTCGTGATGAACGCGGTGAACTTCATCGACGGCCTCGACGGGCTGGTCGCGGGAGTCTGTCTCATCGCCAACGGCGTGTTCTTCGTGTACGCATACATCCTGACCCGCGACTCCGGTGCGACCAGCTACTTCAACCTCGCGACCTTCCTCGCCGCCGTGCTCATAGGCGCCTGCCTCGGCTTCCTGCCGCTGAACTGGAGCCCGGCGAAGCTCTTCATGGGCGACTCCGGTGCCCTGGTGCTCGGCCTTCTCATGGCGACCTCGACGATCGCCCTCACGACGCAGGGCGACGTGAACGCCTTCGACCCCGAGCGCTTCGGGCGCTCGCAGCTGCTCGGGGCATTCATCCCGATCGTGCTGCCCCTGGTCATCGTCATGCTGCCCCTGCTCGACTTCGGTCTCGCGGTCTTCCGCCGCATGCGCGCCGGGAAGTCGCCCTTCTCGCCCGATCGCAAGCATCTGCACCATCGGATGCTGGATCTCGGCCATCGTCACCGCGACGCGGTGCTGATCTTCTACGCGTGGAGCGCGATCATCTCCCTGACCGTTTTGCTGATGTACATCGCCGGACGTCAGGACTGGCCGGGCGGGTACCTCGCCGCGGTGGCCTTCGGCATCATCGGGATCATCGCCTGCCTCATCGTCACCCGCACCCCGATGAGCGCGCGCCGGTCGGCCATCGACCCGTCTGCCGCAGACGACACACCCGCCTCCGACCCCCACGACATGGAGCCCTGATGACCTCGAGCCCCGTCTCCAGCACCCCCATCCTGCGTCGCACCCTCGTCTGGTCCGCCGGCGCCGCTCTGGTCCTCGCCCTCATCGCCGGAGGGATCGGCTACGGCGTCGACGGCGCGAGCGGCCTCTGGAGCGGCCTGATCGGAGTGCTCCTGGCATTCCTGTTCCTCGGGATCACCGCAGGCAGCATCCTGTTCGCCAACCGCTGGTTCGGCGACCCGATCTATGTGCAGCTCTTCTTCGCGATCGTCCTCGGCGGATGGCTGCTCAAGCTCGGCGTCTTCCTCGTGGTGATGATCGTTCTGAGCGGACAGCCGTGGATCTCGCCTCTGGTGTTCTTCCTCTCCATCGTCGCGGGCGTCGCGCTGTCCCTCGTGGTGGACATGATCGTCCTCATGCGCATGAGGCTCCCCAACGTCAGCGACATAGACCTTCCGACGGTGAATCCCGAGGACGACGCCGAAGGCCGTGGCCGACAGGCACCGGGCGCGGCGGAGGAGGACCGCTGAATCTGGTAGTGTTTACCCGTGCCCGCCGCTCGTCTCGCGAGCGCTTGCGCTGACGCACACCGTCCCTCGTCGCCCCCGGTTCTGACCGGTGACCCGAAGCTGGAGCCCGCGCTGTTGAATCCCGTTGCGACCCTGACCCTTCGTCCGATCGCCGGTGACGGTGAATTCCACGGCCCCTCGATGGACGAGTTCTTCCCGGAGATCCTGTTCAACGTGTTCGGCGTCGTGCCGATCCACCGCATCCACCTCATCCAGCTGCTCTCCGTGATCGCCGTCGTGCTGATCATGTGGCTCGGGACCCGCCGCATGACCGTCGTGCCCGGCCGCTTCCAGAGCGTGGTCGAGATGGGCATCGGCTTCGTACGCAACGGCATCGGGCACGACCTGCTCGGCCGCAAGGACGGCGAGCGGTTCGCACCGCTGCTGGTGACCATGTTCTTCATGATCCTGTTCATGAACATCACGGGCATCATCCCGTTCCTGAACATGCCGGGAACCGCGATCATCGCCGTGCCTCTCACGCTCGCCGTGATCAGCTACGTGACCTTCATCTACGCGGGCATGAAGAAGAGCCCTCTCGGGTTCTGGAAGAACTCGCTCTTCCCGGCCGGAGTGCCGTGGCCCGTCTACATCATCGTGACCCCTCTGGAGTTCATCTCCACCTTCATCATCCGCCCGGTGACGCTCACCCTGCGTCTGATGATGAACCTCGTCGTGGGCCACATGATCCTCGTGCTGTGCTTCGCTGCAACGCACTTCTTCTTCTTCACCGCAGGTGGCGGCTGGGCGGCGCTCGGCGTCGGCACCCTCGCCTTCGGCGGCGCCTTCACTCTCTTCGAGATCCTGGTCGTCGTCCTGCAGTCCTACGTCTTCACCGTCCTCACCGCGATCTACATCCAGCTCGCGGTCGCAGAAGAGCACTGAGCGGGTCGGCAACTGCCGTCCCACCCAACGAAAGGAAAAACCCGTGGACGCTACTACGGTTCTCGCTGAAATCAACGGTCACATCGGTGCAGTCGGCTACGGCCTCGCCGCCATCGGACCGGCCATCGGCGTGGGCATCGTCGTCGGCAAGACCATCGAGGGTGTCGCCCGTCAGCCCGAGCTGGCCGGTCGCCTCCAGGTCCTCATGTGGATCGGTATCGCCTTCACCGAGGCGCTTGCATTCGTCGGCATCGCCGTCGCATTCATCCCCTTCCCGTAATCCGCACCGACTTCCGAAGGAGACAGGATGCTGAACGCTCTTGTCACGAACCTCGCGGCGGCGGAGACCGAGGCGCAGAACCCGCTCATCCCCGCGTGGTACGACATCATCTGGTCGGGCCTGTGGTTCCTCATCATCCTCATCGTGGTGTGGAAGGTCGCCCTTCCTCGCCTGACCGCGATCCTCGACGAGCGCTCGGCCGCCATCGAAGGCAACATCGCCAAGGCAGATGAGGCTCAGAAGCAGGCCGAGGCCGCGCTGGAGGAGTACACCCGCCAGCTCGCCGAGGCCCGCACCGAGGCCGGTGAGATCCGCGAAGCCGCCCGCGAGGACGGCAAGAAGATCGTGACCGAGGCCAAGGAGACGGCTGTCGCCGAGGCCAACCGCATCACCGCTGCCGCTCACACGCAGATCGAGGCGGAGCGCCAGGCGGCGTTCGTCTCGCTGCGCAGCGAGGTCGGCACGCTCGCGATCGACCTCGCCGGCGGAGTCGTGGGGGAGACCCTCAGCGATGACGCTCGTGCGACGGCTGTCGTGGACCGCTTCCTCGCCGACCTCGAGAAGGCCAAGTAATGGGCAGCGCGACCACTCAGGCACTCGCGGCATCGACGGACGCGCTTGCCGCAGCGTCGGGCCTGAACCTCGACAGTGCGGCCGAGCTGTTCGCAGCCGCCCGTGCCATCGGGGAGTCGGCCCAGCTGAGCGGCGCGCTCGCCGATCCCGCAGCTCCGGCTGAGGCGCGCAGCGCGCTCGTCTCGGCCGTCTTCGCCGGTGTCTCGGCTCCGGTGCGCACGCTGCTGACCTCGGTCGCGGCTGAGCGCTGGTCGTCGGCATCCGACCTGATCGACGGCGTCGAGGAGCTCGCCATCCGGGCGGCTGCGAAGGCGGCGCCCGGCGACGACATCGCGGGTGAGCTGTTCGAGTTCTCGCGGATCGTCGCGGCGAACCCCGAGCTTGAGCTCGCTCTCGGCAGCCGCCTCGGCGACGCGTCGGCGAAGGGCGACCTCGTCGAGAAGGTGCTCGGCGGCTCGGCATCACCCGCAACCGTGCTGGTCGCATCCTCGCTGGTGCGCCTGCCGCGCGAGCGCCGTGTCCGCCAGGTCCTCGCCCGTGCGATCGACATCGTCGCCGCGCAGGCGGGCCGCACGGTGGCGACGGTGTACACCGCGACCGCCCTCTCCGCTGCTCAGCAGACACGCCTGCGCGATGCGCTCGCACGCCGCTACGGCGGCGAGATCTCCATCAACCAGGTGATCGACCAGGGCGTGGTCGGGGGCCTGCGTGTGCAGATCGCCGATGACGTCATCGACGGCAGCATCTCCGCCCGACTCGCCGACCTTCGCCAGAAGCTCGCGAGCTGAACAACTTCACGCGGGGAACCGCGGACACCCAGACACACAAAGGGAAGACAATGGCAGAACTATCGATCAGCCCCGACGTCATCCGTGACGCGCTGAAGAACTTCGCCGCCGCCTACGAGCCCACCGGCGCCGTGGCGACCGAGGTCGGCACCGTCATCGACGCGGCCGATGGCATCGCGCACGTCGAGGGACTGCCCGGCGTCATGGCCAACGAGCTCGTCACCTTCGCGGACGGCACCAAGGGCCTGGCGCTGAACCTGGACGAGCACGAGATCGGTGTGGTCGTCCTCGGCGACTTCACCGGCATCGAGGCCGGCCAGGAGGTCACCCGCACCGGAGAGGTCCTCTCGGTCCCGGTCGGCGACGGCTACCTGGGTCGCGTCGTCGACCCGCTCGGAAACCCGATCGACGGTCTCGGCGCCATCGCCACCGAGGGCTCACGCGAGCTCGAGCTGCAGGCACCGGGTGTCATGCAGCGCAAGTCGGTGCACGAGCCGATGCAGACCGGCATCAAGGCGATCGACGCCATGATCCCCGTCGGCCGCGGTCAGCGTCAGCTGATCATCGGCGACCGCCAGACAGGCAAGACGGCCATCGCGATCGACACGATCATCAACCAGAAGGCCAACTGGGAGTCGGGCGACGTCAACAAGCAGGTCCGCTGCATCTACGTCGCCATCGGCCAGAAGGGCTCGACCATCGCCTCGGTCAAGGGCGCGCTGGAAGAGGCCGGTGCCCTCGAGTACACGACGATCGTCGCCGCCCCTGCTTCCGACCCGGCCGGCTTCAAGTACCTCGCCCCCTACACCGGCTCGGCCATCGGCCAGCACTGGATGTACGGCGGCAAGCACGTGCTCATCATCTTCGACGACCTGTCGAAGCAGGCTGAGGCCTACCGCGCCGTGTCGCTCCTGCTGCGTCGCCCGCCGGGCCGCGAGGCCTACCCCGGTGACGTCTTCTACCTGCACTCGCGTCTGCTCGAGCGCTGCGCCAAGCTGTCCGACGAGCTCGGCGCCGGTTCCATGACCGGTCTGCCGATCATCGAGACCAAGGCCAACGACGTCTCGGCGTACATCCCGACCAACGTGATCTCGATCACCGACGGCCAGATCTTCCTGCAGTCCGACCTCTTCAACGCCAACCAGCGTCCGGCTGTCGACGTGGGAATCTCGGTCTCGCGAGTCGGCGGTGACGCACAGGTCAAGTCGATCAAGAAGGTCTCCGGAACGCTGAAGCTGGAGCTCGCGCAGTACCGCTCGCTCGAGGCGTTCGCGATGTTCGCGTCCGACCTCGACGCGGCCTCGCGTCGTCAGCTCGCCCGCGGCGCGCGTCTGACCGAGCTGCTCAAGCAGCCGCAGTACTCGCCGTACCCCGTCGAGGAGCAGGTCGTCTCGATCTGGGCCGGAACGAACGGCAAGCTCGACTCGCTCGAGGTCGAGGACGTGCTCCGCTTCGAGCGCGACCTCCTCGACTACCTGCGCCGCAACACGTCGATCCTCGACACGCTGCGCGAGACCAACGTCCTCGACGACGACACGGTCGCAGAGCTCGACAAGCAGACCGACGCCTTCATCCTGGAGTTCCAGGGCGGCAAGGGCCAGTCGATCAGCAGCCCGGGCAACGAGCAGGTCTCTGCTGAGGACGCAGGCGATGTCAGCCAGGAGAAGATCGTCAAGGGTCGTCGCGCGTAATCGCGTGAGGTACTGATTCATGGGCGCTCAACTCAGGGTCTACAAGCAGAAGATCTCTTCTGCTCAGACGACCAAGAAGATCACGAAGGCGATGGAACTCATCGCGGCTTCGCGCATCCAGAAGGCGATGGCACGCGTCAAGGCGTCCAGCCCCTTCGCGCAGGCCGTGACGAGGGCCGTGTCGGCCGTCGCGACGCACTCCAGCGTCGACCACCCGCTCACCCGCGAGGCAGAGACGATCCGCCGCACGGCGGTCGTCATCTTCTCGAGCGACCGTGGTCTCGCAGGCGCGTTCAACTCCCAGGTGATCCGCGAGGGCCTGGAGCAGGGTGAGCGTCTGCGCGAGCTCGGCCGCGAGCCGGTGTACTACCTGATCGGCCGCAAGGCCGTCGGGTACTTCCAGTTCCGTCGGATCGAGTCCGTGGCGGAATGGATCGGCGACACCGACACCCCGTCGTTCCACACGGCCGAGGAGATCGCGCACACGCTGCAGCAGGCGTTCCTGCGCGGCGGCGAGTCCGAGGGCGTCGACGAGATCGTGCTGGTCTACAACCGGTTCGTCAGCATGATGACGCAGGAGCCGACGGCGCTGCGTCTGCTGCCGCTCGAGATCGAAGAGGCCGAGGACACCGCGAGCGCGGCCGTCTACCCGCTCTACGAGTTCGAGCCCGACGCCGAGACCGTGCTCGACGCGATCCTGCCGGTGTACATCCAGAGCCGCGTGTTCAACGCCCTCCTGCAGTCGTCGGCAGCCAAGCAGGCCGCGACGCAGAAGGCGATGAAGTCGGCCAGCGACAACGCCGACAAGCTGATCACCGACTACACCCGCCTGCGCAACAACGCTCGCCAGGCCGAGATCACCCAGCAGATCGCAGAGATCGTCGGCGGCGCCGACGCCCTGGCATCCAGCTGACACACATCAGGAGAAGAGACGAGAAATGACCACCACCGCCACGGCTGAGCAGCCGGCGACCGCGGTCGTCGGGCGCGTCGCACGCGTCAACGGTCCGGTTGTCGACATCGAGTTCCCGCACGATTCGATCCCCGAGATCTACAACGCCCTCAAGACCACCATCACCATCGGCGAGGACTCCACCGAGATCACGCTCGAGGTCGCACAGCACCTCGGCGACGACCTCGTCCGCGCGATCGCCCTGAAGCCGACCGACGGCATCGTCCGCGGCCAGGAGGTCCGCGACACCGGCGAGGCCATCTCGGTCCCCGTGGGAGATGTGACCAAGGGCAAGGTCTTCAACGTGATCGGCGAGGTCCTCAACGCCGAGCCCGGCGAGACCATCGAGGTCACCGAGCGCTGGCCGATCCACCGCAAGGCGCCGAACTTCGACCAGCTCGAGTCGAAGACCACCATGTTCGAGACCGGCATCAAGTCGATCGACCTCCTGACCCCCTACGTGCAGGGTGGAAAGATCGGTCTGTTCGGTGGCGCGGGTGTCGGCAAGACCGTCCTCATCCAGGAGATGATCCAGCGCGTCGCGCAGGACCACGGCGGTGTGTCGGTGTTCGCCGGTGTCGGCGAGCGCACCCGTGAGGGCAACGACCTCATCCACGAGATGGAGGAGGCGGGCGTCTTCGACAAGACCGCCCTCGTCTTCGGCCAGATGGACGAGCCGCCGGGGACGCGTCTGCGCGTCGCGCTGTCGGCTCTGACCATGGCGGAGTACTTCCGCGACGTGCAGAAGCAGGACGTGCTGCTGTTCATCGACAACATCTTCCGCTTCACGCAGGCCGGCTCCGAGGTCTCGACCCTGCTGGGCCGCATGCCCTCGGCCGTGGGCTACCAGCCGAACCTCGCCGACGAGATGGGCCTCCTGCAGGAGCGCATCACGTCGACGCGTGGTCACTCGATCACCTCGCTGCAGGCGATCTACGTGCCGGCCGACGACTACACCGACCCGGCCCCGGCGACCACGTTCGCGCACCTCGACGCCACCACCGAGCTCTCGCGTGAGATCGCGTCGAAGGGTCTGTACCCCGCGATCGACCCGCTGACCTCGACGTCGCGCATCATGGACCCGCGTTACCTGGGTGAGGACCACTACCGCGTGGCCACCACGGTCAAGCAGATCCTGCAGAAGAACAAGGAGCTGCAGGAGATCATCGCGATCCTCGGTGTCGACGAGCTCTCCGAAGAGGACAAGATCGTCGTCGCCCGCGCGCGCCGCATCCAGCAGTTCCTCTCGCAGAACACCTACATGGCGAAGAAGTTCACCGGTGTCGAGGGCTCGACCGTGCCGCTCAAGGAGACCATCGAGTCGTTCGATGCGATCTGCCGTGGTGACTTCGACCACGTCGCCGAGCAGGCGTTCTTCAACGTCGGCGGCATCTCCGACGTCGAAGAGGCATGGGCGAAGATCCAGAAGGAGAACGCCTGACCATGGCGCTGCACGTGAGCCTCGTCTCCGCTGACGCGGAGGTCTGGACGGGAGAGGCGTCGCTCGTCGTCGCCAAGACCGTCGAGGGCGAGATCGGCATCATGTCCGGTCATGAGCCGGTGCTGGCCATCCTCGCCCAGGGCGAGGTCCGCATCACTCAGACGGACGGCAGCAAGGTGCTCGCGAACGCGCAGGATGGGTTCCTCTCGATGGAGGGCGACACCCTGACGATCGTGGCAGGCAACGCCGCGTTGATCGCCTGACAGCAAGACAACCCGGCGTCCGCCCCGGATCGTGCTCTGCACGCGCCGGGGCGGACGCTTCGTCTGTGTGGAGCCCATGAAGATCCTTCTGCCCCCGTCCGAGACGAAGCGCCAGGGCGGCTCCGGCGGCCCGCTGCGCTTCGAGACCCTCGAGCTGCCGTCGCTCACCGGGAAGCGCGTCGAGCTCGTCGAGGCCCTCGTCGAGCTCAGCTCCGACGTCGACGAGGCGCGTCGCGTGCTCAAGCTCAGCGAGCGTCAGGCGGGCGATGTCGAGCACAACCGGATGCTCCGCACGGCGCCCACGATGGCCGCGATCGACCGCTATACCGGCGTGCTCTACGACGCCCTCGACGCGGCGTCTCTCGATCGGACGGCTCGACGCTGGCTCGGCGAGCACGTGCTGATCCACTCGGCGCCCTTCGGGCCGATCGGCGCACTCGACGAGATCCCCCTGTACCGGCTGGCTGCGGGGACGTCGCTTCCCGGCATCCGGCCTCTTCGTCGGCACTGGGCCGAGGCGACATCTATGGCGCTGAGCGGTGCCGGTTTCGTGCTCGACCTCCGCAGCGAGTCGTACGTCGCGCTCGGCCCCGTCGCCGGCATCGTCCCGTCGGCGTATGTGCGCGTGGTCACCGAGTCCGGACGGGCGCTCAATCACTTCAACAAGAAGGCCAAGGGTGAGTTCGTGCGCGCGCTCGCGACGACACGCCCGCGGGGCCGCACCGCGCGATCGCTCATCGCGTGGGCGTCGGGGAACGGCATCCGGCTGCGAGAGGCAGACGATGCCGGTGTGCTGGAGCTCGTCGTCGACGGCTGACGTCGATCTCTCATCGCCGCGCACGGCGCGCTCCGTTGCCCGCGGTGCGGCCGCTTCGCTAGCATGACCGGTGCGCGAGATTCGCACGGGGGAGCGGCACCGCTTCCTCTCAACGAGGGAAGTGGATCACTCATGGACTATGGCGACTACGGGGGCTACGAGGCCCTCGCCGCGATGTTCGCCCTTCTGGGCATCGTGTTCTTCATCATCGGACCGATCTACTACGTCGTCTCGTCGATCTTCATGATGAAGATCTTCGAGAAGGCCGGCGCGGTGGGCAAGTGGCGGGCATGGGTTCCCATCTACCGCGAGATGATCTTCTTCAAGCTCGGCGACATGAGCCCGTGGCTCGTGCTGTACACGCTGGGTGCGACCATCGTCCTCTCGTTCGTCGGTCTCGGCGGTATCGTCGGGCTCGCGTTCACCGCGCTCTTCGCGATGGCGGGCTGGCGCGTGGGCCTCAAGCTGCAGAAGGAAGCGGCGTGGGTCATCCTGTTCGTGCTGCTCAACATCGTCTGGATGGGCATCGTCGCATTCGACCGCTCGCGCTGGAACTCCAGCATCGCGCCTGCTCCGTGGGCAGGCAACGGCTTCCTCGGCGACAACACCGTGTGGGACGGCATCCCCGTGCAGGCGGGGCAGAACGTCGCCCCCGCCGGCGGATACGGTGCGCCGCAGGGCTACCAGCCGCCCGCACCGCAGGGCTACGCCCCGCCGGCGCAGCCTGGCTACGCCCCGCCGGCGCAGCCCGGTTACGGCGCACCGCAGAACCCGGGCGCCCCGGTTCCGCCTGCCCCCGGTGCCCCGGTGCCTCCTCCGGCCACCCCGCCGGCGCCTCCCGCCCCGCCGGCAGCGCCTCCGGCGACTCCGCCCGCACCGCCTGCGCCGCCGGCCGCGCCGAACGATCCGACCCAGCCGCCCGCGTGAGCTGAGCGCAGAAGAGGCCCCCGACGATGTCGGGGCCTCTTCTGCCTCCGATGCCGCGTGCGCGACCCCGGCCCGGCGCCCCGATAGTGTGGAGGCATGGCTACCTCGCAGCGTCGCGTCGGCGCATCCGGACTCGTCGTATCCGCCGCCGGTCTCGGCTGCAACAACTTCGGACGCGCAGGCACCGCCACCGAAACGCTCGAAGGCACCCGCGCGGTGATCGACGCGGCGCTCGCGAACGGAGTGTTCTTCTTCGACACCGCCGACATGTACGGCGCCGAGGCCGGTCGCAGCGAGGAGCTCATGGGCGAGGTGCTCGAGGGACGCCGGGATCGGGTCGTGCTCGCCACCAAGTTCGGACACGATCGCGACATGGGCTATGACTTCCCGGCCGGACGCGGATCGCGCCGATATGTCCGTCATGCCGTGGAGCAGTCGCTGCGCAGGTTGCGAACCGACTGGATCGATCTGTACCAGCTTCACCTGCCGGACACCACGACGCCGATCGCCGAGACGATCGATGCGCTCGACGAGCTCGTCGACGAGGGCAAGATCCGCTACTACGGACACTCGAACTTCACAGGGTGGCAGATCGCGGAGGCGGAGTTCACGGCCCGCGCCCGCTCGACGGGGCGCTTCATCTCCGCGCAGAACCACTACTCCCTTCTCGCGCGCGCCTCCGAGCGAGAGGTGCTTCCTGCCGTGAACCGCTATGGCCTGGGCTTCTTCCCGTTCTTCCCGCTGAAGAACGGTCTGCTCACCGGCAAGTTCACCCGCGAGGGAGGACCTGAAGGCAGCCGGATCATGGACACGCGTCGGCACATCTGGGCGGATGCGCCGTGGGACGCGCTCGAGCGGTACCAGGAGTTCTGCGATCAGCGCTCCATCACCATGCTGCAGGCGACGTTCGGCTGGCTTCTGGCGCAGCCGGGGGTGTCGAGCGTGATCGCCGGCGCGACCAGCCCCTCCCAGGTCGAGGCGAACGCCGCCGCGGCCGATGCATGGACGCCGACCGCTGCGGACCTCGCCGAGATCGACGCGCTGTTCCCCCTGATCGACGACCCCGCCGACCGGATGTGAGTGTCGGCACCAGTACGATGAAGATGAATACCGCGGCCCCCGCGCCGCCGAACCGCCCGACGGAGAGCCCACGTGCCTGAGACCACGACGCAGACGTTCCGCGTCAGCGATGAGCTGGAGCTCACCTGGGCAGGCGTGACCGACCGCGGTCGGCGCCGCGAGAACAACCAGGACTCCTTCCTCGCGAAGTATCCGCTGTTCATCGTCGCCGACGGCATGGGCGGGCACGCCGGGGGCGAGATCGCGAGCCAGGCGACGGTCGACCGGCTCTCCGACATGGTCGACGCGGGGCGGATCGACGACGAGCGGATCATCGCTGCGCTGCAGCTGGCCGTCGACGACATCCACCGGCATCCAGACACGACCGATGAGGGCACCGGCACCACCCTGACCGGCGTCTACCTCGATCGGGGCGAAGACGGCAGCTGGCGCTGGATCTCGCTGAACATCGGCGATTCCCGGGTCTACCTGGAGCGCGACGGGCGGCTCATCCAGGTCACCACGGATCATTCGGTCGTGCAGGAGCTCATCGCCTCGGGCAAGATCAGCCCCGAAGAGGCGGATGCGCACCCGTACAGCAACGTGATCACCCGCGCGGTCGGCGCGAACGAACTGGTCTCGCCCGACTACGTCGCGATCGACGTGGTCGATGGAGACCGGTTCATCATCTGCTCCGATGGCCTCACCAAGGAGCTGACCGACTACGGGATCCTGCACTTCCTGCGAGAGAACGACGAGCCCGCCGACGCGGTCAGCGCCATGGTCGACGCGGCGCTCGAGAACGGCGGACGCGACAACGTCACGCTGATCGTGCTGAACGTGCGCTACACCGGCGCATCGGAGGATCCCGCCGACGAGCCCGCAGACGACGAGCCCGCAGACGACGAGCAGTCCTCCTCCACAGACGGCACGACCCAGGACTGATCCCCAGGGCCTGTGGACAGGTCCGTTCCCGCGTGCCGGATGCGCTGAGATGGGCGGATGGATGCCACGACCATCGTCCTCCCCGCCGCTGCAGCCGAGCCGGCGCGTCCTCCTCTTCCACTGCTGGCGGCGATCGTCCCCGTCATCGCGGGGGTCGTGCTCTGGCTGATCACCGGATCGCTCTTCGCCCTGTGCTTCGCCGCCCTGGGCCCGCTCATGCTGCTCGCCTCCTTCCTCGACGGACTGCGCGCACGACGCAGAGCAAGGCGCAGCTCGGAGCACGACTCCGATGCGGCCTGGCAGCACGCGGAGGACGAACTGGTCCGTCTGCATGACCGTGAGCAGCGCGATCTGCGGCACCGCTCACCGGACGCGGCCGGCTGCCTGCTCGACCCGCCGCTGCGCGGACGCACACCACTGAGCGCGAGCACCGAGCTCGTGATCGGCCGCGGCGATCGCCGGAGCCGCATCCGGGCGTCCGGCGGTGACGATGCCAGGTCGCGTGCCTTCCGCGAGCGCGCCGAGCGCCTCACCGATGCGCCGATCGTCGTCGAACTCGGGGGAGGGGTGTGCGTCCGCACGGCGCAGCCCGTGGCAGCGGCCGTCATCAGAGCGCTCGTCACCCAGCTGTGCCTTCGGTTCGGTCCGACGGAGCTGAGCCTACACGGCAGCGGGGTCCAGGCCTGGGGTCTCTCGGGGTTCCCGCATGCGTCTCGGCGCCGAGCGCGCTTCCGACTGCGGCTCGGTGACGGATCGGAACCGGCCGATGCAGTCTTCTGCATCCGGATGCCAGGCGACGAGCCGCCGGAAGGCGTCACGACCGTGCTGGACTGCATCGAGCCGCGCCAGGCGACCGCGCGCACACCCGAGGGGATGTCGGTCCTGTCGCTGGAGGGGCTGTCTGCACGGCAGACGGCGGTGATCGCGGCTGACGCGGCCGCACGGGCCGAGGACGCCGACGAGGTGCCGGATGCTGTGGCGCTCGCCGACCTCGAGCAGGTGCAGGGCGGCGACGGCAGACTCGCGGCGTGCCTGGGCCGCAGGGAGCACGGCGAGGTGCTGGTCGACCTCGTCGACGACGGGCCCCACGCGATCGTCACCGGGATGACGGGCACGGGCAAGAGCGAGCTGCTGATCAGCTGGGTGGCGGGGATCGCGGCAGCGCATTCGCCGGAGGAGGTGGCGTTCGTGCTGATCGACTTCAAGGGCGGCACCGCCTTCGACCCGCTCAGGGTGCTGCCGCACGTCGTCGCGGTGGTGACCGACCTCGACGCCCTCGGTGCGCGGCGGGGCGTCGGCAGCCTCACCGCCGAGCTTCGGCGACGGGAGGCCCTGCTCGCCGCGGCCGGCGCGCGCGACGTCGCCGAGTGCCCGTCGCTGGTGCGCCTGGTGATCGTGGTCGACGAGTTCGCCGCGCTGGTCAGGGAGCACCCCGACCTGGCGCAGATCTTCACGGATGTCGCGGCTCGCGGTCGGGCGCTGGGTATGCACCTCGTGCTCGGCACGCAGCGCGCGGGCGGGGTCATCAGGGAGGCCCTGGCGGCGAACTGTCCACTGCGGCTCAGCCTGCGCGTCGCGGAGTCCGCCGACAGCCGTCTCGTGATCGGGACGGATGCCGCAGCGGCTCTGCCTGGTGGTGCCGAATCGCGTGGCCTCGCGTACGTCCGGCGCCCCGAGGACGCAGAGCCGCAGGTGATGCGCGTCGCCCTCACGTCACCATCCGACCTCGCGGCGACGGCGCGGCGATGGGCCGGTTCCGCGGGTCAAGACAGCCCGTGGCTTCCGCCCCTGCCCGCCCTGATCGATCTCCCGGCACAGGCCGATCCGAGTGACGGCGGGGTCGTGCTCGGCAGGGCCGACGAGCCGCAGAGCCAGAGCCAGCCGTGGGTGCGCCTCGCGGCGGGCGAGGGGCTCGCGGTGATCGGGGGAGCCGGGGCGGGCAAGAGCACGCTGATCGGCGTGCTTCGAAGCCAGGTGCCCGATGCGGTGGTGATCCCGTCCGACGCGGAGGAGGCGTGGGACGCGGTCGCCGAACTGGTCACCGGACGGCACGGGATGGTGCTGTGCGATGATCTCGACCTGCTGCTGGCCCAGTACCCGCCAGAGCAGGCGCAGCTGTTCCTCAGCCGGTGGGAGACGATCATCCGCGCTCCGGAGGGTGCGGTGATCACCTCGTCGCGGGCGTCCGGTCCGGTCGGCCGACTGCTCGACGCGCTGCCGCGTCGAGTGCTGCTGCGGCTGAGCAGCCGAGTCGAGCACATCGCCGCAGGCGGCGACTCCGGCACCTTCGATCCGCACCGGCTCCCCGGACGCGGATGGTTCGACGGCCGCGATGTGCAGCTGTGCTGGACGGATGCGCTCGCATCCACGCCAGTAGGACCGAGAGCCATAGACGGCTGGCGCCCGCGGCGCGCGCGCTCGGGGGTGGTGACGGCGGCGTCCGAGGCCACGCGGCGCGCGCTCTCGGCCGCCCTCCCGGACTGCCGGGTGATCATGCTCGCGGAGCTGAGCGGCGTGACCGGTCCGGACATCGGCGGCGAGCCGCTGGTGGTCGTCGCAGACCCCGAGGAGTGGCGCTCGCACTGGGCCGTGCTGCAGAGCATCCGCAGCAGCGGCGAACTCGTCGTCTCCGCCGAGTGCCAGGCGGAGCTGCGCCAGCTCGCCGGTGTGCGGGAGACTCCGCCGTTCGCGCGGCCGCACGAAGACAGGGCATGGGCCGTCGAGGCGGGTGGACGTCCCCGAAGGGTGCTGCTGAGATGAGTCGCGGGCGCGTCAGATACCGGAACCGGGACGGATCGCGCCGACCGGCTGGCCGCCTCCGAGCACATCCAGCGGGAGCGCCGAGGCGAGTGCCGCGACATCCGCCTCGCCCAGCGCGCCGGTGCGCGCGAGCAGCGTGGCCGCGACGATGGCGGATGCACGGCTGCTGCCATCGAGCATCTTGAGGGCCACGGTCGTGCCGTCAGGTGCGGCCATCACCATCACGCCCTCGGCACCGTGCTTGGCGAAGACGCCGAGAGTCTCGATGGCGATCGTGTCGGGCTCGCCGGGACCGGCGATGGTCCAGGGATTCTCGCGCACGGCGCGCACCAGCGCGCCGGCGACGCGGTGAAGAGCGAAAGGCGAGCGCTCGGACGCCGAGCCGATGCGGTGGATCGCCCGGGCGAGGCCGAGCAGCGTGATGGCGTGCACCGGCGCTCCGCAGCCGTCGATGGCGGTATGGGCGATCTTCTCGCCGGCGAGGCGCTCGACGACCTCGCGGATGTGCACCTGAAGGGGATGCGTCGGGTCGAGGTAGCCCTCTGTCGGCCAGCCGGTCGCGACGCAGGCGCGAAGCATCAGTGCGTGCTTGCCCGAGCAGTTCATCCGCACGCGGGCCTTGTCGGCGTGATCGCGGATCATGTCGCGGCGCGCGGTGGCGTCGGACGGCCAGGCGACCGGACATCCCAGGTCGTCCTCGTTGAGTCCGCCTGCGGTGAGCATCTCGCGCACGACCTCGACGTGCCGGTCGGTGCCGCTGTGGCTCGCCGTGCCCAGCCCGAGCTGCTCGCCCTCGAGCGCGGCACCGGCAGTCACGCTGGCGATCGCCTGAAGAGGCTTCAGGCTGGAGCGCGGCAGGATCAGCGCCTCGGCGTTGCCGTGCTGTGCGACGACCTCCCCCTCGGAGGAGAGCACGACTGCGGCCCCCGCATGGCGGGACTCCACGAAGCCGTTGCGCTCCACGATCGCGAGTTCGACAGCGTCAGCGATGGTGAGAGTCTCGAGCACCAGACAAGCCTAATGCGCCGCGCGGTGGCAGACTGGCGCTATGGCTCCCCTCGGCGAACACCACTACGCGCTCACCACCACCTGGACGGGAAACCGAGGCACCGGCACGAGCGGATACCGCGACTATGCGAGAGACGTCACGATCGGCATTAACGGCAAGCCCGACCTGCTGGCGTCATCCGACAAGCCGTTCCGAGGAGATCCGACCCGATGGAACCCCGAGGACCTGCTCCTCGCCGCGCTGTCGGAGTGCCATCTGCTCTCCTACCTGCACGCCTGCGTCAGCGCCGGCGTGGTGGTGAGCGAGTACCGCGACGAAGCCACCGGTGTGATGCGCGAGGACGGCAGGGGAGGCGGCGCCTTCGTCGAGGTGACTCTTCGTCCCCGGGTCGTGGTCGCCGAAGAGTCGATGCTCGATGCCGCCCGGGAGGCGCACCGCACCGCCAACGAGTGGTGCTTCATCGCGAACTCGGTGAACTTCCCGGTGCGCCACGAAGCGACGGTCTCCGTCGCACTCGAGGGCGACTGAGCCCGTCCGACGTCAGCGGCGCTCGTGGGGGAGCGCCTGCTTGATCTTCTCGATCGGAGTCTGCGCGGGGGGTTCGTTGTACACGCCGGCGAGCTCCTGACCGCTCAGAGCGTGGATCGCGGACATTATCTCGTCGGTGGCCAGACGGCGGGCCTTTCCGCTCGTAGCCGGACCGTGCTTCGAGACGTCGATCGGCGTGCCGAAGCGCACCGTCACACGCTCGCTGATCGAGGGCATCTTCGCGCCCACGGGCATCACCTTGTCGGTGCCGATGAGGCCGACAGGCACGACCGGCGCGCCGGTCTGCAGGGCGAGGAAGGCGACGCCGGTGCGTCCCTTGTAGAGGCGGCCGTCGGTCGAGCGCGTGCCCTCGGGGTAGAGGGCGACGGCGAGGTCCTCCTCCAGCAGCTGGCGCTGCTGGTCGAGGGCGTCGAGGGCTGCCTGGCCGGCACCGCGGCGCACCGGGATCGCTCCGACCGAGGTGAAGAACTGGCGAGAGAGCGCCCCCTTGAAACCGGTGCCCTCGAAATAGCTCGACTTCGCCAGAAAGTGCACGGGCCGCGGAGCGGCCACCGGGATCGCCATCGAGTCGATGAACGACAGGTGGTTGCTGGCGAGGATCACCGCGCCGGTGAGCGGCACGTTCTCGCGTCCTTCGATGCGCGGGCGGTAGACGACGCGGGCCAGAGGAGCGGCGATCATCCGGCCGAGCTTGTACTTGAACCCTGCTCGACGCGGCGACGAGTGCTCCGGCAGCCCGGACTCGGGATCGACAGGGGGAACCGACTGCTCAGCACTCACCGGAAGAGCTTATCTTTCGGCGCATGCCGAGAAGGGAATGACGACGTGATGTGTCGGCACTCAGCCCCGGCAAAGCCGCATGCACCAGGATGGAAGCTCCCGCTCAGCGAATCCGAGGTCTCATCTTGCGCCTGCGCCCCCTCACCCTTGTGTCCACCGTGGCCGTCGCCGCGCTCCTGCTCACCGGCTGCTCCGGCTCGCAGAAGCTGTCGGAGTCGTCGAAGCCGACCGACAGCGCCGATCTGTGCGCTCAGGCCGCTGAACCCGGCGCGCTCACCGACAGCGTCGACGTCAGCGGGGAGTTCGGCACCCCTGCGAAGATCACCGTCGCCAAGGAGCAGAAGGTGGAGGACGTGCAGCGCACCGTGGTCACCGAAGGCGACGGCGACAAGGTCGGAGAGGGCGACTACATCTCCTATGCGATGAGCGCCTTCGATGCGAAGACCGGCGATCACCTCGGCGATCTCGGCTATACCGAGGGAGAACTGCTGCCGCAGAACGCCCTCGCGAACCAGGCGCTCGCCGAGGCCATCGGCTGCGCCACGGTCGGCACGCGCGTCGCCTTCGCCCTGCCTGCCACGGACGGCGCCGATTCGCAGCTGTACATCATCGACGTGCTCGACAAGGTCCCCACCGCCGCATGGGGCGAGAAGCAGGAGCCGGTCGACGGCATGCCCACCGTCAAGCTCGCCGAGAACGGCGAGCCCGACGTCAACGTCCCCACCGGGGATGCGCCGAAGGAGCTCCAGATCTCGGTGCTCAAGCAGGGCGACGGACCGGCGGTCGCCGATGGCGACACCACGCTGCTGCAGTACTACGGCGTCGACTGGAAGTCGGGCGAGAGCTTCGACTCCTCCTGGTCGAATGGTGCGCCGTACGCAGCGCCCGGAAACACCTATGTCCCCGGCTTCGTGCAGGCGCTCGCCGGGCAGAAGGTCGGCTCGCAGGTGCTCGTCGTCATCCCGCCGGAGCTCGCCTACGGCGAGGACCCGGAGGGCCACGAGCTCGGCGGTCAGACGCTCGTCTTCGTCATCGACATCCTCGCCACGCAGCACGCACCCGCCGCGCAGTGATCGGCTGAACGAGAGGGCGGCGATCCGACGGGGTCGCCGCCCTCTCGCATAGGCTGGCGACATGCGTCGCGTCATCGTCCTCGGCTCCACCGGCTCCATCGGCACCCAGGCGCTGGACGTGATCCGCGGCAACCCCCGCCGGTTCGAGCTCGTCGGCATCGCAGCGGGCAGCAACTCCGAGCTCGTCGCCGAGCAGGCCGCGCAATTCCAGGTCGAGCACACCGCACTCGGCGCAGAAGAGGCCGAGCAGCTGGTGCGCGACGTCGAGGCCGACGTCGTGCTCAATGCCATCACCGGCTCCATCGGTCTCGGTTCGACCCTCGCGACGCTGCAGGCGGGTCGCACTCTCGCACTCGCCAACAAGGAGTCCCTGATCGTCGGCGGTGAGCTGGTGCGTGCGGTTGCCGCTCCCGACCAGATCGTGCCGGTCGACTCCGAGCACTCCGCGCTGGCGCAGGCTCTGCGCGCAGGCACGCGCGCAGAGGTCAGCCGCCTGGTCGTCACGGCTTCCGGAGGGCCTTTCCGCGGTCGCACCCGAGCCGAACTCGCCGACGTCACCCCGGCCGAGGCGCTCGCTCACCCGACGTGGGACATGGGGCGGATGGTGACCACCAATTCGGCAACCCTCGTCAACAAGGGGCTGGAGGTCATCGAGGCTCACCTGCTGTTCGACGTGCCGTACGACGACATCGAGGTGGTCGTGCATCCCCAGTCGATCGTGCACTCCATGGTCGAGTTCGTCGACGGATCCACCATCGCACAGGCATCGCCCCCCGACATGCGGCTGCCGATCTCGCTCGGGCTGGACTGGCCGCACCGCGTGGGCGGCGTGGGGCGCCCCCTCGACTGGCGCAGCGCCACGAGCTGGACCTTCGAGCCCCTCGATGACGGGGCGTTCCCGGCGGTCGCCCTCGCGAAGGCCGTCGGGCGCGCCGGCAGCACGTTCCCCGCGGTGTACAACGCCGCGAACGAGCAGGCCGTGCACGCGTTCCACGATGGTCGGCTCCCCTTCCTCGGCATCGTCGACACCGTCGAGCGCGTCATCGACGCGCACGACGCTCCCGAGAAGCTCACGATCGAGGCGCTCGCCGAGGCCGAGAGGTGGGCGCGGTCGAAGGCCGATGCGCTGATCGCCGCATCCTGATCGTCGTCGTCAGACCAGCGGCACGGCTACGGGGCAGTCCTCGTCGTCGTACGCGCCTCAGTCGGCGTAGGGCACAGGCCAGTGCGACTCCGGTGCCGGCCATCCGGCGTCGATGAGCGCCCGGCGGGCGAGCTCGCGCGCGGAGTACGGCGTGCGGACGCCGCGGATGTCGCGGTAGTCCTGGTGTCCCGGTCCTGCCCAGAGGATGGCATCCCCGTCTCCGACCAGCCCGACAGCCGTCACGATTGCGTCCTCCGGAGGCGACACCTCGTGGATCTCGGCATCAGGACGGGCACGGCGGGCGCCCTCGACCAGGGTGGCGCGGATCGACGCCGGATCCTCGAAGCGGGGGTGGTGGTCGGTGACCACGAGGATGTCGCTGCCCTCGACCGCCGTACGGGCCATGTCGAAGCGCTTGGTGGCATCCCTGTCGCCGTCGGCGCCGAACAGCATGAGCACCTTGCCCGGTGTCACACGACGCACCGCCGCGAGAGTCTTCTCGAACGCGTCGGGGGAGTGCCCGAAGTCGACGTAGACGGCGGGCCCCCTCTCGCCCGAGACGAACTGGGTGCGGCCGGGCAGGTGCGCGACGATGTGCCCGTCACGTTCGAGCGCTTCGGCGATGCGCTGCCAGCTGTACCCGCCCTCGAGCAGCATCACGATCGCGAGCCCCGCGTTCGCCGCCATGTGCGGCCCGATCACGGGCACCACGGAGGAGAGAGTGCGTCCATCCCGGCCGGTGAGGGTGAAGGCGGTGCCGCTCGGGCGTTCGTCGTCGATGGTCACGACCCAGTCGGCGCGGGCGGCGGCATCGGCGTCGGCGGCGATCGCCGGCGTGCCGACGGTGACGACGGGGACGCTCGCGCGTTCGACCACGACGGCGCCGGATGCCGAATCGAGGCTCACCACGCCTCGACGCGAGCGCTCAGGGGTGAACAGGGGGAGCTTCGCCTCGAAGTACTCCTCCATGTCCGCATAGTCGTCGAGGTGGTCGTGCGAGAGGTTCGTGAATCCGGCGACGTCGAACATGATGCCGTCGACACGATGGCGCGAAAGCGCCTGTGCGCTGACCTCGACGGCGACCGCCTCGACCTCGCGCTCGCGCATGAGCGCGAGCAGCGCATGCATCTCGGATGCCTCGGGGGTGGTCAGCCTCGACACGATCACCTCGCCGGCGATGTGGCGCTCAGCCGTCGACGACAGCCCCGACACGACGCCGAGCTGGTCGAGAAGGCCCTGCAGGAGGTGCGACACGCTGGTCTTGCCGTTGGTGCCGGTGGTGCCGAACAGCCGAGGCAGCGGGTCTCCGGCGCCGGTGCCGTACACCCAGGCGCTGAGTGCGCCGAGCACGCCCCGCGGGTCGTCGACGACGATGATCGGAAGCCCCGCCGCCGCGGCGATCTCGGCCCCGGCCTCATCGGTGATGACCGCCACGGCGCCCTGCTCGGCCGCCGTCTGCGCGAATTCCGCGCCGTGCCGGTTCACGCCCTGGATGGCGACGAAGGCCTCGCCCGCGCGCAGGTCGGCGGTGGCGAGGGTTATGCCGCTCAGCTGCACGCCTGCGATGTCACCCCGGACGTCTCGGGAGAAGCGTTCGGCCAGCTCGGTCAGCGCGCGACGGGGTGGGTCGGCGGGGCGGAGCACGGGGGGCAGAGATGTCGTGGTCATATCCCCACCATGATCTCACGCGGACCGGTCGTGCCCTGCGTGCCGAGGGTCCAGGGGATTCCACAGCGCTGGCACTAGCGTGGACGGGTGGAGATCCTGCTTTACCTGGGCGGCGTCGTGTTCATGCTGATCGGCCTCGGCCTGTCGATCGGACTGCACGAGGTCGGCCATCTGGTGCCCGCGAAGCTCTTCGGGGTGCGCGTCGGGCAGTACATGATCGGATTCGGGCCCCGGCTGTGGTCCAAGCGCATAGGCGAGACCGAGTACGGTTTCAAGGCGCTGCCGCTGGGCGGATTCATCTCGATGTCCGGCATGTACCCGCCCTCGGCGAAGAACTCCCCGGCTCGCGGTGTGTTCGCGTCCCTCGTTCAGGATGCTCGAACCGCCAACGACGAGACGATCGCAGAGGGCGAGGAGGACCGAGTCTTCTACCGCCTTCCGGTCTGGAAGCGCGTGATCGTCATGCTCGGCGGGCCCGCGATGAACTTCCTGCTCGCGATCGCGATCTTCACGATCATGGCATCCGGAATCGGCATCCAGCAGGCGAGCACGACGGTCAGCGCGGTGACCGAATGCGTGCTGCCTGCCGGCACCACGCAGCAGATCTGCGCCGAGGGCGACCCTGTCGCGCCGGCCGCCGAGGCCGGGGTCCGGGCGGGTGACATCCTCGTGAGCGTCGGCGGAGAACGGGTGCAGACGTTCGCCGAGGCATCCGCGATCATCCAGCGCTCTCCGGGCGAGCCGCTCGACATCGTCGTCGAGCGCGACGGCGAGGAGGTCGACCTGTCGCTCACGCCGGTGGCGGCCGAGCGCGGACAGGTGGATGCCGAGGGACGCCCGGTGCTCGACGACGAGGGCGAACCCGTCACGCACACCGTCGGCTATGCGGGCATCTTCTCGCAGTACGAGTACGCGCCGCAGCCGATCGGCACCGGAACCGAGCTCGCACTGCAGCAGACCGCTTCTGTGGCGTCGCTGGTCGTCAACCTGCCGGTCAAGCTGTGGGATGTCGGGGTCTCGCTGGTCACGGGCTCGGAACGCGACCCGAACGGGCCGCTCAGCGTCGTCGGCGTCGGCCGCCTCGCGGGCGAGGTCGCGGCGACGGACGCCCCGGTGCTGAACCGCCTGGTCGTGCTCATGAACCTGCTGGCGGCGCTGAACATCGCCCTGTTCGTGTTCAATCTCATCCCGCTGCTGCCGCTCGACGGCGGACACATCGTCGTCGCGCTCTGGGAGGGCGTGAAGCGGCTGTGGGCGAAGCTCACCGGCCGCCCGGCACCGAAGCCCGTGGATGCCACCAGGCTCGTGCCTGTGACCGTCGTGGTCGCGGTGCTGCTGATCGGCATGGGGGCGCTGCTCATCATCGCCGACCTCGTCAAGCCGATGAACCTGCTGGGCTGACACAGGTCGTTCAGCCGTGCGCCCTAGCGTGAGGGCATGGACCGATCGCCGCTCGCGCACTCGACATCTGCGCTTCGCAGGGTGACCTGGCGGCTCTGGCCGTGGATGAACTGGCTGCTGCCCATCGGCTTCGTGCTGTTCTGCGCCTGGCGCACCGCGGACGAGCGTCTGGTGACCGCATTCCTGGTCGTGCTGGGCTCGCCACTGCTCGTTCCTGCCGCCGCACTGCTGTCATCGATTCCGCGGTTCACGCTGCGACGCTCGGGGGTGACAGCAACGCCGAGCCTCGGTGCGGGGCTGCTGATGATCCAGTGGTGGAGCTGGGTGGGGATCGCCCTGGCCATGCCGGATGAGCAGTTCGATTCGTCGACGCGGGCAGGTTTCCCGTCTCTGCTGCAGCTCGCGATCGGCGATTCGATGGGCGGTGTGTTCGCCGCGTGGGTCCTCATCGCCTCCACGGTGGTCGGCATCGCATCGTGGATCGGCCTGATGATGGTGGCGACCGGTCCCCTCCGGTCGGTGCGCACGAGGGCCGTGGACCGGATGGGTGCGTTGAGCATCGTCGCAGTCCCGGCTGTTCTGGTTCTCCTGGGCCTGCTCGGCGTCGGGGCGAGCGGGCTGCGCATCGACGCCGCGGGGGAGGCTGCGAACAAGGTCTCATCGCGATCGGCGGACGAGCAGATCGCCCTCGCACAGACTCGCTACGAGGCGCTTCAGCGTGCGGTGTCCGCACTGCGTGCCGAGCTCGCGACCGAGCGCTGGAGCGCAGACGAGGTGCGGGTCGAGGCTCTGGACGAGCGGGGTCCCGGCTACCCCTCGTATCGCTTCCGCGTCGGCTTCTCGCACGTCGCGGCCGGCGACCTGCGCGTGGATCCGAAGGGCATCGCGGAGGTGCTCGATGCCACAGGTTGGGAAATCGGCACCGTCACCGACGCGCCATTGAGGATAGAGGCGAGACGTGCCGACGGCACGGCGCTGCGGCTGGTGACGGATGGTGACATGCCGCTGCGCATCGACGTGCTGAGCGCAACCTGGTGGCAGTCGGGCGATGCTCCGGTCACCACCGAGCTCGCGGGCCTCGCCGGTTCCACCGGGAACGGCTACAGCGCCCGCCGCTGGCCCGATCTGGAGTGACGCCGATCGGCGTCACTCAGGCCAGGGCGTGCGCGGTGAGGCGCTCGAGCGTCTCGAGACCGTCGCGGGACAGGATCGACTCCAGGTGCCCCTGCACCGAGGCGAAGCGCTCGCCGCGCAGCGCGTAGACGTCTCCGGTGCCGGCATCCGCCGAGACCTCGGCATCCCGCACCCTCGTCGTGCCGGGGGCGACGCGAGCGGTGAAGGTGTTGTAGAACCCGATCGATGCCTCGTGCTCGAACACCGGGACGGTCTTCTGCACGCCCTGATGCGGTGCATCGAGCGGCACCAGGTCGATACCGAGACCGTCGGACAGGATCTGGTGGCTGAGGCAGACCGCGAGCAGCGGCGCGCCGGCGTGCCGACGACGCGACACGACCTGCTGCATGCGTGCGATGCGCGCGGACGCGCCGTCGCGGGGATCGCCGGGGCCGGGGCCGGACACCACGAGGTCGGCGGCGTCGATCTCGGCGTCCGTCACGGCATCCCACGCCGAGATCTGCACGTCGAGGCCGAGGTGGCGCAGCTGATGGGCGAGCATCGTCGTGAAGCGGTCCTCGGCATCGACGACCAGGGCGCTCCGCCCGGAGAAGCGGCCACCGGGATGCACGTCCTGGGGCTGCATCCAGAAGTCGGCGAGGCGCGTGTTGCGCGATGCCAGGAGTGCGGCGATCTCGGGGTCGTCGGCGAGCCGCGCCTCGCCGGGCGCATCGTCGTCGCGCGCCTCGGCTGCGCTGTCGCGCTCGATCGCGCCGATCGCGCCGAGCACCCCTGCAGCCTTGCCATGGGTCTCACTGACCTCTCCCTGCGGGTCGGAGTGACGGACGAGCGTGGCGCCGACGGGCACTCGCAGGCGTCCGCCGTCGAGGTACACGGTGCGGATCAGGATGGGCGCGTCGAGGTCGTGGCCACCGTCGGCGTTCGGGGTGAACAGTGCGGCGACACCGGAGTAGTAGCCCCGTGGCGACTGCTCGTGTCGGCGGATCACGGCGCACGCGTTCTGCATCGGGGAGCCTGTGACAGTGGGGGCGAACATCGTCTCGCGGAGGATGTCGCGCGGGTCGAGTCTGCTGCGTCCGCGCAGCATGTACTCGGTGTGCGTCAGGCGCGACATCTCCTTCAGGTGCGGGCCCGTGATGCGGCCACCGTCCGAGCAGACCTGGCTCATCATCTTGAGCTCCTCGTCGACGACCATGAAGAGCTCCTCGGTCTCCTTGGTGGAGGAGAGGAACTCGGTCAGCGATTCACGTGTCGCCCCGCCCGCCGGGTGGCGGAAGGTGCCGGAGATGGGATTCATGGTGACGACGCCGTCGCGTGCGACGACGTGCGCCTCGGGACTCGCGCCCACGGCGATCTGGCCGGGAGTGATCACTGCGAAGGTCCAGTAGGCGCCGCGTTCGTGCTCGAGCAGTGCACGGAACCACGTGAGCGCGGCGGTGCGGTCGTCGGCGTCGTAGCCGGCCCGGTAGTCGCGCCGGATCACGAAGTTCGCGCCTTCGCCGCGCCCGATCTCGTCGGCGATCACCCGTTCGACGATCTCGGCGTACTCGGCGTCGGAGATGTCGAACCCGCCATCGGCGAGGGTGATCGGCGCACCGGGGAGCGCGGAGATCAGCTCGCCCCTGTCGAGGTGCTCGTGCTCGCTGACGAGCAGGCAGCGAAGCGGAGTGCCGTCGTCCTGCGCCTCGAAGCCGCGCTCGTGCACCTGTCGGTAGGGAACCATCGCGAAGACCTCGCGAGCGCCGCGCGAGTCGTCGAGCGGGATGTCGGCGAGCCGGTCGACGTCGAGCACGTCGCCGGTGAGCAGGTCGATGCCGCCCTCGCGCGCGATCAGCACGAATGATGCGTCGTGATCGGCCGTGAGCTCGGCCAGCCGGGCGAGCGGAACTGCGGTCATCGGTGTCTCCTCGGTCGGGGATTCCGGTGCGGACAAGAAAAAACCGCCCCGGAAGGCGGTCTGATCTCGTGGGTACGCGAATCACCGCCTAGGAGGCGGGCCACCAGGTGCGGGTCGCGGACATATGGCGAAAGTAGCACATCGGAGGTGTCGCGCTCGCGCGCGTGACGGTGCGGGCCGCCACCGAACACTCACCCGCGGTCCGCGGGGCGAGGCTGATCAGCGAATGCCGCACAGGCGACGTGGATCACCAGATGGTGCCGCCCCGCATCGCCTTCTCCTGCTCGAAGACCAGGTCGACGCATCGGCGCACAGCGCGCGCGAGCATCTCATCCGGAAGGCTCGGTGCGCCGGCGGGCACGGTCGAGACAGACCAGGGCAGATGCACGAACCCGGCCGGCACGTCAACAGGAACGGCCGCGAGCGCTGTGTAGAGCACGTGGTTGCACACGTACGTGCCGGCGGTCAGTGAGACCCGAGCAGGGATCCCCTCACCCGTGAGGGCTGCGACTATGCGCTTGACGGGGATCGTCGCGAAACGTGCCGCAGGTCCCGCCGGTTCGCACGGCTGATCGATCGGCTGTGCTCCGTCGTTGTCGGGGATCCTCGCATCCATCAGATTGATGCCGACCCTCTCGATGGCGACACTGTCGCTGCCGCCCGCCAGTCCGGTGGCGATGACCGCATCGGGATGGTGATCCGCGATCAGCGCGCGCAATGCCCGTGCGGCGCCGGCGAATGACACCGGCAGCGTCGCACTCACCAGTCGATGCGGGCCGTCGTACCCCGCCGAGACGGCTGCGACGGCATCGGCGGAGGGGTTGCGGGCGTCGCCGCCGAACGGCTCGAACCCGGTGACGATGATGGTGCGCACAGGAGATGAGCCTACGGACATCCAGCCGACGTCGATCACGCGGCGGTAGCCTTGAGTCGTGCCTGCAGTGAATCTTGGGATGCCGCGCGTCCCCGAAGTCCTCGCCCCGCGTCGAAAGTCCCGTCAGATCCGGGTCGGCAAGGTGCTCGTCGGAGGCGACGCCCCGGTCAGCGTGCAGTCCATGACGACGACGAAGACCAGCGACATCAACGGCACGCTCCAGCAGATCGCCGAGCTCACGGCATCCGGATGCGAGATCGTCCGCGTCGCTGTCCCCTCGCAGGACGACGCGGATGTGCTGCACATCATCGCGGCGAAGAGCCAGATCCCCGTGATCGCCGACATCCACTTCCAGCCCAAGTACGTCTTCCAGGCGATCGACGCGGGCTGCGCGGCGGTGCGCGTGAACCCGGGCAACATCCGCAAGTTCGACGATCAGGTGGGCGCGATCGCGAAGGCGGCCCAGGCCGCGAATGTGTCGTTGCGCATCGGCGTCAATGCGGGCTCCCTCGACCGCCGCCTGCTCGAGAAGTATGGCAAGGCGACCCCCGAGGCGCTCGTCGAGAGCGCGGTGTGGGAGGCGTCGCTGTTCGAGGAGCACGACTTCCACGACTTCAAGATCTCGGTCAAGCACAACGACCCGGTCGTCATGGTGAAGGCGTACCGTCAGCTCGCCGAGCGCGGCGACTGGCCGCTGCACCTCGGGGTCACCGAGGCGGGCCCGGCCTTCCAGGGCACCATCAAGAGCGCCACGGCCTTCGGAATCCTGCTTGGCGAGGGCATCGGCGACACCATCCGCGTATCGCTGTCGGCTCCTCCGGCCGAGGAGGTCAAGGTCGGTCACCAGATCCTCCAGTCCCTCAACCTGCGTGAGCGCAAGCTCGAGATCGTCTCGTGCCCGTCGTGCGGTCGCGCGCAGGTCGATGTCTACACGCTCGCCGAGGACGTCACCGAAGGTCTCAAGGACATGACCGTGCCGCTGCGCGTGGCCGTCATGGGCTGCGTCGTGAACGGTCCGGGCGAGGCGCGGGAGGCCGATCTCGGCGTCGCATCGGGCAACGGCAAGGGGCAGATCTTCGTGAAGGGCGAGGTCATCAAGACCGTGCCGGAGGCCGACATCGTGGCCACCCTCATCGAGGAGGCCAACCGCATCGCCGCGGAGATGGGTTCCGATGCACCGGTGGGCACCGCCCAGGTCGTCACCGGCTGAGCCGGCCGGACCCCTCCCTGGCGACACCCCTGGATGACGGGGGTGGAGCGCGGTAGCCTGACCGCTCCGAGCGCCGATCGGGCGCGCGACGAGAGAGATGAGGAGACGACGATGACGGCACACTCCGTTCCCGCACAGGTGCAGCGTATGGTCGATGCGATCAACGATGCCGACACCGACGCCTTCGTCGCGTCGTTCACCGAGAACGGCTTCGTCAGCGACTGGGGCACGGTCAAGTCCGGGGCTTCCGGCATCCGATCATGGGCTGACAGCGACGCGATCGGCGCCGGTGCCCGCATGACGGTGCTCTCGGCGCAGAGCGACGGAGACACCACCCGCATTCGATTCGGCTGGCGCAGCAGCGTCTTCAACGGGGAATCCGACGGCATCTTCGTCATCGACGGCGACCGTCTGGCGAGCTTCACCATTCCGCCGAACCACTGATCGCCACGGGGTCGCGTAGCGTTGAGCCCATGCAGTCGACGCTCATCTCGTTCCCCGCCGGCACTCTCGTGGGAGAGGGCGAGGTGGTTCTCGTCGATCAGCGAGCATCCGTAGTGGTCGTCGACGCGACGCCGTTCCATCCGGTCGACCACACCTGGCCGGATCAGCCCGGCGATACGGGCGTCATCACGGTCGGCGATGCGCGTGTGCGAGTGACCGAGGCGGTCATGGTGGCGATCAGCGACGAGGGGGTGCTGGCCGTCGGCTCTGACATCCCGGTGAAGCGCGGCGGCGAGGGGTGGACGTGGATGGTCGGTCATCGTACCGACGGGGTCATCCCGGCCGACATCGCGGTCGGCGCACGAGTCACGCTCGAGGTCGACGCCGATCTCCGTGCGTCGCTGAGCCGGGGGCACACCGCATGCCACCTGGCCTCGCTCGCGCTCGATGCAGCGCTCGCCGATCTGTGGCGCAAGGAGATCGGCAACGATCCGCTCGGCAACCCCGACTTCGAGGGCAGGGCCAATCAGTCGAGCCGGATCCGTCCCGACGGCAGCGTCGACGAGTACCGGCTCGGCAAGAGCCTTCGCAGGGCCGGGTTCGACTCCGAGGGTTTCGCGGCGTCGATCGGCGAACGCGAGGCTCGGATCAACGAGCTGCTCGCGGACTGGGTGGGATCGGCGGGGGAGAGCCGCATCGACGTCGACGGGCCGAGCATCATCGACCGCCGTACCTGGCGCTGTGCGCTGCCCGAGGGTGAGGTCGCCTTCCTCTGCGGCGGCACCCATGTGCGTTCGCTCGCCGAGTTCGCGTCGATCACCGTCGCGCTCGACCTCAGCGATCCGCAGCTGCTGGTCATGACGACGACCGCCGTGGCGGCCTGATCACCACACGGCGCGGAGGATGCGCACGGCATCCTCCGCGCTCAGCCCTTCCCTCCTGGCGGCGGACGCGAGGGCTCTGGCCGCACGGGCCACGTTCTGCGACACGGGCGTGGCGGATCTGCTCACCCGTGTGCCTGCGCCCGTGCGCGAGACGACCAGCCCGTCCGACTCCAGGTGCCGGTAGGCCTTGGCCACGGTGCCGGCGGCGATGCCGAGATCTGATGCCAGTCGCCTGACTGACGGCAGCCGTTCATCGGCGGCGAGCTGGCCCGACGTGATGAGACCCCGCAGCTGGCCGTACACCTGCTCAGCAGGAGGAGCGCCCTGCTCGGTGATCTCGATCCTCATGCTGCGGCCAGCGCGGAGTGCCGTCTGGTGCGCATCGGGAGGGCGCTGAGCGCGAGCAGGATCCACAGTGCCAGCCCGGCGATCAGAGCAGCCTGCCCGAGTCCTCCGAGTAGGGGAGACATCGCGGCGAACGGTGTTCCGACGGAGACCGTGCCCAGCTCCGACGACGGCGCGCTGCCCCGCAGGGACGCAGTCGAGGCCAGCGACTGCAGAACGACGAAGAGGTGGATCAGCAGGGCTCCGAGCACGGCACGCCCGACGAGGGAGCTGCGCAGCCTCCGCAACGCGGAATCGCGCTCGACGTCGTCAGCCCAGGCGGGGCGCGCGATGAGCGCCCAGGCTGTGAGGGCTGCGATGATCAGCGCGGCGATCGCGATGACCGATGGGACGGAGTAGTGCCAGCCGTAGATCCCCGTCCCGATCTCGGTGCCCGACGTGCCGATGCTGACGGAGTACTGCGTGAAGCGGCCGAGTTCGTCCCGGCTGGATGCGAGGCCCGCGGCGACCGTGATCGCGGTGATGGTCAGAGCCAGTAGCACCATCGTCAGCGGCCATACGGGTCGCACGAAGGCTGCGACGCCTCTGGGCGACAGATCTGCTGCGGCGAGTGCGCGTCGCGGCGGCGGTGGGATCGTCAGCAGGGCCACGCCGGCGATGCCCAGCAGCAGAGGCAGAAGCGCCCGAACCTCCAAGGGCAGCCCCTGGCCCGGCATCCAGAAGGACGTCACAGCGGGAGCCAAGCCGATGATCAGCGCGGGGACGCCGCCCGCGAGCGCCGAGGTGAGGCGCAGCGATCCCGGCTGGGTCACTCGCGATCCGCGTCGGGACAGATGAAGCACGATCCCGATCGCGACCGCAAGGACGAACGGCCCCCACAACAGCATCCACAACATCATCCTGCCCATGAGCCGCTCCTTCGAAGTCAGTCACCCTTGTGGCACAAAATGTATCGTCGAGTTGCTACAAGATCAAGGATAGGATGCTGCTCAGCACGGACGCGCAGCTCGTTTCACCTGGTCAGCGCACCGAGCCGGGCGCCGAGCCCGGCTGCGAGGACGTGAGCGTGAGCCAGGGGCAGCCACCAGCAGGTCCAGGAGTGAGCACCCGTCCCCGTCTCCGGGTCGTCTTCGCCGGCCGGCCACCTGCGGGTGATGTCGGCGCCTTCGACGGACAGCTCGAAGAAGTGCCGCCGCGCGATCTCGTCACGTACCGGGGCCAGGTCGTAGTCCTCGACGCCGAGCTGACGCACGACCTCGCCCCGCAGGCCCGTCTCCTCACGCAGCTCTCGCATAGCGGCATCGGCCGGACTCTCTCCGTCCTCGACCGAACCGGCCGGCACCTGCACCCCCGCGGTGGTCAGCGGCACGTCGTCGTGGGTGAACACCAGCAGGTGCCCCTCGTGCACGACGTAGCAGACGACCTTCGCCACGATCCGCGTCATCGCCGGAAGCCCGCCTGGACGCGGCCGCCGGCGCGATCGAGCTCAGCCTGCACCTGGTCGGCGAAGGCGGCGTGGTCCCCGGATGTCAAGGCGGCCGCCAGCGCACCTGCGCGCGTGGCGTCCCATTCTCGGAGGCGTCGGGGAAGCCATTTGCCGGTGCCGATCCACCTCCCTGCCGTCAGGAGCATGAGTTCTGCCGTGCGCTCGAACAGCAGGCCGGCGACCACCTGCTTCTCGAGACCATCCGCGATGTCGCGTAGGTCATCGAGCAGATCGGTGATGATGTATCGGCGGAGCCGGGATTCGGCATCCGACAGGTTGGGCCCCTCAGCCAGCCGGTCGGCCCAGAACGTTCGCATCGCGTCCAGACCGTGATCTCGGCGCACCGGAATGCCCCGTACGAGCATCTCCACGATCACAGGACGGTGGCGTTCCATATCTCGCGTGGCCCACTCATCGAAGCCCTGTGGGGTGTAGGCGAACACCTCGAAGACCTCACCTTCGAAGGAGTATGTCGCGGCCTCGCCGATTCGGTCGTCGCCGAACAGGTCGTCGCCGATCAACAGCAGGTCGATGTCGCTGCTGGCCGTGCGCTCCCCGCGCGCGGTGCTGCCGGCCAAGACCGCGATGGTGGCGCGGGGATAGTTCGCGCTGACGAAGCGCTCAGCGACGGCGGTGAAGCTCATCTTCGACAGCGTAGTCAACGTGCGGTCGGCGCCTCCGAGGCGCCCGTCGACCGGGCGGCCCTACCGGAACTCGATCGTGCCCTCCGCGACATCCACCTCGACGACCCGCAGCGGCAGAGTCGAGCCGGGTGCCGTGCCGGCCGGCACCGGTGCGGTCGCTGTCACGGCCGGTTCGGCGATCTGCACAGCGGCGCGATCCTCGCCCCGCAGCTCGATCACCGTGGCGTCGATCGTCTGCCCGACGAACGGCTGCAGCAGCGCCGCCTCCACCCGGTTGATCGTGTCGGCGTCCAGTCGTGAGGCGCGCTGCGCCGACTCCTGCATGAGCGCAGGCAGCTCTGCGAGGGAGTCGCGCGCCCACTGCGGCGCCGGATCGCCCTGTGCTGCCGCGAGGCAGATCGCCAGCGACCAGCGGTCGACCAGCCTGCGAAGGGGAGCAGTGGCATGGGCGTACGGCGCGCCGATGGCGGCCTGGGAGAGATCTCCGCCGGGAAGCACCCCATCGAAGGTGATGTAGCCGGCGCCGCGGAACAGCGACGCCGCCGCTTCGAGCACGGGCAGCGTCAGAGGGTCGGCTGTGTCGAGCGCCCGCAGGTACTCGCCGTATCGTCCGGTGGTCCACGGCCGTCCGAGCGCCTCTGTCTGTCGCCGGAATCGCTCGAAGGCCCGCTCATCGGGCTGAGGCATCGTGCGCAGCACGCCGATCTTCCCGTCGATCATCAACTCGGCGGCCGCCATGCCGGTCATGAGCGACAGCTGAGCGTTCCAGTCCTCGATGGGCAGTGGACGACGGCGCTCGATGTCATAGCTGCCGTCGTCGCGCAGCACGACCTCTTCATCGGGCAGGTTGAGGCTCGCGCCCCCGCGTTCGGCCTCCTGCGCTCGCCGCAGCTCTCCGATCTCTCGCAGCAGAGCGAGGTGAGGGTCGGCGTCGCGGTCGACGGATGCCTGTGCCGAGATGTAGTCGAGCTGTGCACGTGAGCGGATCAGCGCGCGCTCGAGGCGGAAATCGGTCTTCGCGCCGTCGGCGTCGAGGCTGAACGTCCACACGAGCGCCGGGCGGTCGGCATCCGGGAGCAGCGACGCTCGCCCCTCAGACAGCACGGGCGGATGCAGCGGGATGTTCCCGTCGGCGAGGTACAGGGTCTGTCCGCGTTGACGCGCCTGCGCGTCGAGGGCACCGCCGGCCTTCACGAAGCCCGGCACATCGGCGATCGCATAGCGCACCTGAAAGCCTGAGCCGGTGCGCTCGAGGTGGAACGCCTGATCGAGGTCTTTCGAGCCCAGCGGATCGAGGGTGACGAAAGGCACGTCGCGCAGATCGAGCTCCGGCGTCGGAGCGCTCGCGGCCTCCGCCTCGGCGATCGCCTCGGGCGGGAACTCGACCGGTGCCTCGATCTGCGCCCTCAGCGCGGCGAGCGCCTCGGCCAGCTCGCTCTGCTCGACGGACGAGGAGACGTGTGATCGGCGCTGAGGCATGCACCCACCCTACGCAGGCGACGCTGCAACCTCGGGTAACAGCGGCCCCCGCCCGTCGGACGGCCGCTAGCGTGAACCCATGACGAACGCTGACAAGGCCCGCACCCTCATCGACCTCTACGAAGCGCCGGAGATCCTGCGCGTCGTCAACATCTGGGACGTCGTCTCGGCCAAGGCCGTCGCCGCGCTGCCCGAGACCAAGGCTCTCGCGACCGCCGGCCACTCGATCGCCGCGACCTTCGGGTACGCCGACGGGCAGATCCCCCGCGACATCATGATCGACTTCGTCGGCCGCATCGCCGCCGCCGTCGACCTGCCGGTCACGGCCGACCTCGACGACGGCTACGGCGACGCGGGGGAGACCACGCGGCTCGCGATCGGCGTCGGCGTGGTCGGTGCGAACATCGAAGACCGCCTCGCGCCGCTCGCCGCGTCGGTGGCGAAGGTCGAGGCGATCGTGAAGGCTGCCGGGGCCGAGGGCGTGCCGTTCGCGCTGAACGCGCGCACCGATGCGATCGTGCGGGGCGGCGACAAGCCGCTCGCCGACAAGCTGGCGGATGCCGTCGAGCGGGGCCGTGCCTTCCTCGACGCCGGCGCCACCGCGGTGTTCGTACCCGGCATCCTGGATGCGGCCGCCACTCGCACCCTCGTCGAGGGGATCGGGCACAACAAGGTCAGCGTCATCGGGCTGCCTGGTGCCCTCACCGCAGCCGAGTACGAGGCGCTCGGAGTCTCGCGCGTCTCGTACGGCCCGACGACGCAGCGCGTCGCGCTCACCGCTCTGCAGGACCTCGCCACCGATCTCTACGCGGACGGCGTCATCCCCGACGGCACCCGCGCACTGAACTGACGCACGACGGTATGGGTGAGCACGGGTCACTAGACTTGCCCCGTGATCACCCGTCTGTCGAACTTCTTCCTCCGCACGCTCCGTGACGACCCGGCCGGCGCCGAGGTCGCCAGCCACAAGCTGCTGATCAGAGCCGGGTACATCCGTCCGCAGGCCGCCGGCATCTTCGCCTGGCTGCCACTGGGGCTGCGCGTCAAGGCGAAGATCGAGGCGATCGTGCGCGAGGAGATGGCTGCGGCCGGAGCGCAGGAGGTGCATTTCCCCGCGCTCATGCCGCGAGAGGCCTATGAGGCGACCGGTCGCTGGGACGAGTACGGCGATCTGCTGTTCCGTCTGCAGGATCGCAAGGGTGGCGATTACCTCCTGGCTCCGACGCATGAGGAGGCGTTCACCCAGCTGGTGAAGGACCTGTACTCCTCGTACAAGGACCTCCCTCTGACCATCTACCAGATCCAGGACAAGTACCGCGACGAGGCGCGGCCCCGCGCCGGGCTCCTGCGCGGGCGCGAGTTCACGATGAAGGACGCGTACTCGTTCGATGCATCGGACGAGGGGCTCGACGCCAGTTACATGGCGCAGCGTGATGCATACGAGCGCATCTTCCAGCGGCTCGGCCTCGAGTACGCCATCGTTCAGGCCGACGCCGGTGCGATGGGTGGCTCACGCAGCGAGGAGTTCCTGCACCCGACTCCCGTCGGCGAGGACACCTTCGTGCGCAGCGAGGGAGGGTATGCGGCGAACGTCGAGGCCTACACCACCACCGCGCCGGATGCCGTGGGCTGGGACGGCGTGGGGCCGGCGACGATCTTCGACTCGCCCGACACCCCGACCATCGACACGCTCGTGGCTCACGCGAACGCCGTGCTCGACGGCGAGTACACCGCTGCCGACACGCTCAAGAACGTGGTCCTCGCCCTGTCGCACCTCGACGGCTCTCGCGAGGTGGTGATCGTGGGCATCCCCGGTGATCGCGAGGTCGACATGAAGCGCGCCGAGGTCGCCTTCGCGCCTGCCGAGGTCGAGGCGGCAACCGACGCGGACTTCGAGCGCAACCCGCTGCTCGTGCGCGGATACATCGGCCCCTGGTCCGAGACCGGCGCGGTGCTCGGCGAGGAGTCGGCGACCGGCATCCGCTATCTCGTCGACCCGCGCGTCGCCGACGGCACCCGGTGGATCACCGGCGCCAACATCGACCAGAAGCACGCGCACACCGTCGTCGCGGGGCGGGACTTCATCGCCGACGGTGCGGTCGAGATCGCGAACGTCCGCGAGGGAGACCCGGCGCCGGACGGCTCCGGACCCGTCTCGCTGGCTCGCGGCATGGAGATCGGTCACGTCTTCCAGCTCGGACGCAAGTACGCCGAGGCCCTCGGTCTGAAGGTCCTCGACCAGAACGGCAAGCTCGTCACCGTCACCATGGGGTCCTACGGCATCGGCGTGACTCGGATCCTGGCGATCATCGCCGAGCTGAACAACGACGACAAGGGTCTCATCTGGCCGGCTTCCGTCGCGCCGTTCGACGTGCAGGTCGTCGCTGCGGGGCGTGACCAGGTCGCGTTCGACGTCGCGGAGGACATCTCGAACAGGCTCGAGGCGGCACGTCTCGACGTGCTCTACGACGACCGAGTGAAGGTGTCGCCCGGCGTGAAGTTCGGCGACGCAGAGCTCGTCGGCGTCCCGAAGATCGTGATCGTGGGGCGTGGCGCCGCCGAGGGCCAGGTCGAGCTCTGGGATCGCGCCACCGGCGAGCGCGAGTCGATCTCGGTCGACGAGGCCGTCGCACGACTCACCCGCTGACCTGTCGCAGCCCCCTCCCGGCGGCTGTGACAGGGTGGAGGCATGACGGATGCCACGCTGAACGACGACCTGCGCCATGAGCTCACCACGCTGCTCGACAAGGCAGGCATCCGCGCGGAGCGGGGACTCGTCGCACGGCTGCTGCAGACCTCGCTGTCGCTGGGGATGGAGAACACCGACCGCCTCGACCTGAAGATCGCCTCGGCGGCCCTGCAGGAGATGCACCAGGCGTTCCGTCTGTTCCAGCCGTTCCATCAGGTGCCGAAGGTCACCGTCTTCGGGTCTGCGAGGACGGGCGAGGAGGATCCGCTGTACCTCCAGGCGCGAGACGTCGCCGCAGCGCTCGCCGACGACGGCTGGATGGTCGTCACGGGGGCCGGGCCCGGGATCATGCAGGCCGCGGCAGAGGGCGCAGGGTCGAAGATGTCGCTCGGCGTGTCGATCCGGCTGCCGTTCGAGGAGCGCGCGAACACGATCATCTCCGAGAGCGCCCAGGTCGTGTCGATGAAGTACTTCTTCACGCGCAAGCTGATGCTGATCAAGGAGTCGCGCGGGTTCATCTGCCTTCCCGGTGGCTTCGGCACCATGGACGAGATGTTCGAGCTGCTCACCCTTCAGCAGACGGGCAAGGCCGAGCCCATGCCGATCGTGCTGCTGGACGCCCCGAACGGTACCTTCTGGAGCGGGCTGAGGCGCTTCGTCGACGAGCACCTCGCTCCGGCCGGCGTGATCTCGCCCCACGACCTGGACCGGGTGCTCATCACCGACTCGGTGGAGGACGCCGCCGCCAACGTGACGGGGTTCTGGCGCAACTACGACTCGCTGCGGTGGGTCGGGGATCTGCTGGTGCTGCGACTGGTGAATCCGCCGACGGATGCCGAGATCGACAGCCTCAACGAGCGTTTCGGCCACATGTGCGCGCACGGACGCATCGAGCGCACCGAGCCTCTCGATGTCGAGCGCACCGCCGGCGACGTCGTCGAGCTGCCGCGCCTCGCGCTGCACCTCGAACAGCGCAGCGTCGGCGGGCTCTACGCCCTCATCCGGGCGATCAACGACCTGCCGTCGGCGGGCTGACGACGTCAGCGGGCAGCGGAGCGCTCGCGGTCGACGATGGCGGCGGCGAAATCCGCCCTGTCGACGCTGTGCCCGAGGATGCTCTCGGCAGCCCGATGCCCTGAGGCGTACGCCGCGCCCACCGTGGCGGGCTCCTCACCCCACGTCGCCTCACCCGCGAAGCGCAGCCCGCCGGCGAACGGTCCGGCAAGCGCGTCGTGATCGTGGTGCGAGGCGCCGATGGGCAGGTGCGAGTACGAGCCCCGCGACCACTCGTCATCGCCCCAGCGGGTGACCCACGACGCGGTCGGCTCGCCCACAGCGTCGCCGTACAGCGCGCGCAGCGCACGCGCGACGTCGGCGACCACCACCGCATCCGGCAGAGACTGCACGCGGTGCCCGAGCGGGCCGGCTGCGAAGGTGAGCAGCGTCGGGATGCCGCTGATCGCCGAGACGTCGTACCAGGAGTGCCAGCGTTCGCCTGCCTCGCCCAGGGCCCGGATCACGTAGGTCTCCTCGTTCCAGAAGCGGTGCGGGAACTGCAGGAAGATCTTGTTGAACACGCCCATGCCCAGCCGCGCGATGCTGCGGGCTGCGGGCTGCGGGAGCGGCGGGTCGAATTCGAGCGCGCCGGACTGCAGCACCCCGAGCGGCACGGTGACCACGACGTCGTCGGCGCCGAAGGCACCGTGATCGGTGTCGACGATCCATCCGTCCTCGACTCGCCTGATCCCGCGCACCGTGTGTGCCAGCCGCACATCGACGCCGACGGCGATCCGCCGAGGCAGCTCGTCGTAGCCGCGCGGGAAGATGACCTCTTCGCCGTCGATGGCATCCTCGTCGAGGCCGTGCGCATCGAGATCGCCGATCCACGCGCCGCACTGCTCCTCGACACGGTGACGGAAGAACTCCCGGATCTGATCGATGCGCTCGGGGTCGAGTCCCGAGGCATCCAGTGCGCTCTCGGTGGCGTCCAGATAGCTGTCGCCGGGGGAGGAGCGCGCGATCACGCCGACGAGTGCGCGATCGACCGCCTCGACGTCGGCGATCCACTGCGAAGACGCAGTCGCGTCCATCGGAGTCCCCGTTCCGTCGAAATGCTCCATCGGCCTGCCGCCCACCTGGAAGCTCCCCACGGTGAACTCCCGCGTCGGGATGTCGAGCGCCTGCACCAGCTCCCACAGTGCCGAGTCTCTGATGCCGTGTATCCACGAGGCACCGAGGTCGACGGGGAAGCCTGCTGTGCGCTCAGTCGACATCCGTCCCCCGATGCGCTCGCGCGCCTCGAGCACGATCACGGTCCTGCCCGCATCGGCCAGCATCCTGGCGCAGGTGACTCCCGCCATCCCGGCGCCGACGACGACGGTGTCGAATCGCTCCATGCACCCAGTATGCGCACGCACGAAGCGGTGCGTTAGAACTCCGTTCACCTGCTCGTCAACAGGCCGCGGCATCCTTGCCACGATTCGCCCCGACGAGGAGGACAGATGTCCCTGACCGAATTCACCCGCCGCAGCCTGCCGATGGCCGATCACGTGCGCGGCAAGCGCTCGGCAGTGACCTGCCAGCTCAAGTGCGCCAACGCCTGCCTGGGCGAGGAGTGCAACACCTCCGCGAACGAGGACTTCCGCTCGATCGCGTCCGCCGTCTTCTCACGACGTGCCCTGTTCGGACTGGGAGCGGCCGCTGCCGTGGCCGTCGCCGTCGGCGTCGGGCGCACCACACCCGTATCGTCTCCTTCCGCCGCCGGCGCAGCCGGCACCGGGGCATCCTTCGCCCGCCCCGGACGGGCGGGTCTGTCCTTCAGCGGCATCGCGCCCGTGCCTGCCGAGGTCGACGCCTTCACGGTGCCGGCCGGGTACACCTGGAAGCCGATCATCCGCTGGGGAGACCCGCTCTTCTCGCGCACGCCGGCCTTCGACATCCGCAACCAGACTCCGAAGGCGCAGGCCGAGCAGTTCGGCTACAACAGCGACTACCTCGACATCGTCGCCGACCCGAGCGGCAAGACCGGCGTGCTCGTCAACAACCACGAGTACGTCAACCCGAATCTCATGTTCCCCGACAGCGACGACGCCGCCGAGCTGCGTCGCCGCGGTGACATCTACAAGGCCGCGCAGGGCATGTCGGTCGTCGAGATCCGCCGCCGCAAGGTCGGCGACCCGTGGGAGTACGTCGTGGACGGGCGCCGCAACCGCCGTCTCACGGTCGAGACCGTCTTCGAGCTCACCGGACCCGCCGCCGGATCCGACCTGGTCAAGACGGCTGCCGACCCCGAGGGCCGATGGGTGCACGGCACACTCGGCAACTGCGCAGGCGGCACGACGCCATGGGGCACGATCCTGTCGGGCGAGGAGAACTTCAACGGCTACTTCGCCTGGGCCGCCGACACACCGCAGCAGAAGCGCTACAGCAGCTCCCCGACCACGAGCACGTCCACCGGATGGGAGACGTACGACCCGCGCTTCGACGCGCACTCGGATGAGTACGTCAACGAGCCGAACCGCTTCGGATACATCGTCGAGGTCGATCCGCAGGATCCGACGTCGACTCCGCGCAAGCACACCGCGATGGGTCGCTTCAAGCACGAGGGCGCGAACGTCCACGTGGCGGAGGACGGCCGCGTCGTCGCCTACATGGGCGACGACGAGCGGAACGACTACCTGTACAAGTTCGTGTCGAAGAACCGCATCTCCGGTTCGCGCAGGAAGAACCTCACGCTGCTCAGCGAAGGCGACCTGTTCGTCGCGAAGTTCCGCGGCAACTCGGCACAGGCCGAGATCACCGGCACGGGTCAGCTGCCCGCCGACGGCGCGTTCGACGGAACGGGGGAGTGGCTGCCCCTGACCCTCGACGGCGAGAGCGTCGTGCCGGGCTTCAGCACCGAGGAGGTGCTGGTGTACACGCGTCTGGCCGCCGATGCCGTGGGCGCGACGAAGATGGATCGCCCGGAGGACGTCGAGCCGAATCCGGTCACGGGCAAGGTGTACGTTGCGCTGACCAACAACACGCGTCGCACCGCCGTCGACGAGGCCAATCCGGTCACCGGCAACCGCTACGGTCATGTGATCGAGCTGACCGAGACCGCGGGGCAGGCCGGGCGCTCGTTCGGATGGAGCGTCCTGCTGCTGTGCGGCGACCCGAACACGTTCGAGAACGCCTACTTCGCCGGATTCCCCAAGGAGCTCGTCTCGCCGATCTCGTGCCCCGACAACGTCGCGTTCGACTCGAAGGGCGATCTGTGGATCTCGACCGACGGCGCCCCCAGCACGATCGGGTACGGCGACGGCCTGTTCAAGGTGCCGCTGACGGGCTCCGAGCGCGGCCACGTGCAGCAGTTCCTGTCGGTTCCTCGCGATGCCGAGACCTGCGGGCCGGTCATCCACGACGAGGAGGGCCTCGTGTTCGTGGCTGTGCAGCACCCGGGTGAGGACGGCACCTTCGAGCATCCGCGCTCGCTGTTCCCCGACTACGGCTCGACGGCACCCGGCGACGTCGCCGACGCACCCCGCCCCGCCGTGGTGCAGGTCCACCGGATCTGATCCGACAAGCCGACGGATGCCGGTCAGGGGCGCTGCGCCCCTGACCGGCGTCTTCGTCTGCGCCGCGCCGGATCGGCTATCCTTGTCTGATGCCCGCGGAGCGTCTGTCCGCGGTGAGAGCTGAATAGAGGAGACCGCTGATGGACATCGAACTCGGACTGCTGCGCGGAATCGAGAAGGAGAAGGCGATCCCCTTCGACGAACTCGTGTCGATCATCGAGCAGGCCATCCTCACCGCCTACGGCAAGCACATCTCCGAAGACGGCGCCGTCCCCGCAGGCGTCCGCGTCGAGCTCGACCGCAAGACCGGTCACGTGGCTGTGCTGCAGCCCGTTCGCGACGACGAGGGCGCGATCATCGGCGAAGAGGAGACCACCCCGGAGGACTTCGGGCGCATCGCGGCCTACGCTGCGAAGCAGGTCATCAGCCAGCGCCTGCGCGACATCGCCGACGACGCCGTGCTCGGCGAGTTCCGCGGCAAGGAGGGCGACATCGTCGCCGGTGTGATCCAGCAGGGCCCGAACCCCCGCATGATCCACGTCGACCTCGGCACGGTCGAGGCCATCCTTCCGCCCGAGGAGCAGGTTCCCGGCGAGGAGTACGCCCACGGCCGTCGTCTGCGTGTCTACGTCACCAGCGTGGCCAAGGGTGCGAAGGGCCCGCAGATCACCGTCTCCCGCACACACCCCGGGCTCGTCCGCAAGCTGTTCGCCCTCGAGGTCCCCGAGATCGCCGGCGGTCTCGTCGAGATCGTCTCGCTCGCCCGTGAGGCCGGTCACCGCACGAAGATCGCGGTCAAGGCGAACGACCCGTCGGTGAACGCCAAGGGCTCGTGCATCGGAGAGATGGGCCGTCGCGTCCGCGCCGTGACCGAGGAGCTCGCGGGCGAGAAGATCGACATCGTCGATCACCACCCCGACCTCGCGACCTTCGTCGCGCACGCGCTGTCGCCCGCCAAGGTCACCTCGGCGTTCGTGCTGGACGCAGGCACCAAGGCCGTCCGAGCGCTGGTGCCCGACTACCAGCTCTCACTCGCGATCGGCAAGGAGGGCCAGAACGCCCGCCTGGCGGCGAAGCTCACCGGTGCGAAGATCGACATCCAGCCCGACAGCGTGATGGAGTGACGCGCGACGACCTGCTCGCACACGGTGCGTCGGGCGTCGGGCGACGCGGCGAGGTGTAAGATGGACCCTGTACGAACGTGCGTAGGTTGCCGCGGTCGTGCCTCTCGGACCGCCCTGATCAGGGTGGTGGCGCAGAACGACCGGCTCGTCATCGACGAGCGGGCAGCTCTGCCGGGGAGAGGCGCGTGGCTGCATCCCTCGCCCGAGTGCCTCGACACCGCTCTGCGGCGAAAGGCCTTCGCACGAGCACTCCGCGTGCCGCCGTCCATCGGGTTCCCCGAGGCGGAGGACGCGCAGACCATCCAACGGTACTTCCACCGGAACAAAGGCTGAACGGCTATGGAAACAAAGTGAACGGCTCGAAATGAGACCCGTCCGCGACTAGTGGTCTGCCCTGCCTGGGCGGACCGACCCAGACAGGAGAATTGTGGCTGCCAAACCACGTGTGCACGAGATCGCCGCTGAACTCGGCGTCGACAGCAAGTTCGCACTCGCGAAGCTCAAGGAGCTAGGCGAGTTCGTGAAGAGCCCGTCTTCGACGGTGGAGCCCCCGGTGGCGCGCAAGCTGCGCGCCGCGATCGAGGCCGACCCCAACGCGAAGCCGGCAGAGAAGACCGAGGCGAAGCCGGCTGCCAAGCCCGCCGCCGCGGCACCCAAGGCGCCGACCCCCGGCCCGAAGCCGGGACCGGCGAAGAAGGCGGCTCCGGCCGCCCCCGAAGAGGCGCCCGCAGCGCCTGAGGCGCCCGCGGCGACGTCGGGCGCACCCACGCCCGGGCCCGCCAAGCCCGCAGCGCCCAAGCCCGGCGGCAGCGCCCCCGCTTCCGGCGACAGCGCTCCGAAGCCCGGCGGCGCTCCGAAGCCGGGCGCCCCGCGTCCCGGCAACAACCCGTTCTCTTCCGCTCAGGGCATGGGCCAGCGTCCCGCCGGTCCCCGCCCTGGCAACAACCCCTTCGCGTCGCAGCAGGGCATGGGCCAGCGGCCCACGCCGGGCAACATCCCGCGGCCGCAGGCTCCTCGCCCCGGTTCGCCGCGTGTCGGCGCTCCGCGTCCCGGGCGTCCCGGTGGCGCACGCGGTGGTCAGGGCGGCCGTCCCGGCGCACCGTTCCAGCAGCGTCCCGGCGCTCCCGGCCGTCCCGGCGGTGCCGGTGCGGGTGCGGGTGCTGGCGGCGGCTTCCAGCGTCCTGGCGGCGGCTTCGCAGGTCGACCCGGCGGTGGCGGCGGTCGTGGGCGCGGCCCCGGCGGCGGTACTGCAGGCGCCTTCGGCAAGGGCGGCGGCAAGAGCAAGCAGCGCAAGTCGCGTCGCGCGAAGCGTCAGGAATTCGAGATGCGGTCGGCGCCGGTCGTCGGCGGCGTCAACGTCTCCAAGGGCAACGGCGAGATCATCCGACTGCGCCGCGGCGCATCGATCGCCGACTTCGCCGACAAGCTCGAGGCACTGAACGGCTACACCGTCCAGCCCGGCACCCTGGTCACCATCCTCTTCAACCTCGGCGAGATGGCCACAGCCACCGAGTCGCTGGACGAGGCGACGTTCGAGGTGCTCGGCGAGGAGCTGGGCTACAAGATCCAGATGGTCTCGCCCGAGGACGAGGACAAGGAGCTCCTCGAGGGCTTCGGTCTCGATCTCGAGGCCGAGCTCGAAGCCGAGAGCGAGGACGACCTCGAGATCCGTCCTCCCGTGGTCACCGTCATGGGTCACGTCGACCACGGTAAGACCCGACTGCTCGACGCGATCCGCCAGACGAATGTCATCGAGGGCGAGGCCGGCGGCATCACCCAGCACATCGGTGCTTACCAGATCTGGACCGAGCACGAGGGCATCGACCGTGCGGTCACCTTCATCGACACCCCCGGTCACGAGGCGTTCACCGCCATGCGTGCCCGTGGTGCTCAGGTGACCGACATCGCGATCCTCGTGGTCGCCGCCGACGACGGCATCATGCCGCAGACGGTCGAGGCGCTGAACCACGCGCAGGCGGCCGAGGTCCCGATCGTGGTCGCGGTCAACAAGGTCGACAAGCCCGAGGCCAACCCCGCCAAGGTGCGCCAGCAGCTCACCGAGTACGGTCTGGTCGCAGAGGAGTACGGCGGAGACGTCATGTTCGTCGACGTGTCGGCTCGCAACGGGACGGGCATCCAGGATCTGATCGACGCCGTCCTGCTCACGGCCGACGCCGGTCTCGACCTGACGGCCAACCCGAACAAGGCAGCCCGTGGTGTCGCCATCGAGGCGAAGCTCGACAAGGGCCGCGGTTCGGTCGCGACCGTGCTGATCCAGTCCGGAACGCTGCGCGTCGGCGATGCGATCGTCGCCGGAACCGCCTACGGCCGCGTTCGCGCGATGCTCGACGAGAACGGCGAGGCCGTCGCAGAGGCAGCGCCCTCGCGTCCGGTGCAGGTGCAGGGTCTGAACTCCGTGCCGCGCGCCGGTGACGTCTTCATCGTCACCGAAGAGGACCGCATGGCCCGCCAGATCGCCGAGAAGCGTGAGGCCGTCGAGCGCAACGCCCTGCTGGCCAAGGCCCGCAAGCGCATCTCGCTCGAGGACTTCACCCGCGCTCTCGAAGAGGGCAAGGTCGAGACGCTCAACCTCATCATCAAGGGCGACGTGTCCGGTGCCGTCGAGGCGCTCGAGGAGTCGCTGCTCAAGATCGAGGTCGACGACTCGGTGCAGCTGCGCATCATCCACCGCGGTGTCGGTGCGATCACCGAGTCGGATGTGAACCTGGCGACGATCGACAACGCGATCATCGTCGGCTTCAACGTCCGTCCCGACACGAAGGCCCGCGAGGCGGCCGCCCGCGAGGGCGTCGACGTGCGGTTCTACTCGGTGATCTACTCCGCGATCGACGAGATCGAGAACTCCCTCAAGGGCCTGCTCAAGCCCGAGTTCGAAGAGGTCCAGTCGGGCGTGGCCGAGATCCGCGAGGTGTTCCGCTCCTCCAAGTTCGGCAACATCGCGGGTGTCATCGTCCGCTCCGGAACGATCACGCGCAACGCGAAGGCGCGCGTCATCCGCGACGGCGTCGTCATCGCCGATGGCCTTGCCATCGAGTCGCTGCGCCGCTTCAAGGACGACGTCACCGAGGTCCGCACCGACTTCGAGGCCGGTATCGGACTCGGCAAGTACAACGACATCCAGATCGGCGACGAGATCGAGACGACCGAGCTCGTCGAGAAGCCTCGCGGCTGATCACAGCGATACGGTGAGGGGCGCCCGCGGGCGCCCCTCATCTGTCCTCAGAAGGAATGGGAACATGGCTGGAGAACGACAGGCACGACTCGCGGATCGCATCCGCGTCATCCTCGCCGAGCGTCTCGAGAAGGGTCTGCGCGACCCGCGTCTCGGATTCGTGACCATCACCGACGTGCGCGTCTCGGGAGACCTGCAGCACGCGTCGGTCTTCTACACCGTGCTCGGCACGGACGAGGAGCGTGTCGCGAGCGGCGCCGCGCTCACCTCGGCGACCGGCCTGCTGCGCAAGGAGGTCGGGCGTCAGCTCAATGTGCGGCTGGTGCCCACGCTCGAATTCATCCCCGACGCCCTGCCCGAGAGCGCAGGGCACATCGCCGACCTCCTGCGCGAGGCGCGCGAGCGCGACGCCGAGGTGGCGAAGCTCGCGTCGTCCGCGACGCATGCAGGCGAGGCCGACCCGTACCGTCGCGACGACGAGGACGAGGACTGACGCTGCTCCCGCTCAGCGCGGGAGCAGCAGCATCCCGCCGACGGCCTCGATCAGGCCGTCGGCGATGAGCGAGTCGATCGCACGGTCGCGCTGAGCCGCATCCGGCCAGTCGGCGACCACCTCTGCGGCAGGCAGCGTGTGGGCCGATGCCTCGCGGAGACTCCGCAGCACGGCTCCGCGCGCCTGGCGGTCGGACCCTTCGAAGCGCGGCTGCCTGCGTCGCGTGTCACCTGTGTCTGGCCGGCCTGCGGCGACCCATGCGCAGCGGGATGCCAGAGGGCAGGCCTCGCATTCCGGTGCGCGCGCTGTGCAGATGACCGCGCCGAGCTCCATCATGGCGGCGTTGAAGAGCGCGGACTCCGCGACGTCGACTGGCAGCAATTCAGCCATCCGCGCGAGATCGCGCTTGGCGGGGGGATCGGGCTGCGATCGGCCGTCGACCGCCCTGGCGATCACCCGACGGGTGTTCGTGTCGACGACCGGATGCCTGTCTCCGTAGTGGAATACCGCCACGGCGCGGGCGGTGTACTCGCCGATGCCCGAGAGCGCAAGCAGCGCGGGGACGTCCCGTGGCACGACGCCGCCGTGACGCTCGACGATCTCGATCGCAGCCCGATGAAGCCACAGCGCGCGCCGCGGATAGCCGAGGTTCGCCCACTGATGCACGACCTCGGCAGGGGTGGCGTTCGACATCGCCGACGGTGTCGGCCACCGGCGCAGCCACGCATCCAGGTGGGGGATCACCCGGTTGACCGGCGTCTGCTGCAGCATGAACTCGCTGACCAGCGTGCCCCAGGCGCCGTAGCGATCAGAGAACCCCGAACGCCGCCAGGGGAGATCCCGGGCCGCATCGGCGTACCATTCCAGCAGGGCTGGTCGCCACAGGGCGGAGGGGATCGTCGAGGGCGAGGGCATCACGCCCAGCCTAAGCGGCTGACACGGGGAGCGAGCTCACGACGAACACCAAGACGACATGCACAGCAGAGCTCGTGGGCTCGATGCTGATGCAGCAGGCCTCGAATGCTGCTCGACGGGGTGGTCGTCGCCGCGATCACGGTGTGCCGCTGACACGCTCTAGGCTGGAGGGATGGTCCCACCCGGCATCCTGCTCGTCGACAAACCAGGCGGGCTGACCAGTCACGACGTGGTCGCCCGCACCAGGCGGGCGTTCGGCACCCGGAAGGTCGGCCATGCCGGCACCCTCGACCCGATGGCGACGGGACTGCTGGTGATCGGCATCGAAGGCGCGACGAGGCTGCTGACCTACATCGTCGGCGCCGACAAGACGTACACCGCCACGATCCGCCTCGGCGCGCGCACCACCACCGACGACGCAGAGGGCGAATCGGTCGCGACGGCCGACGCCGCGGTGCTCGGGGCGGTGACCGACGAGAGCATCGCGACAGGCATCGCCGCGCTCACCGGCGCGATCGCGCAGGTGCCGAGCTCGGTCTCGGCGATCAAGGTCGACGGCCGCCGCGCGTACGATCGGGTGCGTGCGGGGGAGGAGGTCGAGCTCGCCGCACGGGAGGTGACCGTCTCGCGGTTCGACGTGCTGCAGACGCGCCGTGCGGAGGGCCTCATCGAACTGGACGTCGTCGTGGACTGCTCGTCCGGCACCTACATCCGCGCGCTCGCGCGCGACCTCGGCGACGGGCTGGGCGTCGGCGGGCATCTCACGGCCCTCAGGCGAACCCGCGTCGGAGGTTTCGACGTCTCCGAGGCGGTGGGCGTCGACGATCTGACCGGCGCCTCCGTGCTGACGCCCGCCGAGGCGGCGGCTCGCACCATGCCCGTGCTCCGGGTGGATGCGCAGGAGGCCATCGACCTCCGCCACGGCAAGCGACTGCACGGCCGGGCCGACCGGCTGCCGGCGTCGGAGGTGGCCGCGATCGACCCGGAGGGCATGCTCGTCGGCGTCATAGAGGCGCGCGGCAACGACATCAAGAGCGCCATGAACATGCCGGAGGTGCAGGCATGATCCTGTGGTTCACCGTCGTGCAGATCTCCGTCGCGTGCGCTGCCGGGCTGTTCTGCGTGACAGCCGGGCTCGCGGGCCGCCGCCCGAGCGACTGGAGCGTGGGCAGCCTTCTCCTGGTCGAGGTGCTGCTGATCGCTCAGGTCGTCGTGGCGATCGTCGCCCCGCTGGCGGGCAACCCTCCCACCGGCGACCTCCTGGAGTTCTGGGTGTATCTCGTATCGGCAGTGCTGCTGCCGATAGGGGGCACGGCATGGGCGCTGCTCGACCGCACCAGGTGGAGCACGGTCATCCTCGGGGTGATCGGCCTGTCACTGGCCATCATGCTGTGGCGGATGCAGGCGATCTGGACGATCCAGGTCGCGTGACGCAGCCGGGCCCCACCTCCGTCACGCGTAAGATGGAGGACGCAATGTCCCACACCGTTTCGCGCACCCGGATGACGGGCATCGGCCGAGTCCTCGTCATCGTCTACGCCGTGATGGCGCTGGCGGCCACCGGTCGCAGTTTCGTGCAGATCGTCCGCCGCTTCGAAGAGGCCCCTCTCGCGTACGGCCTCTCGGCGCTCGCCGCCGTCGTCTACATCCTCGCGACCCTCGCCCTCGTGCTCGCGCACCGACGAGGGTGGTACTCGGTCGCATGGGTGGCGATCGTCTTCGAGCTGACCGGCGTGGTCGTCGTGGGCGCGCTCAGCCTCCTCGCACCGGCGCTGTTCGGCCATGACAGCGTGTGGTCGTACTTCGGCATGGGGTATCTTTTCGTTCCGCTCGTGCTGCCGGTGTTCGGCCTGTGGTGGCTGCGCACCCATCGTCCGCAGGGAGAGTCGGCATGATCGTCTTCCGCGACCCGTCCGAGGTGCCTGCCGACTTCGGCCGCTCGGTGGTCGCGATCGGCAAGTTCGACGGCGTGCACGTCGGCCACCGCGCGGTGATCGAGCGCATGCGGGAGGACGCCGCAGCGATCGGCGCCCGCACCGTCGCCGTGACCTTCGATCGGAACCCGCTCGAGGTGCTGCGCCCTGAGCTGTGCCCCGAGAACGTCGTGGCCACGGAGCGCAAGGTCGAGCTGCTCGGCGAGCTCGATCTCGATGCCACCCTCGTGCTCACCTTCGACCGGGCGCTCGCATCGCTGCCCGCCGAGGACTTCGTCCGCGACATCCTGGTCGATGCGCTGCACGCGGTCATGATCCTGGTCGGCCGCGACTTCCGCTTCGGGCAGGGCGGGGCGGGCACCCCCGAGCTTCTGCAGCAGCTGGGCCCGAAACACGGCTTCACCGTCGACGTCGTCGACGACGTCACGCCGGAGGGCGGCGGACGACGCGTGTCGTCGACCTGGGTCCGCGAGCTGCTCGCGGCAGGCGACGTCGCACAGGCGGCCACCGTTCTCGGCCGCCCGGTCAGCGTCACCGGAGAGGTCGTGCACGGGCTCAAGCGGGGCCGCGAGCTCGGATTCCCGACCGCCAACCTGTCGGAGATGATCGACGCCCTTGCGCCGGCCGACGGCGTGTACGCGGGCTGGCTGGAGGACCATGTGACGGGCATCCGGCACCCTGCCGCGATCTCGGTGGGCACCAACCCGACCTTCGACGACGTCGAGCGGCGCCAGGTCGAGGCGCACGTTCTCGACGCGACGGGGCTCGACCTGTACGGCCATCGAGTCACCGTCGAGTTCACCGACCATCTTCGCGGCATGGTGGCGTTCGAGGGCATGGAGGCGCTCATCGCGCAGATCGCCGATGACGTCTCCGTGGCGCGCGCGCGTCTCGGGCTGAGCTGATTCCACAGCGGACTCGTGTCCCATCTGGGCCGGAGACGGCCAGATGGCCTAAACTCGAAGCAGTGCTCGACGACAGCCGCCATGCGCGTGCAGCCGAGCACCGATATCCGCACGGTCCTGGCTGGCGCCACACGCGGATGACCGCAACGAACCGAAGGCCCCTTCGGCCCTTCGGCACTCACGCTCAGGAGGAGCATGCCGAGCACGGCGACCGCCGCACCGCGGCGAAAGAAGACGTCACGTCGAGATGAAGAGGCGCCCCTGATCCCGATCCTCGCCCGCAAGGTCCGGGAGATCGAGGCGAAGGCGCAGCGCGCGAAGCTGGGCCCGACCAATCGGGTCAAGTTCCAGGTGATCGCGTTCCTGGTGCGCGAGGAGCGCGCCAGGGTGAAGGCCGACGGAGAGCTGACCGACGCCGCGCGCGCCGAGCTGCTCAAGCGGCTCGACGGCGTGGCGACCATCCTTGCGAAGACGGCTGCGCGCGACACATCCCTGATCCAGCTGCTCGAGGCCGATCAGGCCACCTCGCCAGTTGCGAAGCGCATGCGCCGCGACTGGCTGCTCGAATCGGGCGCAGAGCTCGCACCCGAAGAGCTCGTGATCACCGACGTGGCCCCGATCGTCCAGACCCCCGTCGTGCCCGCCGCGCTCGCCGAGAAGCAGGTCACCCCGCCCTCGGTCGAATCGCGCCTGCTCGCGACGCCGTTCCTCGCGCCCGACCTCACCCCGCGGCCGGCCGCGGTCCCGCGCCGTCGCCTCGACGGCTGGGAGCTGATGGGTCCGCTGTACAAGGCATTCGAATCAGGAGCCGGTGGGGAGCGGCCACCATGGAGCTGCCTCCGACACCGGAGTACGACCACATCTCGCCCAAGGGCCGCGAGGTCATGGTGCACCAGTCGCGCTTCGTGGAGGCGGTCCGCGCGGGTCACCGCAGCTTCCTGCTGGCCGACGAGCCCGGACTCGGCAAGACAGCGCAGTCGGTGCTCGCCGCATCGGTCGCCGACGCCTACCCGCTGCTGGTGGTCGTGCCGAACGTCGTGAAGATGAACTGGGCGCGGGAGGTCGAGCGGTGGACGCCTCAGCGCCGCGCCACCGTCATCCAGGGTGACGGCGCCGACATCGATGCCTTCGCCGACGTGTTCATCGTCAACTACGAGATCCTCGATCGCCACCTCTCGTGGCTCGGATCGATCGGCCTGAAGGGAATGGTCGTCGACGAGGCGCACTTCATCAAGAACCTCTCGTCACAGCGTTCGCAGAACGTGCTCGCTCTGGCCGCCCGCATCCGCGACCGCGAGCGCAGCCCGCTCATGCTCGCCCTGACCGGAACGCCGCTGATCAACGACGTCGAGGACTTCGACGCGATCTGGCGATTCCTCGGCTGGACCAACGGCGAGAAACCCACGCAGGCGCTGATGGAGAAGCTCGATGCCACGGGGCTGACCCCCGCCGACAAGTCGTTCTACGCCGAAGCGCGCGAGGCCGTCATCTCGATGGGCATCGTCCGTCGCAAGAAGAAGGACGTCGCCGCCGACCTGCCGGACAAGCTGATCGCCGATCTGCCGGTGCAGCTCGATGACGAGTTCGGACGGGGCATCCGGGCCGCCGAGCGCGAGCTGGGCGAGCGGATGGCGGCGAAGTATCGGCGCATCGTCGAGGCGCGCACCGCGACCCACGGGCCGTCGGCCGCAGCGCACGGCGAGATCGACGACGACATCGTGCGTCTCGTCGCTCACAACGAGCTCGAGGAGTCGAAGGCGGCGGGCGCCGGCGGTGACAACGTCTTCACGATGGTCCGCAAGATCGGCCAGGCCAAGGCCCTGCTCGCGGCAGATTACGCCGCACAGCTGCAGCGCTCGGTCGAGAAGGTCGTGTTCTTCGCGAAGCATGTCGACGTGATGGATCAGGCCGAGGCGCACTTCGCTGCGGTCGGGATCAAGTCGGTCTCGATCCGAGGCGACCAGACCACCCCCGCTCGTCAGCAGGCGATCGACGCGTTCAACACCGACCCCGAGGTCGGGGTCGCGGTCTGCTCGCTCACCGCGGCGGGCGTCGGCGTGAACCTGCAGGTGGCGTCGAACGTCGTGCTGGCCGAGCTGAGCTGGACGGCGGCGGAGCAGACCCAGGCGATCGACCGCGTGCACCGCATCGGGCAGGACGAGCCGGTGACCGCATGGCGCATCATCGCCGCGCACACGCTCGACACGAAGATCGCCGAGCTCATCGACCAGAAGCAGGGTCTCGCGGCCCGCGCCCTCGACGGCGAAGCGGTCGCCGAGGAGCCGGGCGAGTCCGTGCAGCTGGCGGCCCTCATGCACCTTCTGCGGGAGGCTCTGGGCGGCGAGTGATCCAAGGCCGAAGAACGGGCGTTAAGAACTATTGTTCTTAGCGCCCGTTCTCGTCATTCAGGCACAATTCCTGCCAAGAATCCGTGATCGCCGCTGACCGGCTGGCAAGATCCGTCATTTTCGCTGCTTTCGAATGGCTTCTGGATGCGATCGGCACTAGTGTCGACAACAGGCAGCGTCGCCTCCTCTTCCCCTTTCCCTGAAGCACGAAGGCAGCAGCATGAAGATCGGCATCCTCACCAGCGGCGGCGATTGCCCCGGGCTCAACGCCGTCATCCGCGGCATCGTGCTCAAGGGCACTACGAACCACGACCTCGAGTTCGTCGGAATCCGCGACGGCTGGCGCGGAGTCGTCGACGGCGACTTCTTCCCGCTGACCCGCCACGAGGTGAAGGGCCTGTCGAAGGTCGGCGGGACCATCCTCGGCACGAGCCGGACCAACCCGTACGAGGGCCACGCGGCGGCGCGGAGAAGATCGCCAGGACCCTCGCCGCGCACGGCATCGACGGAGTCGTAGCAATCGGCGGAGAAGGGACTCTCGCCGCGGCTGACCGGCTCTCGAAGGACGGCATCAAGGTGCTGGGCGTCCCGAAGACCATCGACAACGACCTGCACGCGACCGACTACTCGTTCGGCTTCGACACGGCCGTCAACATCGCCACGGACGCCATGGACCGACTGCGCACCACAGGCGACTCCCACCAGCGATGCATGGTGGCAGAGGTGATGGGCCGGCACGTCGGCTGGATCGCGCTGCACGCGGGCATGGCATCCGGCGCCCACGTCATCTGCATCCCCGAGGTGCCGATGTCGATGGACGAGATCTGCGCGCTGGTCACCAGCGCTCACGACAGAGGACGGGCGCCGCTGGTCGTCGTATCCGAGGGCTTCACGCTGACGGGGATGGACGAGGCGTACAGCGACAAGGGTCTGGATGCGTTCAACCGCCCGCGTCTCGGAGGCATCAGCGAGATCCTCGCGCCGGAGATCGAGCGCATCACCGGCATCGAGACCCGTTCGACCGTGCTCGGCCACATCCAGCGCGGTGGGTCGCCCTCCGGCTTCGATCGCGTGCTCGCTACGAGGCTCGGCCTGAACGCCGCAGACGCACTGGTCGACGAGTGCTGGGGCCAGATGGTCGCCATGCGCGGCACCGACATCGTGCGGGTCCCCTTCGCCGACGCACTCGGCGAGCTGAAGACCGTGCCCCGTGAGCGCTACGACGAGGCCGCGGCGCTGTTCGGCTGATCCGGGTCGGTGTCGGCGGGGTCTCGGGCTTCGGCCTCTCGGTTCCGGCAGTTCGCCTGAGTTCCGGATGTTTGGTGCCCGGGCATCCGGAACTGGGGAGGGTTGCCGGATTTCGGGGGCCGGGGTCGGGTGGGCCTGGGTTCCGGTGTTCGCCTGAGTTCCGGATGCTGGGTGCCTGGGCGTCCGGATCTGGGGACGGTTGCCGGGTTCCGGGGCCGGGGTCGGGCGGGCCTGGGTTCCGGTGTTCGCCTGAGTTCCGGATGCCTGGTGCCTGGGCGTCCGGATCTGGGGAGGGTTGCCGGATTCCGGGGCCGACGAGGCTCAGGCGGCGAGGTGAAGCCCCTGGGCGACAGCGCCGAGCATGATGCTCTGGACCAGTTCGGGCTGGAAGAAGACCTGGTAGTAGTCGAAGCGCAGCACCGAGTATCCGCGCAGCCTGAGGCGTGCATCCGCCTCGATGTCGCGACGACGTGCGGCTGCCGTGCTGTGGTGCTCGAAGCCGTCGAGCTGCACGATCAGCCTGTCGCCGATGACGGCGTCGACAGGGTGGCCATCGATCCAGACCTGCTGCCGGATGCTGATCCCGATCGCCTTCATCAGCAGCCTGAACTCGGTCTCGACGCCGGAATCCGAGAGTGCAGTCGCAACGCCGCAGAGGCGCTTCTCGCGGTTGCCTCGCCAGCGCACGCGTTCCAGCACCGCCGGCGCGATGAGTTTCTTGTTCAGTGCGGACTCCCAGACCGCGAGTGCAGGACGCGAGTCGAGGCAGCGAGCGACGTGATGCAGCACATTGATCAGCGGGTCGACAGGCGCTCGTTCGTGTACGGGCGCGGGGCCGATGGACCAGTGGATTCTGCTGTCCGCGGCCTTCGTCTTACCTGCACCCGGTGGCACGACGAGGTGGACGAGCGGGTCATCAGGGATCCACAGACCCAGTCGTCTCGCCTGACTGACACACGTCAACCGCCCTCCGGCGGCGATCGCGGCCATGAGCTGCGGGTCGCAATCGTGCGTTGCGATCCACGAGCGCCGCACCCGCGCGAGCCCGCCGCGGTGAACCGCGGCTGCGATCGCGTGTTTGGTGAAGCCGGCCGCATATATCTCGGAGGTGTGCGCGATGCCGTCACGGCGCGTGAGCCATTCAGTGAGGAGCATCAGCTCACTCTGCGCCAACGAAGGATGAGGCGCTGCCCGGAATCGCCTTCTGTGGAGGGACTGTGCGGAATCGCCCTTTGTGCAGAGTGATCGGCGGCACTCTCCAGATCCGGCAGCTCGCCTGAGATCCGGATGCTTGGCGCGCGGGCACCCGGATCTGGGTACGGTTGCCGGATTCCGGCCACCGGGGTCGGGTGCGTCGGGGTTCAGGTGGCCGGAGGGGTGCGCCTCAGTTCCGGTGGTTGGCCTGAGATCCGGATGCCCGGGGCGGGGGCATCCGGATCTGGGGACATTTGCCGGATTCCGGCGACCGGGGTCGGAGGCGAGCGTCCGGGGTCGGGGCGACCGGGGTCGGGCGAGCCGGACGGGGTGCGCCTCAGTTCCGACAGTTCGCCTGAGATCCGGATGCCTTGGCGCCAAGGCATCCGGATCTGGGGACGGTTGCCGGATTCCGGCGACCGACTCGGGGGCGGAAGGAGGCGGGTGCTCAGTCGGCGAGGCCCAGCACGTCAAGCATCCAGGCGAGCTCGAAGGCGCGCTCGCGCCAGGAGTTGTAGCGCCCGCTGACGCCGCCGTGCCCGGCTGACATCTCGCACTTCATAATCACGTCCTGCGCGCCCGCGTGCCGCAGCGCGGCCACCCACTTCGCCGGTTCGACGTACAGCACGCGCGTGTCATTGAGCGAGGTCATCGCCAGGATGCGCGGATACGCCACCCCCTCGCGGATGTTCTCGTACGGCGTGTACGTCTTCATGTACGCGTACACCTCGGCGTCGTGCAGCGGGTCGCCCCACTCGTCCCACTCGACGACCGTGAGCGGCAGCGACGGGTCGAGGATGGAGGTGAGCGCATCGACGAAGGGGACTCCGGCCAGGATCCCCGCGAACAGCTCTGGGGCGAGGTTCGCGACCGCGCCCATGAGCAGGCCGCCGGCGCTGCCGCCCTCTGCGACCAGTCGACGCGGTTCGGTGACCCCGCTGTCGATGAGGTGACGGGCGCAGGCGATGAAATCAGTGAACGTGTTGCGCTTGTGCAGCTCTTTGCCCTGGTCGTACCAGTGCCGGCCCATCTCACCGCCGCCGCGCACGTGCGCCACGGCGAAGACGACGCCGCGATCGAGCATCGACAGGCGCATCGTCGAGAACCCGGGGTCGATGGAGTGCTCGTACGAGCCATAGCCATACAGGTGCACGGCGCGCGGCTCGTCGCCCGGTTCGCCGAACGAGCGCTTCCAGACGAGCGATATCGGCACCTGTGCGCCGTCGGGTGCGGTGGCCCAGACCCGCTGCTGCCCGTAGTCGGCGGGGTCGTAACCGCCGAGCACAGCCATCTGCTTGCGCAGGTGCTTCTCGCCGGTCGCGACGTCGAGGTCGAGCACCTGCGATGGCGTGACGAACGACGTGTAGGTCATCCGCAGGAAGGGCGAGTGCCACTCCGGGTTGCCGCTGAAGTACGCGTCGAACAGCGGCTCGTCGAACTCGACCTCGTCCACCGTCCCCGTGGTGAGGTCCATGATCCCGGCGCGCACCAGGCCCTCGCTGCGGTACTCGATCGTCGCGAAGTCCCGGAAGCAGTCGACGTCGATGATCCGCCTGCCCGCACGGTGGGGCATGAGCACCCGCCGCTCGCCCTGCGGGTCGGATGCCGCGACCGAGACGAGCTCGAAGTCCAGGGCGTCCTGATTGTGCAGGATCAGCAGCCGATCCTCGCCGTCGACCACCGCATGGTCGACCGAGTACTCCACGCCGTCCCTGCGCGGCCAGACCACCTGCGGCTCCGCGCTCAGGTCGGAGAGATCAAGCAGCAGCTCCTCGCTGGTGATCTTCGAGCCGAGTCCGATCACGAGGTACTTGCGGCTGCGGGTGATCCCGGCGCCCATCCAGAATCGCTCGTCCGGCTCATGGAACAGCTTCACATCTGCATCCACCGGCGTGCCGATTCGGTGCAGCCACAGCGTGTCCGGTCGCCAGGCGTCGTCGCGCGTCGTGTACAGGATCGCCGTGCCGTCGGGGGTGAAGAACGCCTGACCTGTGTTCGGGATCACGTCGTCGAGCTTCTCGCCCGTCACCAGGTCTCGCACGTGCACGGTGTACAGCTCGGATCCCTCGACGTCCACCGACCACAGCAGGCGCGTTCCGTCATCGGACGCGTCGAACGCGCCGAGCGAGAAGAACTCGTGACCCTCAGCCTCGACGTTGCCGTCGAGCAGCACCTGCTCGCCCTGGACGGGCACGCCCGGCTCGAGTGCAGGGGGAGTCCAGTCGTCGCCGCTCGCCGCGGTACGGCACTGGATGCCGTACTGCGCGCCCTCCTCGGTGCGACCGTAGAACCACCAGTCACCTCGTCGCGTCGGCACCGACAGGTCGGTCTCCTGCACACGCGACTTGACCTCCTCGAAGAGCTTCTCTCGCAGCGGCGCGAGATGAGAGGTCCGCGCGTCGGTGTACGCGTTCTCGGCCTCGAGGTGGGCGAGCACCCCGGCATCCTCCTTGTCGCGCAGCCACTCATAGGGGTCGTCGAAGACGTCGCCATGATGCGAGCGGGTGGTGATTCGTCGGATGGCCTCGGGCGGACGGATGCGGGATTCGATCACCCTGCCACGCTACCCGGCGAGTTGACCACGACCGGGCAGGGTGGGAGGATTCATTCGGGTTCCTTTAACGGATGGCAAACCCACGGTGAACTCTTCGTTCGTCACAGCCGAGCTCTCGGCCCCTCCCTGGCAGTCCCAACGAAAGAGACCGGTGGAAACCGCAGCCCTCGTCGTCGTGCTGGTCATCGCGCTGGCACTCTTCTTCGATTTCACCAACGGATTCCATGACACCGCCAACGCGATGGCGACGCCCATCGCGACCGGCGCGCTCAAGCCGAAGACCGCGGTGCTCCTGGCCGCCGTGCTGAACCTCGTCGGCGCCTTCCTGTCGACAGAGGTCGCGAAGACCGTCTCGGGCGGCATCGTCCGTGAGGACGCGATCAGCAAGATGGGCGCCGACGTCTTCCTCCCGCTGATCTTCGCCGGTCTCATCGGCGCGATCACCTGGAACATGCTCACCTGGCTGCTCGGCCTGCCCTCGAGCTCGTCGCACGCGCTGTTCGGCGGCCTGATCGGGGCAACACTCGTCGGCGTCGGAGCCTCAGGCATCGACTTCGGCATGGTGCTCTCGAAGATCATCCTGCCGGCCGTGATCGCTCCGCTCACCGCGGGCATCATCGCGTTCGCCGCGACGAAGATCGCCTACGGAGTCACGCGCCGCTACGACGGCAAGCCCGACGGCCGCTCCGGGTTCCGGTGGGGCAGATCTTCACCTCGTCGCTGGTCGCGCTCGCGCACGGCACGAACGACGCGCAGAAGACCATGGGCGTGATCACCCTCGCCCTCATCACCATCGGCTGGCAGTCCGGTGCACACCACGAGCCGCAGCTGTGGGTCATCGTCGCCTGCGCCTTCACGATCGCACTGGGCACCTACCTCGGCGGCTGGCGCATCATCCGCACCCTCGGCAAGGGGCTCACCGAGGTCAAGCCCGCGCAGGGTTTCTCGGCCGAGAGCTCGACCGCTGCGACGATCCTCGCCTCCAGCGCTCTCGGCTTCGCCCTGTCGACCACGCAGGTCGCCTCCGGCTCCGTCATCGGCTCCGGGCTCGGCCGTCGAGGCGCCTCGGTGCGCTGGGCCACCGCCGGCCGCATCGCGATCGGCTGGCTGCTCACGCTTCCCGCCGCCGGCGGCGTCGGCGCGCTCGCCGCACTGCTGGTCATCCGTCTCGGTGTCTGGGGCGTCGCGATAGACGCCGTCCTCGCCCTCGCTGTCATCATCGGCCTGTTCCTCTACTCGCGCCGCAACGAGGTCACCCACGCCAACGCGATGAGCGACGTGGCCGAGTCCGGCCTCGCGGTCGACCAGCCCGAGGTGCCTGGCCCGACGCGCCGCGCCACCCGCATCGAGCTGATGCGGGCTCTGGAGCGCGCCGAGCGCAAGGCCGATGAGGCCGAGCGGGCCGCGCGGCGTGCGAAGAAGCTGAAGAAGGTCGGAGCCTCGCCCGCCGAGGTGAAGGCCGCCAAGCGGGCCGCGCAGAAGGCCGCCGAGAAGTTCGCAGAGGCCGAGCGCGCCGCACAGGAGTGGGAGCTGCTCAGCGCGAGCCGCAAGGAGCGCGCGAGGCTGGCCGAGTGGGACATCGCCGTGGACGAGCAGGAGGACGCACGATGATCTCGATCGACTGGAGCGCCTTCCTCAACGTCTTCCTCGCCGCACTGCTCGGTGCCGGCTCGATCGTTCTCTTCTACGCCTTGGGTCTGCGGATGCTGGTGCGCGCCGGTCGTGTGCCGGTGGTGACACCTGCGGAGTTCACGGATGCCATCACCGTGCTCTCCGAGAAGGAGATCAAGCGAGCCGCGAAGCAGGCCGAGAAGGCCGCGCGCAAGAGCCCGCTCAGCGAGGGGCAGAAGACTCTCGCCTTCGCCGGCGCGATCGCCTGCTTCGTGCTGTGCGGCGCGGCCGTCATCGGCGGCATCCTCCTCATCGTCCTCGGCTGACACCCGATCACCTGCGCGCCGGCGGAGGCAGTTCTAGGCTTAGGCCATGCCAGCGCACTACTCCTTCGGCGGTCACGAACCTGCATCGCACGTCATCGTGCACGTCAGCGATCCGCATCTGCTCGCAGGCGGCGCGCGACTGGGGGAGAGGTACGACGTCGAGAGCACGTTGGAGCGAACGCTCGACGCCATCCGCGACACCGGCGCCCGACCCGCGGCGATCGTCGTGACAGGCGATCTCGCCGACCTGGGTGAGCCCGACGCGTACCGCCGCCTCCGCGCGGCGGTCGAGCCCTTCGCCGCCGATCTCGGCTGCCAGGTCATCTGGGTGGCGGGCAACCACGACGAGCGGCCCGCACTGCGACAGCACCTGCTGGGGCTCGCGCCGACCGAGCAGCCGGTGACGGGGGTGTGGGACCTCGACGGACTGCGGGTCATCGCGCTCGACACGAGCGTGCCGGGCTGGCATCACGGCGACCTGGACGCCGAGCAGCTCGAGTGGCTGCGCGATGCCCTCAGCGAGCCGGCGCCGCACGGCACGATCCTCGCCATGCATCACCCTCCGCTGCCCAGCCACATCCCGCTGTTCGACATCCTCGAGCTCCGCCATCAGGATCGCCTCGCCGACATACTCCGGGGCAGCGATGTGCGAGCGATCCTCGCCGGCCATCTGCACTACTCGTCGCACGGGATCTTCGCCGGCATCCCGGTCAGTGTCGCCTCGGCGACCTGCTACACGATGAACATCGCCCGCCCGGCCGTCGAGGTCAACGGCATGGACGCCGCGCAGTCGTTCCAGCTCGTGCACGTGTATCCCGACACCGTCACGCACACCGTCGTGCCGGTGATCGATGCGCCCACCGGCGACTTCTTCACGCGCGAGTGGGCCGAGCAGATGGCATCGCTCACCCCGGAACAGCGACTCGACGTCTTCTCCCGCAAGCCCGGTCGCTGAAGCGTCATAGACTGGTGGCATCCCCCGAATCCCTGATCGCCACTACCCCACAAGGATGTGACATGGCCTCTTCTGCGCCTGTTGTTACCCGTACAGAGACCGATTCGATCGGAAGCCTCGAGATCCCGGGGGACGCGTACTACGGCGTCCACACGCTGCGAGCCGAGCAGAACTTCCCCATCACGAAGCGGCCCATCTCGGTGTACCCCGACCTCGTGCGCGGCCTCGCGATGGTCAAGCAGGCGAGCGCGCGCGCGAACAAGGAGATCGGCGTGCTCGATCCCGAGAAGGCGGATCTGATCGACGCCGCCGCGCAGCGCGTGATCGACGGCGAGTTCCACGATCAGTTCATCGTCGGCGTGATCCAGGGCGGGGCCGGCACGTCGACCAACATGAACGCCAACGAGGTCATCACGAACATCGCCCTCGAGATGGCGGGACGGGAGAAGGGCGACTACGCGTTCCTCTCGCCCATCGACCACACCAACCGCAGCCAGTCCACGAACGACGTGTACCCGACCGCGGTGAAGATCGGCCTGTCGCTGAATCTCGTCTCGCTGCTCGACGAGCTCGAGCTGCTGCGCCGGTCGTTCCTGACCAAGGCCGACGAGTTCCACGATGTGCTGAAGGTCGGCCGCACGCAGCTGCAGGACGCCGTGCCGATGACGCTCGGCCAGGAGTTCAACGGCTTCGCGACGACGCTCGGAGAAGACCACACCCGACTCACCGAGAACGCCTCTCTTCTCACCGAGATCAACATGGGCGCCACCGCCATCGGCACAGGCATCACGACCCACCCCGACTACGCGCCCACCGTGCTCGAGCACCTGCGCGAGATCAGCGGCCTCGACCTGAGCACCGCGACCGACCTGGTCGAGGCGACGAGCGACACGGGTGCCTTCATGTCGTTCTCCTCGTCGCTCAAGCGCAACGCGATCAAGCTGTCGAAGATCTGCAACGACCTGCGCCTGCTCTCGTCGGGTCCGCAGGCCGGCATCGGCGAGATCAACCTCCCGGCCATGCAGGCCGGCTCCAGCATCATGCCGGGCAAGGTCAACCCGGTCATCCCCGAGGCCGTGAACCAGGTGGCTTTCGCGGTGGCCGGCGCCGACGTCACCGTCACCATGGCGGTCGAGGGCGGTCAGCTGCAGCTGAACGCCTTCGAGCCGGTCATCGCCCACTCGATCTTCCAGTCGATCACCTGGATGCGCCAGGCCATGTGGACGCTGCGCGTGAACTGCGTCGACGGCATCACCGCCAACCGCGAGCGTCTCGGCGCGATGGTCGGCGCCTCGGTCGGCGTCGTCACGGCCCTGACGCCGTTCATCGGCTACGCCGCGTCGGCTGCGCTCGCGAAGACGGCGCTGCTCACCAACCGCAACGTCGCCGACCTGGTCGTCGAGGCGGGCCTCATGTCGCGCGAGGAGGTCATGAAGCAGATCTCGCCGGCACGCCTGTCGGGTCTCGAGGCCGTGACCGCCGCCATCCCCGTGGTCGCCGCCGAGGACCTCCCGGAGGCGTAGGCAGAACAGACGAGAGAGGCGGATGCACAGGGCATCCGCCTCTCTCGTCGTATCGGGTGCGCGATCAGCCGATCGTGCGGCAGTGCGTCGTGAGCTCGCCGATCCCGTCGACGCCGACCGTGACTGTGGATCCATCGCGCAGGAAGATCTGCGGGTCGCGAGAGTATCCGGCGCCGCCAGGACTGCCGGTCGAGATCAGGGTCCCGGGCTGGAGGGTGGCCGACGACGAGAGGTGCGCGATCAGCGTCGCGACGCTGCGCACCATCTGCCCCGTGCTGGCGTCCTGGACGGTCTGACCGTCGACCACGGCCCAGATGTGGAGGTCCTGAGGGTCGGGGATCTCGTCCGCGGTGACGACGACCGGGCCGGTCGGGGTGAACCCGTCGAACGACTTGCAGCGCGACCACTGCGCCTCGGCGAACTGGATGTCGCGGGCGGTGATGTCGTTGACGACCGTGTAGCCCCACACGGCGCTCAGCGCGTCGTCTGCGGTGACATCCTTCGCGGCGCGACCGATGATCACGCCGAGCTCGGCTTCGTAGTCGACCGACTCGCTGAGCGCGCGCGGCCATGAGGTGGTGCCCTCGTGCGCGCCGAGCGAGTTCGGCCAGAGGGTGAAGACGGTCGGCGCCGTGTCGGTCTTCAGGCCCAGCTCGCTGGAGTGCGCGGCGTAGTTCAGCCCGACGGCGAGGATGATCGGCGGGGCGAGGACGGAAGGGCCGAAGCGCAGATCCGCGAGGGGATGCCTGGGCGCACCGCCCTCCGCGAAGGCATCGCGCAGTCGTGCGAGCAGCTCCTCACCGCCCTCGATGAGCTGCTGCAGGGTCAATGGGGCAGGGGAGAGGAGGTCGCTGACGAGGATCGCCTCGTCGCCGTCGATGACGGCGAGCTGCAGGGCCTCGGAATCACGAGCGCTCAGGTGGGCGAAACGCATGTCTCTACGCTACCGGGCGCGGTACCGCCCGCGGCAGAGGCGGCCAATAGGCTTTGCTCATGAGCTTTGGAGGACAGCCCCCTGCCGCGCAGCCGTCCGACCCCCTGTACGGGCAGCCGCCGCGGCCGCTGCACCCGCAGACGCCGGATGCACGACCTGCAGGGCAGGAGCCGTTCCCGACGCTGCTCGCGGGGCGACAGGCCTACGAGCCGCCGACACCGGCTGCTCCTGCCCCTGCTCCCGCCATGCCCGCTCTTCCCATGCCGGCGAGGCGCGGCCGCAGCGCCTCGGTCTGGGCCTTCGGCGCTCTCGCCTTCGCGATGCTCGCGCTCATCGCGTACTTCGCGCTGTTCCTCGGCGCCGGTGCGTCGATCGTCGGGCTGCTGCTCGCGCTCGTGCCGCTCGCGATCGTGCTCACCGGTGTGCGGTTGATCGACAGGTGGGAGCCCGAGCCGAAGAGCCTCGTGGTCTTCGCGCTCGCCTGGGGCGCGGTGGCAGCGGTCGGCATCACGCTGCTCGTCGACCTGGCGTTCACGCTGATGGTCGGCCTGCGCACCGAGTTCTTCAGCGCCGTGATCCAGGCCCCGGTGATCGAGGAGATCGCCAAGGGGCTCGGCGTGCTCATCGTGTTCCTGATCGGCCGGCGGGCGTTCGACGGCCCGGTCGACGGCGTCGTGTACGGCGCACTGGTCGGCGCCGGCTTCGCCTTCACGGAGAACATCCAGTACTTCGGCGACAGCCTGATCTCCGGCGGCGCCGGACAGCTCACCGCCACGTTCATCCTGCGCGGTCTCGTGTCGCCGTTCGCCCACGCGATGTTCACTGCGCTGACCGGCTTCGCTGTCGGTCTCGCCGCCCGGCGCGGGGCGAGCACCGCGTCGGCAGTCGGCTCGGGGGCGGTGGGCGTGATCGGTGCGATCGCGCTGCACGCGTACTGGAACGGGTCGTCGCTGCTGGGCGACTTCCTCGCTCTGTACCTCAGCACGCAGGTGCCCCTGTTCATCGGGTTCATCGTGGCGATCCTCGCTCTGCGCCGCGAGGAGGCGCGCCTGACCAGGCTGCGCCTCGGCGAGTACGCCGCGGCCGGCTGGTTCACGCCGCAGGAGGTGGAGATGCTGGCCACCCCGGCCGGCCGTCGCACCGGACTGCAGTGGGCGTCCGGGCTCCGCGGCGATCGCCGCGAGGTGATGCAGTCGTTCATCCGCGACGCGGCTGCGCTGGCTGCCGTGCGCCAGCGCGCGATCAGCGGTCGCGACTCGCTCGCGGCGGCTGATGAGCGAGCCCTGCTGATGCGGACGAGGGATGCCAGGGCCCGACTCCTCGCGTACTGACGGCGCTCGCTGATCGGGGGAGGACAGACTCAGCGCCCGGTGCTGCGGCGATGCCTGCGAGTCTCCCGGGCGCTGAGTTGATCTACAGACAGGGTGCCTCGCTGATCCGCCCAAGTCAAGACCTCGGCGAGAATCGCCGCCTCAGATGCTCTCGACGATCACGTCGAGAGCGACGCCGGCACACGACACACGCGGCAGATCGGCGAGGCGACCGCCGCGGACCGAGTCGCCCGTCGCGCACCGCGGATCGGTGGAGACGACCACCCGGCCGACGCCGTTGGTCAGGGTGACCTGATGGCCGAGCGCCGCGAACCGCGGGGTGAGCTCGCGCTCGACCTCGGAGACGAGGAGGTCCAGCCCTGCGACCCCCAGCAGACGCCCGTCGGCGGACGCGGGCACCGCGATCGTGATCGTGTATTCGTCGCTGCACAGATAGTCGACATAGGGGCCCGCGACGTGCGGCTGACCGGTGCTCATCGGCACGCGATACCACTCGAGCTCGCTGTAGTCGATGTACTCCTTGTTCACGGTCTGCGATGCGAGGACGAGCTTGCGGCCATCCTCGCCCTGCCACCACGCGAGATGGCTGTGCGCATCGGCGAGCAGGTCGATCGCAGCGATGAAGCCCGCGCCGTACACCGGCGCGGCCTCGAGCGCCAGGGTGCGGGCGGCGTACGGCTCGACGACGGCGTCCAGCCGCTGGCGTGTCAGCGTGCCCTCGTCGAGAAGGTGCGACAGCTCCTGCGCGCAGGAGCCGACCCAGCTGTCGAGCATGCGGATCGGCGCGCCGAAGTAGTCTTCGACGATCCGCGCGGCGTCGGCCGGGGCGGTGGTGGTCGTGGTGCTCATCGCGTCCTCCAGTGCACGTCGATGGAAAGGCTCTCGGGGAGGGGACTGCTCATGGGGTGCCCGCAGAGGAGCTCTGCAGGTGGATCAGGGAGTCGATCACGTCTGTGACGAAGCGCCCGGTGAGATCGCCCGCCGTGCCGGGGTCGCCCTGCTCGACGGCGCGGATGATCCCGGCGAGCGATGCGGTCTGCGCGCGCAGGCCGTCGTCGTCGGGGGCCGCGAGGCGAAGGTACGGTGAGAACTCCGCCTGCAGCTTCATCTGCTCGCGGGTGAGGCGCGCCGACTGACTGAGCGAGACGAGCTCGACCAGCACGTCGTCGAGCACGCGCCGCTGCTGCTCGACATCGAGGTCCTCGAGTCGCTCGAGACGGCGCAGCACGCGGTTCGCCTCGGTGGGATCCGCGCGGCGAGCGGCGAGACGCACAGCGGCCTCGGTGATCGCGCCGTAGTGCGCCCCCATGTCGCGCAGCGCGAGACGCGAGGTGCCCAGTAGAGCGGTGCGGGCGAAGGCGAGCGGATCGGCGTCGTCGACCACGAAGCTGCCGCCGTTGCGACCCCGCCGTGTGACGATCAGGCCCTGGCCGCGCAGCGTGAGCAGCGCTTCGCGAACGGTGACGGGCGCGACGCCGAAGCTGCGGGCCAGCTCGGACTCGGAGGGCAGGCGTTCGCCGGCTCGCAGGTGACCGCGATGGATCGCGTCCACCAGTCGGCGCTCGACCAGCTCGGCCCTGCCCTCGTCGCCGATGGGCTGGAACAGCGCGCCCTGCAGCCGGTGCGGATGGCGGGTGCGCTGACGATCCGCGTCGGTGCGCGCACCGGCGGGGGAGGTCAGCGATTCCATGTCTGGATTCTTCCACGATGCGGGGCGAGAAAGAAGACTTGAAATATGACCTACGGTTTTATATGTTTAATCCACCTTCCGAGTCGACGGAGATCGAGGAGCACGAGATGACGACTGCTGCGCTGGCCACGAATGCCGCGAGCGACACCGCAGCCAGAGGCAGCGTGTCGCTGACCGGCCTGACGAAGTCCTTCGGTGAGTTCACCGCCGTCCGCGACCTCGATCTTCACGTCGCGCCGGGGGAGTTCCTCTCGATGCTCGGGCCGTCCGGTTCGGGCAAGACCACCGTGCTGCGCATCATCGCCGGTTTCGAAGATGCGACGTCGGGGACGGTGCGCCTCTCGGGGGCCGATGTCACCCGCACGCCGCCGCACGCGCGTGACGTCAACACCGTGTTCCAGGACTACGCGCTCTTCCCGCACATGACCATCGCCGAGAACGTCGGCTACGGCCTTCGGGTAAGGGGTGCCGGCAAGTCGGAGCGCATCGAGCAGGTCGCCGACTCCCTGCGCCGCGTGCGTCTCGACCACGTCGCCGAGCGGCTGCCCCACCAGCTCTCGGGCGGCCAGCGACAGCGGATCGCCCTCGCTCGCGCACTGATCATGCGCCCGCAGGTGCTGCTTCTCGACGAGCCGCTCGGCGCGCTCGACAAGCAGCTGCGCGAGCAGATGCAGATCGAGCTGAAGCAGATCCAGCGTGAGGTCGGGATCACCTTCATCTTCGTCACCCACGACCAGGAGGAGGCGCTCACGCTCAGCGACCGCGTCGCGGTCTTCAATAACGGGCGCATCGAGCAGGTGGGGAGCGCCCGCGAGGTGTACGAAGAGCCGCAGACCGAGTTCGTCGCCCGCTTCCTCGGGCTGTCGAACCTCTTCGCAGCCGAGCTCGCCGAGGAGCTGACCGGAGACCGGCGTACCATGAGCATCCGCCCCGAGCGTGTGCGGCTGCACGGGCCATCCGACGCCCTCGCAGACGGCGACGTGGGTCTGATCGGCACGATCTCGGAGGTCGTCTACACCGGACCCGCTACCCGGTACCTCATCACTTCGGACGCAGGCGTCGACATCATCGCCGAGCGCCCGAACGCGCACCACGACTCCGGCGCCGGCGAACCCGGCCGAGGCGATCGGGTGCGCGCCACCTGGAACCCCGCGCACGCCGCCCGGCTTCCCTGATTCCCACGTCCCCGCAGTACACCTCGCGCACCGCGATCACGAAGGAGAGATCCATGCGAAAGAAGATCCTGGCCGTCTCGGCCATCACCGCAGCCGCAGCCCTTGCGCTGTCGGGCTGTTCGAGCGCCGACCAGCCGACCGACGGCACGGGCGGCGGCCTCTCGATCGACGTCCCCGACATCTCGATGATGGACGAGCTCGGAGACAACGAGAAGGAGGTGAACATCATCGCCTGGTCGGGATTCGTGGAGCCGGAGTGGTCGGACGCGTTCACCGCAGAGACCGGATGCACGGTCAACCGTCGCGTGGCCGGTACCAGCGATGAGATGGTGCAGCTCATGCGCACCGGCGACTACGACCTCGTCTCGGCCTCGGGCGATGCGAGCCTGCGCCTGATCGCCGGCGGTGACGTGCAGCCGCTCAACCTCGAGCTCATCCCGAACTTCGGCGACGACATCGTGGAGGGGATGAAGGGCCAGATCTACGACACGATCAACGGCAAGTCCTACGGCATCCCCATCGGGCGCGGTGCGAACATCCTGCAGTACAACAGCGAAGTCGTCACCGAGGAGCCGACCAGCTGGGACGTCGCCTGGGAGAAGGACAGCCCGTACGCGGGCAAGGTGATCGCGTACGACGCACCGATCTACATCGCCGACGCCGCCGTCTACCTGATGGCGCACGAACCCGACCTCGGCATCGAGAACCCGTACGCGCTCGACGAGAAGCAGCTGAAGGCGGCCGTCGACCTGCTCAAGCAGCAGAACGAGATCGTCTCGGAGTACTGGTCGGACCCGGCTGCGCAGATCACCTCGTTCGCCGGAGGAACGACCGTGCTCGGCACCTCATGGGAGGTGCTGCGCAAGCTCACCGAGGACGACAAGTACAAGAGCGTGCTGCCGGAGGAAGGCTCCACCGGCTGGTCGGACGCCTGGATGCTCGCCGCGAAGTCGAAGAACCCCAACTGCGCGTACGCGTGGATGGATTACGCCTCCTCGCCCGAGGTGAACGGCGCGATCGCCATGAACTTCGGCATGGCGCCGGCCAATGCCGCGTTCTGCGACACCAGTGACGAGGCCAAGGCGCACTGCGAGTACTACAACGCCGAGAACGAGGAGTACTTCAAGAAGGTCTGGTTCTGGACCACCCCGATCGAGCAGTGCATCGACGGCCGTGACCCCGCCGAGGTGAAGTGCACCAACTTCCAGCAGTGGACCGACGCCTGGGCCGGCGTCAAGGGCTGACTCCGGCCGTCTGAACCCCGGGGCGGGGGAGATCTCCTCCGCCCCGGATCCACCCTCTCGACGACGACAGGAACGACATGAAGCGCCGCGTACGCATCGCCGGTCTGCTGGCCCTGCCGATGGCCTGGCTCATCGGCATCTACATCTTCTCGCTCGTCATGCTGCTGGTGACGGCGTTCTGGATCACCGACCCGTTCACCTCGAAGGTGAAGCCCGGCTTCACCTTCGACAACTTCGAGCAGCTGATCTCGAATCCGGCCTACGCGTCGACGGCACTGCGCACCCTCGGCATCGCGCTGGGGGTCACCGCGCTCTCGATCGTGATCTCGGTGCCGCTCGGCATCTTCATGGCGAAGGTCGCCTCTCCCTGGCTGCGCGCCGTGCTGGCCGTCTCGATCACGCTGCCCCTGTGGGCCGGCTACCTGGTGAAGGTCATCGCGATGCGCATCACCTTCACCGAGCAGGGCTTCTTCAACTGGATGCTCGCACCTTTGGGCATCCAGGGCCCCGGCTTCACCGTCTTCACGGTCGTGCTCACCCTCACGTATCTGTGGCTGCCCTATATGGCGGTCCCTGTCTACACGGCGATCCGGCAGCTGCCGGCGAACCTCTTCGACGCCTCCGCCGACCTCGGCGCGGGGTCATGGCGCACAATCCGAACGGTCGTCCTGCCCCTGATCAAGCCGGCGATCATCGCCGGCTCCGTGTTCACGTTCTCGCTGAGCCTCGGTGACTACCTCGTGGCGAAGTTCGTCGGCGGAGACACGCAGATGATCGGAAGCGTCATCGCCTCGAACATCAATCTGAACCCGCCGCTGGCTGCGGCGTTCTCGGTCGTGCCGATCGCCTTCGTCGTCGTCTACCTGGTGAGCGTGCAGCGCACCGGCGCCCTGGAAAGGATGTGAGCCGACCATGCTGAGACTGTCGCGCCCCTCCAAGATCGTGCTCGGGGTCATCGTCGCGATCATCCTCGCGTTCATGTATATCCCGCTCATGCTCGTCGTCATGAACTCGTTCAACTCCGCCCGTATCGCCAGCTGGCCCATCGGCGGCCTGAGTCTCGAGTGGTGGGGGCGGGCCTTCACCAGTCAGCCCGTGCGCGATGCGCTGCTCAACTCGGTGCTCGTTGCCGCCGGTGCCACGGTCATCGCCCTCGTGCTCGGCACGCTCGTCGCCTTCGCCCTGCAGCGTCACCGCTTCTTCGGCCAGCGCGCCGTGAATCTGCTCGTCGTGCTGCCGATCGCCCTCCCCGGCATCGTCACCGGTGTCGCCCTGAACAACACCTACAACCAGATGCTCGAGCCGATCGGCATCCAAGTCGGGTTCTGGGGGATGATCATCGCGCACGGCACCTTCTGCATCGTGATGGTGTTCAACAACGTGCTGGCGCGTCTGCGGCGCATGAACCCCAGCCTCGAGGAGGCGTCTCAGGATCTCGGCGCGACGCCGTGGCAGACGTTCCGCATGGTCACCTTCCCGCAGTTCCGCAGCGCACTGGTGGCCGGCGCGATCCTCGCCTTCGCGCTCAGCTTCGACGAGGTGTACGTGACGATCTTCACAGCGCCGCCCGGGGTCGACACGCTCCCGCTGTGGATCATGAATCAGATGGCTCGCCCCAATGAGGCGAACGTCGTGAACGTCGTCGCGACGGTGGTGATCCTGGCATCCTTCATCCCGGTCTGGGTCTCCCAGCGCCTCTCCCGCGACGTCGCCGATCGCGACTGACGCGCGGCGCCCGTGTCGGCGGGTTACGCGCACAGCGGACGTGCGGCATTGACCCCGGCCGTCGCGGCGGGGTTGGATGGAGCCATGACTGAACGCACGAAGCCCGAGTTCGACGCTCCCACCGGACCCGCTCCCTCACAGCTCGTCATCCGCGACATCATCGAGGGCGATGGGGCCGAGGCCAAGCCCGGCGACACCGTCACCGTGCACTACGCGGGCGTCGAGCACGACTCCGGCGAGGAGTTCGACTCGTCGTGGGGTCGAGGCGAGACCATCCAGTTCCCGCTGCGCGGCCTGATCCAGGGCTGGCAGGACGGCATTCCCGGCATGAAGGTCGGCGGTCGCCGCGAGCTCGTGATCCCGCCGCACCTGGCGTACGGGCCGGCAGGCGCCGGGCACTTCCTATCGGGCAAGACCCTGATCTTCATCATCGATCTGGTCGCTGTCGGCTGAACCCATCCGCGACACGAAGAACCCCTGTCCGCTTCGGCGGACAGGGGTTCTTCATTTCATCGGAATACCTGGGAATACATGCGTATGAATGTAAGTTATCCTCGGTACGGCGCGAGAGCGCACCCGTGAACGTCAAGGAGAACACACACATGTCGATCGAGATCCCCGGCTACCGCCCCGGCACCTGGGTCCTGGACCCCAGCCACAGCGAGGTCACCTTCAGCGTGCGCCACATGATGATCTCGAAGGTGCGCGGCTCCTTCGGCATCAAGAACGCCACGCTGATCGCTCCCGAGAACCCGCTCGAGGCGAAGGTCGAGGCAAGCGTCGACGTCACCTCCGTCGACACCAACGACGAGGGCCGCGACACCCACCTGCGCTCGGCGGACTTCTTCGACGTCGAGAACTTCCCGACCATGGAGTTCGTCTCGACCGGCGCCCGCGTCGAGGGCGGCGACTTCTACGTCGACGGCGACCTCACCATCCGCGGCATCACGAAGCCGGTCAGCTTCGAGTTCGACTTCGGCGGCTTCGGGGCAGACCCGTGGGGCAACTACAAGGCGGGCGCATCGGCGAAGACCGTCATCAACCGTGAGGACTTCGGCCTGACCTGGAATGCCGCTCTCGAGACCGGCGGTGTGCTCGTCGGCAAGGAGATCACGATCAACCTCGACCTGCAGGGTGCCCTGCAGGCCTGAGCCGGTCATCCCCGAGCCCGGGGGCCGAGTCGCGCGCCGCGGCTCAGGCCTCCGGGCTCAGTGCATCGTAGGCGCGGAAGCGAGGGGTCAGTCGCGCGATCATCGCGGCGGCGCCGATCACCAGCAGCCCGCCGAGCAGCGGCGGGAACCACAGGCTGGTGATCGTGGCCAGAGCGCCCGCATACAGCGCTCCGAGACGAGGGCCGCCCGCGACGACGATGATGAACACGCCCTGCAGGCGTCCGCGCATCGCATCGGGCACGGCTGCCTGCATCATCGTGTTGCGGTAGATCGAGCTGATGTTGTCAGCGGCCCCCGACACGGCCAGCGCGACGCAGGCGAGCACGATGAGGGGGACATCGGGCGACTGCTCCGTCGCCGGAGGCAGGAAGACGCCGATGAGCACGACCGCGCCGAACAGGGCGATGGCGGCGCCGTACGCCTGCACGGCCCTCGCGATGCCGACGCCATGCCAGCGGTACTGCACGATCCTGCCCGAGAACAGACTCGAGGTGAACGTGCCGACCGCCACAGACGCGGTGAGCAGCCCCGTGGTGACCGCCCCGCCGCCGAGCAGCACAGTGCCGAGTGCGGGGTAGAGGGCGAGCGGATTGCCGAAGGTCATCGCGGCGATGTCGAGCAGATACTGCGCGCGGATGTTTCCGGCCCGTCGCAGAAAGCGCCATCCGTCGACGAGGGATGCGAGGCCCGGTCTCACGATCGTCCCCTCGGGCAGCAGCGCAGGCAGGGTCCAGAGGCCGAGGAACATGCAGAGCATCAGCACGATGTCGATCGTGTAGGTCCATCCGAAGCCGGTGAGCGCCACCAGCATCCCTGCCACCGCTGGTCCCACCATCACCGTGAGCCCGAACGCCACGCCGTTCAGTGCCGAGGCGGCGGCGAGCTGGCTCAGCGGGATCAGCCGGGGGACGATGGCGGTGCGGGTGGCCATGCCCACCGAGTTCGCCGCCGCGATGATCATGCTCAGCCCGTACAGCCACCAGATCGTCTCGGTGCCCGTCCACGTCAGCGCGGTCAGCAGGAGGGTGGCGGTGAAGGCGACGGTGGCTGCGATCAGCGCGACGCGGCGCCGGTCGAACGCGTCGGCCAGCATGCCGCCGTACAGGCCTGCGAGGATCATCGGCACGAGCCCGGCGACGGCGATCATCGAGACGGCGAAGGTGCTGCCCGTCAGCTCGAAGACGTGCAGCATCACCGTCACGATGGTCAGCTGACCGCCGATGCCGGCGAGGGTCGAGCCGATCCACATGCGAGCGAAGGCCGGGCTGGTCCGCAGCGGGGTGAGGTCGATCAGATGGGCGCGGGAGAACTGCACCCATCGAGGCTATCGGTGTGCGTTCGTCGTTTCGGATGCTGGTAAGCTGTTCAGGTTGCCGTTTGATCGGCCGCGGATAAAGAGAGCCCACGCATTCGGCGTCGGGCACCGCGCAACAAGCAGAGAGGGGATCGAATCTATGGCACTGGAAGCAGACGTCAAGAAGGCGATCATCGAAGAGTACGCGACGCACCCCGGTGACACCGGATCCCCCGAGGTGCAGGTCGCAATGCTGACGCAGCGCATCAAGGACCTCACCGAGCACCTCAAGGAGCACAAGCACGACCACCACTCGCGTCGTGGCCTGTTCCTGCTCGTCGGTCAGCGCCGTCGCCTGCTGGGCTACCTGCAGGACGTCGACATCAACCGCTACCGCTCGCTCATCGAGCGTCTCGGTCTGCGTCGGTAATCGACCAGCGTTCAATCGCGCAGAACATTCTTGGAGAGCCGCCCACCGGGCCCACACGCCAGAGGCTCAATACATCGCGAATGCGATGAATTGAGAAGGCGTGGGGAGGGGCGGCTCTCGTCATGTCCGGGTCAGGCCGGCGCCCCCACGAGGTCGGCATGGTGGATAGCCGCGACGTCGGGGTGCGCACGCAGACGCGACTTCAGAGCGTTCTCGCCGTAGAGACTGTGGATCGGGTTCGACGGGTCCTGTGTGACGCCCCTGGCCTCGGCGGCGAGTTCAGCGGGAAGCTCGATCAGCGGGAGCTGGGTGTCGAGCGCGGGGTTGAAGAAGAACGGGATCGAGAGCCGGTCGTGCGGGGCGAGTGGCGACACGACACGGTGATTGGTGGCTCTCAGGTAGCCGTTGGTCGCGTATTCGAGCAGCTCGCCGATGTTGACCACGAAGGCGTCGTCGACGGGCGGTGCATCGACCCACTCGCCGTCGCGCTCGACCTGCAGGCCGCCGCGTCCCGGCTGGACCCAGAGCAGGGTGAGCACGCCGCTGTCCTTGTGCGCGCCGACGCCCTGCTGCGGGAGCGGGTCGTGCGTGCCGGGGTATCGGACGATCTTGATGAGCGTCGACGGCTCGCCGAAGTGGTCGTCGAAGTAGGACTCCTCCGCGCCGAGCGAGAGCGCCCAGGCCCGCAGCAGGCGCCGCGCCACGGCGGAGAGTGCGGCGTGCCATTCGGCGACCACCTCGCGCAGCTCGGGCTGCGCGTCTGGCCACAGGTTCGGGCCGATGAGGCGGTTGAACGCGGGACCGCCTTCTACGGCATCCCGCTCGGGGCCGATGTCGATCTGCTCGCGCCAGTCGACCTCGCCCTTGGTGCGCTCGCCGCCGATGCGGGTGTACCCGCGGAAGTGCGGACTCCTCACATTCTCGATCGCGAGCTTGTGCTCCTCCGGCAGCGCGAAGAACTGCCTGGCCGCGCGATGCAGGCGCTCGGTGAGCTCGGCCGAGACGCCGGTGCCGGTGAGGTAGAAGAAGCCCACGTCGCGCGTCGCAGCACGCAGGTCGGCGCAGAAGCGCGCGGCCTGCTCGGCTCCGGCGTCGAGCTGGGACAGGTCGAGGATCGGCAGGGTCAGGTCGGTCATGGGACGACGGTAGGCGAGCGCGCGCCGCAGTGGTGGAATGTTGCCTACTCTTACCGCGCATGGCCGGATGTGAGATGGCATCCGCGACGCGAGGTGCTAATCTTCTGAGGTAAGGCATCCCTTACTAACCCGTCAGTCGGAAAGCCGCCCACCTGTGCTCGCAGCCCTGCTCATCGGCCTCCGTGAAGGCCTCGAAGCGGCCCTCGTCGTCGGCATCCTCGTCGCGTACATCCGTCGCCTCGGTCGCGCCGACGTGCTCGGTCGCATGTGGGCCGGCATCACCCTGGCGGTGCTGCTCGCCCTCGGTATAGGCGCCGTCCTCACCTTCGGCGCCTACGCCCTCACCACCGAGGCGCAGGAGATCATCGGAGGCTCGCTCTCGCTCCTCGCCGTCGGCATGGTCACCTGGATGATCTTCTGGATGCAGAAGGCCGGGCGCACCATGAAGTCCAGTCTGCAGGGCGGCGTCGATCGCGCACTGGCCAACGGCGGCCTCTGGGCTCTGGTGGCCGTCGGCTTCGTCTCCGTCGCGCGCGAGGGCATCGAGACGACGCTGCTGCTGTGGTCGATGGTGCAGTCGTTCGGCGACACGCCCCAGGCCCTGCTCGGTGCGGTGATCGGTCTCGCCATCGCGGTGGTCGTCGGCTGGCTCCTCGCACGGGGGGCTGTGCGGCTCGACCTGCGCCGCTTCTTCCTGTGGACGGGTGGATTCCTCGTCGTCGTCGCCGCCGGCGTGCTCGCCTACGCGATCATGGACCTGCAGGAGGCGGCGGTGGTGCCCGGCCCCTTCACGGCCGCGGCCCCGGTCGACCCCGCGGGCACGGTGCTCACCGGCCTTGCCGGCTTTCCCTTCGGATGGGCCTTCGATGTCTCGTCCGTCGTCGAACCAGGCGAGTTCTTCGCGACCCTGCTCCAGGCCACGATCGGCTTCATGCCGCACATGACCTGGCTGCAGGTGATCGCATGGTCGCTCTACATCGCTGTCGTCGGCACCTTCTTCGTCCGCGGAGTGCTGAGCGCACGCGGCCCGCGCGCTCCGCGCGAGCCCGCGACGCGCCCACGCCCCGAACCCGTCCCTTCTGCATCTGGAGCAGCATGACCCTGATCGCCCGTTCCCTCGGCCTTCTCTCGGTGGGCACCGTCGCCGCCCTCGCCCTCAGCGGCTGCGTCGCCAAGCAGCCCGCCGACGCGGGCGCAGCCTTCGCCGTGTCGTCGACATCGGATGCGTGCACGGTCTCGGCAGACACCGCGCAGAGCGGCACGCTCACCTTCGACGTGAAGAACGCCGGCGACAAGGTGACCGAGTTCTACCTGCTGGCCGAGGACGGCCTGCGCATCGTGGGCGAGGTCGAGAACATCGCCCCTTCGGCGAGCCGCACCCTCACCGTGGTCGCCCAGCCCGGCGAGTACTTCACCGTCTGCAAGCCGGGGATGATCGGGGATGGCGTCGGACGGGCATCGTTCACGGTCACCGGCGAGAAGGTCGCGATCGACGGGCCCGACGCCGAGCAGAAGCAGCAGGCGGTCGACCTGTACGGGGCCTTCGTCAAGGACCAGGTGGGTGCGCTCGTGCCGGCCGTGGAGGAGTTCGTCGCCGCGTACATGGCCGGCGACGATGAGAAGGCGCGCCAGCTCTTCCCGCTGACGCGCGCCTTCTACGAGCGCATCGAGCCGGTGGCCGAGGCGCTCGGCGACCTCGACCCCCGGATCGACTACCGCGAGGTCGACGCCGTCGCAGAAGAGCTGGACTGGACGGGCTTCCACCGCATCGAGAAGGACCTCTGGGTTCCGGCGGAGGATGCCCTGAACGCCGACGGCGCGACGCCGGCCTGGCAGGACTGGTCGCCGTCGACGCCGGAGCAGCGCGGCGAGTTCGGCGACCTGCTCATCGCCGACGTGCAGGAGCTGTTCGACTACGTGCACTCGAAGGACTTCACCACCGCTCTCACCGACCAGGGCATCGCGGGCATCTCCAACGGGGCGGTCGCTCTGCTCGACGAAGTGGCCACCGGCAAGATCACCGGCGAGGAGGACTGGTGGTCGCACACCGACCTGTACGACTTCGCCGCCAACGTCGAGGGATCGAAGATGGCCTTCTCGCTCGTGCGCGACTACGTCGCGGGCAAGGGCGATGACGGCGCCGCTCTCGTCGAGGAGATCGAGGCGGGGTACGACGACCTGGACGCCGCGCTCGCCCAGCACGGGTCGCTGGAGGCCGGGTTCGTGCCGTTCACGGATGTCGACGACGCGCACAAGCGCGAGCTCATCGACCTGATCAACGCTCTCGCCGAGCCGCTCTCGCAGCTGACCGGCACGGCTCTCGCCTGACCCGCACGCAGGAGCACGCGCATGTCGGACCAGGAGCAGGAGGTGCCGCCCCCGCATCCCCGCCGAGGGCTGAGCCGGCGCGGGCTGCTCGCCCTCGCGACCAGTGGCGGAGCGGCCGCCGTGCTGCTCGCCGGAGGCACAGGACTGGCGATCGGCTCGACCCGACGTGACGAGGATTCCGCTCCGCACGACTTCTTCGGCGTGCACCAGGCCGGCATCACCACCCCGGTGCAGGAGCACCTGCACTTCGCGGCGTTCGACATGATGCCGCGCAGCAGTCGCGAGGATCTCGTCGAGCTGCTGCAGGACTGGACATATGCCGCGTCCCGGCTCACGCAGGGACTCGAGGTCAGTGCGACGGGAGCGGTCGGCGGCCCCGCGCAGTCACCGCCGGACGACACGGGTGAGGCGCTCGGGCTTCCGGCCAGTGCCCTCACGATCACTTTCGGGTTCGGCCCCAGGCTGTTCGAGAACGAGGACGGCGACCGCTACGGCATTCTCGATCGGCGCCCGCCGCAACTGCAGCCGCTGCCCGCATTCCTCGGCGACGACCTCGATCCCGGGCAGTCCGGCGGCGATCTGTGCATCCAGGTGTGCGCCGATGATCCGCAGGTGGCGGTGCATGCCGTGCGCAACCTCAGTCGCATCGCCTTCGGGCGGGCCAAGCTGCGCTGGTCTCAGCTCGGCTTCGGCAAGACCTCCCGCACCAGTGCGGCTCAGCAGACGCCGCGCAACCTGTTCGGCTTCAAAGACGGCACCGCCAACATCCTCTCCGACGACCACGAGGCACTGGATGCGCACGTCTGGGTCGGCGCGGGCGATCAGCCGGCGTGGATGAGGGGTGGGTCCTACCTCGTCGCACGCAAGATCGCGATGCTCATCGAGACCTGGGATCGGGTGCAGCTCGGCGAGCAGGAGACGATCATCGGTCGCGACAAGGGCGAGGGGGCGCCGCTGTCGGGCGGCACCGAGATGACACCGCCGAAGCTCGCCGGGCTCGACGCGCGCAGCCACGTGCGGCTGGCACATCCTGACGAGAACGGCGGCACACGCATCCTTCGCAGGGGATTCAACTACGTCGGCGGCAACAACGAGCTCGGTCGTCTCGATGCCGGGCTGTTCTTCCTCTCGTACCAGCGTGACCCCGCGCAGTTCGTGGCTCTGCAGAGGCGGCTCTCGGCCGACCTGCTGAACGAGTACATCCGGCATGTCGGCTCCGGAGTGTGGGCGATCCCGGCAGGCGTCTCGGAGGGATCGTTCGTGGGAGCCGACCTGTTCGCCTGACGCGCGGTGTCAGCGGTTTCGCCGCGAGCCGGTCGGATCGCTGCGGTGATCACCGCCGGAGGCGAGTTCGGCGTCACGGAACATCCACCGAGGACGCGGCTCGATCAGCGGACGGAAGAGGGTGCGCACGGGCGTGGAGGACAGCGCGAACGCGATGCCGATCGAGACGACGATGATGAGCGGAAGCCAGATCCAGGTCGGGTCGAGGCCGCGCAGCGCGCCGGATTCGCGGAACGGGTACAGCACGAAGGAGTGCAGCAGGTAGACGTACATCGTGTACTGCCCGAGTGTCGTCCACCGATGGGTACGACGGGGGAGCAGCGCGAAGAAGCAGGCGCTGAGCAGGACCGCGAGCGCGATCAGCCCGAGGCGGATGCCTCCTGCCCACCACTGCTCGCCGGCGAGGTCGGCGTACGAGTCGTCGTAGAACAGCCAGTGGCGCAGGTCGATCGCCTCCCAGACCTCGAGCCACCGCCAGCACGCGAGGCCCCAGGCGCCGAGGATCGCGATGGCGAGTGCGCGAACCCACCAGGGGCGGTAGTCGATGAGGTGCAGGCGGCGCACGACATCGCGCTCCCTGAGCCACCAGCCCAGAGTGAAGAAGAACATCAGACCCAGCGTGCGCGACAGCGAGAACGTGCTGTCGACGTTCGTCATGTAGCCGACGCCGATCGAGATCACGAGAGCCCAGGCCAGCGGCCAGCGCAGCAGCGCGAGATACGGGAGCACGAGGCGGAAGATGCCGAGAGCGAGCAGGAACCACAGCGTCCACGACGGCTGCGTGAGGTTCGGGTCTGCGCGGCCCTCGACCAGCCACTTGGTGAGACTCCACAGCCCCTCGAAGATCACGTAGGGCACGAGTATGTCGGTGATCACGCGTGCCATCTGCCGCCTGGTCGGGCTGCCCGCCTTCGAGAAGTAGCCGGAGATGATGGCGAACGCGGGCATGTGGAACGCATACACCCACAGGTAGAAGGCGTAGGAGACGTCCGAGTCGTAGATCAGCCGCTGGGTGCCGTGACCGACGACGACCAGCACGATGCACGCGAATCGGGCGTTGTCCCAGAAGGGGACCCGCCGACGGGGCCTTCCGACGGTGCCGGTCGAGGCGGTCACGGGCGGATGCTGCTCGGCACTGCTCATGCGTCGAGGCTAGCGGCTGCGGATATGCGGGAATACTGTTGCGGCTCACGCGTTCCAACAAGTACATTCAAGTGAATAGAACGGAAGCCCACGGGCATCCGGAGCGGAGAGAGAACAGTGAACGAGCAGAGCGCCATGCAGTTCGGCATCATGTCCGTCAGCGACATCACGCAGGACCCGACGACCGGCATCACGCCGAGTGAGGCCGAGCGCATCAAGGCGACCGCCACGATCGCCACGCACGCCGAAGAGGTCGGTCTCGACGTCTTCGCCATCGGCGAGCACCACAACCCGCCGTTCTGGTCGTCGAGCCCGACCACCTTCCTCGCGCACGTCGCCGCTCACACCGAGCGGCTCATCGTGTCCACCTCCACGACGCTCATCACGACCAACGACCCCGTGCGCATCGCCGAGGAGTACGCGATGCTGCAGCACGTCTCCGACGGGCGCATGGATCTCATGCTCGGCCGCGGCAACACCGGGCCGGTGTACCCCTGGTTCGGCAAGGACATCCGCCAGGGCCTGCCGCTGGCCATCGAGAACTACGCGCTGCTGCGCAAGCTGTGGGACGAGGACGTCGTCGACTGGGAGGGCAAGTTCCGCACCTCCCTGCAGGGCTTCACCGCGACGCCCCGCCCGCTCGACGGCGTCGCGCCCTTCGTCTGGCACGGATCCATCCGCACCCCTGAGATCGCCGAACAGGCCGCCTACTACGGCGACGGCTTCTTCGCGAACAACATCTTCTGGCCCAAGGAGCATTATCAGCGCCTGATCGAGCTGTACCGTCAGCGGTTCGCGCACTACGGCCACGGCACTCCGGAGCAGGCCATCGTCGGCATCGGCGGCCAGGTGTTCATGGCGGCCAACTCGCAGGACGCCGTCACGCAGTTCCGACCGTACTTCGACAACGCGCCCGTCTACGGGCACGGCCCCAGCATGGAGGACTTCGCCGAGATGACGCCGCTGACCGTCGGGTCGCCGCAGCAGGTCATCGACCGCTACGCGTCGATGCGCGACACCTTCGGCGACTTCCAGCGCCAGCTCTTCCTGATCGACCACGCCGGTCTGCCGCTGAAGACCGTCCTCGAGCAGCTCGACATCCTGGGCGGAGAGGTGGTTCCCGTGCTGCGCCGAGAGCTCGCGCAGAACCGACCGGAGACGGTTCCGGATGCCCCGACCCACGCCGCGCGCGTGAAGGCGGTCTACGGCGACGGACCGAGCAGGCAGGCGCGTCCCTCCGCCAACCGCGGGGACAACCTGACCGCCGGCTCGCCCTATCAGGACGCACCGGCTCCCGCCGGCGCGGCGTTCGGCCTCGGCCGCAAGGGAGCATGAGATGAGCGAGCGCCGTATCGCCGTCATCTCCGCCGGCCTGTCCAATCCTTCCTCCACCCGCATGCTGGCCGACCGCCTCGCAGCCGAGACCGCCAAAGCGCTGCGCGAGCGCGACATCGACGTGCAGGTCGACGTGATCGAGCTGCGCGATCTCGCGCACGACATCACGAACAATCTGCTCACCGGATTCGCGCCGTCGCCTCTGGAGGAGGCGATCAACCGGGTGGTCTCCGCAGACGCGCTGATCGCGGTCACGCCGATCTTCTCGACGAGCTACTCGGGTCTGTTCAAGTCGTTCATCGACGTGCTGGACCCGGATGCCCTCACAGGCAAGCCGGTCCTGATCGGGGCCAACGCCGGCACGGCACGTCACTCGCTCGCGGTCGACTACGCGATCCGTCCGCTGTTCACCTACCTGCACGCCGAGCCCGTCTCGACCGGTGTGTTCGCGGCATCCAGCGACTGGGGCGCGACCGCCGACGACGTCGCACCCCTGAGCGCCCGCGTCGAGCGCGGTGCGAAGGAACTGGCGGAGGCGATCGCCCGTCGTGAGCCGGTCTCGGATGCCGACCCGTTCGATCCGGACACCTACCTCGGCAAGGGGAAGTCCTTCGGGCATCTCCTCGGCGGTCTCGCGGGGAGTGACCTGGGCGGCGCACCTCTCTCGATGGCGCCATGATCGATGCGACGACGTGAGAGGCGGGAACCGGAAGACCGGTTCCCGCCTCTTCGCGGTCAGCCGCTCTTGCGGCGGAACTCGCGCTTCATCTGCGGCGCGGGCGTGGCGTGCACGGCCGAATCGCCGTCCAGATGCGCCTCGCCGCCCCGGTTCTTCGCGTTCTTCTTCTCGAGCGCTTCCTTGAACTTGCGCTTCATCTCCTCGGAGGAGACTGCCTTGTCTTCGCTCATGCCCGCCAGCCTAGCCGCTGCGCTCGGCGGAGCGTGAGGAGCGGCTGCGCCGCGTCGTGAGCGCATCGATCAGCATCCCGAGCCCGATCGCCACCGCGATCGACACGACGACCGCCGCCAGCGGCCCGCCGGGCACGATCTGCGCGACGACCGCACCGATCGCCGCCTGATACGAGGCCCAGCCCGCAGCGGCCACAGCGGCGAGGCCGAGGTAGCGACCCGTCCTTACCCGCGACGCCCCGGCGACGAGATTGACCGCCAGACGCGCGAACGGCACGAACCGTGCGCTGAAGAGCACGGTCGCCGTCCCCGTCCCCAGCCGCCGTCGCGCCCAGTCGAAGGCCGTCTGCACGCGGGATGTGCGCATCCACCCCCAGCGCTCCGTTCCCACGGCGCGTCCGATCATGTAACAGCACACATCACCGCACCACGCGGCCGCAGACGCGAGCACGACCACGACCGCGAGCGAGGGCGCCCCCTGCGATGCCGCCGCCGCGCCCATCGCCGTCACGGCGATCTCGCCTGGCACGACGACGAGGAAGGCGTCGCCGAACACCAGGACGGTCATCGCCAGAAGGCCCCACGGGCCGGTGAGCATCTCGAGCAGGGTGTCCGGTGTCACCGTCGAAGTCTCGCCGTCTGCGGTGAACGGCAACCATCCGGCGGATGGCCGGTGACGGGCATCCGTGCATCGGGTGAACTCTTGCCGCCGGAGCCCGGACAGGCGCTCCGGCCGTGCTCCACCCCGCCATCCTGGCCAGGTGAGAGTCGCGATCGTGACCGAGTCCTTCCTTCCGCACATGAACGGCGTCACCGGATCCGTGCTGCAGATCCTTCGACACCTCGAACGCTCAGGGCACCAGGCGCACGTGATCGCACCCGCCGCGCCTGATGCGCCGATGCGCTCCGGCGCCGCGCGCGTGGAGACCGTCGCCTCGGTGCCGTTGCCCGGCTATCGCAACGTGCGGGTGGGCGTCGCGTCCACGCGGGAGGTGCGTCTGGCGCTGCGTCGTTTCAGGCCGGATGTCGTGCACCTGGCGTCCCCGTTCGCCTTGGGGTGGCGGGGTGCGCTCGCCGCGGAGAGCCTCGACCTGCCCGTCGTCGCCGCGTACCAGACCGATGTGGCGGCCTACGCCGCGCGGTACGGGGTCGCGATGACGACCGCGCTCGCCGAGCAGCACCTCATCCGGCTGCACCGTCGCGCCACGCTCACCCTCGCTCCGTCGAAGGAGTCCGAGGATCAGCTCGCCCGCCTCGGCATCGATCGACTGCGCCGCTGGGGGAGGGGAGTGGATGCCGAGCTCTTCCACCCCGCCGCCCGCGACGAGAACTGGGAGCATCGCCGACCCGGCGAAGTGATCGTGGGGTATGTCGGCCGGCTCGCTCCCGAGAAGCAGGTCGAGGATCTGCGCGCGCTCAACGGGATGCCGGGGGTGCGGCTCGTCGTCGTCGGCGACGGGCCATCGCGAACGCGACTCGAGTCGGTGCTGCCAGATGCCGTCTTCCTCGGGCATCTGTCGGGCGCCGAACTCGCCTGCGCCATGGCGTCCTTCGACATCTTCGTGCATCCGGGTGAGAGCGAGACGTTCGGCCAGACGCTGCAGGAGGCGCACGCCAGCGGCGTTCCCGTGATCGCCACAGGGCGGGGAGGGCCACTCGACCTGGTGCGGATGGGCGTCGACGGCTGGCTGTACAGGCCGGGCGACCTCGACGACCTGCGCATGCGCGTGCAGGACCTCGCAGGCGACACCCGCAAGCGGCAGGCCTTCGGACGAGCGGGGCGAGATGCCGTGGCGCGGCGGTCCTGGGCCGCTGTGTGCGACCAGCTGCTCGCCCATTACGGCGAAGCCGCCGAGCTGCACTCGCTCGACGGCGCGCTGCGGGCGCGGCGTGCGCGACGCCCCGAGCCGGCTCCGCCCGTGCGCGGCCGACGCTGGAGTCGCTACATCGCCCTCGGCGACTCCCTCACCGAGGGCCTGTGCGATCGAACCGCCGACGGCACCGAACGGGGATGGGCGGACCGTCTCGCGCTGCTGCTGGCCGCGCGCGGCGGAATCCGCTACGCCAACCTCGCCGTGCGCTCGCGTCGCGTCGCCGATGTGTGCGGGCCGCAGCTCGAACGTGCCCTCGAGTTGGAACCCGACCTCGTATCGGTCTTCGTCGGGGCAAACGACCTCGTGCTGATCCGCGCCGACGTCGACGCCCTCGCGGCAAGGCTCGAAGTGGCAGTCGAACGTCTGCGCGCGAGCGGCGCGGATGTGGTGCTGATCACGCCGTTCCTGCCCCGCCGCGCGGCGTCTGCCGTCTACGCACGTCGCTTCGCGGCGTTCGCGTCTGCACTCGCCGCCGTGGCGGATCGCACGGGCGCGATCCTCGTCGACGCCGACCGTCATCCCGGACTCGGCGCGCGGGCCAACTGGGCGGAGGACCTCGTGCACCTCTCCAGCCGGGGGCACCGTCTGCTCGCGTACATAGTGGGCGAGCGTCTCGGCGTGCCGCATGCCGAGGCGCTGGGAGAGCTGGATGCCGCCCTGCATGAGCACGAGCGGATCACCCGTGGCCTGTGGTGGCGCAGGCATGCGCTGCCGTGGATCTGGCGTCGCTTGCGAGGGCGCACGGCGGGGGACGGCCGCGTGGCCAAGCACGACGACTATGTGGTCCTCGACCGCAACGGCGTGCCGGAGAGCATCAGCCGGGCCGACCGCAGACACGCCGGCTGATAGGATCTACGGTGGTGCAGTCTGCGCCGCACAACTGAACACGGTACGGAGCGGTCGGCTGAGAAGCTGGTCCCCTGTGGTGGGTTCCTCGTCGCGCACGGCGCCGGGTGATCTTCTACTGGTGGCCAGCGCAGGCGAGATTCGCGGGATGCCCGCGCGCTTATATCTGTCCGCATCCGCTCCTTCGCGACAACTCGCGCGCCACACGGGCGCGCGAGCCTAAACAAAGAAGGAGAGACCTCTTGGAAGGTCCTGAAATCACCGCCACCGAGGCCGTTCTCGACAACGGCCGCTTCGGCACCCGCACCGTCCGCTTCGAGACCGGACGCCTCGCCCAGCAGGCTCAGGGCTCGGTCGCGGCCTACCTCGACGACGAGACCATGCTCCTGTCGGCCACCAGCGCGAGCAAGCACCCGCGCGAGGGCTTCGACTTCTTCCCGCTGACGGTGGACGTCGAGGAGCGCTCGTACGCCGCAGGCAAGATCCCCGGCTCGTTCTTCCGCCGCGAGGGCCGTCCCTCGACCGAGGCCATCCTCGTGTGCCGTCTGATCGACCGTCCGCTGCGCCCGTCCTTCGTCGACGGTCTGCGCAACGAGGTCCAGATCGTCATCACCGTGCTGTCGATCGCCCCCGGCGAGTACTACGACGCGCTCGCGATCAACGCGGCCTCGGCCTCGACCCAGATCTCGGGTCTGCCGTTCTCCGGACCGATCGCCGGTGTGCGCCTCGCGTTCATCCCCGGTCACGGCGAGCACGCAGACCAGTGGGTCGCGTTCCCGAACGTGGAGCAGGTCGAGCAGGCCGTGTTCGACCTCGTCGTCGCCGGTCGCGTCGTGACCAAGGCCGATGGCACCGAGGACGTCGCGATCATGATGGTCGAGGCCGAGGCGACCGAGGGAAGCTGGAACCTGATCAAGGCCGGCGCCACCAAGCCCAACGAGGACGTCGTCGCCGAGGGCCTCGAGGCTGCGAAGCCGTTCATCGCCCAGCTCGTCAAGGCTCAGGCCGAGCTCGCGGCGACGGCATCGAAGGAGCCGGGCGTGTACCCGGTCTTCCTGCCCTACAGCGATGAGACCTTCGCCTTCGTCAAGGAGCGTGCGCACGCCGAGCTCGTCGACGTGTACCAGATCGCCGACAAGCAGGAGCGGCAGAACGCCGACGACGCGATCAAGGACCGCGTCAAGGCCGAGCTGATCGAGGCCACCGAGGCCGGCACCCTGCCCGCAGCGGCACCGCTCGAGTTCTCCGCCGCCTACAAGTCGGTCACCAAGGCGATCGTCCGCGGCCGCATCCTGACTGACGGTGTGCGCATCGACGGTCGCGGTCTCGCCGACATCCGGCCGCTCGACGCGGAGGTGCAGGTCATCCCGCGCGTGCACGGCTCGGCGATCTTCCAGCGCGGAGAGACCCAGATCATGGGCGTCACCACGCTGAACATGCTCAAGATGGAGCAGCAGATCGACTCGCTGTCGCCCACCACGAGCAAGCGCTACATGCACCACTACAACTTCCCGCCCTACTCGACCGGTGAGACCGGCCGTGTCGGGTCGCCGAAGCGTCGCGAGATCGGGCACGGCTTCCTCGCCGAGCGCGCCCTCGTGCCGGTGCTGCCCACCCGCGAGGAGTTCCCCTACGCGATCCGTCAGGTGTCGGAGGCCCTCGGGTCCAACGGCTCCACCTCGATGGGCTCCGTCTGCGCCTCGACCCTCTCGCTGCTGAACGCCGGCGTGCCGCTGCGCGCACCGGTCGCGGGCATCGCGATGGGTCTGGTGTCCGACGAGGTCGACGGCGAGACCCGCTACGCGGCGCTGACCGACATCCTCGGCGCCGAGGACGCGCTGGGCGACATGGACTTCAAGGTCGCCGGCACCAGCGAGTTCGTCACCGCGATCCAGCTCGACACCAAGCTCGACGGCATCCCGTCGTCGGTGCTCGCAGGAGCCCTGACCCAGGCGCGCGACGCGCGTCTGACGATCCTCAACGTGCTGAACGCCGCGATCGACGCCCCCGACGAGATGGCGCCGACCGCGCCGCGCGTCATCAGCGTGCAGATCCCGGTCGACAAGATCGGCGAGCTGATCGGCCCGAAGGGCAAGACGATCAACGCGATCCAGGACGAGACCGGCGCTCAGATCTCCATCGAGGAGGACGGCACCGTCTACATCGGCGCGACCGACGGCCCCTCGGCCGAGGCCGCCCGCGCCCAGGTGAACGCGATCGCCAACCCCACCAACCCGGAGGTCGGCGAGCAGTTCCTCGGCACCGTCGTGAAGATCGCCACCTTCGGCGCCTTCGTGTCGCTGCTGCCCGGTAAGGACGGCCTCCTGCACGTCACCGAGGTGCGCAAGCTCGCCGGCGGCAAGCGCGTCGAGAACGTCGACGACGTCCTCTCGGTCGGTCAGAAGCTGCTCGTGCGCATCACCAAGATCGACGACCGCGGCAAGCTGTCGCTCGAGCCGGTCATCGACGACGCGCCCGCCGAGGGCGCGGCGGAGACCGTCGAGGCGTGAGCCCGATCGGATGCCGATGACGGGCATCCGTGAGTGAAAGACCCGGGATCGCGTGCCCATGGCCGCGATTCCGGGTCTTTTCGTATCCGATGTGATCGAACCGTTACGAGAACATGACCCCTCGTGCTCCTGTCGTGACCGGAAGCGCCCCTGCGCTCGCCTACCCTCGAAGTACGCACGGGGGTGCGGAGCTACGGGGGTGGCGATGTGAAGCTCTTCGGCACAGGGACAGCCGGCACGGCGGGCGCGCCGTCGAGCACTGCGCCCGGACTCGATGCGCATCCATCCGCCCCGATCCCCGTGATCGGACCCGGCGTGGGGGAGGGAATCCGCGTTCCCCTCGGCGAGACGGGCCACTCTGTCTTCCCGCTCATGCTCGGCGCCGCGGAGTTCGGCTGGAGCATCGACCAGCACACCAGCAGCGGCATCCTCGATCGCTACGTCGAGTTCGGTGGCAACGCCGTGCACACCGCCGACGGATTCTCCGGCGGGCGCAGCGAGCACATCATCGGTCAGTGGCTGCGAGCACGTCGCATCCGCGACAGCATCACTCTGAGCGTGCGTGTCGGCTCGCACGCCGACAACCCCGGCCTCGGATCGGTGAACCTCGTCCGCGCCGTCGAGGGCTCGCTGACGCGCCTGGGTGTCGACTGCCTCGACGTGCTGTACCTCGACGCGTCCCTGGACGACAGCTCCGTGCTGGAGGACACCCTGGCGACCGTGGAATGGCTGCGAGAGGCCGGGAAGATCCACTCGGTGGGGGCGTTCCGCTTCGCCCCCGAGCGGCTCGTAGAGGCGCGCATCCTGGCATCCGCCGGGTACCCCCGCATCGAGGTGGTCGACGAACCCTACAACCTCGTGCGACGTCAGGGCCTCGAAGGCGATCTGCGCCTCGTGGCGGCGGCCCAGAACCTCGCGGTGACGCCGTCCCATGCGCTTGAGCACGGGTTCCTGTCGGGACAGCACCGTCGCAGGTCCGCGGTCACCGGTGTGCGCGGCGAGCAGATGAAGGGCAACCTGAACCGCAGGGGCATCCGCGTGCTGCGGGTGCTCGACCGGATCGCTGACGAGCTCTCTGTGCCGGTCGCCGCCGTGTCGATCGCCTGGCTTCTCGCGCAGCGCACGGTGGTCGCTCCCATCGTGAACGCGTTCGCGCCGCAGCACGTCGAAGAGCTCATGCAGGGAGCGGGCGTCTCGCTGCTGCGCTCTCAGGTGGCCGAGCTCACCCGGGCCGGCGACTGAGCGCACAGTCCGTGCCGAATGCGTCATGCCTCGTCGCCGTGTCCGCGCCGTGACCTAAGCTGGAGATGCCCCTCCGAGTCGGCGGGGCTGAAGCGAGCGGGCAGTGACGCACTACATCTATCTGGTCAGACACGGCGAACATCAGGATGCCGAGCACGGCGTCGATGACGGACCCCTCTCGCCCCGAGGTCAGCGCCAGGCCGAGCTGATCGCAGACCGGCTCTCGGGACTGCCGCTGGACGCCGTCTGGCATTCGCCCCTGCTGCGCGCGGCTGAGACCGCCCGCAGCGTCGCGGCACGGCTGCCGTCCGTCGACCCGGTGCCCTCGGCTCTGCTCTTCGACTGCGTGCCCAGCGGCATGAGCGAGGACGTGCCCTCGGTGTACGAGCCGTTCTTCGGATCGGTGAGCGACGCCGAGATCGAGGCGGGCTCGGCTCAGATGGCAGACGCGGTCGGCGAGTTCCTCCGTCGGCGCAACGGCGACGTGCACGAGGTGCTCATCACCCACAACTTCGTGATCTCGTGGTTCGTGCGCGAGGTGCTGGGCGCTCCCGACTGGCGTTGGATGACGCTGAATCAGGCGCATTGCGGACTCACGGTGATCGCGCAGAAGCAGGGGCGTCCGTGGACGCTGCTGAGCCACAACGACCTCGGGCATCTGCCGATGGAGCTGCGTACAGGACTGCCCGAAGGCGCGCTCATCTGACCGCGACACGACGGCCGAGCCGCAGCGCATGCGAATCTAGACTGGAGTCATGACGACACAGGTCGCCCTCGTCGGCGGTACAGGCTCACTCGGACGCATCATCCATTCGGTGATCGACCAGCTCGACGGCTTCGAGGTGCGCTCGGTGCTCGGCTCGGCGAACGACCTCTCCGAGATCGACGGCGCAGACCTGGTCGTCGACGCCTCGACCCCCGCAGTGAGCATCGAGGTCGTGCGTGCAGCTGTCGAACGCGGCATCAACGTGCTCGTCGGCACCTCCGGGTGGTCGCAGGAGCGCATCGCTGTGATGCGTCCGCTGGTCGAGGTCGCCGGAACCGGGGCGGTCTTCATCCCCAACTTCTCGCTCGGCTCGGCACTGGGCTCTGCCCTCGCCGCCGCGGCGGCACCCTTCTTCCCCTCCGCCGAGATCATCGAAGCGCATCACGATCGAAAGATCGACTCGCCGAGCGGAACCGCAGTGCGCACGGCCGAGCTCATGGTCGCCGCACGCGATGCACAGGGGCCGTTCCAGGCTCCGCATGCCGATCAGCGCGCCCGCGGACAGCAGGTGTCCGGCGTCCCGGTGCACTCGCTGCGTCGTCCGGGAGTGATCGCGAAGCAGGAGGCCATCCTGTCAGGACCAGGGGAGTCGCTGACGATCGTGCACGACACCGTCGACTCGGCGGCAGCGTATGCGCCCGGCATCAGGCTCGCCGTGCCGTTCGCCCGCGACGCGCGCGGGGTGGTCGTCGGCCTTGAGAACCTCGTCGACATCGGCATCCGGGCCCGATCGTGACCTCGCGCATCGGCGTCGCGGTGATGGGGGCGGCGCTGCTGCTGTACGTGATCATCGCAGGCTGGCTCGCGGTGATGTTCCTGAGGGTCGGCACCCCGATCTCGACAGGGATGGCCGTCGCGCTGATCGTGATCGCGCCGATCGGCGCGTGGGCGCTGGTGAGGGAGCTCAGCTTCGGCTTCGCGGCGGACCGGCTCGGCAGGAGGCTCGACTCCGAGGGCGGGATGCCCGAGGCGCCCGATCAGCTGACTCCGAGCGGCCGGCTGCTGAACGACGACATCGACCCACTCATCGCGCACTACGGTGCGGCGGTCGAGGCCGGGCCCGAGGACTGGCGGGCGCGCTACCGGCTGGGTGTGGTGCAGGATGCCGCCGGACGGCGGAAGGATGCCAGGGCCAGCATCCGCGAGGCGATCAGACTCTCACGCACCCGGCCCTGACATCCGGGTGACGTCAGGCGAGGCTGGCTTCGAGGGTGATCTCGATGCCGGCGAGGGCCTGCGACACGGGGCAGCCGGTCTTGGCGCCCTCGGCGATCTCCTGGAACTTCTCGGGGGTGAGCCCCGGAACGGTCGCGTTGACGTTCAGGTGGCTGCCGGTGATGCCGGTGCCCGGCTTGAAGGTGACGGAGGCCGAGGTGTTCACCCGCTCCGGCGGGGTGCCGTTCTCGGCCAGCGCGTGCGACAGAGCCATGCTGAAGCACGATGCGTGCGCCGCCGCGATGAGCTCCTCAGGCGTGGTGGTCGTGTCGGATCCCTCGCTGCGCGCCTTCCAGTCGATGGGGAAGGTGCCGAGGTTCGAGCTCGAGAAGGCGACGGTGCCCGAGCCCTCCATCAGGGATCCGGTCCAGGTGGTTGCGGCTTCGCTGGTGACGGTCATTGTTCCTCCGGGGATCGCTCGTCGCATGGCGCCGCGGGATCGCGTCGCGTGGCAAGCCTATCCAGGCCGGGGCCGTGCCGGAACCGGTTCGAGCGGCCGGATCAGACGGCGGTGTCTTCGCGTCAGACCAGGCCGGCGCGCTGCAGCAGCAGATACATCTGGCAGCCGAGGCAGAAGCCGAAGGCGGCGTTCAGGAACGCCGCGACGAAGGCGGCGGCTGCGGCGATGGGAAGTGCGAGCGGAACGCCGGCGAGATGCAGCACGAGCCCGATCCCGATGACGACCAGACCCACTCCCTGTGCGAAGCGCGGAGGGCGTGGATCCTCCAGCTCGCCGGGTGGTGAGAGTCTGGGGCGCACGACCGTGCGGAACAGCACCGCCCATGGCGATGTCGTCGGCGACACCACTCCCCAGACGAACAGAGCCGCCGCGATCACGGCCAGCACGACGGCGGCCGGGCTCGCGGTCAGGCCGAGGACGGTCGTGACGATGAGCAGCAGAGAGGTTATCCACGCGGCGAATCGCGGGCCTCTGGGGTCGATTCCGGTGGGCGCGGTCATGCGGTCTCCTGCCGTGCGGGCAGCTCGTCAAGAGCGGCGGCGATCTCGTCGCGGCGGGGCACGCCGACGAAGCGCGCGACGATCCTGGCATCCGCGTCGACGAGCAGGGTGGTGGGCGTGCTGAGGACATGGTTCTCGGCAGCCAGGTCGGCACGATGGGTCAGATCGACGTCGTGCACGTCGATCGCTCCGCGCTCCGAGGCCACGGCGTGCAGCATCCGGCGCACCTGCGGGCAGCGGGAGCAGGTCTCGGTGCTGAACAGGACGAGCGCGGAGCGGCCGCGCAGCAGGCCGAGACGCGAGATGTCGACGCTGCCCGTCGCGCGACGACGCCGGCCGTCGCCGAGCCGCCACACGACTCCGACGACGACCGTCGCGACGAGCAGTGCGCCCACCGTGATCAGAGCGGTCGTGAGAGGCATGGATCGAGGCTACGCGGAAAGGCGCCGCCACCGCCGAGTGTGACACAGGGTGACGTATCGTTGCTGGCATGAGTGCAGCCGTGCCCACGCCCTACGAAGACCTGCTCCGCGATGTGCTGGAATCCGGCACGCACAAGGACGACCGCACCGGCACGGGCACGACGAGCGTCTTCGGCCGGCAGATCCGCTTCGACCTCGCACAGGGCTTCCCCCTGATCACGACCAAGCGGGTGCACTTCAAGTCGATCGCGTACGAGCTGCTGTGGTTCCTGCGCGGTGATTCGAACGTGCGCTGGCTGCAGGAGAACGGCGTCACGATCTGGGACGAATGGGCGGATGCGTCGGGCGACCTCGGCCCGGTGTACGGCGTGCAGTGGCGCTCGTGGCCGACGCCGGACGGCGGGCACATCGACCAGCTGTCGCAGGTTATCGAGCAGATCAGGGCGACTCCCGACTCGCGCCGCCTCATCGTGTCGGCATGGAACCCCGCTGACATCCCCGACATGGCGCTGGCGCCCTGCCATGCGATGTTCCAGTTCTACGTCGCCGACGGAAGGCTCTCCTGCCAGCTGTATCAGCGCAGCGCCGACCTGTTCCTCGGCGTGCCCTTCAACATCGCGTCGTATGCGCTGCTCACGATGATGGTCGCGCAGCAGACGGGGCTCGAGCCGGGTGACTTCGTCTGGACGGGCGGCGACTGCCACATCTACGACAATCACCTGGAGCAGGTGCGCGAACAGCTCACCCGAGAGCCGTACCCGTACCCGACCCTGACCCTCGCCCGCACCCCGGAGTCGATCCTCGACTACCGCTACGACGACTTCGTCGTGGAGGGATACCAGCACCACCCGGCGATCCGCGCGGCGGTGGCCGTATGACCTGGGCGGGGCTGGTCTGGGCCCAGGCGAAGAACGGCGTGATCGGCGCCGGAGGAGGGATGCCCTGGCATGTGCCGGAGGACCTCGCGCACTTCAAGGCGGTCACCCTCGGGGCGCCGGTCATCATGGGACGGCGCACGTGGGATTCACTGCCGGAGCGGTTCCGCCCGCTTCCCGACCGTGAGAACATCGTCGTCACCCGCAGCCAGGACTGGAGTGCCGAAGGCGCCAGGCGTGCGGCGAGCGTCGAAGAGGCCGTCCGCGGGCAGGAGCGGGTGTGGGTCATCGGGGGAGCGGAGATCTTCCGGCAGGTGATCGGCGACGCCGATCGGCTCGAGGTGACAGAGTTGGACATCGAGGTCGACGGCGACGCATACGCTCCGCCGGTCGACGGCTGGCGTCTGGTCGATGAGGGGGAGTGGAGGACTTCCCGCACGGGCATCCGCTACCGCTTCCTCGGGTACGAGCGCTGATGCCGACCGCACTCATCACCGGTGCCAGCGCAGGACTGGGCGCGGAGTTCGCGCGCCAGCTCGCCGCGCGACAGGCCGACCTCGTGCTGGTGGCCCGCGGCGCCGACGCCCTCGACGAGCTGGCACGGCGGCTGCGGAACGAGCACGGAGTGCACGTCGAGGTGCTCACCGCCGACCTCGCCGACGAAGGCGACGTGCGGCGGGTCGCCGAGCGCATCGCGGATGCCGCCGCTCCGATAGATCTGCTCGTGAACAACGCCGGGTTCGGCCTGCCGCTGCAGTTCGCCGACAACGACATCGACGACGAGGTCCGCCACCTCCGCGTGCACGTGGAGGCGTCGATGCGGCTCATGCACACCGCCATCCGGGTCATGCGCGCCCGCGGCGGCCGGATCATCAACGTGGCCTCCGTCGCCGGGTTCATCTCCCGCTCCACCTACTCGGCCTGCAAGTCCTGGCTGATCGGGTTCAGCCGCTGGGCGAACGCCGAGTACGGCAGGGACGGCGTCAGCGTGACGGCGCTCTGCCCCGGCTTCACGCACACGAGCTTCCACGAGCGGATGGGGCTCGCGCCAGGGGAGGAGGGGGTGCCTTCGTTCCTGTGGCTCGATGCGCCGCGAGTCGTTCGCGCCGGGCTCCGGGATGCCTCGCTCGGTCGCCCCGTGTCCATCCCCTCGCTGCGGTACAAGGCCATCGTCGCCCTCTCCCGGGTGCTGCCCAGCGGCCTCACCTCCGGCGTCGCCCGGCGCGGGCGCGTCTGACGCACGGTGCCGGTGCGCAGCCTCGAAACGCTACGCTGAGAGGATGACGCACGTGGAAAATCCCTTCGGCCAGGTTCTCGTCGCACTGGTGACGCCGATGACCGCCGACGGCGAGGTCGACTGGCCCGCAACCGAACGGCACATGGATCGCGTCATCAGCGATGGCGCCGACGGCATCGTCGTCACGGGCACCACGGGTGAGACCTCCACCCTCACCGACGACGAGAAGATCCGCCTCGTCGAGGTCGGCAAGGATGTCTCCGCCGGCCGGGCCAAGATCATCACCGGCGGCGGATCCAATGAGACCGCCCACGCGATCGAGCTGTACAAGGCCAGCGAGAAGGCCGGCGCAGACGGCATCATGATCGTGACGCCGTACTACAACAAGCCGACCCAGGCCGGCATCCTGACGCACTTCCGGCTGGTCGCCGACGCGACCGACCTCCCGGTCATCCTCTACGACATCCCCGGCCGCACCGGGGTGCCCATCAAGTACGAGACGATCCTGCGCCTGGCGAAGCACCCGAACATCCTCGCCGTGAAGGACGCCAAGGGCGACTTCAGCGAGGTCAGCCGCGTTCTCAACCAGACCGACCTGATGTACTTCTCGGGCGACGACGCCAACGTCCTGCCGCACCTTTCGATCGGGGCCACCGGGCTGATCGGCGTGACCGCCAACATCACCTCGGCGCCGTACCGCACCATCGTCGACGCGGTGAACCGCGGCGACCTGGCGACCGCCACCGCAGAGCACAAGCGCCTCGAGCCGCTCGTGCGGGCGGCCATGACCCACGTGCCCGGAACGGTCGCGGCGAAGTACATCCTGCACGGACTCGGGCGGATCAGCAGCCCGCGCGTGCGCCTGCCGCTGGTCGGCCCGGAGGAGTGGGAGGCCGCCCTCATCGAGGACGAGCTCGCGCTCGTCTCCGATGTCGCCGGCGCCGACTTCTCGAACTTCCGTCCCGACCGCAACGCGGCCGCGGGCGGCGCACTGCCCAAGGTGCACGGCACCACACGATGAGCGCGTCCTCGCGCTGAAGAACGAAACGACCGGGCACCACGTGCCCGCTTGAGGAGACTGAATGTCCTTCCCCCTCGCCGAACCCGAACCGCTCGCACCCGGAACGCTGCGGGTCACCCCGCTGGGCGGTCTGGGCGAGGTCGGTCGCAACATGACCACCTTCGAGTACGAGGGAAAGATCCTCATCGTCGACTGCGGCGTGCTCTTCCCCGAGGAGCACCAGCCCGGCGTCGACCTGATCCTGCCGGACTTCGAGCCCATCAAGCACCGCCTCGACGACGTGGTCGGCGTCGTGCTCACCCACGGCCACGAGGACCACATCGGCGCCGTGCCCTACCTGCTGCGGCTGAAGCAGGACATCCCCCTCATCGGATCCGGGCTCACTCTCGCGCTCGTCGAGGCGAAGCTCAAAGAGCACCGCATCAAGCCGTTCACCCTCACCGTCACCGAGGGGCAGCGCGAGAACGTCGGGCCGTTCGACCTCGAGTTCGTCGCGGTCAACCACTCGATCCCCGACGCTCTGGCCGTCGCCATCCGCACCCCTGCGGGGCTCGCGCTGGCTACAGGCGACTTCAAGATGGACCAGCTGCCGCTCGACGGCCGCATCACCGACCTCCGCGCCTTCGCCCGTCTGGGCGAGGAGGGCGTCGACCTGTTCCTCGTCGACTCGACCAACGCCGACGTGCCGGGGTTCACACCCACTGAGCGCTCGATCGGCCCGGTGCTCGAACAGGTCATCGGCAAAGCGAGCCGACGTGTGATCGTCGCGAGCTTCTCCAGCCATGTGCACCGCGTGCAGCAGGTGATCGACGCCGCCCACGCGCACGGTCGCCGCGTAGCGTTCCTCGGTCGCAGCATGGTGCGCAACATGACCATCGCCGAGCAGCTGGGGTACCTCAAGGTCCCGGCGAACGTGCTGATCGACTACAAGAAGGCCCGCGATCTGCCCGACGACAGGATCGTCTACATGTCGACGGGCTCGCAGGGCGAGCCGATGGCCGTGCTCAGCCGCATGGCGAACCTCGACCACGCGATCGAACCCGGCGAGGGCGACACCGTCATCCTCGCCTCGAGCCTCATCCCCGGCAACGAGAACGCGGTCTACCGCGTGATCGACGGGCTGACCAAGCTCGGGGCGAACGTCGTGCACAAGGCCAACGCGCAGGTGCACGTGTCCGGTCACGCCGCAGCCGGCGAGCTCATCTACTGCTACAACATCCTCAAGCCGAGGAACGTGCTCCCGGTGCACGGCGAGTACCGTCATCTCATCGCGAACGCGAAGCTGGCCCAGGCCACCGGCATCCCCGAGGAGCGCACGATCGTCGGCGGCAACGGCACGATCATCGACCTGCGCGACGGCGAGGCCAGGGTCGCCGGTCAGCTCGACATCGGCTTCGTGTACGTCGACGGCTCGACCGTCGGCGGCATCACGGATGCGGATCTGAAGGACCGAAGGATCCTCGGCGAGGAGGGCTTCGTATCGGTCATCGTCGTCGTCGACTCCTCGACGGGGCGGATCATCTCCGGCCCCGAGATCCATGCGCGCGGCGTCGCCGAGGACGACTCGGTATTCGACGACATCACGCCGAAGATCGTCGCGGCCCTCGAGGAGGCCGCACGAAACGGCGTGCGCGACAATCACGCGCTCTCGCAGATCATCCGTCGCACGATCGGCCGCTGGGTCAACCAGAAGCTGCGCCGCCGCCCGATGATCGTGCCGCTCGTCATCGAGGCCTGATACCGCGCAAAGCCGCGTCATTGCGGGCCGTTGTCCGCCGCCGGCCGTACCGTGGAACACATGGCCAGGAGCACCACCAAGTCCGAGCGCGCGTCCGAGAGCGCGAACTCGCCGCGCCCGAAGCGGCAGACGACCGCTCGATCGAGCGCGAAAGCCGCTCCGGCCCCGAAGAAGTACATCGACGAGGCCGAGCGGACCCCGCTCGGCGTGCGCATGTGGCTGGGCCTGGCGCACGGCGTCGGCGGGCTCTTCCGGGCATTCGGACCCGAGAACCTCGAGAAGGACCAGCGCCGAGACGGCTTTCCGCTGCTGCTCGTGCTGTTCGCGATCATCGGCGGCGTGGTCGAGTGGTTCTTCATCGGTGATGCCATCGCCCAGAACATCAGCGCCTTCACCTGGGGACTCCTGGTCGGACGCGTCGCATTCGTGCTCCCCGTCCTCCTGCTCCTGCTCGCGGGATGGCTGTTCCGCCATCCGTCCTCCGTGCATGACAACGGCCGGATCGGGATCGGATTCGGGCTCTTCGTGCTCTCGCTCGCCGGCATCCTGCACGTGGCATCCGGCACGGCAGGCGCGACGGGTGCGATCGTGCGACCCCAGCCGCGGGACGGCATGCCCGACCTCAGCGCCGCAGGCGGACTGTTCGGGTGGATGCTCGGTGAGCCGCTGGCCTACCTCACCCCGGTCGTCGCGTACATCGTCCTCGCGCTGCTGAGCGTGCTCAGCATCCTGATCCTCACCAAGACGCCCCCGAACCGCATCGGCGAGCGACTCGGCGACCTGTACGCCTGGATGTTCGGCGCCGAGCGCCCGATGCGCGCCGTCGCCGCCGAGTCCGGGCCCGAGGACGACGACGAGAAGGACGATGCGCTGCCGTGGTGGCGCCGCAACAAGAGCGGCCGCGAGGAGACGCCGGACGACGGGGTCGACTCGCAGGCGATCACCGCGCTGTTCGATGAGCCTGCCCAGAAGACGGCGTACGACCAGGCGGTCATCGTCGACGACGAGCCCGCCCATCACGACGCGGCAGACGCGGCGACGGAGGTGCTCTCCGACGTCAGCGCCCTGACCGGACTGCTCGGCGAGCAGAACACCACAGCGCTGCTGGACGACGCGGGCTCGACGGGCGAGCTGCCCGGTCTCGACGGCTTCGGCACCGATGGCCCGGGGGAGAGGGGCATGCAGGCCCCCGCCGCTCCCTACGTGCTGCCCTCCACCGCCGTGCTGAAGTCGGGACCTCCGCCGGTCGTGCGCTCGGATGCCACCGATCGCACGATCGAGCAGATCACCAGCGTGCTCGAGCAGTTCAAGGTCGATGCGAAGGTCACCGGCTTCTCGCGCGGACCGACTGTCACGCAGTACGAGGTCGAGGTCGGTCATGGCGTCAAGGTCGAGAAGATCCTGCAGCTGAGCAACAACTTCGCGTACGCGGTCGCGTCGAACGATGTGCGCATCCTCTCTCCGATTCCAGGCAAGAGCGCGATCGGCATCGAGATCCCCAACGTCGACAAGGAGACGGTGGCCCTCGGCGATGTCCTGCGCTCGACCGCCGCGCAGAAGAGCACCCACCCTCTGACGATCGGCGTCGGCAAGGACGTCGGCGGCAACATCGTCGTCGCGAACCTCGCCAAGATGCCCCACCTGCTCGTCGCCGGCTCCACGGGCTCCGGCAAGTCCAGCTTCGTGAACTCGATGATCACCAGCCTGCTCATGCGCGCCCGTCCGGCCGATGTGCGCATGGTGCTGATCGACCCCAAGCGCGTCGAGCTGACCAGCTATGCGGGCGTCCCGCATCTGATCACGCCCATCATCACGAACCCGAAGAAGGCGGCCGAGGCGCTGCAGTGGGTCGTGAAGGAGATGGACATGCGGTACGACGACCTCGCGTCGTTCGGATACCGCCACATCGACGACTTCAACAAGGCCGTCCGTGCCGGCGAGGTGCAGGTGCCTCCCGGCAGCGAGAGGGTGCTCAAGCCATACCCGTATCTGCTGGTCGTGGTCGATGAGCTCGCCGATCTGATGATGGTCGCCCCGCGTGACGTCGAGGATTCGATCGTGCGCATCACGCAGCTGGCACGCGCCTCTGGCATCCATCTTGTGCTGGCCACACAGCGGCCGAGCGTCGATGTCGTCACCGGTCTGATCAAGGCCAACGTGCCGTCGCGCCTCGCCTTCGCCGTGACGAGCGTCACCGACAGCCGCGTCATCCTCGACGCGCCGGGGGCCGACAAGCTGATCGGTCAGGGTGACGCGCTCTTCTCGCCGATGGGCTCCTCGAAGCCGTTCCGTCTCCAGGGCGCGTGGGTCGATGAGAGCGAGATCTCCGCGGTCGTCAAGCACGTCACACAGCAGGCGCGTCCGGAGTACCGCCCCGACGTGCAGGAATCGGCGGAGGCCCGCAAGAAGGAGGTCGACGAGGACATCGGAGACGACCTCGAGCTTCTGCTCGCGGCGGCGGAGCTGATCGTGTCGTCGCAGTTCGGCTCGACCTCGATGCTCCAGCGCAAGCTCCGGGTCGGCTTCGCCAAGGCGGGGCGCCTGATGGACCTGCTCGAATCGCGCGAGATCGTCGGCCCGTCGGAGGGATCGAAGGCGCGCGACGTGCTGGTGACCTCCGAGCAGCTGCCCGGTGTGCTGGCGAAGCTGCGCGGCGAGGACGCGCCGGCGGCAGCGCCGAGTGCGGCAGCGGCTCCAGGCCCCGCTGCCCAGGCCGACCACTACGGACAGGATCCCGTCGCCCAGCAATTCGAGGGGCTGCCCGTGGTCGAGAGCGATGACGACGGGGATGAGGACGCCTGGGGCCTCACGGGGCGCGACTGATGGCGATCCCACGGCAGTTGCCCAACGCCATCACCGTCGCGCGCATTCCGCTCGCGGTGGTCTTCTTCGTGCTCCTGCTCGTTGCGGGAACCTTCGGTGCTGATGACATCGTGATGCGCTGGGTGGCCGCGGGACTGTTCGTGCTGGCCATCTCCACCGACTGGGTCGACGGCTACCTGGCACGCAGGTACGACATCGTCAGCGACTTCGGAAAGCTGTGGGATCCGATCGCCGACAAGCTGCTCACCGGCGCCGGCTTCCTGGGGCTCGCCATCCTGGGCGAGGTGCCGTGGTGGATCGTCGTGGTCATCCTCGTGCGGGAATGGGCCATCACGATCCATCGCTTCACGCTCGTGCACGAGCACGTGGTCGCCGCGGCCTGGATGGGCAAGATCAAGACCGTCGTGCAGGGAGTCGCGCTGAGCTGGGCTCTTCTGCCGCTGCATGGCGTTGTCGGGCAGACCACCTGGGTCGTGGTCACTCAGGTGCTGATGATCCTCGCGCTCGTGCTCACCGTGGCGAGTGGCATCGACTACGTGGTCGCGCAGGTGCGCGGCCGCCGCAGGGCAGGATGACCGACGCATCGACGCTGGTCGACGCGCTTCGCGAGCGCGGCTGGACTCTGGGCGTCGCCGAGTCGCTGACCGGCGGAGCGGTGGCCGCGGAGATCGTCTCGGTACCCGGCGCATCGGCCGTGCTGCTCGGTGGCGTCGTGGCGTACGCGACGCCGGTGAAGCAGACGCTGCTTGGCGTCGACGAGGCGCTTCTCGCCGCGCACGGACCGGTGCACCCCGAGGTCGCGGCGCAGATGGCGGAGGGCGTACGGCGCGCCGTCGCCGTCGCGGGCCGTCCGGCCGACGTCGGCATCGCGACGACGGGGATCGCAGGTCCGGATTCACCCGACGGCCAGCCGGTCGGCACCGTGCACATCGGGATCGTCACACCGCGCGGCGTGCGCAGCATCCCGCACCTGTTCGCCGGTACGCGGTCTCAGGTGCGGCTCCAGGCCAGGGATGCAGCCATCTCGGCAGCGCTCGAGGCGATACGGGAATAGCTGCGCGTCCGCCGTCGTTTTCGATTATGTGGCAGATCGCTCACTCACAACTGAAGCACAGCGAGAAACAGTAGATTCAACGACACCCAGTCGGGTTAGACTGGCGATCCCCTCGGAGCAGATTCCGGGTGGCGCGACGGAAAGGAGGTTCCGATGATCCTCGTCAGACAGGAGATCGGCGATGTGCTGCGGGACTTCCGCCTGCAGAAGGGGCGCACCCTCCGACAGGTCGCCAGCAAGGCGTCCGTGGCCCTCGGCTACCTGAGCGAGGTCGAGCGCGGTCAGAAGGAGGCGTCCAGCGAGATCCTCGCATCGGTCGCCGAGGCGCTCGACGTGCCCATCTCGACGATCATGCGCGAGGTAGGCGATCGCATCTCGGTGCTCGAGGGACTCAGCCCCTTCCCGGATGTCGTTCCCGACGACCTCGTCGCCGCAGTCGAGCCCGAGCTGTCGCTGCGCTGAACGCGCGGCGACGCTCCTCACCCATGCGACGCAGCGAGTTCCTCCGCGCGGTCGACGACGAGTTCGGCGGTCGCGCGGACTCTCTCACGCATGACCTGATCCTCGGATCGCTCGGCAGAACCGCTCGCGACGCGTTAGATGCCGGTGTTCCCCCTCGTGACATCTGGCTGGCGCTGTGCGAAGAGACCGACGTGCCGGCCGCCCGCCGGTATGGCGTCGGCAGACTCGACCCTCGCGAACGCTGATCGAATCTCGCGCGCGCTCTTTCGGCGTGTCGTCGAAGGTGTGTTCGATGAGCGCGTAATGTTCTGCACAAGTGGTCTTGACGTCACCTTCTCCACATCAGACGCTGCCGCCGATCGAATGTCGGTGGTCGCACCTACGGTGAGGGATGTGGCACCGAGCCATACGCCTTGTCGCAGAGTCGCTCCGTCCGGAGCGGCCGCGACAGCCTACAGGCGGCAGAACTTCGAGATACAGAGGAGCACGTCATGCCATCCACCGACGACCGCGAGAAGGCCCTGGATTCCGCACTCGCGCACATCGAGCGTCAGTTCGGCAAGGGGTCGATCATGCGACTGGGCAGCGACGAGCGTGCCCCCGTCGAGGTCATCCAGACCGGATCGATCGCCCTCGACGTCGCCCTCGGCATCGGAGGTCTGCCACGCGGACGCATCATCGAGATCTATGGTCCCGAGTCGTCCGGTAAGACCACGCTGACGCTGCACGCGATCGCCAACGCGCAGCGCGCCGGCGGCATCGCCGCGTTCATCGACGCCGAGCACGCGCTCGACCCCGAGTACGCGCGCAAGCTCGGCGTCGACATCGACCAGCTGCTCGTCTCGCAGCCCGACACCGGTGAGCAGGCGCTCGAGATCGCCGACATGCTGATCCGCTCCGGCGCGATCGACCTTGTCGTGATCGACTCCGTGGCCGCCCTCGTGCCCGAGGCCGAGATCAAGGGCGAGATGGGCGATTCGCACGTGGGTCTGCAGGCTCGACTGATGTCGCAGGCGCTGCGAAAGCTGACGGGTGGTCTCAACCAGACCAAGACGACGGCCATCTTCATCAACCAGCTGCGCGAGAAGATCGGTGTGTTCTTCGGCTCGCCCGAGACCACGGCTGGTGGTAAGGCCCTCAAGTTCTATGCCTCGGTGCGCCTCGACATCCGTCGGATCGAGACCCTGAAGGACGGCACGGAGGCGGTCGGAAACCGCACCCGCGTCAAGGTCGTCAAGAACAAGATGGCACCGCCCTTCAAGCAGGCCGAGTTCGACATCCTCTACGGGGTCGGCATCTCGCGAGAAGGCAGTCTGATCGACTTCGGCGTCGAGCACGGCATCGTCAAGAAGTCGGGGTCCTGGTACACCTATGACGGCGACCAGCTCGGCCAGGGCAAGGAGAACGCCCGCAACTTCCTGATCAAGAACGACGACATCGCCATGGCGATCGAGACGCAGATCAAGCAGAAGCTGGGTGTGGGAGTCAAGGCCGAGGCGACCGTCGACGAGCTCGCCGAGCGTCGTCCGGCCTGATGTCGTCGTCCGACGTGTTTCGACGTCGCTCAACAACCGTGTTTCGACGTCGCTCAACAACCGTGTTTCGGCGTCGCTCAACAACCGTGTTTCGGCGTCGCTCAACAACCGTGTTTCGGCGTCGCTCAACAACCGGGGTGAGCTATGCAATCCGCTGATGCTGACGACCTCGCACCGATCATTCCGCTGTTCGGCGGCCGAGGCGCCGACCCTTCCACGGGGCCGGCGCGGCCGGCCGGAGCGCGGTTCGGGGTTGCGAGCGACGATGACGACGTGATTCAGGCCGAGCCGGACGCCGAAGAGGTGCGTCGCCGCGCAGAGGACGCGCTGGTACGCAAGCTGCGGGCCAAGCAGCTTTCGGTCTCCGAGTCGCGCTCGGTGCTGCGCGAGAACGATCTCGATCGAGATGCGATCGAGGACGTCATCGACGAGTTCCTGCGCCGTGGCTATCTCGACGATCGCACGCTGGCCTCGCTGCTCGTCACCTCGGGTTCAGAGCGCAAGGGCCAGGGGCGGATCGCCCTCGCCCGCTCGCTCGCTCAGAGGGGCATCCCGCGCGAGGTCATCGACGATGCCCTCGAAGAGCTGCCCGACGATGACGCCGAGCGGGCGCTGGAGTTCGCTCGTGGCAAGGCGCCAGGAATGAGCCGTCTCGATTACGACACGGCCCTGCGCCGGCTGCACGGGCAGCTCGCTCGTCGCGGCTACGGCGGATCCGTGGCGATGGACGCAGCCCGCACCGCGCTCAGCGAGGTCGGGGTGCGCCGCGCGAGCGCTCGGACCTCGGGCGTGCGGTTCGTCGACTCCGAGTGATGATCCGTTCTACGAGCCGCTCGGCCCCTCTGGCCCGGCGGCTCGTAGAATGTACTCACCATGTCTTCTCTCTCTTCCGAACCGACGATCATCGCGCCCTCCGACGCGGCGATCACCGCTGACGGGCGCCGACGCTCTTACGAAGTGCGCACCTTCGGCTGCCAGATGAACGTGCACGACTCCGAGCGCCTGTCGGGATCGCTCGAGAGCGCGGGGTATGTGCGAGCGGATGCCGGCGACGAGGCCGACATCGTGATCATCAACACCTGCGCCGTCCGTGACAACGCCGCCGGGAAGCTGTACGGCACCCTCGGCCACCTCAAGTCCCGCAAGGACAAGCACGAGGGCATGCAGATCGCCGTCGGCGGCTGCCTCGCGCAGATGGATCAGCAGGCGGTGCTCGACAAGGCGCCGTGGGTCGACGTCGTCTTCGGCACGCACAACATGGGCTCGCTGCCGGGCCTGCTCGAGCGCGCCCGCCACAACGGAGAGGCCGAGCTCGAAATCCTCGAGTCGCTCGAGATCTTCCCCTCCACGCTGCCCACCAAACGCGACTCCGCGCACAGCGGATGGGTGTCGATCTCAGTCGGCTGCAACAACACGTGCACCTTCTGCATCGTTCCGAGTCTGCGTGGGAAGGAGAAGGACCGTCGGCCGGGCGACATCCTCAACGAGATCCGCCTCCTCGTGGAGGACGGAGCCATCGAGGTCACGCTGCTGGGCCAGAACGTGAACTCGTACGGCGTCGAGTTCGGCGACCGCCAGGCGTTCAGCAAGCTGCTGCGCGCCGCGGGCGAGATCGAGGGCCTCGAGCGGATCCGCTTCACCAGTCCGCACCCTGCGGCGTTCACCGACGACGTCATCGACGCGATGGCGGAGACGCCGAACGTCATGCCGCAGCTGCACATGCCCCTGCAGTCGGGAAGCGACAGCATCCTCAAGGCGATGCGCCGCTCGTACCGCAGCTCGCGCTACCTCGGCATCATCGAGCGCGTGCGAGAGCGCATCCCGCACGCCGCGATCACCACCGACATCATCGTCGGCTTCCCCGGCGAGACCGACGAGGACTTCGAGGACACGATGCGCGTCGTCGAGCAGTCCCGGTTCTCAGGCGCCTTCACCTTCCAGTACTCCATCCGCGAGGGCACGCCGGCAGCCACAATGGAGAACCAGGTTCCCAAGGAGGTCGTGCAGCAGCGCTACGACCGCCTCATCGCCCTGCAGGAGCGCATCTCGCTCGAAGAGAACCAGAAGCAGGTGGGCCGCGAGGTCGAGGTGCTGGTATCGGTGGGCGAGGGCAAGAAGGATGCCGAGACGCACCGTCTCACGGGCCGTGCGGAGGACAACCGCCTCGTCCACTTCGAGGTGACTCCCGGCTCCGAGCTGCCTCGACCTGGAGATGTCGTCACGGTGAGGATCACTCACGGAGCACCGTTCCATCTGCTCGCGGACGACCCGACCGGAGCTCCTCTTCGCATCCGCCGCACCCGCGGCGGTGACGCATGGGACCGCGCTCAGGCGGCGTCGTGTGGCGTGCCCGCACCGGCCGGTGAGTCGGGCGCACCCCGAGCGGTCTCGCTCGGCCTGCCGACGCTGCGGCCCGTCGGATCTTGACCGGCAGCCCCGCACCGCATCACGGGCCGCGCCTGTGGGCGATCGTCGGCGCCACCGGCACAGGCAAGAGCGAGCTGGCCCTCGACCTCGCCGAACACCTGCGCAGACAGGGCAGCCCTGCCGAGATCGTCAACGCCGACGCCATGCAGCTGTACCGGGGCATGGACATCGGCACAGCCAAGCTCCGCATCGACGAGAGACGGGGCATCGCGCACCACCTGCTCGACGTCCGCGATGTCTCGGACGAGGCGGCCGTCGCCTGGTATCAGCCGATCGCCAGAGAGGCGATCAGCGGAATCCACGCTCGAGGGGGAGACGCGATCCTCGTCGGCGGATCAGGACTGTACGTCTCGAGTGTGATCTTCGACTTCCGCTTCCCGCCGAGGGATGCCGCCGTCAGGTCGCGACTGGAGGCAGAGCTCGCGGAGAGCGGTGCCGGAGAGCTCTTCGAGCGGCTGCGTCAGCGGGACCCGGCGACCGCGGCGCGGATCGATCCGAAGAACGGCCGGCGTGTCGTCCGTGCGCTCGAGGTGATCGAGCAGGGCGGCTCCACGCATGGCGCCGCCCTGCCGGACGAGCCCGAGCTGTGGCATCCGCGGACCCGCATCATCGGGTTGCACACACCGAGGGAGCAGCTGGTCGAGCGCCTCGACCGGCGGGTCGAGCGCATGTGGCGCGAAGGGATGCTCGGCGAGGTCGAGCGGCTGCGCGCCGACGGCATCGAGGGCGGAGTCACGGCGTCGCGCGCGATCGGGTACGCCCAGGCGCTCGCACAGCTGCGGGGCGAGATGACGCAGGATGCGGCGATCGCCGAGACGCAGGCCCTCACCCGACGTTACGCGCGCAGGCAGGTGTCGTGGTTCAAGCGCTATGCCGACATCGAATGGGTCGAGCATCCCGTCGACATGTCCGCTCTGGCCAACTGATCTGGCGAGTGTCGGAGGCACGGGGCACGATGGGCGGATGGCCACCCACTACTACACAGCCTCGTCACTCGACGGATTCATCGCGACGAGCGAGCACTCGCTCGACTGGCTTCTGACACAGGACATCGACCTGGGAGGCCCCATGGCCTATCCGGAGTTCATCGCGAGGATCGGTGCGCTCGCGATGGGGGCGTCGACGTTCGAGTGGATCATGCGTCATGAAGACGGGCGCTGGGACTACGAGCAGCCGACCTGGGTGTTCGCGCACCGCGAGCTCACCGCGCCTGAGAAGGGCGATGTGCGATTCGCGAAGGGTGACGTGCGGTCGATCCACGCGGAGATGACCGCCGCCGCAGACGGGAAGGATCTGTGGGTCGTCGGCGGGGGAGACCTCGCGGGGCAGTTCGCCGACGCCGGACTGCTGGATGAGATCTGGGTGCAGTACGCGCCGGTGACGCTCGGGTCCGGCGCCCCACTGCTGCCGCGTCGGATGGATCTCGAACTGATCGATGTCGATCGGAACCGGGCGTTCGCCTGCGCGCGCTATCGTGTGCTGACCGCAGTGAAGAATGGAGCGCACGCATGACGGTGCAGATCAGGGCCTTCGTCGACGAGGACACCGACGCAGTGGTGGCCCTGTGGCACGAGGCGGGGCTCACCCGCGCGTGGAACGATCCGCATGCCGACATCCGGCGCATACGTGCGGTATGGCCGGACCTGCTGCTCGTCGCGGAGGACGACGGGCGAGTCGTCGGCTCGGTGATGGCCGGCTACGACGGACATCGGGGGTGGCTCTACTACCTGGCCAGCGCCCCGCACCGCCGAGGTGAGGGAATCGGACGTGCGCTGGTCGCCGAAGCGGAGCGTCGCCTAGTCGCGCTGGGCTGCCCCAAGGTGCAGCTGATGGTGCGCCCCGGCAACGAGATCGTGTTCGCCTTCTACGACAGCGCAGGTTACGAGCGCTTCGACATCGCCATGACCGGCAAGCGGCTCATCGTCGACGAGCCCGCACCCGCCGTGTGAGCGTTCGCCCGCGCCGGCTTCTCTAGACTGTTCGCATGGTCGCATTCACCAAGGGGCACGGCACGGGCAACGACTTCGTGATCATCGAGGACGTCGACGGCGAGCTGGATCTCACCGCCGCGCAGGTGCAGGCGCTCTGCGACCGGAACTTCGGCGTCGGCGGCGACGGCGTGCTGCGGGTGGTGCGCTCGCGGGCACTGCCAGAAGGAGCGGCTGCCCTCGCGGAGGAGCCCGACGCCGAATGGTTCATGGACTACCGCAACGCGGACGGCTCGACAGCCGAGATGTGCGGCAATGGCATCCGGGTCTTCGCGCACTACCTGCTGCGCGCCGGACTCGCGACGATCGAGAGCGGCTCGACACTGCCGATCGGCACGAGGGCGGGTGTGCGTGACGTGATGCGCTCGGAGAACGGCTATCAGGTCGACCTCGGGCTGTGGAAGCTCACCGGCGGCGAGCCGCTCGCCCGTGCTGCAGGACTGTCGGTTCCCAGACCTGGTCTCGGAATCGACGTGGGCAACCCGCACGTCGTCGTCGCGCTGGCGTCAGAGGACGAGCTCGCCGGTCTCGATCTGAACCCCACGCCCGTCCTCGACCCCGCGCCGATCGACGGCGCGAACGTCGAGTTCGTGGTGCCCGGTGAGCCGCTGGTGCGCGACGGGGTCGGGCATGTGCGCATGCGGGTGCACGAGCGAGGCGTTGGCGAGACGCTCAGCTGCGGTACCGGCGTGGCGGCCACCGCGCTCGCGGTGCGTCATTGGGCGGGAGCACGCGCTCCGCACCAGTGGCGCGTCGAGGTGCCCGGCGGTGTGCTCGGCGTTCGGATGTTCCCCGCGGAGGATGGCGAGCACGTGGCCCTGTCCGGACCCGCTCAGCTCGTCTACCGAGGCGAGATCGACCTGGTCTGATCGGCGCGGTGCGGCGGGGCGCGGCTACTCGGGCAGCGCGATAGGCGCGGTCGGCGGAGTTCCGTGCCGGCGGACCTTGAGGACCCGGTATCCCTTGCCCGTCGCCGCACGCGTGACGGTGTAGCCGGGGGCGAAGACCGACGTCATCCAGCGCTGGAGCGAGTCGGAGCCCAGGTTGCGCTGAACCACCATCCACGCGTCGCTGCGCTCGTCGAGGCGGGGGATCCAGCGCTCCAGCATGCTGTGCAGCTCGCTCTTGCCCACGCGGATGGGCGGATTCGATCGGATCGTCGTGAACGCGACGTCGTCGGGAACATCCTCCGGTCTCACGGCGTTGACATTGCTGAGGCCAAGGGACTCGGCGTTTCGGCGGGTGAGATCCAGGGCCCGCTCATTGACATCGACAGCCCAGACCGTGGCGTGCGGCGACGAGAGGGCCATGGTGAGACTGATCGGGCCCCAGCCGCATCCGAGGTCGAGGAAATTGCCGCTGGGCGGCAGAGGAGCCATGTTGGCGAAGAGCACCGCGGTGCCGGTGTCGAGACGGTCGGGGCTGAACACGCCGCCTGCCGTGGTCACCTCGCGATCGCGGCCCGCGAGCGGGACCGTGATGGTTCGGAGGTTCTCGGCACTGGCCGGGGCCGCACTGAAGTAATGATCGGACGACGGCATGCAGTGAGCGTACCGGACACCGCGGGCTAAGGTTAAGGCGCGTCTCAGAGAGGACAGAGTTCACCACCGGATGACGAACACCAACGACGACAACACAACACAGGATGCACTGGATCGCGTGCTGGCCAACGCCGAGCCGCGTACTCAGCCGCGCGTGTTCGGCGCCGCCCAGGCGCTGCAGGACGCAGCATCCGCCGCCCACACCGATGCGGACGGCGAGCAGTGGGATCTCGAGGACCGGCACGCGCTGCGCCGCGTCGCGGGCCTCTCCACCGAGCTCGAAGACGTCACAGAGGTCGAGTACCGCCAGCTGAGGCTGGAGAACGTCGTGCTGGTGGGCGTGTACCCGCAGGGTGCGCAGGAGGACGCCGAGAACTCGCTGCGCGAGCTCGCCGCCCTCGCCGAGACCGCCGGCGCCGTCGTGCTCGACGGGCTGCTGCAGCGCAGGCCACACCCCGACCCCGCCACCTACCTGGGCCGCGGCAAGGCGCAGGAGCTCAAGGAGATCGTCGCCGCCGTCGGTGCAGACACGGTCATCGCCGACACCGAGCTGGCGTCGAGCCAGCGTCGAGCCCTCGAAGATGTCGTGAAGGTGAAGGTCATCGATCGCACCACCGTCATCCTCGACATCTTCAGTCAGCACGCGAAGAGCCGAGAGGGAAAGGCGCAGGTCGAGTTGGCTCAGCTCGAGTACCTGCTGCCCCGCCTGCGCGGATGGGGTGAGTCGATGAGCCGCCAGGCCGGCGGCCAGGTCGGCGCAGGAGGCGCCGGTATGGGCTCGCGCGGACCGGGTGAGACGAAGATCGAGCTCGATCGTCGCCGCATCCGCACCCGCATGGCGCAGCTGCGCAAGCAGATCCGCGACTTCGCGCCCGCCCGCGATGCCAAGCGCGCAGAGCGCAAGCGCAACACCATCCCCTCGGTCGCGATCGCCGGGTACACGAACGCGGGCAAGTCGAGTCTGCTGAACGCGCTGACCAGTGCGGGCGTGCTGGTCGAGAACGCCTTGTTCGCGACTCTGGACGCCACCGTGCGTCGCGCCGAGTCGGCCGATGGGCGCGTGTACACCCTCGCCGACACCGTCGGCTTCGTGCGCAACCTGCCCCACCAGCTGGTCGAGGCGTTCCGCTCGACGCTGGAGGAGGTCGGGCAGGCCGATCTGCTCGTGCACGTGGTCGATGGATCGCATCCGGATCCCTCCGCGCAGCTGCAGACGGTGCGCGACGTGATCGGCGACGTGGGCGGGCGCGACATCCCCGAGATCGTCGTGTTCAACAAGGCCGACCTGATCGACGACGACGAGCGACTCGTGCTGCGCGGGCTCGCGCCCGACGCGCATTTCGTCTCGTCACGGACAGGGGAGGGCATCCCCGAGCTGCGAGCGGAGATCGAGCGACGACTGCCGATGCCGGCGGTCGAGGTGCGCGCACTGGTGCCGTACGACCGGGGCGACCTGATCTCTGCCGTGCACGAGAGCGGCGTCCTGATCTCGGCCGAGCATGAGGAGAACGGCACGGCTGTTCACGCGCACGTCTCGGAGCGTCTGGCTGCCGAGCTCGCGCCGTTCGCCGTCGACTGACCCTCATGCGGGCGGATACCTCCGCCCGCATGAGCGCGGGTCAGGATGCCGAGAATCGACCCTCGACGGTGGCGGAGACGGTGATCTCCTCACCCTGGAACTCCATGGCAGGTGCCGAGTCCATCGCCATGCCGCGCATCGCCACGGGCTTGAAGGCGGCGCTCTCGGTCGACATCAGCCCGCGATCGGAGATCTCTCTCGGCGTGACGTTCTGCAGACCGAGAGCCTGCGCGTAGGCCCGTGCTCTGGAGACGGCGACGCCGACGGCCTGGGTCGCGACCTCGCGCTCGACCTCGCGTTCGGTCTCTGGGGTGAGATGCCAGTCGACTGCTCCGACCGAGACCCCTGTGTCGGCGGAGATCTCGGTGACCCACTCCGACATCTCCGAGAAGTCCGAGAACGTCGCGGTGAAGTCGATGCTCGCGCGGTACACCGGGGCGAGCCGCCGACCGTCGCTGTTCCACGGTCGGTCGGCATACACGCTCATCCGCTGACTGCTCCACTCCGTGATGCTGCCCGAGGTCTTGCGCTCCTCGATCCCCTCGCGCACGGGCGCGGCGGCTGCGAGAGCACGCTCGACGACATCGGCGCGCTCGGGACCGTCGAACGAGACCGAGAGGTGGACGGTGGCACGCTCGGGTGCGACGCGCAGTTCGTGCTCGCCTCGCACGGTGATGATGACTTCGCTCATGCGAGCGACTGTACGGCACCACGATGACAGGCCCGTCGCGGAATAGCATCCGCGGTCGATCCGTTGTAGTCTGTGATGCTCGGGAGCACCTGCTCCCGCTGGTAATTCCACAGTGTGACAGTGGCTCCTTCGCGAGAAGGTTCACGGGGCTGATCGGTTTCGACGGCGCCTGTGTATCGACGAGAAGCGGGCCGAGGATGCAGGGTTATCTCGTGAACGCTCCCTGCGAACCTATAGTTGCCGAATCCAAGCGCAACGACTTCGCCCTCGCTGCCTAAGCGAGCCCGATAGTCCGTCAGACCGTATGTGATCCCGATACGGACCCTGGCGTCATCTAGGGATCTTGCTGCGTGATGGCGTCTGGACGTCACGTGGGACTCTTCCCAGACTGGGCTCGTCGACTTAGGTGTCTGTGACAAAGGTCGGAGCCGAGCAGAACGCCTCCACAGACTGCGCCCGGAGAAGACGTGGATTAGCAGCGTCGGACGGGGGTTCGATTCCCCCCAGCTCCACCAAGCCGCTGTCACTGTGGATGACGCCCGCGATCCCTGCAGATGCAGGAGATCGCGGGCGTCGTCGTCTGCGGTCCGACCGGCGCGTCAGCGACCCGATGCCATGACGACCGAGCCGTGCTGCTCGGCGGCTGCGGCGATGAGCTCCCGAAGCGCGCCAGCGGTGACGTTCGCACCGAAGGTCGGATACCCGGGCTGCAGCAGAACGCCGGCGGCCAGAGGACCCGCGACGACCGGATCGAAGCCGAGGGCGTCGACGAACTCCGAGACGGGCGCGATGTCGGCTCCATCTCCCGCGACGGCGATCGCACGACGTCCGTCCATGCCTGCCGGTCGAGCCTCGTCCTCGAGGTCGTGGTAGCCCATGTGATTCAGCGCCTTCACGACCCGCGCTCCGGACAGGAACTGCTGGACGATGTCGCTCGTCGAGGTGCGCGGGTCGTTCAGGTCGTCACGGATGCCGTCGGTCTCCCACCAGTAGTTCATCGCGTCGACGACGAGCTTGCCCTGGAGGAGTTCGGCGGGAAGCGAGTCGAGCTTGCCGAGGGAAGCGCGAGCACCACGATGTCGGCCTCGCGAATGGCGTCCTCCGCCCGCACGGCGGTGGCACCCGGGACCAGCACGTCGATCGTCAGGGCGATGCGCTCGGGCTCGCGAGAGCCGGCGACGAGCACCCGGGGGGCGGAGATCACGTGCGCAGGCGCAGACCGTCCAGGGCGACGGCGCGGATTTCGGCACCGAGCAGCTCCGGATCGACCGGGCCGTCCGGACGGTACCACTCGACGACCGAGTTGATCATCCCGAAGATCAGGCGCGTGGCGACACCGGCATCCAGATCGGCCCGCACGAGCCCCTCGGCCTGCGCTTCACGCACCAGACCCGTCACCGTGTGATCGAACCGGCGACGGCGCTCGAGAGCGGCGAGCTCGATGTCGCTGTTGCCGCGCAGACGCAGCAGCAGCGTCACCTGCGGCTGGCTCTCGGTCAGCACCCGTACGGCGCCGTCGACGATCGCGGTCAGCCGCTCAGCGGGGGTGGGACGCCGGAGAGCCGCCTCGAGGGCATCCTCCAGCCCGCCCAGGGCATCGTCGAGCGCGATCTCGAGGATCTGCGCCTTCGAGTCGACGTGGTGGTACAGGGCCGACTTGGTGACGCCGAGCCTGGCTGTGAGATCGGATACGGATGTGGCGTCATAGCCCTGCTCGTTGAAGAGCTGGACACCGGCGCGGATGACGTCGGCACGGTCGTGTCCCGGACGCCCACGGCGCTGCGGACGCTTCGTCGTAGCGGTCACGGGCGGGTCCTCGGCATGTCCCCACTCTAGCCGCGCGGAGCTCGTCGGACCGGCCGCAGCATGGAGCGTCAGACCGCTAAGCTGAGGGGGTAATCCGACGATCGGAAAGGCTTCGACGTGGTCGACTTCATCGTGTTCATGGTTCTGTTCCTGGGCGGCATGTGGCTGTTCGGCGCTGCATGGGAGATGCCGGAGTGGCAGGGCGTCGCGTTCAGCGCGGGCATCATCCTCGTCAGCCTCGCCCTGGCGTACGTCATGCGTCAGCGCGGCTCGGCCACGCGTCGTACCGACAACTGGAACCAGCGCCAGAACTGACCGAAGGCGCCGCCGGAAGGCGGCGCCTTCATCTCCGGGCCTGTTCGCTCATCCCTTCCAGTCGATGAGCAGCAGGCCCTGTTTCGTGTCCGCGAACTTCACCCAGCCGTCGCCGAACTCGTAGGTCATGCCGAAGCCGTCCTCATCGGTGGCGATGGCGTACGCCGGGTCCTCCGTGAAGTAGACGATTTCGCCCTCCGTCGAGCGAAGCCAGCCGTCGCGCTTGAGGTTCGACTGCGCCGTCTCCGAGGTGCGCTCGTCGAGGGCGCCCCAGCCGTACATCTGGCCGTGGTCTGAAGCGGTGCTGAAGTCGGCCCACATGCACAGCAGGCCGTTCTCGATGAGGGTCTCGCCGATGCGCAGCTCCTGGTGCTTCGAGGTCCAGCCCTGCGAGGTGAGGGCGTCGACCGTGCCGGACGTGATGATCGTGTCGCAGGCGGGCTCGGCGTCGACGGCGGGTGTCTCGTCGTCGACCGCGGCGGTGGTCGCCGCGGTCGACGGCTCGGCGCTGGCCGAGGCGGACGATGGCGGGGCGGGTTTCGGGGCGGGGGTGGAACAGGATGCCAGCAGCAGCGCCGTGACGAGCGCGCCGAAGGCGAGAGGGGTGCGGGGGCTCATGTGGATCCGAGGGGAGGGGTGAAGGGGCGGTGACGCGCTCAGGGGAGTCGCGCGTCGCGAAACAGGGACAGGAGGGGGTCGTGCAGGATGCCGTTCGTGGCGAGCGTGGACAGTGCCGACAGGGTCTCGGCGCCGTCGAAGGCGGTCATGCGGCCGCCGGCTTCTCGGACGATCGCCACTGCCGCGGCGATGTCGTACTCTTTGACGTCGAACTCCGCGACCATGTCGATGCGGCCTTCGGCCAGCAGCATGTAGCTGTACACGTCTCCGTAGGCCCGGTCGCGCCAGACGCGGTCGGTGACGGCGAGGAGCTCGGGGAGCCTCCCGGCATCCGCCCATTGGGCGATGCTCTGGAAGCTGATGCTGGCGTCGTCGAGCGAGTCGACGCTCGACACCGAAAGCCGGCGCGGGGCGTCGGCGGCGTTCGTCCATGCGCCCAGGCCGTCGGCGGCCCACCAGCGCCGTGACAGCGCGGGCATGCTCACCACACCGACGCGGGGGACGCCGTCGATCGCGAGGGCGATCATCGTGCCCCACAGCGGCACGCCGCGCAGGAAGTTCGCCGTGCCGTCGATGGGGTCGATGATCCACTGGCGGTGGGTGTCTCCCTCGGCGCCGTACTCCTCGCCGAAGATGCCGTCGCCGGGGCGCTCAGCGGCGAGGAGTCCGCGGATCGCCCGCTCGGTGGCAAGGTCGGCGTCGGTGACGTGCGAGCGATCGGCCTTGCGCGAGACCTGCAGATCCGCGGCGTCGAAGCGGGGGAGCGACTGCGCGTCCGCGGCGTCGGCCAGCCGCAGGGCGAGGGTCAGATCGGCAGCGAGGTCGGCATCGGGGCGGGTGTCGGTCACCAATCAAGGATAGACCGCGACCCTTCATCCGACCGGCCTGCAGCATATCGGTCCAGACACGAATCGAGTGTCGACCGGATGAGCGAGACCCCGGCTCGTCGCCGATGGGGGACGAACGTGTGCGCATCATCTTCGGGACGCAGGGCGAGAACGACATCGGGTGTGACCCGCATGGCGGCGCCCTACGTGTCGCGACTCGCGCGAGTCGACGACGGATCGCCCGGCGCCCGGCACTCGCCCCGGTCGCTCGCGGTTGCCCGGACGCGAGGGCGTCTGGGTTGGCCGGTCAGCCACTCGGATGCGGGTGAAGCGAGGCACAGGAGTCCGACGATGACGGGGACGAGCACGCCGATGGCCAGTCTGAGGGCGTCAGGGCCGGGCACGTACAGCAGCAGCGGATGCAGGAGGACGATCACCAGCGCCGTGCGAGCGAGGGCGGACGCCGTGGGCGCTGCGGCCTCGAGCCTGTCGAAGACGATCGTCGAGAACACCACCAGGGCGTACGAGATGCCGACTGCGACGGCCGAGGACAGCAGCGGTGTTCCGTAATCGCCGAACTTGACGTCCATCGATCGAGAGATGCCGGTGGCGATCAGCACCGCCGAGACGGCGAGCACGACAGTCGCCGCGAGCCAGCGCCGGTTCATGCCTGGGCGGTTGAGCGCTGTGCCGGCGAGCAGGTAGATGAGGCACCCGATCGCCGAACCGGCAGACAGCGGGGTCGCAGCGAGTTGCGGGCCGAACAGCGCGCCGAGCAGCGCGCCGGCGATGCCGAGCCCCCACTGCCACCCGGCGGGGAGCGGTGAGATCGCGCGGTACAGCACTGCTGTGAAGAACAGGACGGACACGAACCAGATGGTGGTGAACGGCTGCAGAGCAGCCGATCCTCCCCACAATCCGCCGAGCAGGCGGTCGGGTTCTGCACGGTTCGCGACGATGAGAAGACAGGTCGTCAGCGAGAGCAGAAGGACCCATGCGACGTACGGCTTGCCAAGCGTGCGCCAGCGCTTCGAGAGCTCGGTGCGCATCGAGCGTTGCGGCGTCCAGAACCAGCCCGCCAGGAAGAAGAACAGGGGCACGTGCCAGGTGTAGAGGATCTCAGCGGTGGCATCGCGCGTCCACACATGGCCTGCGACGATGGCCACGCAGCCGAGCAGACGAACAGCGTCGATCGCGCCGGAACGGGATGTCATCACCCCGCAACGCTATCGGACCGTGAGAAGGAGACACGCGCCGAGCTGGGGCACGCGAGGTGGACGCAGAGAAGCCCCGGTAGATGGCGAGATCTACCGGGGCTTGTCCGTGCACCCCCAGGGACTTGAACCCTGAACCCACTGATTCAGAGTTTTGGGATATCGTCGAGCGTCTCGAGCTCCCTGTCGGAGGCGAGTGGGTCGAAGATCTACGCGTGTGAACAGGCCCTCCCTGCGCGCGCTACCGTCGGGTGTGAAGACTGAAGTACCAGTGTCCCCCGGCTGGCTTGACCCTTTGAGCGCATACCTCGACTGGATGCGTGCTGCGAGGAAGTCTGAGGGGACGATCTACCAGCACTCCTACCAGCTGCGGCGATTCGCCCACACCACGGGCGCGTCGCCCACGCCAGCATCCCTTGAGCAGCTCGCCGGCTATCTGGCGTCGCTCGATCATCTCGGCGCGTCAGCGCGCCGCACAGCCCGACAGGCTCTGCGCGGCTTCTACGCGTGGGGAGAGCTCGTGCGCGGCTGGGACAACCCCGCGCGGCACCTGCCACCCATCAAGGCACCTCGAGGCGTCGCGCGGCCGGCGCCCGAGCACTCCGTCCGCGTCGGGTTGAGCACCTCCGACGAGCGCGTGCGGCTGATGATCCGCCTCGCCGTGAGCGCCGGCCTGCGCTGCCGCGAGATCTGCCAGGTGCGCACCAGCGACGTCGTGCGCGACCTGGTCGGCTGGTCGCTCATCGTGCACGGCAAGGGCGATAAGCAGCGCCTCGTGCCGCTTTCAGACGCGCTCGCGCACGAGCTCACGGCCTTGCCCGCCGGTTACCTGTTCCCAGGCAGGATCTCCGGCCACCTCTCGCCGAGCCGCGTCAGCGAGCTCATCAGCGACGCGCTGCCACCTGGCGTCACGGCGCACCAGCTGCGCCACCGATACGGCACCCGCGCGTACAACCTCGGCGGGAAGGATCTTCGCGCCGTGCAGACGCTGCTGGGGCACGCCTACAGCACGACAACCGAGATCTACGTCGGTGTGGAGGACGACGCGATCCGTCGAGCGGCGACTGCGGCCGCCGGGTTCTGAAAGGATGCGGGCATGACGAAACAGGCCAAGCTCATCGCGATCGTCGGCGGCGGCGTCGCGGCCCTCCTCGTCGGCGTGATCGTCGTCGGCGCCCTCATCCTCGGCAAGTTGAACGAGCCCACCGAAGCCGAGCGGGTAGCTGCGTGCATGGCGCACGAAGGCTACCCGCTCGATAAGTCGCTCGACGAAGTCAACGGCACATTCGAGGGGCTGCGCGCCGCCGGCGAGAAATGCGGCATGCCCTAGGCGCGCTTGCTCCATCCCGCGAGGAAAGCTAGACCGGCGGTTAGGATGACGCCGAGCGCGAGCTCGACCTCGCCGGGTACGTCGATCTGTGTCGACGCTTCGAGCGCCCAGACCGCCACGGTGGCGACGGCCGATCCTATTGCGGCGCCACCGCTCGCGTACGTGACTTTCGGGTTGATCTTTCCGTTCTCAGGCATGGGACTTTCCTTCAGTACTCGGCGGCGGTGATGACGTGAGCCATGTCCACCTGTTGGGCGAGGGTGTCGATGTGGGCGGTGAGAAGCTCTCGGATGATGACAGGGACGGGGATCGCGGCGAGGTCGGCGTCGGTGAGGTCGCGGTAGCCCGTGAGCTTGTCGATCAACGCCACCGTCTCGGTGATCTCGGCGGCAATCGCTGCGCGACGCGCGGCGGCGTCATCCGCCTCCTCAGCGGCCCGCACCGCGAGCAGGGTGTTGATCGACTGCGCAAGGGCGACGAGCTCCTCGTCGGCGAGAGTGGTGATGTCAGGGATAGCCATGTGAGAGTTTGTCCTTTCAGAGAGTCAGCCGGGGAGAACAGTGGGCCAAGTTCTGCTGCGCCACTGGATGCGAGCAGAAAGGCTGTTGGTGACAGTGCTGCTCACGCTGTAGATGCCAGGGCCATTCATCGTGATCACGCCGAAGACGCCGTTACCACGCGCGAGGGGCACGCTCCTGGATGCCGCGTGAGTCCATGCATCAGCGGCGGCAGGGAGGGCGTTGGTGATTTCCCCGCTTGCGGCGGTGAGGGCGATGAAGAACTCCAAGGTGACGAACTGGCCGACTTGGCTCCATCGGAGAGTGCCTGACGCAGGCGACTTCAAGTAGCTGTCGAGGTTGCGTTCTCCGGTGTCGCCATACACGACACGCCAGCCTGTGGTGCCAGTGCCGCTCGCCTTCACCCAGCGCACCGCACCGTTCGTGGCGGCGGTGTCGGTGTAGTAGGTGCCGACGGGCGCGGTTACGACCCCTTCGGGGAGGCCTGTGCCGCGTAGCTCGTAGGGGGTAGGGTTTCCGGGGTCGCCCTTGGGGCCTTGGATTCCCTGAATCCCCTGCAGGCCGCGCTCTCCCTGCAGGCCGCGCTCTCCCTGCAGGCCGCGCTCTCCCTGCAGGCCGCGCTCTCCCTGGATGCCACGGTCTCCGGGGTCGCCTTTCGGGCCCGGGAGGCCCTGGGCGAGCGTGACGCGGATGGGGTCTCTCGGGATGAGGGTGACGATGACGTCGGTCATCGGGTCACGTCCTTGATGATCGTTACCTTCCCGGTGACCCAGGTGGTGACTGTGGTTCCGTCGGTGTGCTGGATATCCCAGACTCCGGTCGGGGTGATGATGCTCGCGGTGACCTCGGCGGGCATGCTGAGGGTGAGGATGCCGTCGCCGGCTTGGGTGGTGTCGACGGTGATGGGGTGTCCGTCGGTGCTGTCGCGCTGGTAGCGCACCATGGCAGTCCATCCGGTGTCGGGCAGAGTCATCGGTGCGCCCGTGGGCGTCTGGAAGGTGAGTTGCGCGGTGAACGTGTCGCCGGCGTAGATGCTGAGGTCTCCGCGGCCGGGCGTTCTCAGGTCGGTCATGAGCGGTCCTAGAGAATCTGGATGAGGACGATGAGGAGTGTCGCTGCGGATACGAGCGACGAGACCACAGACGGCCACGAGGGGCGCCGTGAGGACATGTCGTTCTTGATGTCGCGAATGTCCCGCTCGACGGCGGCGAGGCGCACATCAGAGCGGGCGACGACGACTTCGAGCGGCTCGGTCACGGTCAGAGCCTCTTCTTGAGCTCGTCGGCGGCGGCCTCGGCGATGCGTTGTACGTCCGTGTCCGAGAGTGCGCTGAGGTTGGCGGTGATCAGCGGGGCGAGGTGCTGCGCGATGGCGTCCTCGTCGATGTCAGCGACAGTGCCGCCGACGCGCGCGTTGATGGATGCCAGATAGCCGCCGGCCTGCCACATGACGGCCGTGCCGTCTGGCTTGGTGAGCAGCCGGCCGTTCTCGTCTTGTGCCTGGATGAGCTTCGTCCAGACTCTCGCTGGTACGGCATCGACGACCTGCTGGACGATGCTCGATCCGAGGCCGTTGAGCCAGCGCTGGTCTGTTTCGTTCAGGGGCATGTCGGGGTCCTCTCCTTGGTACTGGTCTCGGGATGCGATGTATTCGAAGTGGTGTTGCTCGGTGGGGTCGCTCGCGGCGGTTCTGATGAAGCCGTACTCGGCGGCGAGGCTGATGAATCCGGGGGTGCGCCAGTCGTCGCTGTCGACCGCGCGACCCTGACAGTGGATCGAGTAGGCCGGGTGCACGGCTCGCGAGTGCGGCGGTTTCGGGCCGGTGCCGTTCACGTAGGCCTGCCAGGCGAGGTACATCGACATTTGCTTGTCCCAGTCCCGGTAGGTGCTGTTCACGTCGACCTCGCGACCCAGGCGCGCCTCGAGGCGGCGGAAGCTGTCGGCGGCGGACTGGACGAATCCGACGCCGGGTCGGATCCAGACGATGACTGGAGTGCTGCCCATCACGCACCGCCTTCGAGGTTCGTGACGCGCTGCGCAAGCTGCGCGTTCTGAACCATGAGCAGCGCGATGAAGTCGATGCTGTCGGGGCGGCCTTCGGCGTCGTAGACGACGAAGGCCCGCAGGTCGTCGGACTCGGCCAGGCGCTCGGCGATGTAGCCGTACTTCCACTCGTGATCGCCCTGTCGCATCTGGAAGCGGTGCAGGTCGGGCCACACGTCGCCGAGAGCGGCCGGGTCGATCGTGCTGATGTACTTCTTGTAGCGCTCGGACGATGCGCCCCGGGACACGCGCCCGTCCGTGTTGAGGTAGCAGACCGTGTATCCGGAGGTGGCCGGGCTTGCGTTCGGGAGGTAGAGGCTGCCGCTGATGGTGCCGCCGGTGGTGCCGATCTTGGACTGTGCGAGCGCGTAAGTGTCGTTGAGTGCGGTTTCGACGTTGCCGCCGACTGTTCGCGTCACCATGTCGGAGCGGGATGGGAACAGGGTCGGCTTGCCGGTGATCGCACCCCAGGAGAGGTTCAGGGCGGCGAACTTGTCATCGACGTAGCTGCGCAGCGCCGCGACCTTGGTGGCGATGTAGTCGCGGGTCTTGTTGAGGCCGAGCCACCCGGTGCGGCGGTCTTCCGTGCCGTCGAGGATGGTCATGCCGTCCGCGAGCGCAGTGGTTCCTTCGGTGCCTGTGTAGGTCTCAGGCATGGATGATCTCCTCTGTCCAGGACTCACCCGCGGGCGAGTCGATCCATCGGGCGCCGACCGGGATAAGGATCCATGCGGCGGCGGGTGTGTCGGTGGTGCGGCTGGTGACGGTCACGGTGTCATCGTCGAGCGAGTAGACGACTGTGCCGCTGATCCCGGTCTGGATCGGGGTGCCGTCCAGCAGCACCGACAGCGGCTGATCGGTGCGCTCCGTCCAGTCGGGAATGCCGGTCACGGTGACCATGCGGCCGCGTCCCTGCGCTCGTCTGACGAGCGCCTCGGCGCGCCCTGGCCCCGGGTAGGGGGCGTTGACTTGCACGTGCAGCACCGGTGCCGGGGCGGGCACGAGGGCGAAGCTGTCGATGCGGCGCTGCGGGATGCCGTCCGCGTCGGTCCAGACGTATTCGTACACGGCCGACCCGTAGTACTCGTCGAGGCTCAGTTGCTCGTCGGCGGCGATGATGTTCGCCCCATACCGCCAGGTCTGCCCGCCGTCCGCTCGGGAGGCGTCATCGCGCAGCCACCAGCGGCGGAGCTCGTCGCACACGAGGCGAAGACCGGCCTGCTTGAGCAGCACCTGAAGGAAGTCCATCCCGCTCGTGCCTGCGTGCCAGGTCAGCACCTCAGGCGGACGCTCGATGTCGGGGATGCGGCTGGAGGTGGACACGTTCGCCGGGTCGGACCACGCGTACGTGTACCCGGCCGAGGGTGGCTGCTCGCCGTCGAAGTACGGGATCAGCTCGTCGCCTTCGTAGAAGATGGCGGAGTCGATGAACACCTGACGGCCCGCGCCGTCCGCATCGCACTCGGCATGCACAGTCGCCGTCGCAGCACCCGGGGGGACGAGCTTGCCGACGAGCGCGAGGCGCGTCCACGAGGTGGTCTTGAGGGTCGTGTTCGGGGTGCGATGCTCGGCGAGGATGCGCCCGTCAGCGGCCCTGTGGCGGATCATCAGCCGGGCCGGCCGGGTGCCGTTGGAGAGCATGTACGCGGCGAACGTGACCGGTTTGCCCGGGGTGACCCGGATCGGAACCGACTCGATAGCCGTGACGCCCGTGTAGTCCGACACCCACTGTGCAGCCCAGTTGCCCGTCACCGGCGTCGCGACGTTGGTGCGGACGAACGATGATGCATGCCATGTCGACCACCCCGTGAGATTGATCTCGAATCCCGGGTTCGGCAGCAGGTTCGACACCGGCCAGAACGCGGTCACATTGGCATCCAACGGGCCCGGTTCCAGGTGCGCGCCGATCTTGCCCAGCACGTAGTTGCACACCGCCCGCAGCGAACTCTGGTGCGCGCGTGGCGTCTTGTCATCCGCGAGGGGCGCGACGTCGCCGAGGATCGCCTCGTCGGACGCGAGCTTCACCGCGACGGTACCGGCTCCGCGATCCGGGTTCACCTCACGGATGCCGAGATCGAACACCCGCGCGGCGCCGCCGTCGCGGCTCGCGGTGACCTCGAGGCGGGCGCCGTCGCGTGGGTCGAGCAAGTCCAGCAAGGCCGCATCAGGAACCGAGAACGACAGGTCGGCGGTGACGTGCGGGATGCCCGAGGCGTCCAGCGTGATCGACCCAGCCACCGTACCGAGGTCAACATCTGCCGGCATCACCCGCGCCGAGTACACGTGCGTCGAGATCACGGCGCAACCTCCTGGAATGGCACCTCGAGCACCCACCGCGCGCCGGCCTGCTGCATCGTGCGGATCGTTCCCGTCGGCACATAAGCGGCGGGCACCCAGGGCAGATCGGATGTGGCGGTGAACACGGCAGGGGCGCGGTGGAACACCCGGGCGATTTCGGCAGCTTCCGCCGACACGAAGAGCAGCCGCAGTGTGCCGGTGCGGGCCTGCGCGGGCCGCAGGGTGATATCGGGGTACTCGCGGCCGAGCACGATGTGGATGCGGCTCTGCGGCTCGTCGTCGCTCTGCCAGCCGTGCAGCACGAGCTCAGGTTCGATGGTCTGCGCGTCGGTGCTGCGCGCGATGATCGTGCTCACCGGTCCCACCCGCCCTTCGGGAAGACCTCGGCAGCGATCTTCAACGCGCGCGATGCGTTGCGTGTGATGAACGCGTTGATTTCCCGCTGCGCCTGGTCGGTGTTCGCGCTGACGCTGACGTTGACGTTCTTGTCCTTGATGCCGCCGACCTTGCTCTCGAGCTGATCGACGTTCTCATAGGCCTTCTGAGTCTTCGCGTCGACGACTACCTGTGTGCTGTCCGGCAGCTCATAGATCCTGTTGCCGAGGTCGTCGACCTCGCCAGTCGCGGTACCCGCCTGCTGGGCGAAGTTGTAGAGTGCTCGGGCGTTGATATCCGCCGCCTGCGCGCCGTCGAGGTACCCCTCACTCGTGGCCTTGAGCGCGGCTTCGATTTCCCAGATGCGACCGCTGGTCAATGTCTGCGCCTCGGCACCGTCGCCCCAGGCGTCGTTGAGCTTCTTGATCTTGTCGCCGCCTGCGGCGAGAGCGTCGACCACTTCGACCTCGTCCCAGCCGGTGCCGATCGCGATGTCGCGCACCTGGTTCAGCTTCTCGGTTGAGCCGGTCCATTCCTGCAGGCGGGCGGCGTATCCGGCGGCGTCGAGCGCGCCGGCGACGTCGTACGCCATGGCGAAGGCGGACTCGCGGGCCTCTTCGGCGGCTTCGTTGATCTTGTTGAATTGTTCGATCATCACGCCGGCCGCTGCGGCGACGCCGACGCCGGCCGCGACGCCCGCGGGCCCGAAGCCGGAGAACGCGTTCGCGGCGATCTCCTGACCGAGGTCGGCAATGGATTCCATGCTGCCGTCGAAGCTGGCGGCTGCCTCTCGGGCGGACTGCTGGGCTTCTGACTTGAAATCGTCGACGCCTTCGCTCGCGCGATCCATGCCGCGCTCGACGTCCTTGCCTGCTTCCTTCCCGGCGTCGCCGAGGTCACGAGCTCGCCGGGCCGCGTCGCGGAATCCGTCCTCGAGTTGCTCGACGGATCGTTCGGCGTCGCGGCCGCCCTTCTTGGCGCCGGCTGCCATGTCGTCGAGGCTGTCGGCGACGTCGTCGAGCGCCTTCTCTGCGTCGCCGGTACCTCGCACGAAGTCGCGCACGTTGGCGAGGAAGTCGATCTTGATCGGCATCAGGCAGTCACCTCCACTGCGGGGATCTCGTTGAGCTTGTCGACGACGGTGTGCACCCACATGGCGACGAGCTTCGTGCCGACCTCGCTGGCGGCGTCGAATGCGACCATGCCGTCCTGCTGCCTTCCGCGGAACTGTCGATTGATGATGAGGGGGCGGCGGTAGCTGCGGCCGGCGCGAGAGCGCTGGGTGACCTCCACACGTCGGGAGCGGGCGCCGAACTCGGCGCCCGCCCACTCGAAGGCCGGCACCAGGCCACCGCTGAGGGGGCGACGACTGGTCGCGGCGTGCATCGTGACGCCGCGGTCGGTGGCGGTCGCGCGTGCGCCCGGCACGATGATGCGGCGGGTCATCTCGTCGTGGGTGCGCGCGTTGAGCGCCTGCTGCCAGAGCGGCCGGATGCGCGAGCGGGACTCCTTGTTGATGTCCAGCCGGATGCTGCGCTGAGCCCCTCGCAGGGCGAGGATCGTGGCCTGCAGCTCGCGCGAATCTCGGACGTCCAGCATGGCGGCCTACGGGACGATGGGGGCCGGCGTGTAGACGCCTTCGAGGTTGACCGTCACCTCGGGGATCACGCCGCCACGTGCCATGCGGAGCGGCGGGCGCACGAGCGTCACATCGACGGACTCCTCGAAGGTGCCGTCGTGGTGGGGGCCGATGACGAAGGTCGCCTTTTCGCCCGCGCCGTCGCGCATCACCGACCACAGCGAGGTTGGGTTCTCGGTGTCCTGCGCCATGACGATCGCGACGGTGCAGCCGTCGTCGTCGACGACGGTGTTTCCGTCGCCGCCCTGCCATGTGGCGATCTTGGGGGTGACCTCGATCGACGAGGTGTGACCCTGGAACTCGTCGGTTCCCTTGAGCAGCTTCCAACGCTTCGTGGCGCGCGCGGTGTTGGCGGGGATGGTCATGGTGTCTCCTCGGGGATCAGCGCGCCCTGGGCGCGGATGGTGAAGTCGTAGGCGGGCTTCTGGGGGTCGTACTGGTTACGGCCGGCGGTGCCGTCCCAGGTCTGAGCGTCGAGCTGCTCGAGGATCTGGATCATGTGCTCGGCTGCGAGCTCGAGGCGATCCTCGACCTCCTCGCGGGTCTCCCCGAGGGTGGCGTCGACGATCACCCAGACTGTGAGCTCGACGTCGACCGGGATGCCGTTCGCGTCGGGGGAGGTGCGGGCGGCGGTGATGGTGCGCTGTTCGATGACGATCGCGACGGGCTTGGTCGGGTCGTCGAGGGTGTTCAGCTGCGCGGGGTAGCCGAAGATCTCCCAGCCGTCGGGTGCGCCGGCGGCGATCAGGTCGCGCAGGTCGTGTCGGGCGCCCATGGTCAGCCGATCAGGGAGCCGACGTGGCTGGTGTCGCGGGTCGGGTCTCCGGCATCCGGTGCGGGCACGATCAGCATGGAGAGGATCTTCCAGTCGAGGGGCGCGACGTTGACGCGGTTTGTCTCGCCGCCGAGGTCGCCGGCGGGGGATGCGGCGGCCGTCTGCTTGTTGGCGAGCGCCTGGTAGACGACGCCCTGCGCGAAGCTCTCGCTCGGCGCGGTCGTGGCGGTGAGCGAGAGGCCCTTCACGCGAAGACACTGCTCCTGCGCGGCGGCGAGCTGCTTCGCGCTGACGCTGATGCCGAGTGCGGTCTTCGCGGACTCGGGCGTGTACCAGTCGATCATGGTTTCCTTCGGGGGTCGGAGATGGTGCGCGGGCCCGTGCCGGGGCCGGCCGGGACGGGCCCGCGCTGCTGGTCAGTCCTCCTGGGGGTCGGACTTCGGCTCGTCGACCAGCTGGTCTGCGTAGCCCTTGCGGCGCGCGGCGAGCTCCTTGAGCTCGGCCTGCAGCGCCTTCTTGCGCTCGTCGAGCTGCGCGAGCCTGACCTTGATGTAGGGGTTGTTGTTCTCAGCCATGTCTGCTGCTCTCCTTACGGAACGGGGGTGATGGTGGCCTTGACGATGCCGCGGGCGTCGTTGAGGAACGTGCCGCCGTAGGTGAACAGGCCGATGTCTGCGCCACCGTGGGCGACGTCGACGGCCTCGACCTGGAAGATGGGCGTCTCGTAGACGTCAGCGGCGCGCTTGTCGAGCGCGAGGAAACCCTGCGCGGCGAGCTGGAAGTCGACGTCGACATCGAACACGTTCGCGAGCGACGTGCGGCCGTCGAGCTCGACGAATCCGGTGGCGTTCGCGATCCACGCGGGCAGGTCGCTGACCTTGAGCTTGGCGAAGTCGGTGAACGCGGCCTCGCCCATCCAGAACTGCGTGGGGGCCGCGCCGATCTTCTTGAGCTGCAGGAAGGTGCGTGTGATCGCGTCGATCAGGGTGGCGGGGGCCGTGCCGGTGAGTGCGGTGGCGCCGGCGATCAGGTCGGCCGCGACGGCGTTGTCGGACACGGGGCCGTGGCCGCGGCGCAGGATCGCGATCAGCGAGGCGATCAGGTCCGCGCTGCCGAGGTCGGTGTAGATGCGATCGACCTTGTTGCCGAACGCCCAGCGGCTCGGGGTCTCCTCGACCTTCTGCGTCGCCCATGCGCCGGTCGGCACCTCGGCGAGGTTGCCGGCATACGCCTGCAGGACCGGCGTGGGGATCGTCCACTTCCAGCCCTCGATCTTCGGCGCGGTGAGCGGCTTGGGGCCACCGAGCGCGTCGACGTGCGGACGCCCCTCGGGGACTGCCTGCCACACCTCGCCGACGTTCGCCGGCTGCAGGAACGCCTCTCCCGCGTCGTTGGCGGGCACGACGTTGGTCAGCGCGTTGTTGATGTTCGCGATGACTTCGTGGATCGACGCGCGCGCCTGGATGAGATCGGCAGCCTCGCGGGCGACGTTCATCAGTGAGCGCGGGCGATCGGCGACCTGCGCGCCGGCCTGGGGCACGGTGGTCGGGCCAGCGGCGTACTCGGCGCTGACAGGCTCGCCGGGCGCGCCGGCGGACGGTGCGAGCGGCTGCGCTGCTGCCGGCGCTGCCGGCGCGTGCGGCGCGGCCATGGCGTCGAGGATGCGCAGGCCGTCGTCGTGCTGCGCCTGGGTGATCGTGCCGGCGGCCAGTGCGGCTGCGAGCTGCTCACGGTTCATGCGGGGTTCCTTTCGAGTGGCAGCCATGGCGGCTACGGGGAGGGGTGCCGGGGCCGCGGCGCGGCCGGCGTGGGCGTAGATGGGGCTGGTGAAGCGAGCGGCGACGTCCAGCTCGTCGTCGTCGGTGTCGTCGGCTGCGCCTTCGACGCGGTCGGCGAGGCCAGCGGTGACGGCTTCGGATGCCGAGTACCAGGTCTCGGCCTTCATCAGCGCGCGCCAGTCGTCGGCGGTGCCGCCGGCCTTCTCGGCGTACATGGCGGCGATGTTGGCGCTGATGCGGTCGAGATCGTCGGCGACGACGCGGAGCTCGTCGGCGTTGCCGAGTGCGATCGTCCACGCGTCGTGGATCATGAGCTCGGAGTTCTCGCCCATGACGACGGTGTCGCCGGCGGCGGCGATGAAGCTGGCGGCGCTGGCGGCGAGCCCGTCGACGTGCACGACGATGCTGGCGGAGCTGCGGCGCAGGGCGTTGCGGATCGCGATGCCGTCGTAGACGTCGCCGCCGGGGGAGTTGATGTAGACGTGCAGCTCTGCGACGTCAAGGGCGTCGATCTCGCGGACGACGTCGGATGCGACGATCTCGCCCCAGAATCCGCCGACGACGCCGTAAAGGTGCAGGCTGGCGGTGCCGCCGCCCTGCTCGACGTTCCAGCGGGCGGGATGCTGCGCGTTCGCTTCGATCAGTCGCAGACGTGCGCGGAGTTGTTCGTGAGGGTTCATGCGGGGGACTCCTCGAGCTGCTTCATCGGCTGGCCTTCCTGTGCGTCGATCCACGCTTGGTCGATGAACCCGGCGCGCAGGCCGATCTCGTACGTCTCGAACCTGGTCTTGAGCTCGGGTCGGGTGAGGACCTCAGTGTCGAACTCGGTCGACCAGCCGATCGGCGTGCAGTCGTTCATCGACAGGCGCGATGCGATCGCGGTCGTGTACGTGGCGAGGTACAGGTCGATGAGCTCCCACGCGCGGCTGGCGCGGTTCTGGTAGTTCAGCGTCGATCCCTCGAGCGCCACGTCGGCGGCCCAGGCGGGGATGCCGACCTGGCGGGCGAGCTTGACGTCCATGCGGTTCTGCGCGTCGAGCAGCAGCTGCTCCTTGTCGAGACCGAGAGTCTTGACCTCGATCGACTTGTCCGAGTACGCCGCGCCGTACTTCGCGCGGGCTGCCTGCCAGCTGGCGAGCAGCGCACGGATCTGGTCGGCCTCGAGCTTCGTGGAACCGGTGTTGTGGATGTCGACGGACGGGACGGGGTTCTCTTCGGCGAGGCTGGCCGCGCGGTCGAGGACGACGGCGCGGCGCAGGGTCTTGAGTCCGTCGTGCAGCAGGCCGCCGTCGGGGGCGTCGAACTGGATGACGTCGCGCGCCTCGACGGGCTTGCCCCAGGCCTTGATGACCTTGCCGTCGTCGTCGAACTCGGCATCCTTGCGGTCGAGCAGCTTCACGCCGCCACGTGCCGGCCACCCGTAGGCGTCGCGGCGCTGGACGATCCACCAGGTGCGCGGGTAGAAGTACAGGGCGTCGGCCGTCCAGATGAGCGTCTGCGCGAGCGGGCGGTCTTCCTCGGGCTGCTGCAGGTAGGCCATCTGCAGCGGGGCGCGGGCGCCGGCCTTGAAGTTCACCAGGCTCATGCGGCCGAGGTTGGTGGCGAGCACGCGCCGGCCCTTGGCGACGACGTCGAGGCCCATCGCCGTGCGGCGGCTGATCTGGATGCCGGATGCATCGGCCCACCCGAACAGCGACTGCAGGTCGACGGGGATCAGGTGGCTGCTGTCAGCCCAGTCCTCAGGGCTCTTGATCGAGAGCGACAGCGCCGGCGCCATGGCGGCGAGGGCGCGGCTCAGGATGCTGGGCTTCGACTGGTTCACGTTGGATACCGTCATCCTGAGTCCTGACACCCGAAAGCGCCGACACGGCGTGTCGTGCACGTGATGCGCGCTGGTCGCGGGCGTTGCGGGCCTGGTCGAGCTCAGGATGCAGCTGCTGCTCGTGGTGCGCGCCGACGCGCCAGCCCTCGTCGCGAGAGTCGGCGAAGCCGCGGTACCAGGGGCAGAGTGAGCAGAGCACGACGACGCTGATCTGGGTGGAGTCGAGTGAGATCATCAGGGTTCCTCAGTAGCTCGTGGTGGGTGTCCAGGACGGCGCGTCACGGTGGTCATAGAGCCACAGCGCGACGGCGGATGCGATGGGGCCGGCGGCGTCGGCGCGACTGAATCGCGTGACCTCGCCCTGCCGCTTCATGACGAGGAACGCAACGCCGTGGGCGAGAGTGCGCGACCCGTCGTGCAGCAGCTGCTTCTCGTCGCGGGCGGCGGTGAGCCACGTCTCGCACGCGACGCCAAAGTCCTTCATGCCGAGCGTCGTGATCTCGTCGTCGCCGAGGCGCAGGCGGAGCCTGTCGTTCAGACGTCGGGTCGGGCCACCGTCGTCGGCGCCGAACGCGGCCGGCGCGAGCGCATGGATCTTGACGAGCAGGTCTTCCATCCACTGGGTGCCGGGTGCTGCGTGCACGACGCGGGTGCAGATCGTCTCGTCGTCTGCGCGCCAGGTCGCTACGATTGCGCCCATCTGGTTGTCGTGCGCGACTTCCCACGAGATCGCGACGTCGGCCCAGCGCGCCTCGAGCGTCTCGTCGGCGAGCTCGTCCCAGTCGGGGATGAGCACCTCGCGAGACTCCGTCCAGCGGTTGCAGTAGGCGCGGAGCCACGTCGAGTGGTCGACGCGCTCCTCTTCGGGCACGGTGCCGTCGACGAGCGCGAAGAGGTCGTCAACGTCCTGCGTGTAGCCGACGGCTGGGTGGAACGCGGCGAATGCCTCGCGGTCGTATGGGTCGGCGTCGTCGGGCAGGCTGGCCTCGAAGTACGCGAACCGGGGATGAGATCCGGGCTCTGTGACGCTGCGCCGGCCGATCTGAACCTGGCGCTTCATGAAGGTCGACTCGGCGGTTCCGGCTGTCGACAGGTACCAGATCTGGCGCTTGCCGTAGAGCGTGCGCTGCGCGGGCTCTATGCCGTCTGTGATCAGGCCCTTGGCCTGAACATCGTCGAGCGTCCAGATCTCGTCGATGCCGACGAGCACCGGGGTCTTGCCGTGGATCTTCTCAGGCTTGGGCGGGAACGCCCAGATCTCGGAGCCCTTCGGCGTCACCATGCCGGTCTGAGCGGCGCTGCGCTTGCCGTCGAAGAATCGGCTGAGCGGGCTGGCCTCGACGCGTGAGATCAGGTTCTTGAGCAGCGTGCGCGCGTCGTCGCCGGTCTGCGCCGTGAAGTACACCTTGGAGCCGGGAAATTCGACGGCCCGCTGCAACTCGACGGGGCCGAAGAGCGTGGTCTTGCCGGACTGGCGCGGGACTGTCACGAAGACTTTCTCGTAGACGTAGTTGCCGCGCTCGTCGAGCTCGGTGGCGACGTCCCAGACGTGCTGCTGCCAGGGCATCGGCTCCCATCCGAGCATCCGCGCGAGCTCGGCGATCTTCGCGCCGCGCGACGGCCGCGACGGGTCGCGGGGCGTCGCGTAGGTGAACCCCGACCAGGTCACTGCTGCGCCGCCAGCCACGTCTCGAACGTCGCGTAGTCGGCGTCGCCCTGACGCTTCGCGGCGTCGAGCAGCGTGCGCATCTGCTCGTGGGCTTCCTGCAGCGCGCCGTTGCGCGCATAGGCCTTGGTCGTCGGGTTGTCGGCGATCTCGGCGAGCGTCATGATGCTGGCGCAGATGCCGGCGTGCTCGTCGCCGATGACGCCGTCGGAGCGTAGGCGCTCGATTGCCTTGGCGTAGGCGGCTGAGACGATCGAGCTTGCCGCCGGCGGCTCCATGCCTGGGAGGTAGTCGGCGAGGCCGGCATCGTTCTCGGTCATCTCGGCTCCTTTCGTGCGGTGCGGGTTTTTCTGGCGCTGATCGGGAAAGAAAAGACGGGGCTGCGCGTGGGTGTCCCGGATCTCACGTCTTAAAGAACGCGAGTCCGCTCTCGACGGGGATGCCGACGGGCCTGAGCGGTTTGTCCTGCCTGCTGTAGTTGCAGCGGCGGTGGCTGGGGCCGAGGTTGTCGATGTCGTAGACCGCGCCGCCCTTGCTGCGAGGGATGACGTGGTCGGCGCTGTTCGACCCGGGCAGTCCGCAGTTGATGCAGATGTCGCCGTACGTCAGCAGCGTGAGCTCGACGTACTGCTGCGCCTTCCGCCCACCCCACGACTCGGCGGGCAGGCTCGGGTCGGCGTAGGTGCCGGGGCCGTGCTGGATCATCGCTTCTCGTTCTGCAGGTGGCGGTAGATGATCGACGACGAGCAGCCGTACTTCACGGCGAGCTCGGGCACTGACCAGCCAGCCGCCCTCAGCTGGCGAAGCTCACGCCACTCGGCGGCGTCGAGGCGGCGATAGTGGCGACGCGCAGAGCCACCGCCTGGTGTGCTCGACGGGACCTGACCGGACGTGCGCTGCGGTCGCGGCTGGGTGCTGCGCATCAGGCCGGCGACGATGAGGTCGCGCATCGCGATGCCCTTGCGGTCGGCCACGCGCTCGAGCGCCTTGAACGTTTCGATGGGCAGGTGGATCATCACAGGGACGGTCATCGCCGCTCACCTCGCGAGTCGATCCAGATGCCGAGGCGGTAGGCGACGTACGCGCCGACGGCGAGGGCGATGAACGATCCGTCGATCATGCTGCTGCTCCGATCACTCGCGGCGCGGGGCATCCGCGATCGCAGTGGCGCTCGTCGATGAGCTCGTGCCCGCACGCGGCGCGCGCACGCTCACCAACGTGAGATTTCTTCTCAGTGGTAGAGGGGTGGTTAGTGGACGGTTTGGGCGAACTGGGGTTCGCCCGCCCTACGAACTGGGGTTCACCGGGTGAACTGGGGTTCACCCCTGTTGATAGCTCCGTCTGAATGCCCGAGTTTCGCGTTCGGTGCTTGCTCGACCGGTCGCAGTCGGGAGGGCACGTGAGCAGGAACTCGTAGAGGTTCGGACGCTGAGGGTCGGCGGTGAAGGCGTCGCCGCCGCGCTGTACGTGGCGGCGGATCTCGTGCAGTTGCTCGAGCTTCTGCACGGCCTTCTGGGCGCCGCGCGGTGTCACGCCGGCGTACCGGGAGAGCGTGGCCACTGAGGGCCACGCACCCCCGTCGCCATCGTGGTTCGCGATGCCGACGAGCACGAGCTTGGCAGCGCCCGTTGCCCTCGAATGGTGCAGCGCGATCGCGATGGATTCGATGCTCACTCGGTCATCACCAGCCGTAGCCGTCGCCGTAGCCGTCGCCGTCGCCGTAGCCGTAGCCGTAGCCGTAGCCGTCGCCGTCGCCGTAGCCGTAGCCGTAGCCGTCGCCGGAGCCGTAGCCGGAGCCGGAGCCGTAGCCGTAGCCGTAGCCGTAGCCGTAGCGGCCGACGGTTCCCTGGGCGTCCTCACCCAGGGAACCTGCCAGCGACAGCGGAGGGGTCAGGCTGCCCACTTCTCGGCCTTGACGTCGAGCGTCAGCACTACGCCCAGGACGTGTGCGCGCACGGTACCCGCGGGGTCGAGCTTCGTCTTCTCGGTCGGGCCGTCGACGAGCTCGCCGAGACCCTTGGTCGTGCCCCAGTAGCGGATCACCGACGCGTCACGGATCACGAGCTCGCCGCCCTCGACCGTCACGTCGCCGACGACCACCCAGCCGCGCTGCAGAACGACGATCTTCCAGCCGAGGTGCTCGCTCTCGACCTCGAGCTCGTGCACCTCCGCTGCAGCGTACGTGAGCGGCACATCGCCGCCCGACTGCATCAATGTCGCGATGTCCTTGACCTCGCCGCCCGCGTGTACCAGATTGGCGATCGCCTCAGCGACTCGCACCCATTCAGCCATGTCGGCCCCTTCGATTGATCACTGTGCGCGGTATTCCGTGCACAGTGATCAACAAAGCGCGTATGTCGAGGATTCGTTTGATTGCGTGCGGCGTGTCGTGTTTTCCGCGCATGAGGATCGCTATAGTTACCGTCATGACCATGTTGAATGTCGAGAATGTGACGGTGGCGGGACGCCTGAAGGTGTCGCGCTTCGCGGTCGGGCTGGATCAGAGCCAGATGGCGGCACTGCTGGGCGTCTCGCGCACGACCGTGTCGAGCTGGGAGCGCGGCATGACGGAGCCGAACGTGTCGCAGTTCATCGGCTGGGCGCGCATAACGAAGCAGCCCGTCGATCAACTGATCGACGGGCTGCCGGGGTGCACCCCCAGGGACTTGAACCCTGAACCCACTGATTAAGAGTCAGTTGCTCTGCCGATTGAGCTAGAGGTGCGTGGCCCGGGAGGATTTCCCCGGCCGAGGAATTACATTACCAGCGGCCGGGGGTCGCGCCAAATCGTTGTCGTCTTCCGGGCGCGTTGCGTCGATCAGGCGCCGCTGGATGCCAGATCGGCGGCATCCAGCACGGTGTCGACCAGGTGCACATGACGTTCCATCGGCCTACCCTTCGCCAGTGCCTGGAGCAGCGGCCAGGCGGGGTAGTGCTCGGTCCAGTACGCGCGACCGACCAGGATCATGGGAGCCACCGACGACTCATCGGCGTAGAAGTTCTCGCACGCGTCCTGGAAGATCTCCTGCACGGTGCCGCCCGCACCGGGGAGGAACACGATGCCCGCCTGGCACACCTCGAGCAGGATCGCCTCGCGCTGCGCGTTGCGGAAGTACTTCGCGATCGCGCTGGCGAACGGGTTCGGCGGTTCGTGCCCGTAATGCCAGGTCGGGATGCCGAGGGATTCGCCCCCGCTCGGGAACTCATCCCGCACCGCGAACGCCGCCTCGGCCCATGCGGCGATGCTCGGCGCGAATCCGGGCGCAGTCGCGAGCATCGCCAGTGCGTGCTCCCTGGCATCCGGGTCCCGACCCGCCAGATAGCCGCCCAGGTTCACCGCCTCCATTGCGCCCGGTCCTCCGCCCGTCGCGACCGTCAGCGTCTGCGACAGGCGCTGTCCGAGCTCCGCCCCGTCGGCGTATGCGCGACTGCCGCGCGCGACGCCGTGTCCGCCCATCACCCCGATCAGCCGCCTGTGCGAGACCCAGTCGGCGAGCGCCAGATCGATGCTGTGATCGTGCAGCGACTGAGCAAGGGCTGCATCCCGCGAGGTCTCGCGCTGCGACCAGGCGTAGGTGCGTGCATCGAGGCTCTCTACGTAGCCGGCCGCTCCGAAGAGATCGGACGGGGTATACAGCGTGGTGCGGTAGGTGTCGATCGGGATGCCGGGCAGCGCCGGGAACACGACCGCGCCGCGTGCCCGCACCGACGCCTCATCGGCGAGAGTCAGACGGCAGCCGAGGAAGAGCGATTCGGCGACGTCGACCGAACGCAGCGCGGGGCCCCGCTCGGTGAGATCGAGTGCCCGCATCCGCCAGCCGGAGAGCGATCGGGCGCCTTCCGCGAGGCGCCGATCGAAATCCTCGAGCGTGTCGACGTCGACGACACGGCCGCGCGTTCTTCTCATGCCAACGACCCTAGGGCAGCCTCACGTGCAGACCTCGCCGGGTTCTTCATCCGGCTCTTCCCTCTCGGGCGCCCCGGTGGGAACATGGCGGACAGGAGGTGGTTCTCATGATCGATCTCGACGACATCGACACCGATGAGGACGGCGCGCTGACCGCGACCGTGGAGCTCCCCGGCGGCCGCCGCGTCACGGTCGAGTACGAATTCGACGAGGAGTTCGACTACGACGACGATGACGATGACGACGAGGACGACGAGCCCGTCGAACGTGAGGATCTGCCCGACCTCGACACGATGCAGGAGACCGTCAAGCATGCCCTCGCTCGCCTCACCGAGGAGATCCTCGACGCTCGAGAGCGCGAGGTCGTGGAGGAGCTCACCGAGGCCGCATACGAGGACGAGGCCGACGAGGTCGACATGGCCGAGGCGCTCGCAGCGCTGAAGGAGGACATCGCGCTCGACGGGGTGGTCGTCTTCGGCGACGGGGGCCTGACGTTGCTCTACATCGCGCCTGAAGAGTATCCGGACCTGATCATCTACTGCCTGCTCGACGAGGATCTCGAGATCGACGACCTGATGGTCGAGTGATCACGCGACGCGCACGAGCCTCCCGCCGGTCACCTCGACCAGCTGCGCGAAGGTGAGCGGCATGACCGTCTCGGGCGTGCCGCCCGCCGTCCACACCTCGTCGAACCCGCGCAGATCCTCGTCGACGTAGGTCGGAAGCGGCGTGGGATGCCCGACGGGGGCGACCCCGCCGATGACCTGCCCCGTCGACTCCCTGACCACGGCCGGCGGCGCCATGGCCACGGTGTCCGCGCCGATCTGCCCGGCGAGGACACCGAACTCGACCCGATGGGCTCCGCTGGTCATCACGAGGATCGGCTCGCCGTCGGCGACCAGCACCAGACTGTTCGCGATCGCGCCGACGTGGCATCCGATGGCGTCAGCCGCCAGCGCGGCGGTCCGAGCCGAATCGGGGAGCACGAGGATGCGCGCATCGATCCCCGCCTCGGCGAGGCGGTCGTGCACGATGCGGCTGCGCGGTGGGAGCGTGTCTGGGGAGGTCACGGCGATGTTCTCCTCGGTGGCGGATGGATACCGCTCAGGCGGCGTCTCCGATGAGAATAGCGGCCGCATCGTCGGCCTCGTCTCCGGAGGGGTCGTCGATGTGGCTGAGCACCCGACGGCCGACCAGCACCGTCAGGGCGGCGAGCAGGACGGCAGCAGCTGCGAAGAGGTACGGCACGGTGTCTCCGTATGCGTGAGCGAGGGCGGCTGCGACGGGCGGAGCCATGGCACCCCCGAGGAAGCGGACGGCCGAGTACGCCGAAGACGCCACCGAGCGCGGCAGATCCGTGGCCTCCATCACCGCCTCGGTGAGCACGGTGTTCATGACCCCCAGCAGCAGACCGCCGACGATGATGCACACCACCAGGGCGGTGGGGGTCGCGACCAGCAGACCGGCAGCGATGAGGTCGATCGCGAGCAGGGGGAGGGTCGTGATGATGATCGCCGTGCGCGATGCGCGGCGCATCAGGGCGGGCGCCACCCAGACGCTCGTCACGGCGAGGGCGACGCCCCAGCCGAAGAAGGTCAGTCCGATGCCCATCGCGCTGAAGCCCAGGGGGAAGGGCGAGAACGCCAGCAGGACGAAGAAGCCGATGTTGTAGAACAGTGCGGCGACGGCGAGCACCGCGAGGGCAGGCCGCCGCAGCGCCCGGAACGGGGCCGAGAACGGTACCGGTTCGCGTCGCCCGCCGTCGCTGCGCACGAGAGCGAGCACGGCGATGAAGCCGATCGCCATGAGTGCGACGACGCCGAAGAACGGTCCACGCCAGCTGACCTCGCCGAGCAGTCCGCCGAGCAGGGGCCCGACCGCGATGCCGAGACCGAGGGCCGCCTCGTACAGCACGATCGCCGCGCCGCTTCCGCCTGCGGCCGCGCCGACGATGGTCGCGAGTGCCGTCGAGATGAAGAGCGCGTTGCCCAGTCCCCAGCCGGCGCGGAATCCGATCACCCAGTCGACGCTGCCGCTGACGGCGCACAGCAGGGCGAACATCACGATCAGCGCCAGGCCGATCAGGAGGGTCGACTTCGCGCCGATGCGGCTCGAGATCCAGCTGGTGACCAGCATCGCGAGCCCGGTGACCAGCAGGTAGCTGGTGAAGAGCAGTTCGGTCTCGAGAGGCGATGCCTGCAGCGACTCCGCGATGGCGGGCAGGATCGGGTCGACGAGCCCGATGCCCATGAAGGCGACCACGCAGGCGAACGCGACCGCCCAGACCTGCGCGGGCTGTCGCCAGACCGGTCCCTGCGGTGTTCCGCTCATGCGTCGTCTCCTGTCTTCTCGTCGTCCGAATGACCCTGTGCGCGCTCACCCAGGATGACTGCGGTGCGCTCGACGGCACGCCAGTCGTCATCGCTCAGTCGGTTGAACCGAGGGGCGAGAGTGGCACCGAGCTCGGTGCGCCACTCGTCGAGGGCGCGGATGCCCGCTGCTGTCGCATTCACTACGGTGGCGCGCGAGTCTGCCGGATCAGCGGTGCGCTCGACCAAGCCGGCGTGCTCGAGGGATCCGATCAGCCGCGTCATCCCCGGCTGGGTGGTGCGGGCTGCGGAGGCCAGGGCTCCGAGGCGCATTCCGCCTCGCTGGTTCAGGATGCTGAGGGCGCGCCACTGGGCAGAGGGCGCGTCGTTCCCGGCCTCGTGAGCCGCGATTCTCGCCAGCGCGTGGGCGGCGAGCACGATCGCGGTGATCGCTTCGGATTTTTCCATACCCTCAAGTATATACCTGTTGGTATATATGGGATCAGCGGCGTGCGCCTGCGATCCGTGACGACAGCTGATGGGCGTGGCTGAGAAGGATGCGGCCCAGCTGGGGGAGCCTGTCGGCGCCGAATCGGAACTCGACGCCGGTGATGCTCAAAGCCCACTCCGGGCGACCCTCGCGGTCGAACACCGCCGCGCCCATGCCCCAGGAGCCCTCGACGATCAGGCCGGGATTGACCGCGTAGCCGCGCGCCTTCGTCTCGCGCAATCGGCGACGCAGCGGCGTATCGCCGTGCGCCGCGCCCCACTGTTCGTCCAGCTCCGGATGCCGCTCCAGGTAGGCATCCACATCGTGGTCAGGAAGGAAGGCCAGGATCGCCAGCCCCGCGCTCGCGACGCCGAGAGGGAAGCGCACCCCCTCGCTGAGCACGAACGAGCGGATCGGGAACGAGCCCTCTTCGCGCACTAGGCAGACAGTCTCGTCCGCGCGGCGGGTCGAAAGGAACGCGCTCTCCTCGGTCTTCACGGCGAGCGAGCGCACGATGTCTCGCGAGAGCTCGGTCACGTCGTACCGCGCGGCGGCGACAGTCCCCATCAGATACAGCTCCGGACCCGGCAGCCAGCGTGCAGTCGCGTCGTCCTGGTCGACCAGACCCTCCACGCGCAGCGCCGTGAGCAGCCGGTGGGCGGTGGAGCGGCTGAGGCCGGATTCCCGGGACAGATTCTGCAGGGAGGCGCCCTCGGCGGAGGCCGATACGAGACGCAGCAGCGCCGCGGCTCTCGAGACGGCCTGTGCGCCGGGGACGGTGCGTCGAGGATGTTCCACATCGTGGACGGTAGTCGGATCCGCGACCACATCGCAAGCACCGCCTTGCCGACCGGGTGAGAGCGGGCGGATGCTGGAAGGACCGCACACGAAGGAGTGGCCTTGATCGACAAGCAGTTCGCATCCGCGGCGGAAGCCGTCGCCGACATCCCGGACGGCGCATCGCTCGCCGTCGGCGGCTTCGGCCTCTCGGGCAACCCCATGAAGCTCATCGAGGCGCTGCACGCGCGGGGACAGGCGACCTCAGCGTAGTCAGCAACAACTGCGGCGTCGACGACTGGGGCCTCGGCATCCTGCTCGGTGCGCGTCGCATCCGCAAGATGACCTCCTCGTACGTCGGAGAGAACAAGGAGTTCGAGCGGCAGTTCCTCGAGGGCGATCTCGAGCTCGAGCTGACTCCGCAGGGCACCCTGGCCGAGAAGCTGCGTGCAGGCGGCTCGGGCATCGCGGCGTTCTTCACCCAGACGGGCGTGGGCACACAGGTCGCCGAAGGCGGACTCCCGCGCCGGTACAACGCCGACGGATCGATCGCCGTGGCATCCCCGGTGAAGGAGGTTCGCAGCTTCGACTTCCTCGGAGACCGGCGGGACTTCGTGCTCGAGGAGTCGATCACCACCGACTTCGCCCTTGTGCATGCGCTCAAGGGCGACAGGCACGGGAACCTCATCTTCAACAAGGCCGCGCGCAACTTCAACCCTCTCGCCGCCATGGCGGGGCGCATCTGCATCGCGCAGGTCGAAGAGCTCGTCGAGCCGGGCGAGCTCGACCCGGACTGCATCCACCTGCCGGGCGTGTACGTGCACCGCGTGGTGGAGGTCGGCAGCGACATCGAGAAGCGCATCGAGCGGCGCACGGTCGCGGCGACGGACTCGGCGACTCAGGGAGGGAACTGACATGGCGCTCACTCGCAACGAGATGGCGGCCCGTGCCGCGAAGGAGCTCGCCGACGGCTCGTATGTCAACCTCGGGATCGGGCTGCCCACGCTCGTGCCGAACTACGTGCCGAACGACGTCACCGTCGTGCTGCAGTCCGAGAACGGCATCCTCGGCGTCGGGCCGTATCCGACCGAGGAGAATGTCGACCCCGACCTGATCAACGCGGGCAAGGAGACCGTCACCCTTCTTCCCGGGGCTGCGTTCTTCGACTCCGCCACGAGCTTCGGCATGATCCGCGGCGGGAAGATCGACGCCGCCATCCTCGGGGCCATGCAGGTCTCGGTGAACGGCGATCTGGCGAATTGGATGATCCCGGGGAAGATGGTGAAGGGCCCCGGCGGTGCCATGGACCTCGTGCACGGCGCAGGCCGCGTCATCGTCCTGATGGAGCACGTCGCCAAGGACGGCTCGGCGAAGATCGTGAACGAGTGCTCCCTCCCGCTCACCGGCAGGGGAGTGGTCGACCGGATCATCACCGACCTGGCCGTGATCGATGTGACAGATGACGGCCTCGTGCTCGTCGAGACCGCGCCCGGCGTGAGCGTGCAGGACGTCGTCGACGCAACCGAACCCGCATTGACCATCGCCGAGACAGTGAAGGAGAACTCATGAGCGACATCGTCATCGTCGCCGCAGCCCGCACACCTCAGGGGCGCCTGAAGGGGCAGCTCGCCTCATTCACGGCGCCGCAGTTGGGGTCGATGGCCATCCGCGGTGCACTCGAGCAGGCGTCGATCGCCCCGGATGCCGTGGATGCGGTCATCATGGGGCAGGTGCTCGCGGCAGGGTCCGGCCAGAACGCGGCCCGCCAGGCGGCCGTCGGCGCGGGCATCGGCTGGGATGTCCCGGCGAGCTCGGTCAACAAGGTGTGCCTCTCGGGCCTGACCGCGATCATCGACGCCGCGCGCATGATCCGCACAGGTGACGCCACCACGGTCGTGGCGGGCGGCATGGAGTCGATGACCCGTGCGCCGCATCTGCTGATGGGCTCGCGCGACGGCTGGACCTATGGCAGCGTCGAGGTGATCGATCACATGGCTTACGACGGGCTCACCGACGCATACGATCGCGAGAGCATGGGAGCCTCGACCGAGCGGCACAACCCCCGCTTCGAGATGACCCGCGAGATCCAGGACACCGTCGCGGCGCTGTCGCACCAGCGTGCCGCGGCGGCCCAGGCTGATGGCGTCTTCGGCGCCGAGATCGTCGAGGTCTCCGTGCCGCAGCGCAAGGGCGAGCCGGTCGTCCTCACCAAGGATGAGGGCGTCCGCCCCGAGACGACCGTCGAATCGCTCGCCGGTCTGCGCCCCGCCTTCGCCGAGGGTGGCACGATCACCGCGGGCAACGCCTCGCAGATCTCAGACGGCGCATCGGCCGTCGTGGTGACGACTCGCGAGAACGCGGAGGCCGAGGGATGGCCTGTTCTCGCCGTCATCGGTGCGAACGGGCAGACGGCGGGGCCGGACAACTCGCTGCAGGCACAGCCGGCGCGCGCGATCGAGCGGGCCCTCGAGAAGCAGGGCATCACCGCCGATCAGCTCGACATCGTCGAGATCAACGAGGCCTTCGGCGCGGTCGTCGCACGCTCGCAGCAGGAGCTGGGGCTGTCGAGCGACATCGTCAACGTCCACGGCGGCGGCATCGCCATCGGGCATCCGATCGGCGCGAGCGGCACGCGACTGGTCGTGCACCTGGCGCACGAGCTGGCCAAGCGCGGATCGGGCATCGCGGTCGCCGCACTGTGCGGTGGCGGCGGCCAGGGCGAGGCGCTGATCCTCACTCGCTGACGCACTGCATCCCGTCGCGGGCCGCTCCTGGACGGAGTGGTCCGCGACGGCCGTCAGCGCTGCTTCGAGAGGCGCTTCACCTCGTCGCGGCGCTTCTCGCGACGCTCCTTCTTGTCGGGCTTCGGCGCGAAGGGGGAGTCCGCTGCGACCGGAAGACCCTTCTCCTGGCGACGCATGTCCTTCACCGCGCCGATGGCGAGGGAGAGGGTGATGGCCCAGCTCACCCAGGCGAGCACCGCTCGCCACGTGAACTGCTGGCCGCGCGCGCCGCGCAGCAGGGTCCAGCCCGTGGAGATGGCGCTGAAGAGTCCGGTGCGAAGGAGATAGCGCATGCGTCCACGGTAGCCGAGTCGCCGATCCGCCCGCGAAGGGTTGACATCGGCCCGCGAACCGCACCGAGGCGCTCTACTAGACTGGACCGAGGGCACCAGCCCGTTCCACTGTGTATCCACCGGCCGTCGGCTCCCCGACGGACAGCGGCGGCACCCGATCCGCGTCGAGGACGCGTGCGAGCCATGACACAGACAACCCCCACGTCGCCGAGTCTCGTCCAGCTGACCGGCATCCCGTATTTCATCATCGCGTTCATCGCGCGACTGCCCTTCGCCATGATGGTGGTCGGGGTGCTGACCGTGGTCGTCACCGTCCGCGGGTCGCTCTCCCTCGGCGGACTCACCTCCGCAGCCGTCGGCGTGGGCACGGCGCTCGTCGGGCCCTTCCTCGGAGCCGCAGCGGATCGCTGGGGACAGCGCCCCGTGCTGATGCTGTGCGCGACTCTCAACTCCGCCATGCTCGCCGTCTTCGCCCTGGTCGTCTACACGCCGGTCGCCGATGCGGTCGTGCTGGCATCCGCCTTCACCATCGGCGCGACGGCGCCCCAGGTGTCGCCGATGTCGCGGTCGCGTCTGGTCACGATCATCGCCGAGCGCATGCCGCAGCCGCAGCGTGCACGCACGACTTCGGCGACCATGTCCTACGAGTCGGCGGCTGATGAGACCGTGTTCGTGTTCGGGCCGTTCCTCGTCGGCATCCTCGCCTCGTTCATCGCTCCCTGGGCGCCCATCGCCATCGCCTCGGCGCTGACGCTGCTGTTCGTCGGCGCCTTCGCGCTGCACCCCACAGGGCGTCACGTCTCGGTGGAGCGGGATTCCGACGGACGCGCGCCCTCGGCCGTGTCGGAGCTGTTCCGACCCGCCCTGCTCGTGGTCGTGGTCGGGATCTTCGGCATCGGCCTGTTCTTCGGGGCGAGCCTGACTGCGCTGACCTCGTTCATGGCCGACCTCGACGCCGCCGAGCAGGCGGGTCTGCTGTACGGCGTGATGGGTGTCGGGTCGGCCGTCCTCGCGCTCGGCGTGGCGTGGCTGCCGGCCCGCTTCACGCTGCACGCGCGGTGGATCGTGTTCGGGGGCATCCTCGTGGCCGGCTCGGTGCTGTTCGCGACCTCCACGACGGTGACATCCATGATCGTGGCTCTCGCCCTCGTCGGCATCGGCGTCGGGCCGACCATCGTCACTCAGTACAGCCTCGGCGCCGCCCGCAGTCCGCTCGGCCGCTCTGCGACGGTCATGACCATGCTCGGCTCGGGCGTCGTCGTCGGGCAGGCGATCGCGGCCGCTGTCACCGGAGCGACAGCCGAGTCCGCCGGCACCCGGGCCGCGATCGTGCTGCCTCTGATCGCCGCGGCGATCGTGCTGATCGCCGGCGTCGCGAACCGCCTTCTCAGCCAGCGGCATCACTGACACCGCCGCGCATCCGGCCTCTGCAGGGCGGCAGCCGGCCCGTCAACCCCCGTAACCCGTTCGGCGGTCGTGGGTAGCCTGGAGACACCGAACAGAGGAGTCACATGGTCGCCGCAGAGTTCGTGGTCGTCGCCAACCGCCTTCCGGTCGACCGGATCGTCACGCCGGACGGCGAGGAGATCTGGCGCACCTCTCCCGGCGGGCTGGTCGCGGCTCTCGAGCCCATGATGCGAAGCGTCGATGGCGCCTGGGTCGGCTGGGCGGGGCAGGCCGATCTCGAGATCGAGCCGTTCGAGGCAGACGGCATCCGCCTGCTTCCGGTCACCCTCAGCGAGCAGGAGATTCAGGACTACTACGAGGGCTTCTCGAACGACACGATCTGGCCGCTCTACCACGACGTCATCGCACCTCCGCAGTACCACCGCGAGTGGTGGGAGGCCTACGTCGCGGTCAATCTGCGCTTCGCCGAGGCCGCCGCAGACGCGGCGGCGGAGGGCGGAACCGTCTGGGTGCACGACTACCAGCTGCAGCTCGTCCCCGAGATGGTGCGCGGACTCCGTCCCGACGTGACGATCGGATACTTCCACCACATCCCGTTCCCCGCGCACGGGCTGTACGCCCAGCTTCCCTGGCGCGACCAGGTGCTGCGGGGGCTGCTCGGCGCCGATGTGATCGGATTCCAGCGTGCGCAGGACGCCTCGAACTTCCTCGCCGCGGCCAAGCGGCGGCTGGGGCACGAGACGAGGGCATCCAGCATCACCCTTCCGGACGGCCGCACACCGCTGGTGAAGGCGTTCCCCATCTCGATCGACACCACGCCGTATCGCGAGCTGGCGCAGCGCCCCGACATCCGTGCCAGGGCGCTCGAGATCCGCGAGGGGCTCGGCAACCCGAAGCACATCCTGCTCGGCGTGGACCGGCTCGACTACACCAAGGGCATCCGGCACCGGATCAAGGCCTACGGCGAACTGCTCGACCAGGGGCGGATCTCGGTGGAGGACGTCGCCTTCATCCAGGTGGCCAGTCCCAGCCGTGAGCGGGTGGATGCCTACATGCACCTGCGCGACGAGGTCGAGCTGTCGATCGGCCGCATCAACGGCGATCACGACACGCTGGGGCACACGGCCATCCGATACCTGCATCAGGGATTCCCCCGCGAGGAGATGGTCGCGATGTACCTCGCGGCCGACGTGATGCTGGTGACGGCTCTGCGGGACGGCATGAACCTGGTCGCCAAGGAGTACGTGGCCACGAGGGCCGACAATCGCGGTGTGCTCGTCCTCAGCGAGTTCACCGGCGCGGCGGATGAGCTGCGTCAGGCGCTACGCGTGAATCCGCACGACATCGAGGGACTGAAGGATGCGATCGTCGACGCGATCGAGATGCCGCGTGCGCAGCAGGGCAAGCGCATGCGCTCGCTGCGCAGGCGAGTGCTCGAGAACGACGTGACCGCCTGGTCGCAGTCGTTCCTTCGGGCGCTCGAGCAGGCCGGTCGCAGCCGCCATCGTCGTCAGCACGATCACCACGAAGGAGCGCACCGATGACCCGCGACTGGCGACCCGGTGCCCCGGATGAGGCCGTGACGGCGATCGCGCACACCGAGCGCCTGCTGGTCGCGCTCGACTTCGACGGCACGGCATCAGAGCTCGTCGCCGACCCCATGACGGCTCGCGCGATACCGGAGATGAAGCGCGCCGTCGCAGACCTGTCGGTGCTGCCGGGCACGACCGTCGCGTTCGTCTCGGGACGCAGCCTCGTGCACCTGCGCGAGATCGCGGAGCACGCCGACGACTCGCCCGTTGTCCTCGCCGGTTCCCACGGAGCCCAGTACTGGTATCCGGGGGAGGGGGAGGCGGATGCCGTCTCCGACGACCCCGACCGGATGCTGCGCGACACGCTGCTGGAGGAGCTCACTCCGCTGCTGAGTGACTATCCCGGAGTCGAGCTGGAGAGCAAGACGTTCGGGATCGGCATCCACGGGCGTCCTGCTCGACCCGATGTCGAGCAGGCGGCCTTCGCCGCGGTCGACGAGGTCTTCGCACGCCGGGCGAAGCACTGGCGCCGCCGGACAGGCGACCGCATCCTCGAGTACTCCTCGCGTCTCGAGGGGAAGGACACGGCGATCGCCGTGCTGCGCGAGCGCATCGGCGCCACGGGCATCCTGTTCGCGGGCGACGACGTCACCGACGAGGACGCACTCCGCGTGCTCGCTGCCGACGACCTCGGCGTGCGCGTCGGGCCGGGCGAGACCGCCGCGACGCTGCGTGTGGAATCCCCACAGCAGATGGCCGGACTTCTGGAAGTCATCGCGTCGGAACGGGCCGCTCGACGGCAATAGACTTCCGTCATGTCCACCCGCGAATCTCAGCCCGCCATGCCCGGAGCCCAGCCAGAAATCGACATCAAGCCGCGCAGCCGCGTCGTCACCGACGGCATCGAGGCGACCACCTCGCGCGGCATGCTCCGCGCAGTGGGCATGGGCGACGCCGACTGGGACAAGCCGCAGGTCGGCATCGCATCGAGCTGGAACGAGATCACCCCCTGCAACCTGAGCCTCGATCGGCTCGCGCAGGGCGCCAAGGAGGGCGTGCACTCCGGCGGCGGGTACCCGCTGCAGTTCGGCACCATCTCCGTCTCGGACGGCATCTCGATGGGGCACGAGGGCATGCACTTCTCACTCGTCTCGCGCGAGGTCATCGCCGACTCGGTCGAGACCGTGATCATGGCCGAGCGTCTCGACGGCACCGTGCTGCTGGCCGGCTGCGACAAGTCGATCCCCGGCATGCTCATGGCGAGCGCGCGACTCGGTCTCTCCAGCGTGTTCCTCTACGCCGGGTCGATCGCGCCGGGCTGGGTGAAGCTCTCGGACGGCACCGAGAAGGACATCACGATCATCGACTCGTTCGAGGGCGTGGGCGCGTGTCGCGCCGGCCGCATGTCGGAGGAGGACCTCAAGCGCATCGAGTGCGCCTTCGCTCCCGGCGAGGGGGCGTGCGGAGGCATGTACACGGCCAACACGATGGCATCTGTCGCAGAGGCGCTCGGCCTGAGCCTGCCGGGATCGGCCGCGCCGCCGGCTGCCGACCGCCGCCGCGACTACTTCGCGCACCGCTCCGGCGAGGCCGTCGTGAACCTGCTGCGTCAGGGCATCACGACCAAGGACATCCTCACCAAGGAGTCGTTCGAGAACGCGATCGCGCTGGCCATGGCGCTCGGCGGCTCGACCAACGTCGTGCTGCACCTGCTGGCGATCGCCAACGAAGCCGGCATCGAACTGTCGCTGCACGACTTCAACCGCATCGGCAGCCGCACCCCGCACGTGGCCGACATGAAGCCCTTCGGCAAGTACGTCATGAACGATGTCGACCGCCACGGGGGCATCCCGGTCATCATGAAGGCGATGCTCGACGAGGGCCTCATTCACGGAGACGCGCTCACCGTCACCGGCAAGACGGTGGCCGAGAACCTGCGCGATCTCAACCCGGACCCGGTCGACGGCGACGTGATCCACACCTTCGCCGACCCGATCCATGCATCCGGCGGCATCACAATCCTGCACGGATCCCTCGCGCCCGAGGGCGCGGTGGTCAAGTCGGCCGGCTTCGACGCCGACGTGTTCGAGGGCCCGGCGCGCGTGTTCGAGCGCGAGCGGGGTGCGATGGACGCGCTGGCGGCAGGCGAGATCAACCCGGGTGACGTCATCGTCATCCGCTACGAGGGCCCCAAGGGCGGACCAGGCATGCGCGAGATGCTCGCCATCACCGCGGCCATCAAGGGCGCTGGCCTCGGAAAAGATGTACTACTCTTGACGGACGGACGATTCTCAGGCGGCACAACCGGCCTGTGCATCGGCCACATAGCACCCGAAGCGGTGGACGCAGGTCCTATCGCCTTCGTGCGCGATGGTGATCTGATACGGGTCGATATCGCGGCTCGCTCCCTCGAGCTACTCGTCGAGGAGGCTGAGCTGAGCTCCCGCCGGGAAGGCTGGGAGCCTCTTCCCCCGCGCTATACCCGTGGCGTCCTCGCCAAGTACTCCCGTCTCGTGCGCTCCGCCGCGCAGGGCGCGGTGACTGGCTGACCATCTGACGACGCAGATCATCAAGGATGAGCAAATGACTTCTGAATCCGCGCCCGCCGTGCCGCGGCCGCCCGCACGCCCTTCCGCAGCCCCCGAGATCTCCGGGGCCGAGGCCGTGGTCCGTTCGCTCGAGAAGCTCGGCGTCACCGACGTCTTCGGCATCCCCGGCGGTGCGATCATGCCGGTCTACGACCCGCTCATGGACGCCTCGGGTCTGCGTCACGTGCTCGTGCGCCACGAGCAGGGCGCCGGCCACGCGGCCGAGGGGTACGCGTCGGCCACGGGCAAGGTCGGTGTCTGCATCGCCACTTCGGGCCCAGGCGCCACCAACCTCGTCACCGCCATCGCCGACGCCTACATGGACTCGGTGCCGATGGTGGCGATCACCGGCCAGGTGTTCTCGACCCTGATGGGCACCGACGCGTTCCAGGAGGCCGACATCGTGGGCATCACGATGCCGGTGACGAAGCACTCGTTCCTGGTCAAGACCGCCGAGGACATCCCCGGCGCCATCGCAGCGGCGTTCGAGATCGCCTCGACCGGTCGTCCGGGCCCGGTTCTCGTCGACATCACGAAGGACGCGCAGCAGCAGACGGCGGCCTTCGTGTGGCCGCCGAAGGTGGACCTCCCGGGGTACCGTCCCGTGACCAAGGCACACGGCAAGCAGATCCAGGCTGCAGCGACACTGCTCGCCGAGGCCAAGAAGCCCGTGCTCTACGTCGGCGGCGGCGTGATCCGCGCCGGCGCCTCGGCCGAGCTGCTGACACTCGCCGAGTCGACTGGTGCGCCGGTGGTCACCACGCTGATGGCGCGCGGGGCCTTCCCCGACTCGCACCCGCAGCACCTCGGCATGCCGGGCATGCACGGCACGGTTCCCGCCGTCCTCGCGCTGCAGGAGTCCGACCTGATCGTCTCGCTCGGCGCCCGCTTCGACGACAGGGTGACAGGCAAGGCGGCGCTGTTCGCCCCTGACGCCAAGGTCGTGCACGTCGACATCGATCCGGCGGAGATCTCGAAGATCCGCACGGCGACCGTGCCGATCGTCGGCGACGTGCGCGATGTGCTCGTCGATCTCGACACCGCATTCCGCGGTGCGATCGCCGGCGCCAAGCCCGACACCGAGGAGTGGTGGTCGTACCTCGACGGCCTGAAGGCGGAGTTCCCGCTCGGCTACGCACAGCCCGAGGACGGACTGATGTCGCCGCAGTACGTCATCCAGCGCATCGGCGAGCTGACCGGGCCCGAGGCGATCTACGCCGCAGGCGTCGGCCAGCACCAGATGTGGGCGGCGCAGTTCATCAAGTACGAGCGTCCCAACTCGTGGCTGAACTCGGGCGGTGCCGGGACCATGGGCTACTCGGTCCCTGCCGCCATGGGAGCAAAGGTCGCCGAGCCCGACCGCGTCGTGTGGTCGATCGACGGCGACGGATGCTTCCAGATGACCAACCAGGAGCTCGCGACCTGCGTCATCAACCAGATCCCGATCAAGGTCGCGATCATCAACAACTCGTCGCTGGGTATGGTGCGCCAGTGGCAGACGCTGTTCTACGACGGTCGCCACTCGCACACCGACCTCAACACCGGCCACGGCACGGTGCGCATCCCCGACTTCGTCAAGCTCGCCGAGGCCTACGGCTGCCTCGCCCTGCGGGTGGAGAAGGAGGAGGACGTGGACGCCGCGATCCAGACGGCGCTCGAGACCAACGATCGTCCTGTCGTGATCGACTTCGTCGTGAGCGCGGATGCGATGGTGTGGCCCATGGTGCCGCAGGGCGTCAGCAACAGCTACATCCAGTACGCGCGCGACCACGCCCCGGCATTCGATGAGGAGATCTGAGCCATGTCCACACACGTGCTGAGCCTTCTCGTCGAAGACACACCAGGCATCCTGACCCGCGTCGCCGGGCTGTTCGCGCGCCGCGGCTTCAACATCCACTCCCTCGCGGTCGGCGTGACGGAGGTCGCGGGGATCTCGCGGATCACCGTCGTCGTCGACGTCGAGGCCCTGCCCCTCGAGCAGGTGACCAAGCAGCTGAACAAGCTGGTCAACGTGATCAAGATCGTCGAGCTCGAGCCGTCGACGTCGGTCCAGCGGGAGCACATGCTCATCAAGGTGCGCACCGACAACAACACCCGTTCGAACGTGCTCGAGATCGTGAACCTGTTCCGCGCGTCGATCGTCGACTACGCCCCGGATGCCGTGGTGGTCGAGGTCACCGGGGACCAGGGCAAGGTGCAGGCGCTGCTGCGCGCCCTCGAGCCCTTCGGCATCAAGGAGCTGGCCCAGTCGGGTCTGCTGGCGATCGGCCGGGGCGGCAAGAGCATCACAGAGCGTGTCCTGCGCGGCTGACAAGAACTTACGAACCACTAGCAAGGAGAAAGAACACCGTGAGCACCGAGATCTTCTACGACGCGGACGCCGACCTCTCGATCATCCAGGGCAAGAAGGTCGCCATCGTCGGCTACGGCTCGCAGGGCCACGCCCACGCCATGAACCTTCGCGATTCCGGCGTCGAGGTGACCATCGCCCTCAAGGACGGCTCGAAGTCGATCGCCAAGGCCGAGGAGGCGGGCTTCCCCGTCAAGAACGTCGCCGACGCGGCCGAGTGGGCCGACCTCATCATGATCCTCGCGCCGGACCAGCACCAGCGCACGATCTACAACGAGTCGATCAAGGACAGGCTGACCGCGGGCAAGGCTCTCGCCTTCGCGCACGGCTTCAACATCCGCTTCGGCTACATCGACGCTCCCGAGGGCGTCGACGTGATCCTCATCGCCCCGAAGGCTCCCGGACACACGGTGCGCCGCGAGTTCGTCGCCGGCCGCGGCATCCCCGACATCATCGCCGTCGAGCGCGACGCGTCGGGCAAGGCATGGGACCTCGCCCTCTCGTACGCGAAGGCCATCGGCGGCACCCGCGCCGGCGTCATCAAGACGACCTTCACCGAGGAGACCGAGACCGACCTGTTCGGCGAGCAGGCCGTGCTCTGCGGTGGCATGAGCCACCTCGTCCAGGCCGGCTTCGAGACGCTCGTCGAGGCGGGCTACCAGCCGCAGATCGCCTACTTCGAGGTGCTGCACGAGCTCAAGCTCATCGTCGACCTGATGTGGGAGGGCGGCATCGCCAAGCAGCGCTGGTCGATCTCCGACACCGCCGAGTTCGGCGACTACGTCTCGGGCCCGCGCGTCATCGACGCCGGTGTCAAGGAGCGCATGCAGGGCGTTCTGGCCGACATCCAGTCGGGTGCGTTCGCGAAGCGCTTCATCGAGGACCAGGACAACGGCGCCGAGGAGTTCCTGTCGCTGCGCGAGAAGGAGCAGGGCCACCCGATCGAGGCGACCGGCAAGGAGCTTCGCTCGCTGTTCGCGTGGAAGTCGCAGGACGAGGACTACGTCGAGGGCAGCGCCGCGCGCTGACATCGTCCGCAGGGGGAGGCATCCGGTTCGCCGGGTGCCTCCCTTTCGCATCCGCGCCCATGATCGCCGTGCGGAAGGATGGAGGCATGCGACAGCAATGGTTCGACGACGCCCGGTTCGGCATGTTCGTGCACTTCGGTGCCTACAGTGTGGCCGCACGGCACGAGTGGGTGCAGAACTACGAGCGGCTCACCGACGACGAGTACCGTCCGTACATCGATCACTTCGACCCCGATCGATTCGACGCGCTGGCCATCGCCCGCCGAGCGAAGGCCACCGGCATGGGGTACGTCGTGCTCACCGCGAAGCACCATGACGGCTTCTGCCTGTTCGACTCAGCGCTCACCGACTTCACCTCCCAGATGGTCTGCGGGCGCGATCTCGTGCGCGAGCACGTCGAAGCCGCGCGTGCGGAGGGGCTGCGGGTGGGGATCTACTACTCGGTGATCGACTGGCACCACCCGGACTTCACGGTCGACTGGAACCACCCGCGCCGAGATGACGAGAACGCATCCGACCTGAACCGGGGCCGGGACATGGCTCGATACCGCGACTACCTCCATGGGCAGGTCCGCGAGCTGCTGACCCGCTACGGTCGCATCGACTACCTGTTCTTCGACTGGACGTACCCCGAGGCGCGCGACGGATGGCAGGGCAAGGGGCCGCAGGACTGGGACGCGGAAGCGCTGCTGGCGCTGTGCCGCGAACTGCAGCCGGAGATGCTCGTGAACGACCGTCTCGGCATCCCGGCCGACTTCGTCACCCCCGAGCAGTACCAGCCGACCTCGCCGCTCGTCGACGAGACGGGGGAGCGGCAGATCTGGGAGGCATGTCAGACGCTGAACGGGTCCTGGGGCTATCACCGTGACAACACCGACCAGAAGTCGGCGACCCTGCTCGTTCAGATGCTCGCCGACTCGGTGTCGATGGACGGCAACATGCTGCTGAACATCGGCCCGGACGGGCGAGGCGCGATCGCGCCGCGCGATGGGCGGACGCTGGATGAGATCGGCGACTGGATGCTGCTGCACCGGGACGCCATCATCGGTGCAGGCCATGCCGATCTGCGCCCGCCCCGGGAGGGGGTCTACACACGACGCGGTGACAGGCTCTACCTGCACCTGTTCAGCTGGCCGCTGGGCTTCGTGCACCTGCCGGATCTCGCGGGCCGTGTCTCGTTCGCACGGCTGCTGAACGACGGATCCTGGCTGAAGACCTCGACGTCCGACCCCGATCAGCGGGCCGAGAACATAACGCCCGCGGGCGAAGCGGAGGGCACCCTCACGGTGCATCTGCCCGTTCGCCGCCCCGACGTGCTCGTTCCGGTGATCGAGCTGACCCTCAGAGAATGAGCGCCGGCTTCACGGCCAGATGAGAAGCGCACCTCCGGATGCCTCCGGAGGTGCGCTTCTCATCTGCCTGGAGGCGATCAGCCCTCGGCCGGTGCATCCTCGATCTCGATCGGCGCCTCGCCGTCGGCCCACTCGGGGGCCGGCAGCGTCACGGTCTGCCCGCCCTGGATCTGCCGCAGCGCGTCGGCGATCTCCGTGGCGTTGGTCGGAACCGCCAGCCCGCACTTCTCGAGCTCAGACGCGAACTTCAGCGTGAGGCGCTCCTTGCCGGCTTCGACGGCCTGCGCGGTCGTGCCGTACTTGATCTCGCTGCCCGTCTGGATGTCGGAGACGGTGTCGCACACGTGGTAGACGGCGCCGCCGTCGACCCAGGTGACCTCGTCCTCGCCCAGCAGCTGGATGACCGTCGACTGGTCGGCCGTGTACTTCTCGACGGAGGGCGGGTTGAAGTCGACGCCGACGATCGCGGCGATGACCGCGAGCACGATGCCGAGAGCGCCGGCGATGGTCTTCTGACCCTTGTCCATGTCCTTGTTCAGGAAGATCAGGATGATCAGCGGCAGGAAGGCCACGATCGCGATGATGGCGCCGAGCTGGTTCTGCACGAAGAAGCGCACCGTGTCGGACTTCTTCGCGGGATCGAGACGGTTCGCCTTCTTCCACAGGATCGAACCGATGATCGAGAGCGCCGCGATGACCACGAGCAGCACGATCAGGGTGACGAACGCCCACTGCGGGAACACCGCCTCGCTGCCGCCCTCGACGAGCAGGCCCGTCTCGGGATCGCGCATCAGCTTGCCGTCACCGCCGGTGACCTCTCGCTGACGCAGCAGCCAGAAGATCGCGACGGCCTCGGCGGCGATGGCAAGCGCCCACAGCACCGCAGCGATCCACCGCAGCGTCGTCGACTTCTTCTTCGCCTCGGCGGTCGGCACCCACGTGCGCTCCGTCGCGCCGCGTTCGTCGCCCGGCTCGGCGACCTGCCTGCTGTTCTCTGCCACTTTTCCTCCCCAGGAGTTGTCGACCATGAGCCTAGTGGGATGGCACCGTTCGCGTGAGTACGCTGGAGAGATGAATTCCCACCCCGAGGACGACGCACTCAGCTGGGAGGGCGACGACGCGCTCGAAGCGCGCAGGCCCGAGCCCGCCCGTCGAGCCTCCGCGCCGACTCCGGAGAGCGTTCCGACGATGAGCGAAGCCGCACGTCAGGGGGCGGTGGGTTCCGGGGAGGGCGTTCCGGATGCTGACGACGAGCCTCAGGGCATCGGCACCGTCACCCTCGTGATGCTCGGCATCCTCGGCGGCGTCTACCTGCTCTATACGATCGGCTGGGCGATCGGGGGAGTCGGCATGCAGGCGAAGGCGATGTTCATGCTGCCGGGGCCCCTCTACCTCGCGAGCATGTGGATCGCCGTGCTCGCTCCCGCCCTGTGGTTCGTCGCGACGGTCATGCTCACCCGTGGAGCGAAGGACTGGGTGCGCATCAGCACGCTCGTCGTCGGGGCCGCTCTGCTCGTGCCCTGGCCGTTCGTCGTCGCCGGGGGAGGGGGAGCACTGTGAACGACAGCGCGCACTCCGCGGCGGCCGCGCCTACGGCATCCCGTCTGGCCAGCATGATGCGCGGCTTCGTGACCGGCCTCGTCGGTCTCGCCTACGCATTCCTCGTGTGGAATGCGACCTTCTACCTGATCGAGATGGCGCAGGCCGGCATCAGCGGATACGGGTGGACCGTGCTGCTGATGCCCGTGATCGTGCCGATGATCGTCTTCGTCGTCGCGCTGCTGCTCACCCGGCGGCGCACTCTCGGCGTCTTCATCGTCACGATGCTCGCAGGGCTCGGCGTGAGTGCCGTCTTCTGGCTGGACACCCTCAGCTTCGCCCTGCGCAACGGAGCCTCGCTGCTCGGCTGAGCTGCGACGACGCCGCAGCCGTCACGGCCCGTCACACGGTCGGGGCGGTCGACGGTGCTGAGGTAAAGTGTGTCGCGATTGCGCCCCGACGGCGTGCGGCGCATCGGCTGACCCCCTCCCGTCCTGCCCCGAAGGATATCTGTGCCGAACAACACCGCCACCAAGCCCGTCGTCCTGCTCGCAGAGGTGCTCTCGCCCGCGACGATCGAGGCACTCGGCCCCGACTTCGACGTGCGCGAGGTCGATGGAACCGACCGCGAGGCGCTGTTCGCAGCCCTCGCCGACGCCGACGCGGTGCTCGTGCGCTCGGCCACGCGCATCGACGCCGAGGCGCTGACCCACGCACCGAAGCTGAAGGTGGTCGCCCGCGCGGGCGTCGGACTCGACAACGTCGACATCAAGGCCGCGACGGCCGCTGGTGTCATGGTCGTCAACGCCCCGACGTCGAACATCGTGTCGGCGGCCGAGCTCACCGTCGGCCACATCCTGAGCCTCGCCCGTCGCATCCCCGCCGCCCACGCCTCGCTCTCGGGTGGCGCATGGAAGCGCAGCTCGTTCACCGGCGCCGAGCTCTTCGAGAAGACCGTCGGCATCATCGGCCTCGGCCGGATCGGCGCGCTCGTCGCCGCGCGCCTGAACGCCTTCGACATGCGCGTGATCGCATACGACCCGTACGTCACCAGCGCCCGCGCTCAGCAGCTCGGCGTGCAGCTCGTCACGCTCGACGAGCTCGTCGCGGAGTCGGACTTCATCACGATCCACATGCCGAAGACCCCCGAGACGACGGGGATGATCGCCGCCGAGCAGTTCGCGGCGATGAAGCCGACGGCGTTCGTCGTCAACGTCGCCCGCGGTGGTCTGATCGATGAGGCCGACCTGCACGAGGCGCTCGTCGCAGGCGAGATCGCAGGCGCGGGTCTCGACGTCTTCACCTCTGAGCCGCCGGCCGAGGGAAGCACGGCTCAGGCTCTGCTCGGCCTCCCCAACGTCGTCGTCACCCCTCACCTCGGTGCGAGCACCGATGAGGCGCAGGAGAAGGCCGGCGTCTCCGTCGCGCGCTCGGTGCGCCTCGCGCTCGGCGGCGACCTCGTGCCCGACGCCGTCAACGTCGCCGGCGGCGTCATCGACCCGTACGTTCGTCCCGGCATCCCGCTGGTCGAGAAGCTCGGCCAGATCTTCTCCGCGCTCGCGCAGTCGCCGATCACCAGCCTCGACATCGAGGTGCACGGCGAGCTCAACAACTACGACGTGAGCGTGCTTCGTCTCGCAGCTCTCAAGGGCGTCTTCACCAACATCGTCAGCGAGACCGTGTCGTATGTGAACGCCCCGCTGCTCGCAGAGCAGCGCGGCATCGCAGTCCGTCTGCTGCAGGACGAGATCAGCGAGGAGTACCGCAACGTCATCACGCTGCGCGGCGCACTCTCAGATGGATCGCAGCTGGCGGTCTCGGGCACCCTCACCGGGCCGAAGCAGATCGAGAAGCTCGTGTCGATCAACGAGCATGCGATCGAGCTCCCGATCGAGAAGCACCATGTCGTGATGCTCTACACCGACCGCCCCGGAATCGTGGCCGTGTACGGCCAGAAGTTCGGCGACGCAGGCATCAACATCGCAGGCATGCAGATCGCGCGACAGGCCGCAGGCGCTCAGGCGCTCAGCGTGCTGACCCTCGACTCGCCCGTCTCCGACGAACTGCTCGAGGACGTCAGCGTCGCGATCGACGCCGATCTGTTCCGCCAGATCGAGATCGCCGAGGTCTGATCGAACGGCTCCGACGACGCGGGCTCCGGATCACTCCGGGGCCCGCGTCGTCGCATCCACCACGAGGGCGACCAGCTGCTCGAGGGCCGCACCGGTGGGGACGAACTCGCTCATCGCGTTCAGCTCCTCGCCTGGTTCGGCGAGGGAGTTGTTGAAGTACAGGCCGTCGCTGAGCAGCATGACCAGGTCGAGCGCGGTCTCGTCGCGCACGTGCGGACGGATCGCCTCGGCCCAGCGGGTGCGCACGTCGCGCAGAGCGTCGGATGCCGCGGCGGATCCGCCCTGTGCGAGGCGCGTCACCGCGATCAGTGCTCGGTCGAGGTCGTCATCCTCCATGACGGAGGTGCGCACGTAGTACGAGATGGGCCCGTCGTCGGCGGCGGCCATCCGCTCGAGGTCGTCGTCGGTGAGCGAACCCAGACGCGCGACGAGGCCGGCCGTCAGATCGTCCTTCGAGGCGAAGTGGTAGAGAAGCCCGCCCTTGGAGACGCCCGCCTCGCGGGCGACGGCCTCGAGAGTGGCCGCGCGTTCACCCTCTGAGATGAGGATGCCCTGGTAGGCGTCGAGCACGCGCTCGCGTGCCAGTGGGGGACGAGGCATCGTGTCTCCTGATCGTCGGCTTCTGTGTTACTGTACCATCCGGACGGTTTAGATACAGTCGTCCCTCTCACGAAAGGTGCAGCCATGTCCATCACAGCCACGATCAGGCTCTCCCAGGACGACGGCGCGCGCGTCGGCGCCCGGGGGTGGGCTGCGCTGGCCGTGCTGATGCTGCCCGTGCTGCTGGTCTCGGTCGACAACACCGTTCTCAGCTTCGCCCTGCCCGAGATCTCGCTCGCGCTGCGTCCGAGCGGCGCCGAGCAGCTCTGGGTGATCGACGTCTACTCGCTCGTGCTCGCAGGGCTGCTCGTCACGATGGGCGTGATGGGCGACCGCTTCGGACGGCGCCGGATGCTCTTCATCGGCGCCACGGGATTCGCCGTGGTCTCGGTGCTGGCCGCATTCGCCCCCACGGCAGGACTGCTCATCGCCGCCCGCGCCGCACTCGGCTTCTTCGGCGCCATGCTGATGCCTTCGACCCTGTCGCTGCTGCGCTCGATCTTCCCGAACCGCGATCAGCGTCGACTCGCGATCGCGATCTGGGCATCCGGGTTCTCGGCCGGATCCGCGCTCGGTCCCGTCGTCGGCGGATTCCTTCTCGAGCACTTCGCGTGGGGATCCGTGTTCCTCATCGCCGTCCCCATGCTCGTCCCGCTGCTCATCGGCGGCTACTGGCTGCTGCCCGAGAGTCGCGACCCGAACCCGGGTCGGATCGACCCCATCGGCATCCTCCTGTCGATGGCCGCCATGCTGCCGGTCGTCTACGCGATCAAGTCGTTCGCGGTAGACGGACCCACCTTCACGGCCGCCGGACTCGTGCTCGCCGGCCTGGTGATGGGCTGGCTGTTCGTGCGCCGGCAGCTGCGCGCCGAGACGCCGATGCTCGACATGAGCCTCTTCCGCCGCGGAGGTTTCAGCGGGGCGATCCTCGTGAACCTGCTCAGCGTCATCGCCCTCGTCGGCTTCCTCTACTTCGTGCCGCAGCAGCTGCAGCTCGTGCTCGGGCTCTCGCCGATGGTCGCCGGTCTCGCCCTCGTGCCCGGCATGGCCGCGATGATCATCGCAGGCCTGAGCGTCGTGCCGATCTCTCGCCGCGTCCCGCCGCACATCGTCGTGCCCGCAGGCCTCCTGCTGTCTGTCGGCGGGTACCTGGTCGTCGCGCTGACAGCGCAGGCGAACAGCGTCGCGTGGCTGATCCTGGCCTTCGTGATCCTGGGCATCGGCATCGGCGCGGCGGAGACCATCTCGAACGAGCTGATCCTCGCGCACGCCCCGGCCGAGAAGGCCGGAGCGGCGAGTGCCGTGTCCGAGACCGCGTACGAGCTCGGCGCCGTGCTCGGCACCGCCGTGCTCGGGGGAATCATCACGGCGTTCTACCGCGGTGCGCTGGCCATCCCGACTGGCGTGCCGGAGGAGTCCGCCGCACAGGCCCGAGAGACGCTCGCGGGCGCCTACGCGGCCGCGCAGGAGCTGCCGGCGGCGCAGGCGGATGCCCTCTGGCAGGCGGCCGCGCACGCCTTCGACTCGGGCATCGTCACGACGTCTCTGATCGGAGCTCTGCTCGTGGCTTCCGCCATCGCCGTCGCCGCGACCACGCTTCGCCCGAGCCGCTGACATCCGGCGTAGCGGCCCGCATCCGCGCCGCTACGCTGGAAGGCAGTGTCCGCGGCGACCCGCGTTGCGGACGAGCAGGGCCCCAAGGAGACTCATGTCGCGCGTCGTGAAGCTGGCCGTCATCCCCGGTGACGGAATCGGACGAGAGGTCATCGCCCAGGCGGGGCGCGTGCTCGACGCGGTCACCGCCGGCGGCGACGTGACCTTCGAGAAGACTCCCTTCTCACTCGGCGCCGACCGCTACCTCGCGACGGGTGACACGCTCACCGACGACGACCTCGCGGCCATCCGCTCGCACGATGCGATCCTGCTCGGCGCCGTCGGCGGCACGCCGGGCGATGAGCGACTGAAGGACGCGAACATCGAGCGCGGTCTGCTGCTGAAGCTGCGCTTCGAGCTCGACCACTACGTCAACCTCCGTCCGTCGAAGCTGTTCCCCGGTGCATCCGGACCGCTCGCGAACCCGGGTGAGATCGACTTCGTCGTGGTCCGTGAGGGCACCGAGGGGCCGTACGTCGGCAACGGGGGTGCGATCCGCAAGGGCACCCCGCACGAGGTCGCCAACGAGACCAGCGTGAACACGGCCTTCGGAGTCGAGCGCGTCGTCCGCTACGCGTTCGAACTCGCGGAGCGGCGACGCAGGAAGCTCACCCTGGTGCACAAGACGAACGTGCTCGTGCACGCCGGGGCGATCTGGAAGCGGATCGTCGACCAGGTGTCATCCGAGCATCCGGACGTCGCGGTCGACTACCTGCACGTCGATGCCGCCACCATCTTCCTCGTGACCGACCCGGCGCGATTCGACGTGATCGTCACCGACAACCTCTTCGGCGACATCCTCACTGACCTCGCCGGTGCCGTCACCGGCGGCATCGGCCTGGCAGCCTCGGGCAACATCAACCCCGACGGCGCATTCCCCTCGATGTTCGAGCCGGTGCACGGCTCGGCGCCCGACATCGCAGGGCAGCAGAAGGCCGACCCGACCGCAGCGATCCTGTCGGTCGCCCTGCTGCTCGACCACCTCGGCCTGCGCGACGAATCCGCGCGCGTGCAGCAGGCGGTCGAAGCCGACATCGCGAGCCGTGACGGCGCTCGCACCACCGCCGAGACGGGCGACGCGATCATCGCCCGGCTGCAGGCGTAATCTGAGAACACGCGCGCACCGCCGCCGCATCCGACAGAGGACAGACATGACCGACACCGCCACCACAGCCAGCCCCGACGCCGCTGAGCTCACGTTCGCCGTGACGAAGAACCTCGCAGCGAAGAGCCCCGCCCAGCGCGAGGAGATCCTGCAGAACCCGGGGTTCGGAACGAACTTCACCGACCACATGGTCGACATCTGCTGGTCGGAGAAGGGCGGCTGGCACCGCCCGCGCGTTCAGCCCTACGGCCCCATCGCGCTCGACCCTGCCGCTGCCGTGCTGCACTACGGACAGGAGATCTTCGAGGGCATCAAGGCCTACCGGCACGCCGACGGCTCGGTGCACACCTTCCGTCCCGACCGCAACGCCGAGCGCCTGCGCCGCAGCGCCCGCCGCCTCGCGCTGCCCGAGCTGCCCACCGAGCACTTCGTGCAGTCGATCCGCGAGCTGATCGCAGTCGACGGCGCCTGGGTGCCCTCCGGCGCCGACCAGAGCCTGTACCTGCGCCCGTTCATGTTCGCCAAGGAGGCGTTCCTCGGGGTTCGTCCGGCGAAGAAGGTCGCCTACTACCTGATCGCCTCGCCCGCCGGCGCGTACTTCACCGGCGGCGTGAAGCCCGTGCGGATCTGGCTGTCGAAGACCTACGCCCGCGCCGGAAAGGGCGGCACAGGAGCGGCCAAGACGGGCGGCAACTACGCGTCCAGCCTGCTTCCCCAGGCCGAGGCCTCTGCGCAGGGCTGCGATCAGGTCGTCTTCCTCGACCAGGACGGCAACGTCGAAGAGCTCGGCGGCATGAACGTCGTGTTCGTCTACAAGGACGGCCGAGTCGTGACTCCCGAGTCCGACAGCATCCTCGAGGGCATCACGCGCGACTCGCTGCTGCAGCTGGCCGAGGACCGCGGGCTCACCGTCGAGCGCCGGGCCGTGTCGCTCGACGAGTGGCGTCGGGGTGTGGCATCCGGCGACATCGTCGAGGTGTTCGCCTGCGGCACGGCCGCCGTCGTGACTCCGATCGGCGCCCTGGTCTCCGACGACTTCGAGGACCAGCAGCCGCTCGGCGAGCTGGCACTGTCTCTGCGTGAAGAGCTCACCGACATCCAGTACGGCCGGCGTGAGGACAAGCACGGCTGGCTGGTGCGGGTCGACTGACCCGGTCTTCCTTCTTCCCACTTCCTTCTTCCCACTTCCTTCGTCCTTCGCCGACACCCCTACTTGCTGCCGACACCCCCAGGTGCGGCCGCCCACAGGTAGGGGTGTCGGCATTATGTGGGGGTATCGGCGCAGGGGTCTCGGCCCGCGAGATTCGTTCTGCACAGTCGGGATACTGCGTCACGGCATGTGGATGGACGCGTTCCGTCCGGCGCGGCGAAACATGATATCGGGATGCGGCACCGAATCGACATCGTGCAAGCTCGAGCACTGCTGCGAACGAGGCAGCAGCTCCTGGCAGCAGGCAGGACCGTTCGCGAGCTTCGCGCGGATGTCGCCGGCGGACGGCTGATCAGGCTGCACCGCGGTGCGTATGTTCACGCCGAGGACTGGGCGGGGCTGTGGTGGGAGGGTCAGCATCTGCTGAAGGTGTTGGCGGTGCGCGCCGCCAGCCCAGGCGACGGACCGGTGTTCAGCCATGCCTCGGCGGCCGTGCTCTGGGGGCTGCCGCTGTATCGAATGGGTGACATGCCCGTGCAGATCGTGATCGACGGGACTCGGCACAGTCGCCTGATCGCGGGAGTCGTTCGGCGCGACATGCAGCTCGCGGCGGGGGATGTGGACGAGATCGACGGATTCCGGCTCACATCCCTGACCCGCACCACGTTCGACGTCGCACGGACCGCCGCCTTCGACACGGCAGTCGCATGCGCCGACGCTGGGCTGAGGCACGTCTGCGTCACGGGTCAGTCGGTAGCGGCGGACGCGGATGCGCAGTGGCGATCGGATGCCATGAATCTCGCGCGGCCCGGGCTGCGCGGTGTCAGGCAGGCGCGCGATGTCATCCGCTTCGCGGACGGGCGTGCGCAGCTGCCGGGGGAGAGCGTCAGTCGGGTTCGCCTTCGTCAGCTCGGCTTCTCGCAATACGAGCTTCAGATTCCGATCACTGGGGCAGGGGGGAACCAGTACTGGGTCGACTTCGGATTCCCGCGATCGCGCACCTTCGGCGAGTTCGATGGTGAGGGCAAGTACGTCGACGCGGCTCTGCGGGGTGCATCGACCGCGCAGGCGGCAGTGCTCGCCGAGAAGCAGCGCGAGGACGACATCAGAGGTGTCACCGGGTGGAGGTTCGCCCGCTGGGGATACGACGACATCCGCACGCCGGATGCCCTCGGCGCCCGCCTCGCGGCCTTCGGCATCCGTCCACCCGGCTGACTGTCCACCCTGCTCACCCTGCTCGTCGCGGCCCACCGTGCTCACCCCGGCCCCGCTGCCCCGCTGCCGATACCCCTACTTGCTGCCGACACCCCCAGCTGCGGCCGACCACAGTTGGGGGTATCGGCACTAGCTAGGGGTCTCGGCGGATTGTGGGGAGATTGGGGGGAGGGAGAGAGGGGGACGGGGGGCGGGGATAGGCTGACGGGGTGAAGATCGCGCGTTTCAGTCACAACGACGGCATCCGATACGGCATCCTCGACGACACCGACATCGTCGTGCTCGACGGTGACCCGATGTTCGCCGGATACGAGCCGACGGGGGAGCGCGTGCCGGTCGCCGATGTCGCGCTGCTGGCACCGGTCATCCCGCGTTCGAAGGTGGTCTGCGTCGGCCGCAACTACCACGACCACGCGGCGGAGTTCGGCAACGTCGCCCCCGAGGAGCCCCTGCTCTTCCTCAAGCCCAACACGGCCGTCGTCGGCCCCGGCGACACGATCGTTCGGCCCACCATCTCGGAGAGGACCGAGTTCGAGGGCGAGCTCGTCGCCGTCATCGGCCGCATCGCCAAGAACGTGAGCGCAGAGAACGCGCTCGACTACGTCTTCGGCTACACGATCGGCAACGACGTGACCGCACGCGACCTGCAGCGCAAGGACGGTCAGTGGACTCGAGGCAAGGGCTTCGACACCTTCTGCCCCCTCGGCCCGGTCATCGAGACCGAGTTCGATGCGGACGCGGCGCGACTCGAGACCCGAGTGAACGGCGAGGTCCGCCAGCAGGCGCCACTCACCGACATGATCCACTCGGTCGCAGACATCATCGCGTACGCCTCCGCGGTCTTCACGCTGCTTCCCGGCGACGTGATCATGACGGGAACCCCCGCGGGCGTCGGCGAGATCGTCGCCGGCGACGCCGTCGAGGTCGAGATCAGCGGCATCGGCGTGCTGCGCAATCCGGTGCGCGACGCCGCGCCCGCAGCGTGAGCGCGGTGGCCACGCCGCCGATCGGCGACCTGCGCGCCATCCAACGCCGCACCGTCGGCGTGCTCGCCGCCGGGCAGGTGCTCGGCGGAATCGCGTTCGGTGCGACCGTGTCACTGGGCGCGCTGCTCGCCGCCGACCTCTCGGGCGACGATGCGCTGTCGGGGCTGGCGACCGCCTCGGTCACCCTCGGTGCCGCCGCCTTCGCGATCCCGCTGGCCCGATTCGCTGCGCGACGCGGACGCCGAATGTCGCTCACCGCCGGCAACCTGCTCGCCCTCGTCGGCATCGGCATCGTGATCGCCTCCGCCGGCCTGCGCGTGTTCCCGCTGCTGCTGGTCGGCATCATCATGATCGGCATGGGCAACGCAGGCAACCTGCAGTCGCGCTTCGCCGCCACCGACCTCGCCGCGCCCGCGCACCGAGGACGCGACCTGTCGATCGTCGTGTGGTCGACGACGGTGGGCGGGGTGACGGGACCGCTGCTGCTGCCGATCGGCGAAGAAGTCGGAGCGGTGATCGGGATGCCCCCGCTCACCGGCTCATACCTGTTCTCGCTGATCGCGCAGGCCGCGGCGCTCGTGCTGTACGTGATCGCGCTGCGACCCGACCCGCTGCTGACGGCGATGAGCCTCGCGAACTCGGCCGCGAAGAGCGCGGTTCTCGGGGCTGACGTCGATCGTCCCGTCGTCGCGCGATACGCGATCTTCGCTGTGTCGGGCTCGCACGCGGTCATGGCATCGGTCATGGCGATGACGCCCATCCATCTCAAGCACATGGCGCACGGCGGCGGCCACGGCACCACGCACGAGGTCACGCTGCTGGTGGGCGTGACCATCGCCCTGCACGTCGCCGGCATGTACGGCCTGTCTCCGCTGTTCGGCGTGCTCGCCGACCGTTGGGGGCGAGTCCGCGTGGTGCTGCTCGGCCAGGCGGTGCTGGCTGCATCCCTCGCGACGGCGATCATCGCGGGCGCTCACCCCGCCGGGGTCATGACGGCCCTGATCCTGCTCGGTCTCGGCTGGAGTGCGGCCACGGTCGCCGGGGCGGCGCTGCTCACGGAGTCGTCGACGGTGCTGATGCGCCCGCGCCGTCAGGGCATCAGCGACTCGCTGATGAGTCTCACCGCAGCGGTCGGGGCCGCCGGCGCCGGCATCGTGCTCACCGAGTTCGGCTATGCCGGGCTCGCCACGGTCGCGCTCGTGCTCGTCATCGCGATCACGGCGCTGTCGCCGCTCGGGCGCGTGCGCGGAGCCGCGTGAGCTGGGCCGGCACGGGCGAGGCGTACGCCGCGTCATACGCGGCTTTGTGCGCAGGCACGGGGGAGAGACTCCGGGAGATCGCGGGGCCCGCTCGCGACCGAACGCTGCTCGACGTCGGTGCGGGCGATGGAACCCTCGCCGCCGCGTGGACGCACGCCGGATGGCAGGTCACCGCCGCTGAGCCCGAGCCCAGCATGCGCGAGGCCGCCGCTGCCAGGCATCCGGACCTGCGTCTCGTCGCCGACGGGCTGCCCGGGCTGACGTTCGGCGACCGTGCGTTCGACATTGTCACGGCGAACTTCGTGCTCAACCACGTGCCGGACCCGCGTGCCGCGGCAGCAGAGCTGCGGCGGGTGGCAGACCACCTCGTGATCGCCACGACCTGGTCGTCGTCGCCGACGACGCTGTGGGCCGATGTGATCGCACGTGCGGGCCTGCCCCGGGCATCCGGTGCGCGGCTGCCGGCCGAGAAGGATTTCGAGCGCACCTCCGACGGATTCGCGCGCATGCTGGCCGACGCGGGGTGGCACCCGGAGGTGGACGAGCTCACCTGGACGTGGCTCGCCGAGCCCGACGCCCTGTGGCGATCGGTCGCCGGGGGAGTGGCGGGCGCCGGCGCCTACTACGCCACGCTCGCCGACACCGATCGCAGGCGCTTTCGTGCCGCCTTCGACGAGCTCGTCGCCGATCGGCTCGACGGCGGCCGGATGCCGATCACGCAGACGGCGGCGATCGCCGTCGAACGTCTCGGCCGACGACGCTCGAGCGCGCCGGTCGCGGGCATCCGCCCCCGGTAGAATCGAGGGGATATGGCTACTGTGCACCCCCTCACCACCACCGCCACCGGATCCGACGTCCGCGTGCGCTTCTGCCCCTCGCCGACCGGCCTGCCGCACGTCGGCATGGTGCGCACGGCCCTGTACAACTGGGCGTACGCCCGCCACAACGGCGGCAAGCTCGTGTTCCGCATCGAGGACACCGATGCCGCACGCGACAGCGAGGAGAGCTTCCGTCAGCTGGTCGACGCGCTCACCTGGATGAAGATCGACTGGGATGAGGGCGTGGAGGTGGGCGGCCCGCACGCGCCGTACCGTCAGTCGGAGCGCCACGACATCTACCGCGGCGTGATCGAGAAGCTGCTGGCGACCGGAGCCCTGTACGAGAGCTACTCGACGGCGGAGGAGATCGACGCCCGCAACGAGGCGAACGGCCGCGCGAAGCAGCTCGGCTACGACAACTTCGACCGCGACCTCACCGACGAGCAGAAGGCGGCTTTCCGCGCCGAGGGTCGGCAGCCGGCGCTCCGCCTGCGCGTGCCGGACGAGGACCTCACCTATGTCGACCTGATCCGCGGCGAGGTCACCTTCCCCGCCGGGTCGTTCCCCGACTTCGTCGTCGTGCGCCCGAACGGCGTGCCGCTGTACACGTTCGTGAACCCGGTCGACGATGCGCTGATGGGCATCACTCACGTGCTGCGCGGCGAGGATCTGATGCCGTCCACCGCGCGTCAGCTCGCGCTCTACGACGCACTGATCCAGGCCGGCGTCACCACGTTCGTGCCGCGTTTCGCCCACATGCCGCTTGTGCTGGGCGAGACGGGCAACAAGAAGCTGTCCAAGCGCGACCCACAGGCCGATCTGTTCCTGCACCGCGAGCGCGGCTTCATCCATGAGGGACTGCTGAACTACCTCGCCCTGCTCGGCTGGTCGATCGCCGCCGATCGCGACGTGTTCTCGCTCGACGAGTTCATCGCCGCGTTCGACATCGCAGACGTCAACCCGAATCCGGCGCGCTTCGACCAGAAGAAGGCCGAGTCGATCAACGGCGATCACATCCGCATGCTCGAGGGCAGGGACTTCGCCGAGCGGATGCTGCCGTATCTCGCCGCGGCCGACGTGTTCGGGGGCGAGCCGACCCACGAGCAGATCGTGCTCGCCTTCCGTGCCGCGCCTCTCGTGCAGGAGCGCATGCAGCTGCTGGGAGAGTCGGCCGGCATGCTCGGCTTCCTGTTCACCGAGAACGTGTCGTACGAGGCCGACGCGCTCAAGGGCCTGCCCGCGAACGCCGCCGAGGTGCTCGAGGCGAGCGTCGCGGCTCTCGAGCCGGTCGAGGAGTTCACTCCGGATGCGATTCAGGCGGCGCTCTCGGCGAAGCTCGTCGACGAGCTCGGGCTCAAGCCCCGGGTCGCCTACGGCCCGCCCCGCGTCGCCCTGACCGGTCGCCGCGTCTCGCCGCCGCTGTTCGAGTCGATGGAGCTGCTGGGCAAGGACGAGTCGCTGCGGCGACTGCGTGCGCTCGCTGACTTCCTGGCGTGAGCCGCCAGGCGCCCGACGCCGTGATGCCGGCCGCCGAGACGGATGTGATCCTCGGCGACCTGGGCGTCCTGCTGCTCGAGTGCGGCACGTCGGTGACCGACGTGCGCGGATCGCTCGAGCAGGTGAGCCGCCGGGCCGCCCCTGAGACGACGCTCGAGTTCGCGATCCTTCCAGAGATGGTGATGGTAAGCCGGCCGGGGGCGGCGTCGGCCACCACCACGGTGATCGGCAAAGGCGAGGCGCTGACCTTCCGGCAGTCGGCACGTGCCAGCAGGCTCGTGCGCGATCTCGAGATGGGCGCCTTGCCGTTGTCCGCGGCGCCCGCACGCATGGCTGCGATCCGCTCGACGCCGCGCCGGATGCCAGGGGTGCAGAGCGTCATCGGCTGCGGGCTGCTCTCGGTATCGCTGGCGGTGCTGTTCCGCTGTCCATGGTGGGCGGCGCTGCTCGCGCTGCTCGTCGGCCTGCTGGTCGGCGGACTCACGATCCTGATGATGCGGGTGCGCGCGGCCGCCGCGGTGGCCCCGTTCGTGTCGTCCTTCGCCTCGACGCTGCTCGTCGGCGTCGTGGCGAACGCGCTGGATCTCGGGCCGGTGCCGCTGTTCGCGGTGTGCGCCCCCGTGGCGATCCTCGTGCCCGGCGCCCTGATCACGAACGCCCTGCTCGAACTGACATCGACCGACATCGTCACGGGTGGATCGCGGCTGATGTATGGGCTCATCATGCTTGCGTTCATGGCTGCGGGGCTGTACTCCGGGGCGTCGCTCACCGGGCTGCGGGTCGACTCGGCATCGGCGGCGCTGGTGGGTGAGGCCGTTCATCTCACGACCGAGAGCCGCGGATGGGATGCCCTGCCGCCGGCGTGGACGGCATGGTTCGTCGTCATCGTGCTGGCCGTCGGGATCGGGCTCGCGTTCGGGTCGGGCTTCAGGCTGACGGTCGTGTGCATCGTGGTGATGACAGGCACCTATGCGGTGCTCGCGTTGTTCAGCCCACTGGTCGGCAGCGTCGTGGCGACAGGAATCGCGGCCGCGGTGCTGTTCGTCGCGGCGCGCGTGCTCGAGCGCGTGACCCTCGCCGTGCCGGCCACCGTGTCGTTCCAGCCCGCGTTCCTGCTGCTCGTGCCTGGCACCGTCGGGCTCGTCTCGCTGGCGAGCTTCGACGCGCAGGCACTGGCATCAGCCCCGATGATGTTCCTCAGCCTGTGCATCGGCACGAAGGTCGGCGCGCTCCTGGCAGACCTCGCGCGCATCACCCGGTCAACGGTGTTCCTTCGTTGGGCCAGGCCCGCACGCATGGGGGAGCTGTGAGACGATCACGCGCGCCACGCCCGGGGAACCTGTGCCGATTCGCCATCTGCGCGCAGCTCGGGTAAGCTTGACTCTCGGTGCGAGGCTCCGGTTTCGCCCTTGGGGTATGGTGTAATTGGCAACACGGCTGATTCTGGTTCAGTTGTTCTTGGTTCGAGTCCAGGTACCCCAGCAGTGAAAAACCCCCGCTCAGGCGGGGGTTTTCGCGTTTCCGGACTGCCGGGTTCCGCGCTCTCGGCGCAGATGTTGCGCGGGCGCAACCCTACGGGCCAGGATGTTCAGCAGTGCGTGCACGTGAGGGGGCGTGCACCGGATGGGAAGCGATGACGTCTGCAGCGAGGCGGGCCGGCCAGCACGTCGGTCGACTGCTGCTTCTCGCGCTCGTCGTCGCCCTGGTGGTGGCCGGGGTGGGCGGCATCGCCGTCACCGCCGACCGGATGCTGACGGCGGGTGCCTCGCAGATCCTCCGCGATGCGGAACCGGCCGCCCGCAGCGTCCGCGTCGTCGCGACCGAGGGGAAGGACCCCGCCGCTCAGGACGAGAAGGTGCGCGACGCCATCGCGGCGGTCTTCGGTGCGGCACCTGTCGTCGTCGCTCGGCAGCAGTCTCTGGAGCTGCCGACTGCCGATGTCGGCAGCGGGACGAAGAGGATCGGTCTGCTCGTAGACGACCGCTTCGACGAGATCGCCGAGCTCACGTCCGGGGAGTGGCCGATGCGGGCCGGTCAGGTCGCCCTTCCCGAACCCGCAGCGGCGCGTCTCGATCTCGGCGTCGGCGATCTGGTCTCTCTCGCGATCCCCGGAGGAGAGCCGGTGCCGCCGGCGCGAGACAGCGCCGCGCTCGAGGTCGTGGGTATCTGGCGCGCGATCGATCCCGCGGGAACGGAGTGGCACGGAGACCCGTCGGTCGCCTCCGGAGAGAGCGACGGCGTGATCGGCCCCGCGATCACGATCGCCGACACGCTCGCCGAGCATCCCGACTCGTCCACGGTCACGTGGGAGATCACGCCCGCTCGCTCGGATGCGGCCATCCTTCCCGAGCTGCAGCGAGCCGCCGCGCGCCTCGACGGGCTGCCTGAGTCCATCGACCCGCGGCGCGCCGAGAACACGCGGCTGTCGGGCGACCTCGCGCAGACGCTGGAGCGGCAGTCCGCCGCGGTCGCGGCCACGCGCGGCCTGCTCGTCGCGCCACAGCTGATCATCGCGCTTCTCGGCGCCCTGGTGCTCGGCATCGTGCTGACGTCCCTGTCGAGCGCCCGCCTCGAAGAGCTCGTACTGCTGCGCGCCCGCGGTGCCTCCGGCCGTCGGCTCGCGCTCTCCGCAGCCGCCGAGGCGGCGGCCTTCGCAGCTGCAGGCGCTGCGCTGGCGGTCGGCGTGCTGGCCATCCTCGTCGACATCTCCGTCGACGTGCCGCTCATCGCCGCCGGGGCCGTGGTGTTCGCCGCACTGACCGCGGCTGTGACGGCGGTGCGCAGTGCCGTCAGGGCCGACGCGGTGCGCGCCGCCGCGCAGCGCAGCGACGCGGGGCTGCGCTCGCTGACCGCCCTGCTTGTGCCGGCGGGAATCGCCGTCGCACTGGGTGCGCTCTCCGCCTGGCAGCTGTTCAGCACCGGCACAGTCGTGCGGTCGGACGGAGGGGCGGAGCCTCTCGCCGCCGCCGCCCCGACGCTGCTGCTCGTCGCCGCCTGTGTCCTCGCCCCTCTCGCCGCAGGTCCTCTCGCCGCTCTCGGTGAGAGGGTGCTGCGAGGCACGTCGGGAATCTCTCCGATCCTTCCTCTGCGCCAGCTGGCGAGGCGGATGAACACCCTGGCCGTCGCCATCCTGTGCCTGTCGCTGGCTGCCGCTGCGGCGGCCTTTGCGATCATGTCTCCGCTCGCCGCAGACGCGGCAGAGCAGCGCACGACCCGTGCGGCGCTCGGTGCGGATGTGCGTCTGATCTCCGACGGCGCCCTCGGCACCACCGCCGACGAGGCGAGCTCGTGGAATGGCGTCGGCGCGGCATCGGAGGTGCTGCACACCCCGCTGACCGTCGGATCCGACACAGCGACCCTGATCGCAGGACCGGATTCCGCCGTGGGGCTGAACGGGCCGCTTCCCGACGACGTGGGCGGCGCGCTTCCCGCTCAAATCACCGAGAGCCTCGCGGCGCGTCTCGGCGCCGAGCGCGGCACGGTCTTCACCGCTCGCATCCGCTCGATCAATCAGCCGGTCTCGATCGAGGTGACCGACATCGTCCCCGCGCTGCCGGGCATCGGAGAGGGCCTGGGCGCGGCGACGGACCCGGCGGCCCTCGAGCAGCGTGATCTCGACAGGCCCGCCAATGAGCTGTGGCTGACGAGCGACGACCCGCAGGACACCGCGGAGCGGCTGCGGGCACGGGCGGTGCAGCCCGTCCGCATCCTGACCGCCGCCCAGGTCAGCGCCGCCCCCGTGACCTCGGTGGCCCCCGCGATGCTCACGGCCGGCGCTGTCGTCGCCGCCGTGCTCGGCGTGATCGGGTTCGCCGCGGCGACGACCGCCTCGTCGCGAGCCCGGCTCGATGAGACGCAGGTGCTGCGTGCCCTCGGGCTCGCTGCTGCCGCGCAGCGGGCGATGAGGCTCGGCGAGAGCGCCGGCGTCGCGCTCTACGCCGTCGTCGCCGGCGCTGCTCTGGGGGCTGTGGTCGCCGCGGCCGTGCTCCCCATCGTGCTGGGGGTGGGCGCATGACCTCATCCGCCCGCCTCGCACTGCGCGGTGCGACGACGACACCGGCGCTGTCGCTGTTCCTCGTGCTCGTGATCGCGGCGCTGTCGTACCTGGGCGTGGCCGCACCGCTCCTTCTCGAGCAGGGCCGCACCGCCACGATCCAGCGCGCGACCACCTCCCTGCCGCAGACCAGCCGCTGGCTCTCGGCGGACGCCCCGGGGCTGCCGGAGTTCGATGCCGCATCCGACCAGGACACCGGCGTCTGGGGTTCGGCACTCGCGATGATCGACGCCGCCCGTCGACAGCAGCCCGAGCCGCTGCGAGAGCTGCTCGGCGCACCGCGGCTCGTGATGGCGATCGACCCGCAGTTCTCGGTCGATGAGGACCCCGAACGCACTGACCCTGTGCCGATCAACAAGGTCGCGCTGGTCTCGGACGTCGGGCTGCTCGATCGCATCACCGTTGACGAGGGTCGTCTGCCGGAGGTCACCGACCCGGCCGACGGCGTCGAGATCGTGCTCACGTCCGAGGTGGCCGAGCAGCTCGCCTGGCCCGTCGGCACCGAACGCTCCTGGAGCGGGATGACCCTGCTGCTCACCGGCACGGTCTCCGCCAGAGCACCGGATGCCGGGGACTGGGCGTTCATCCCCGGAGCTCTGCGGCCGATGGTGGAGGTGAGCAGCAGCGGCGACCGGATCCTCGTCGGGACGGCGTTCATGCACGTCGACCAGGTGGCGGCGCTGCCCGATCTGGTGCGCGACGTCAAAGTGACGGCATGGATGCCGGTGCGCACCACCGGGATCGATGCGGCGAATGCCGCAGAGCTCACCGCGCAGATGCGGCTTCTGACCGCGGATCCGGTCTACCTCGAGATGCACACGGACAGCTTCTTCAACCGCGGGCTGTCATTCGCATCCGGCCTGCCGCGGGTGATCGACGAAGGGGTGTCGCGGGGAGAGGCGATGACGGCCGTCGTGACCGTCGCCGCCGTGGGGCCGGTGGCGGTCGCGCTCGTCGTCCTCGCGCTCGTGACCCGGCTCATCGCGGTGCGCCGCATCGCGGCCGTGCGCGTGATGCGGGCGCGCGGGGCCTCTTCGCTCCGGCTGGTGGCCATGCTGGGCGGCGAAGGTGCGGCGCTGGGCATGCTCGGCGCCGTGATCGGCGCGGCCATCGCCGCGTTCCTGCCTGGCTGGCTGTCGGGATGGATCCTGCTCATCCCGTTGCTCCTCGCCGCCGTTCCGGCCGCCGTCCTGCCCTCGAGCGCCCTGAACGACGCCGAACGGCACGAGCGGCGCGACCTCGGTGAGACGTCGCGCCGCGGATCCAGGCGCCTGATCGTGGAGGGCCTCTTCCTCACAGTCACCGTCGCGTTCGTCGTGCTCGTCATGGCGCGACCAGGGGCGGCATCCGCCGATCCGATGCTCCTCGCCCTGCCCGTCCTGCTCGGCGGCGCGGGCAGCATCCTGTGCCTGCGCCTGCTGCCCTCGCTTCTGCTCATCGCCGAGCGTCGGGCGAGGGTGCGTCCCTCCCTCGCCGCGCTGCTCGGTCCAGCACGGGCTCGCCGCGACCCGCTGGTGCGGGCCGCTCCCGTGCTCGCCGTCGTCATCGGACTCGGCGTCGCCGTCTTCTCGGTGGCCTTCGCCGCGACGGTGACGAGCGGGATCGCGCGTTCGGCGCTGATGGAGGTCGGCGCGGACGTGCGCGTCGACGCCTCCTACATCACCGATGGCGCGGTCGAGCGCGTCGCCGGGCTGGACGGTGTGGCCGATGTGGCCGCCCTGCGCGGCGACTCGGCGGTGCAGGCGAAGGCGGGGTCGGAGGATCAGCGTGCCCACGTCTACACCATCGACAGCGCCGAGTTCGCGGCCATGCAGCACGGACTGCCTGCCGCGATCCCGCTGCCCTCATCGCTCGCCGAGCCGGCCGACGGCGAGCCTGTCCCCGTGGTCGCCTCGCGCACACTGCTCGCCAGGCTCGGGGTGGATGCCGACGGCGACCTCGACGGGATCGAGATCGGCGGCACGCCGGTGACGGTGGTGGCGGTCGCTCCGGCTCAGGTCCCCTTCGGCTCCGCCCAGCAGTGGGTGATCGTGGACACGGTGAACGCCCGTGCACTCGGCCAGCGCAACATCGGCCTGTCCCAGCTCTACCTCTCTGTGTCATCGGATTCCGACGCGGATGACGTCGGCGCGGCCGCTGTGCGCGAGATCGCAGGAGACGCCGTCTTCCGCACGCCGGATCGGGCCGCAGCCGTCCATGAGCAGGACCCGGCCTTCTCGGTCGTGCAGGGCGCGCTGCTGGCTGCGAGCAGCATCGTCGCCGCCCTGCTCGGCGTGGCGGTCGTGGCCATGCTCATGCTCGGGGCGGTCTCGCGCGCTCGCATGCTCGCCATACTGAGGACGCTCGGGCATCCTTCCCGGGGAGATGCCCGACTGGTGACCTGGGAGGTCGCACCGGCGCTGCTGCTCGCGCTGCCGTTCGGTGCCGGAGTGGGCGTGGCGATGGCCTGGCTGGTCATCCCGCAGCTGGATCTGCGCGGCTTCGTCGGCGGTCCGACACAGCCGCCCGTGGTGCTGGGTGGCATGTGGCCGGTGATCGTCGTCGTCGGCTTCGCGCTGGTGTCGACGGTCGCCGTGGTGGCGGCGACGCTGCTGGCCTCGCGGCTTGGCACCGCGACGGCGATCCGCGAGGGTGATGAGCAGGAGCACGCATGACGACCTCGGAGAGAGGATGGATGACATGAGCGACGGCGCGATCGTGTGCGAGGGGCTCGTGCGCATCTTCACGGCACAGGGCGTGGAGGTACAGGCGCTGCAGGGCCTCGACCTGCGCATGGCCACGGGCGACATGGTCGCCCTGGTCGGCGCATCCGGATCGGGAAAGAGCACCCTGCTCGGCATACTCGCCGGCCTCGATCAGCCGACCGCAGGCGCCGCGCGGGTCGCCGGTCACGACCTGGTGACCATGAAGGGCGCCGAGCGTCTGTCGTACCGTCGCGGCAGCGTGGGGTTCGTCTGGCAGCAGTCGGCGCGCAACCTGCTTCCGTACCTCTCGGCACGCGAGAACATCGCGATGGTGCACGGGGTCGCCGGCGTCGTGCCACGCGGCGAGCGCGCCGCGGCCGGCGACGAGCTTCTCGAGCTGCTCGATGCGACGGAGGTCGCTGACAAGCGCCCCGCGCAGATGTCGGGCGGCCAGCGTCAGCGGGTCGCGATCGCCGTCGCCCTCGCCAACCGCCCACGCGTGCTGCTCGCCGACGAGCCGACCGGGGAGCTCGACGAGCAGACCAGTGCCGAGGTGCTCGCCGCGATGGAGACCGTGAACCGCGAACGCCGGGTGACGACGCTGATCGTCACCCACGATGCGAGCGTCACCGAGCATGTCGCGCGCACCGTGCGGATCCGAGACGGGCGCACGTCCACCGAGACGCTGCGCAGTTCGAGCACCGACGGCGAGGGCAGATCTGTGCGCACCGCGCAGGAGTACGCGCTGCTCGACCGCGCGGGGCGCATGCAGCTGCCCGCCGACTTCGTCTCCGCGCTCGATCTGCGCGACCGGGTGCGGCTCAGCCTCGAACCCGACCATGTGCGCGTCGCATCAGGGCAGGATGCCCCGCGAACGGGCGAATCAGCGGAGGATGCCTCGTGAACGCGGTGCTGAAGGCGGAGTCGCTCACGCGCGTCTTCCCGAGCCCCGGCGGCGATGTCGTCGCGGTGCGGGATGTCGATCTCGAGGTCAGCCCGGGCGAGCTCGTCGTGGTGGCCGGCCGCTCGGGAGCAGGAAAGACGACCCTGCTCACGATGCTGGGCGGTCTCGACCGGCCGACATCCGGCCGGGTGCTGATCGACGGCGCCGATCTCTCCGATCCGTCGACGGATGCGACCGGGCTGCGCGGCTCGCGCATCGCGTCGATCTTCCAGACGGCCGGTCTCATCCCGGTGCTGTCTGCAGCCGAGAACGTCGAGGTGCCTCTGCGCATCCGCCGCGTCGATCCCGCAGAGCGTGACCGTCGGGTCGCCGAGGCCCTGCGGGACGTCGGACTCGAGGATCATGCACCGCAGAGACCGGGCGAGCTCTCCGGCGGTCAGCAGCAGCGGGTCGGCATCGCCAGGGCGCTGGTCATGCAGCCGGGCATCCTGCTCGCCGACGAGCCCACTGCCCAGCTCGACAGCGAGACCGGCGCGCAGATCATGGATCTCATCGCGCGGCTGGTGCACGAGCGCGGCACCGCCGCGATCGTCGCCACCCACGACCCGGCGATGCTCGCCCGAGCCGATCGGGTGCTGGAGCTTCACGACGGCGAGCTGCGACGCCGGTCGCCCAGAAGGGATGCCCGTCGTGCGGCCCTCCAGGCCGAGCACGCGGCTACGCTGGCTGGACCACGCACTCAGCCACGACAGTCCGAGGAGCCGCGATGACCAACCTCGAGAAGAACCCGCCGTTGAGCGTCCTCGAACCGGGGGAGCGGTGCACCTCTGTCGACGTCCTCGCACCCCGTGAGGTTCCGCTCGGCGGCATCCGGGCGATGACGGTGTACCGCACTCTGCCGCAGAAGCGCCGGTCGCTCGTCGGCGCCTGGTGCTTCCTCGACCACTACGGCCCGGACGACGTCGCCCGCACCGGCGGCATGGAGGTTCCGCGTCACCCGCACACCGGCCTCGCGACCGTGTCATGGCTGTTCACCGGGCGCATCGACCACCTCGACTCGAACGGCGTCGCCGCGGCCGTGCTGCCGGGAGAGCTGAACCTCATGATCGCGGGGCAGGGGATCACCCATCAGGAGATCAGCACCCCCGAGACCACGGTGCTGCACGGCGTGCAGCTCTGGTACGCCCTGCCGGAGGCCACTCGGTTCTCGGCGCACGGCTTCGCCCACTACGCACCCGAGCCCGTCGAACTCGCGGGCGCCGCCGTGCGGGTGTTCATCGGATCGCTGCTCGGCTCGACGTCGCCGGTCGACACGCGGACGCCCGACATGCTCGGCGCCGAGCTGATCCTCGACCCCGACGCCGAGATCGTGCTGCCTGTCCGCCGCGATTTCGAGCACGCCGCCCTCGCCGAGACGGGCGTCATCGACGTGAACGGCGTCGCTGTGCGTCACCGTGAGCTCGGCTACGTCCCGACCGGCGCCGACACGATGGTGATCACCGCGGGGCCGGATGGAGCGCGCGTGATCCTGCTCGGCGGGGTGCCGCTGGGCGAGCAGATCGTCATGTGGTGGAACTTCATCGGGCGCAGCCACGACGAGATCGAGGAGTTCCGCCGCCGCTACCAGGCCGAGCTGGGCTTCGAGCCGGCCGACCCGGCGGACGACGGCAAGCCCCCGTTGTTCGGCCCCTATCCCGAAGGGCAGCTGGCGCCGCTTCCCGCGCCGGCGCTGCCGACGGTGAGGCTGCGTCCCCGCGAGTAGCTCAGCCCTGCTGCGCCTTGATCGCAGCGATATGCTCGCCGCGGCGCTCGACGACGTGCTGCTGATACTCCGGATGCTTGGGGAGCCAGGCCGCCACGTAGGGGCACACCGGCACGATGCTCCTGCCCGCCGCGACCGAGTCGTCCACGACGGCTCGGACGAGCGTCGAGGCGAGGCCCTGCCCGCCGTACTCCTCGGCGACGCCGGTGTGGAACAGCACGCGCTCGTCGCCGACATCGACGTACGACTCCTCGCCGATCTCCTTCGACTGCGTGCCGTCCTCGCCGCGGTCGATCAGCACGTATCGCGACTCGCCAGGGAGATCGCGCACCACGAAGCGGCCGTCCGTCATGACAGCACCTTTCCGTCGGCACCACGTGGACGCACGGGGTGCTCGCTGAGGATGGAGATCCGGTTGAACATGTTGATGGTCAGAGCGATCCACTCGGCGGCGGCGAACGCGGCGTCTCCGAGCACGGCGCGAGCGCCCGACAGGTCGGCCTTCGCCTCCTCGGTCAGCGGCATGCGCGTCGCCGCCTCGGCTACCGCGAGCACAGCCGCCTCGCGCTCGGTGAAGATCGAGGTCTCACGCCAGGCCGGGAGCAGATCGATCTTCTGCTGGGTGATTCCGGAGCCGCGCGCCTCGCGGGTATGCAGGTCGAGGCAGAAGGCGCAGGCGTTGATCTGCGAGGCGCGCACTTTGATGAACTCGCTCTCCTGCAGCGAGAGGCCGCTGCGCTCGGCTTCGCTCGCGACAGCGCTCGAGTAGGCGGTGGCGGCCTTCCAGACCTCGGGTGCGGACTTGTCGAGATAGGGGCGCATTTCTCTCCTCGGATGCCATGACCGGCCATGACGCGGCTCTCTGCACCAACCTAGACGGTGCTCGCCGCATTCCCGCCGGCCGGGCCGCGTCGACACGGCCCTCAGCACGCCGGGCGGAGGCAGAATGGAAGACGCGGGTCCATGCGGACCCCACTCACAGGACATGAGGAGACCAGCATGACCAGCGGAACCAGCGACACCGGAGAGATCACCCGCCGCGCGGACGCGGAGACGGCCGTGCTCGCCGGCGGATGCTTCTGGGGCATGGAGGATCTGATCCGCCGCCAGCCGGGGGTGCTCGCCACACGCGTCGGGTACACCGGGGGCGAGAACGACCACGCGACGTACCGCAACCACCCCGGCCACGCTGAGGCGCTCGAGATCGTGTTCGACCCCGAGCAGACGACGTACCGCGACATCCTCGCCTTCTTCTTCCAGATCCACGACCCGTCGACGCTGAACCGTCAGGGAAACGACATCGGCACCAGCTACCGCTCGGCGATCTTCCCGCTCGATGCCGAGCAGGAGCGCGTCGCGCGAGAGACGATCGCCGACGTCGACGCCTCCGGCCTCTGGCCCGCCCCCGCGGTCACCACGATCGAGGCCGCCGGTCCGTTCTGGGAGGCCGAGCCCGAGCATCAGGACTATCTCGTCCGGTATCCGAACGGGTACACCTGCCACTTCCCGCGGGCCGGCTGGGTGCTGCCGCGCCGCGAGGCCGACACGACGGTCTGAACCACAGCCTGGATCGCGGCCTGACGTCCGCTGCATATCGGCCGGGCTGAGCGGGTGTCAAGGCCGATGCAGCAGGGGCGGACCGGCCGTACGTTCGAGGCCATGGACACCGCCGAGAATCCTCCCCGTCTGCGCCGCGCCATCAGCGGGCCCATGCTCTTCGCCTTCATCCTCGGCGACGTGCTCGGGGCCGGGATCTACGCGCTGATGGGGGTGCTCTCGCAGAGCTCAGGTGGACTGCTGTGGGCCCCGCTGGCGGCCGCTCTCCTGCTTGCGCTGCTCACCGCAGGCTCCTACGCCGAGCTCGTGACGAAGTATCCGCGGGCAGGGGGAGCCGCCGTCTTCGCCGAGCGCGCGTTCCGCAGCCCGCTGCTGTCGTTCCTGGTGGGCTTCAGCATGCTCGCTGCGGGCGTTGTCAGCGCGGCAGGCCTCGCGATCGCCTTCTCCGGCGACTACCTGGCGACGTTCATCGATGTTGCGGCCATTCCCGCCGCGATGGTGTTCCTGGTGCTCATCGGGCTGCTCAACGCACGGGGCATCCGCGAGTCCATGGGCACCAATCTGGTGATGACGGCGATCGAGCTCAGCGGTCTCGTGATCGTGATCGTCGTGGTGGCTGTCTTCGTCGGCGGCGGAGGCGGAGACCTCGGCCGCGCGACGCAGCTGCCGGAGGGGGTCGGCGTCGCCGGTGCCGTGCTCGCGGGCGCCATCGTGGCGTACTACTCCTTCGTCGGCTTCGAGACCTCGGCGAACGTGATCGAAGAGGTGAAGAGGCCCAGCCGTGTGTATCCGCGCGCCCTGTTCGGCGCGCTGGTCACCGCCGGCATCGTCTACGTACTCGTCGGCGTGGCGAGCGCCGCGGCGCTGCCCAGCGCCGCGCTGCAGGAATCGACGGGTCCGCTGCTCGCCGTGGTCGAGGCGACAGGGCTGAGGGTCCCATCGTGGCTGTTCAGCCTCATCGCGCTGATCGCCGTGGCGAACGGAGCGCTGCTGACCATGATCATGGCGAGCCGGCTCGCGTTCGGCATGTCGGAGCAGGGGCTGCTTCCGGCTCCGCTCGGGCGGGTGCTGCCGAACCGCCGGACGCCGTGGGTGGCGATCGCGTCGACCACGGCCGTCGCGATGCTGCTGACGCTCATCGGCGACCTTGCGACGCTGGCCGAAACCGTCGTGCTCCTGCTGCTGCTCGTCTTCATCAGTGCGAACGTGTCGGTGCTGGTGCTGCGGCGCGACCGGGTCGAGCATGAGCACTTCCGCGTATGGACGTTCGTGCCCGTGCTCGGCGTGATCTCGTGCCTGGTGCTGCTCAGCCAGCAGCGCCCGATCGTCTGGCTGTTCGCCGCGATCCTGCTGGCTGCGGGCGTGGTGCTCTGGCTGACGACACGCCGGTTCTCCCGACGGGCGGTCGCGGATCGCCTCGACGAGCCGGTGACCAGGGGCTGATCCTCAGCGGCGCGGAACGACGCCGGCGCCTTCGCGCAGCTCGAAGACCAGCTGCGTCTCGGTGGCGCGGACGATCTCGTGCACCGTGATGCGCTCGAGCACGATGTCGCGCAAGGCGGCTGCGTCGGCGACGGCCACGTGCACGAGGAAGTCGTCCGCGCCGGCGATATGGAACACCTGCAGCACTCCCGGTGTCGTCGCGAGCGCGTCGAAGAGCGACTCGACGCCGTCTTTGCTGTGGTTGCCCAGGCGCACCCGGATCATCGCCTGGACGGGCGCGCCCACCGAGGCGGGGTCGACCTCGAGCCGGGGCCCGGTGACGACCCCGCGGCTGCGCAGGCTGCGCAGCCGGAAGGCGCAGGTAGACGCCGGGATGCCCAGCGCCTGTGCGAGCTCTTTGATGGGCGACTGCGGATCGGCGATCAGTGCGCCGAGGATGCGCAGATCGAGCTCGTCGACGAGGCCATGCTGTGCTGCAGACAACTTCCGCTCCCGAGATCCGCTTCGATTTGCTCTGTGAACAACATACGCGTGGTCTGCGACGATGTGCGACAACCATCCTGGACTCCTCTGAGTGCGCGGAGCAGGATCGATGCATGTCCGACATGCCGCTGCACCCCGACACCGTTGCCGTCCACGCCGGTCGCGCCGACTTCGGCGCACTGGGCGTCCACGCCGCCCCCATCGACCTGTCGTCGACCAATCCGCTGCCCGACATCCTGCATGGCGGCGACTCGTACGAGTCGATGGCAACCGGCGGGCACCCGCTGCCCGATGGCGGCAACGTCTACGCGCGGCTGTGGAACCCCACCGTCGCCCGATTCGAAGAGGCGCTCTCCGAGCTGGAGCACGCCGAGGCCTCTGTCGCCTTCGGCTCGGGCATGGCGGCGATGACCGCCGCGATCCTCGCGCACACCACGGCTGTCGGCAAGCGGCACATCGTGGCTGTCCGTCCGCTGTACGGAGGCACCGACCACCTGCTCGACTCCGGCCTGCTCGGGGCGGAGGTCACCTTCTGCCACGAGCACGAGGTCGCAGCCAGCATCCGCCCGGACACCGGCATGATCGTGCTGGAGACGCCGGCGAACCCGACGCTCGACCTCGTCGACATCGCCGCCGTCGTGACGCAGGCCGAGGGCATCCCGGTGCTGGTCGACAACACCTTCGCCACACCGCTGCTGCAGAACCCCCTCGACCTGGGGGCCGCGATGTCGCTGCACAGCGCGACCAAGTACATCGGCGGTCACGGCGACGTGATCGCCGGGGTCATCTCGTGCAGCGAGCAGACGGCAGAGGCGCTGCGGCGCGTACGCGCCATCACGGGGGCGCTGCTCCACCCGCTCGGTGCCTACCTGCTGCACCGCGGCCTGGCCACGCTGCCGATGCGCATCCACGCCCAGCAGGCCTCCGCCCGCACCCTGGCGCACGCCCTCCAGCACAATCCCGCCGTCAGCGAGGTGCTGTATCCCGAGTTCGACGACGAGCGCGGCCTGATCGGACGGCAGATGCGCGGTGGCGGAGCGATGATCGCCATCCGTCTCACCGGCGGCTACTCCGCGGCCGAGGCGGTCACCGGGGCGGTTCGCCTGTTCACTCACGCGGTCTCCCTCGGCGGCGTCGACTCGCTCATCCAGCACCCCGCCGCGCTGACGCACCGTCCGGTGGCGCCGGAGGCAAGGCCCGGCGCCGACGTCGTGCGGCTCTCGATCGGCCTCGAGAACGTCGACGACCTGCTCGCCGACCTCGAGCAGGCTCTCGCGAAGGTGCCGGTATCCGCCTCCGCATGAGCTCGCACGGCATGACACGATGGTGTGATGAGCTCAGCCAACCTCACCAAGGATGAGACCGCCCGCCGCGCCGCATCGATCACGCTGCGCGAGGTGCGCGTCGAACTCGATCTCGCCGGTGCACCCGAGCGCGCCCGGACCGGTTTCGCGACCGCGACGACGCTGACGTTCGACGCGACGGAGCCAGAGACGTGGCTGGACTTCATCGGCGAGTCGGTCGACCGGGTCACGGTCGACGGCGAGGACCGCGACATCCGCTGGGACGGTGCGCGCATCCTGATAGACGGGCTCGGCGGTTCGCACGTGGTGCGTGTCGAGGGCATCGCCGCCTACAGCCGTTCCGGTGAGGGAATGCACCGCTTCCACGACCCGGTCGACGGCGAGACCTACCTGTACACGCAGTATGAGCCCGCCGACTCCCGCCGCGTCATGGCGTGCTTCGAGCAGCCCGACCTGAAGGCCGCCTACACCTTCGAGGTGACGGCCCCGGCCGGCTGGCACGTGCTCTCGAATCAGTCGGCCGCCCATGTCACCGAGGGGATCGGGGTGCAGACGATCGAGTTCGCGCCGACCCTTCCCATCTCGAGCTTCATCACCTCGGTCGCCGCCGGACCCTATGCGCGCATCGACGGCGAGTGGAGCCGCGACGAGCAGCGGATCGCGCTCGGCGTGCTGTGCCGGGCATCCCTCGCCGAGCATCTCGAGGCCGACGAGATCCTCGAGGTGACCCGCCAGGGTCTCGACTTCTTCTCCGATGCGTTCGAATACCCGTACCCGTGGGGCAAGTACGACCAGATCTTCGTGCCCGAGTACAACCTCGGAGCGATGGAGAACCCCGGTCTGGTCACGTTCACGGAGGCGTACATCAACCGCGGTGCGGCGACCGACGCGCAGCGCGGCGGGCGGGCGAACACGATCCTGCATGAGATGGCGCACATGTGGTTCGGCGATCTCGTGACCATGCGCTGGTGGGACGACCTGTGGCTGAAGGAGTCGTTCGCCGACTACATGGGCACTCACGCGTCAGCCGCTGCCACGCGCTTCACCGACGCCTGGGCGCGTTTCGCGAACAGCCGCAAGACCTGGGCGTACCGTCAGGATCAGCTGCCCACGACCCATCCGATCGTGGCCGACATCCCCGACCTCGAGGCGGCGAAGCTGAACTTCGACGGCATCACCTACGCGAAGGGCGCGTCGGTTCTCAAGCAGCTGGTCGCGTTCGTCGGAGAGGACGCCTTCTTCGAGGGCGCACGCCGCTACTTCGCCGCGCATGCCTTCGGCAACACGACGCTCGGCGACCTCCTCGACCAGCTCGAGGGCGCCTCCGGCCAGCCGCTGCGCGAGTGGTCGCGCTCCTGGCTCGAGACGAGCGGGGTGTCGGCACTGTGGCTCGAGACGGATGCCGAGGGCCGGCGCGCCATCGTGCAGGACAGCGGCGAGGCAGCGCCTCGCCCGCACCGCCTGCGCGTCGGGCTGTACGACACGGTCGATGGCGCGATCGCGCTGCGCGAGCGCATCGAGCTCACCGTCGACCAGGAGCGCACCGAGGTCGAGATCCCGGAGGCGGATCTGATCCTGCTCAACGACGAGGATCTCACCTACGCGAAGGTGAGACTCGACGACAGGTCGCTGGCCACCGTCGCAGCGTCGCTGTCGACACTGAGCGACGAGCTCGCGCGCGGGCTGATCTGGTCGTCGCTGTGGAACGCGACGCGCGACGGAGAGCTGGCCGCTGCCCGCTACCTCGACATCGTGCGCGCGCACGCGCCCGCTGAGCCGAACGTGGCACTGCTCAGCGCCACTCTCCTGAACGCGGCCTTCGCCATCGGGCATTACGTCGCCGAGGGCGACCGCGCCGCGCAGCGCCGCGCCTGGGTCGACTCGACGTGGGCGGCGCTGCAGGAGGCAGACCCGGGCAGCGATGCGCAGCTGTCGTGGGCGCGCGCATTCGCCGCCGCATCGTCGTTCGATGACTCGCGCGCCGCCGAGGTCTGGGCGATCCTCGACGGGAACGCCCCGCAGGGGCTCCCGATCGACGCCGATCTGCGCTGGCTGCTGCTGACCGCGCTCGCCTCGACCGGACACGCCGACGCTCAGGCGATCGCCGCCGAGCGCGCGAATGACGACACGGCTGCCGGTCACACCGCGGAGATCCGGGCGCTGGCATCCCGCCCCGAAGCGTCCATCCGCGCCGCGGCGTGGGAATCGGCGTGGAGCGACCTGAGCCTGAGCAACGATCACCTCGACGCGACGATCGCCGGGTTCCGGGCCGCTGGGCGTCGCGACCTGATCGACGGGTTCGACGCGGAGTACTTCACCCGCATCCGGGATGCCTGGACCCAGCGCAGCATCGAGCTGGCCCAGCGGCTGGTGCTCGGTCTGTTCCCCGCCGCGGAGACCACCGAGGCGGTGGACGCCTGGCTCGAGCAGAACGCAGACGCACCAGGCGCGCTGCGTCGCCTGGTGATCGAGTCGCGCGACGACCTCGCGCGCGACCTGCGGGTGCGGTCGGGTCAGAGCGCGCTCTGACCGAGACTGCTCTGGGTCACACGTCGAGGCTCTGGGCGGGATCGAGCTCGAAGAACGTCCCGCCGCCCTGTTCGGTGGCCCATTGCAGACGCTGGCGGTGCATCGTGCGCCCGATGGTTGACAGCGTCATGTCATGGGTGCCGAAGCAGCGGCGCGGTGAGACAGCGAGCACGAAGTCCATGGCCTCGCCGATCTTCAGCCACGGCGCGCCGAGCGGCGCCGCGAGCGTCTTCACCTCGACCCCCTCCGGCACGGCGTAGGAGTCACCGGGGTAGTACAGCTCGTCGTTCACGAGTACGCCGAGGTTCTCGATGCCCGGCAGACTCTCGTGGATCACGGCGTGCGAGCCCCCGAAGAACCGCAGCGTGAACTCGCCGACGGTGAGCTCATCGCCCGGGGCGACGACGGTGATCTCGTAATCGGATGCAGCGGCGGCGACGCCGGCCGTGCTGAGGATCGGAGTGCCCGGTGCCGCACGGAGGATCCGATCCAGGTGCGATCCGGTCCAGTGGTCGGGGTGTTCGTGGGTGATCACGACCGCTACGACATCAGCCAGGTCGTCGAAGGGCGTGGTGAACGAACCGGGATCGATGAGGAGGGCCCTGCCCGCTTCATCGACTCGGAGTGCGGCGTGCTCGTACTTCGTGATGCGCATGACGGAAGTCAACTGGTCGCCACCGATTCGGGCAAACCGGTTGACGCGACACGCCCGCGATGCATGCTCCGCCGGTGTCGATTTGGAGCGGGCGCCCGCGCCATGACAGACTTCTACGGTTGCCAGATCGGCCCTCAGGGCCGAAACGGCCCCATCGTATAGCGGCCTAGTACGCCGCCCTCTCACGGCGGTAACGCGGGTTCGAATCCCGCTGGGGTCACAGCGACACAGAAGGCCCTCCGAGCGATCGGAGGGCCTTCTGCCTTTCCGGTGCTCAAATGCATTCATGGGAATGAAACGCGTCGGACGGCGGTTCCTGACGACATGACTGACATCGAATTCGGGCTCGACACCTTCGGCGGCGTCACTAAGGACGCCGACGGCGAATCCGTCCCGCATCCGCAGGTGATCCGGGACATCATCGAGGAGGCTGTGCTGGCCGACAGCGTTGGTCTGGACTTCTTCGGGCTGGGAGAGCACCATCGCCCTGACTTCGCGGTGTCGAGTCCCGAGGTAGTCCTGTCGGCAGCCGCGGCGCGCACCGAGCGCATCCGCCTCGGGTCCGCGGTGACCGTGCTCAGCTCCGACGACCCCGTTCGGGTGTTCGAGAGGTTCTCGACGCTCGACGCCGTCTCGAACGGCCGAGCCGAGATCGTCGCGGGACGCGGTTCGTTCATCGAGTCGTTCCCCCTGTTCGGCTTCGACCTGCGGCAGTACGAGGAGCTGTTCGAGGAGCGCCTCGACCTGCTGTCGCAGCTGCTCACGGAGGAGCCCGTCACCTGGCAGGGCAGCACACGAGCAGCGCTCGAGAACCAGAGGGTCTTCCCGACGACGGCGAACGGGCTGCGCACCTGGGTGGGAGTCGGTGGCAGCCCCGACTCGGTGGTGCGCACGGCGCGGTACAACTTCGGGCTCTTCCTTGCGATCATCGGCGGACCGGCGGCGCGCTTCGCTCCGTATGTCGACCTGTTCACCCGAGCGCAGGACCAGTACGGCGTCGCCCACCAGCCGGTGGCCGTGCACTCACCGGGGCTCGTGGCCGAAACCGACGATCAGGCTCGTGCGCTCACCCACGACGGCTGGTTCGCGATGCGCACCCGCATCGGACAGGAGCGCGGGTGGGCTCCGCCCGCCGTCGGCGACTTCGAGCGCGAGATCGAGAGCGGCGCGCTCTACATCGGGTCCCCGGAGACGGTGGCCCGCAAGATCGTCGGCACGCTGCGCACACTGAAGGTGGACCGCTTCGACCTCAAGTACGACCAGAGCGGCATCACGCACGCCACGATGATGGAGTCGATCGGCCTGTATGGCGAGAAGGTCGTCCCGATGGTCAAGGACATGCTCGCCTGAGTCGAACAGATCGTGAGCGGCTCGATTTGGCCGGGCCGGATCCGTCATGGCATACTTGAACGGTTGCAGTGACGGCCCCATCGTATAGCGGCCTAGTACGCCGCCCTCTCACGGCGGTAACGCGGGTTCGAATCCCGCTGGGGTCACTGACCTGAAGAAGGCCCTCCGGAATCCGGAGGGCCTTCTTCGCGTTCGGTCCCCGAGCTCCGTCCAGCGGGCGTCCGCCGACCGGACGGGAGCCCGGGGTGGTCGCTCAGCCCTCCCGCCAGCGGTCGTCGGCGATATGGGAGCCGGCCTGAGGCCCCATCAGCAGCATCCCGCCGTCGACGTTCCAATCAGCTCCGGTCACGTAGCTCGCCGAGCTCGAGGGCCATGGTCTTGATCAGGCCGGACAGCCCGTGCTTGGCGGCGATGTACGCGGAGAGGCCGACGCGCGGCTGGTGGGCGTGAACGCTCGTCACCGCGATGATCCGCCCTCCGGCGCCGGTTGCGACCATCCGCCGCGCCGCCGCCTGCATCCCGGCGAACGCGCCGTCGAGGTTGAGGGCCACGGTGTCGCGCCACTCGCCGAGCGGCACATCGAGAAACGCGCGCGGGACACTCGCTCCGGCGTTGTTCACGAACACGTCGACACCGCCGAGCTGCTCCGCCAGATCGTCGATGACGCCCGTCACCCGGTCGAGCTGCGTGGCGTCGAACCGGGTCACCACGGCCTTGCGCCCGCGTTCTCGCACGGCGGACGCGGTGCGCTCGGCGCCTTCCTCGTCGCTGTGCCATGTGATCCCGATGTCCATCCCGGCAGCCGCCAGAGCCAGGGCGGTGGCCGCGCCGATTCCCGAGTCGGATGCCGTGACGATCGCTCGCCGGGGGCGGAACGTCTGTGGTGTCATGCCGGAACCGTATCGGAACGCGACGCCCTGTCGAAGGGGCTTCCTCCAGAGACGCCGGTGCCCTATGCGGGTCCCGCCGAGGAACGCAGCTCGATCGCCCGCAGCCGTGGATTGCGGAGGGGGAGCACCATGAGCAGCATCAGCGCACCGCCGTACAGGGCGAAGGGCGCCCACAGCGGCAGGACCGCCGCGAGAGCGCCGAATGCAGCCATCGTGAGCGGCATCAGGCAGTCGTCGCCGAGCCGCGTGATCGACGACATCCGGCCGAGGAAGGCCGGGGCGATGGTCGCGGCGAACGTGGCTCCGAGCAGCACCGACGCGAAACCGGCCGTGAGGCCGATGAGCAGGCATCCGGCGCCGACCGCCCAGGGCGTGCCGACGCCGATCAGCGCGATGCCGCCGCCCTGGACCACGAGTGCCCAGAATCCGCCGATCGCCTCGTGTCGAGGACGCCAGCGCACGACGATCAGTGCACCCACCATCGCGCCTCCGCCGACCAGCGCCTCGAACCGCCCGACCGCCGCCGCTCCCCATCCATGCGCCGTCGCCTGCAGGGCGAGCCCGATGGCGAGGGCGGGGCCGACGGCGAGGTTGAGCCCTGACAGAGCGAGGACGAGCGTTCGGGTCGCCGAGTCTCCGGCGAGATGGCGGAAACCCGAAGCAACGTCCTGCATCACCGTCGCCTCGGGCGAGCTGCGCGGAAGCGCGAAGCGAGGGCGCAGCCAGATCGCGATGAACGCGATGACGACGGTGAAGGTCACAGCGTCGGCCGTCGCGCTGCCCGGCATCCCGCTCCAGGCCACCAGGAACCCGCCGACGGCCGCCCCGGCCATCGTGCCGAGGCGACTGAAGGTCTGGCTCAGCGCCGAATAGGCAGGCAGATCGGCGGGACGGACCAGCTGTCGAGGGATCGTCCCCGCTGCAGGCTCGTAGAAGGCATCGCAGACGCCGAAGGCGATCGTCGCGATCAGCAGCACTGCGACCGTCGGCTCGATCGTGAGGATCCACACCGCCGTCGACGCGAGCACCACGACCCTGATCCCGTTGAAGAGCAGCATCATCCGCCGCGGGTCGACCCTGTCGGCGACCGCGCCGCCGATCAGCAGGATCACGGCGCGGGGGAGCGTCCCGGCGGCGACGATCAGTCCGGCCACCGCGGGCGACGCGATCTGCACGGCCGTCCACGCCACGGCTATCGTCCACACCGCATCGCCGGCATCGGAGAGCGCCTTCACGACGAGCCAGGCGTGCACCATCGCATCCCGCCGGAACGGCGGGGGAGTACGAAGCATCAGGGCGTCCGCGGTCGCCATCTCACACCGCCGTCGGGAAGCCGTGCGCGAAGAAGAAGACCGGCATCCGCTCCTGCCCGTCCGCCCTGTCGATGCCATCGCGCCACGAGTCGACCGCCTCTGTGATCCGGTGCTGCAGTTCGAGGAGCTCCTGGGCGGTGGCCCAGGCCAGAGCATCCGTGCTGAACGCCTCGACGTCGCTGCTCTCGCTGACCCGATTCCACTGCTGAAGACGCTCCAGCTGATGACGCAGGTTCAGCCGCTGGGCCTCCCGCGCCAGATAGGCCGCGGCGGGGGAGTCGGCGTAATCGCGGCTCGACCAGCTCAGCGATCGGCGCGACAGACGCCACCAGCTGGTGCGCCTGTCACCGGTGGGATCGTCGACCTGCTCGACCATGCCCGCCCGCTGCAGCATGCGCAGGTGGTGGCTGATGCTGCCCACCTGCACGTCGAGAGCGCGGGAGAGAGCGCCGACCTGAGCGGTCTCATGGAGCTGCAGATGGTCGACGATACGTCGGCGCAGCGGGTGGTGCACGGCCGTGATGACGGAGATCTCTTCCACGCCCGCAACGCTATGGCCGGTCGGGAAAGAGCACAAGACTTCTTGTATACCGCGGAAAATCAGCCGACAGCGGAGTCCTGATCGTGCCGCATCCGCCGACGGAGGAGCCACACCGCCGCCAGCACGACCGCCGCGATGCCCAGCCATGGAAGCAGGAAGCCGATCGCGACCACCAGCCCGTTCAGGCTCGCGACCAGACCGTTCCAACCGGCCAGCAGACCATCGCCGAAGCCGGCAGGATCGGCCTCGGTCGCCGTGGTCCTCTCGGTCAGCTGGATCGAGATCGTCGACAGCGCCACCTGCTCGTCGAGATGCTTCAGCTGCTGCTCATAGCTCTCCAGCTGAGCCTGGCGTTCGCTCAGGGCGGCCTCGGCCGCGATCAGATCTGCCACAGAGCCCGATCCGCCCATGAGCTCGGTGAGACGCTCGACCGACGTGCGGGCCGAGTCGATGCGCGCACGAAGGTCGACGGCCGTCGCGGTGACGTCGTCGCGCGAGATCGACGAACGCAGCACTTCGCCCTCCTCGCCCACCGCCGCCATCACCTTCTCGAGTTCGTCGGCGGGGACCCGGATGCTGATCCATCCCGTACCCGGCTCCCGCGGCTGCTCGGGGGCGATCGACGCGTCATCCCGATCGAGGCCGAGCGACGCGGATTCGACGAACCCGCCGTGCTCCGCAGCAAGCGCGGTGATGTCGTCGGCGGCGTCCTCGGCGTCTTGCACACGAAGAGTCATCTCGGCGAAGACGATGATCTCCCGTGCGTCGTCGACACTGGCGAGGGGCGCGTCTGCGCCCTTCGAGCCTCTTTCGTCCCGAGGTGCCACCGCCGTGCCCGACGAGTCCGCGTCGGCAGATTCGCTGCTCGAGCCACCCGCCGAGCCGTCCACAGCTGCGTCCGGTGCCGTCTCACCCCCGACAGCGGCCTCGGGCGACACCTCCGACGAAGCCCCGTCGATGACCGACGCTCCTGTGCCTGCGCCAAGACCGCTCAGCAGCGGAGGCGCGACGAGCGCGCCGGCGACGAACGCGGCGGCGACCCCGAGAGCAGTGACCCACCCGCGTCGCCGTCGGCGCTCGTCGGCCGGCCGGTTCGCGCCTGCTCGCGGCTCCTGCGCGATCCGGTCGAAGATCGCGTCCTCCATCCCGGAGATGCTCTCATCGCTCAGCGGCGGCAGCCCGCTCTTCTCGCTCATGCGTCTCTCACTTCCCTCACCGCACCGCGAAGTCGCGTGCGAACCCGCGAGAGACGATTGCGGACGACGGCGTGGCTGACCCCGAGCTGCGCTGCGGCCGCCTCGTACGCGAATCCGTTCACGACGCACAGCCGGAAGATCTCCCGGTCGATGTCGCTGAGTCGCGCCACCTCCGCCGTGATCCGCTCCGCCAGCGAGGATGTGATCACCTGATCCTCGACGCTCACCGTGTCCGGCAGCGTCTCGTCCATGGCATCCGCGGTGTTCGCTCTGTCGCGCCGCAGGCGGCGCAGACGATTCGCCGCCTGGAAGCGGCAGATCGTCGCAAGCCACGGAAGAAGCGAGTCGCCGAGCGGCTCGAAGCCGGGCAGCTTGCGCCATGCGACCACGAAGGTCTCCTGCACGACGTCCTCGGCGTCGGGAGCCGAGCCGAGGATGCCGTGCGCGATCCAGTACACCGGGCGCACATGGGCGCGGTAGATCGCCCGGAACGCATCCTGGTCACCGGATGCGGCCAGAGCGGCCCACTCGCGGTCCTGCGTGCTTTTCGGCATCCCTCTTCCGATCGCCGTCGCCTGTCTGAGTGTCTCTCACAGTGGGGGTGTCGCGGAACAGTCGATCGTCTCAGAATCGGCTAAACTCGTCTGAGCGAGAGGGAGTATCCCGGGATCGCGCGGATCGTCATCACGAGCACCATCAAAGCTGCTCCGGCCGTGCGGCGCATGTGACACATGCGGGGAGAGACTTTCGGTCATCACACACCCTCCGAAAGGCGTCAATCCTTGATTCCCGTCTGGTTCGAAGTCACGTCACTGATCGTGCTCACCGTGATCCTGATCGCTGACCTTCTGCTCATCCTCAAGCGGCCGCACATCCCCTCCACCAAGGAATCGGCCCTGTGGGTGGGCTTCTACGTCACCCTGGCGCTGATCTTCGCGGTCACCCTGTACTTCTTCGGCGACACGAAATCCTCGCTCGACTTCCTCACCGGATGGGCGATGGAGTACAGCCTCTCGATCGACAATCTGTTCGTGTTCGTGCTGATCATGACGCAGTTCTCCGTGCCGCGCCGTTATCAGCAGGAGGCGCTGATGGTCGGCATCATCATCGCGCTGGTGCTGCGCGCGATCTTCATCATCATCGTCGGCGCGGCCGTCGAGCACCTCAGCCCGATCTTCTACATCTTCGGCGCGTTCCTCGTCTTCACGGCCATCCGTCAGGCCATGCCGGACAAGGAGGAGGAGGACGTGAAGACCGAGAACTTCATCGTCCGCCAGATCCGCAGGGTCATCCCGATCAGCGACGAGTACGACGGACCCAAGGTGCGCACCGTCGTCAACGGCAAGAAGATCTGGACCCCGATGCTCATCGTGTTCGTGTCGCTCGGCGTCACCGACCTGATGTTCGCGGTCGACTCGATCCCCGCCATCTTCGGCGTCACGACGAACCCGTTCATCGTCTTCACCGCGAACCTGTTCGCCCTGATGGGGCTGCGCCAGCTCTACTTCCTGCTCGGCGACCTCCTCGACCGCCTGCGCTACCTGCACTACGGCGTGGCCTTCATCCTCGGGTTCATCGGCGTGAAGCTCATCCTGCACGCGATGCACGAGAACGAGCTGCCGTTCATCAACGGCGGTCACCCGATCGAGTGGGCTCCCGACATCAACAACTGGGTGTCGCTCGGCGTCATCTTCGCGTCGATGGCCGTCGCCACGATCGCCAGCCTGGTCGCGTCGCGTCGCGACCGCAAGGCCGTCGTCGAGAGCTGACCCGACCCGTTCCGCTGCGTGAAACAGTGCGAAGGACCACCCGTCCATGCCGTGTAAACTGACCGGCATGCGGCGGGTGGTTCTTCTTCTTAGCAGCCGCGACGGGACCTCGATCTAAGGCCTTCCTCGTCGCGGAGTCCATCATGGGCCGACTCTTCGAGCCATCTAAGGAAAACACCGCATGACCAGCAGCACCGCTCCGCGCACTCTGGCCGAGAAGGTCTGGGACGACCATCTCGTCGTCAAGGGTGAGAACGGCGAACCCGATCTCATCTACATCGACCTGCACCTCGTGCACGAGGTCACCAGCCCGCAGGCGTTCGATGGGCTGCGCTCGGAAGGGCGCCCTCTCCGCCGTCTCGACCTGACGATCGCGACAGAGGACCACAACACCCCGACTCTGGCGATCGACAAGCCGATCGCCGACCTCACCAGCCGCACCCAGATCGAGACGCTGCGCCGCAATGCCGCCGAGTTCGGTGTGAGGCTGCACTCGCTGGGGGATGCGGAGCAGGGCATCGTCCACGTGGTCGGCCCCCAGCTCGGACTGACCATGCCCGGCATCACCGTGGTCTGCGGAGACTCGCACACCTCGACGCACGGTGCATTCGGCGCCATGGCGTTCGGGATCGGCACCAGCGAGGTCGAGCACGTGATGGCGACCCAGACGCTGCCGCTCAAGCCGTTCAAGACCATGGCGATCAACGTCGAGGGAACGCTGCGCCCCGGCGTGACCGCAAAGGACATCATCCTCGCCGTCATCGCCAGGATCGGCACCGGCGGCGGCCAGGGCTACGTGCTCGAGTACCGCGGCAGCGCCATCCGCGCCCTCTCGATGGAGGGTCGCATGACGATCTGCAACATGTCCATCGAGGCGGGCGCCCGCGCCGGGATGGTGGCACCCGACGAGACGACCTTCGCGTACGTAAAGGGCAAGCCCCACGCACCGCAGGGCCAGGACTGGGACGATGCGGTCGCCTACTGGCGCACGCTGCCGACGGATGAGGGCGCGGCGTTCGACGCCGAGGTGTTCATCGACGCGAACGAGCTCGAGCCTTTCGTCACCTGGGGCACCAATCCCGGACAGGGCAGCTCGCTGTCGGCATCGGTGCCGAACCCCGCGGACTTCGCGGATGCCAACGAGCGCGCCGCCGCCGAGCGCGCCCTCGAGTACATGGATCTCGCCCCCGGCACCCCGCTGAAGGAGGTGAAGGTCGACGCCGTGTTCATGGGATCGTGCACCAACAGTCGCATCGAGGACCTGCGTGCCTTCGCGTCGATCATCGAGGGCAAGAAGAAGGCCGACGGCGTGCGCGTCATGGTCGTCCCAGGTTCGGCGCGGGTCCGCATCGAAGCCGAGGCCGAAGGCATCGACAGGATCGTCGAGGCCTTCGGAGCCGAGTGGCGCTTCGCCGGATGCTCGATGTGCCTCGGCATGAACCCTGATCAGCTCGCCCCCGGCGAGCGCTGCGCGTCGACATCCAACCGCAACTTCGAGGGCCGCCAGGGCAAGGGCGGCCGCACCCACCTGGTCTCGCCGCTGGTCGCGGCCGCGACCGCCATCCGAGGCACCCTGTCGAGCCCCGCAGACCTGGAGGCGAGCAACTGATGGAGAAGTTCACCACGCACACCGGCATCGCGGCGCCGCTGAAGCGCTCGAACGTCGACACCGACCAGATCATCCCGGCGGTCTTCCTCAAGCGGGTCACCAAGACCGGCTTCGAGGACGCCCTGTTCCACGGCTGGCGTCAGGACCCGGAGTTCGTGCTCAACCAGGCACCGTACCAGGGTGCCTCCGTGCTCGTGGCCGGACCCGACTTCGGCACCGGATCGAGCCGCGAGCACGCTGTCTGGGCGCTGCGCGACTTCGGTTTCAAGGTCGTGCTCTCGTCGCGCTTCGCCGACATCTTCCGCGGCAACTCGGGTAAGCAGGGCCTGCTCGCCGCAACAGTCGAGGAGCCCGAGATCGAGCGGATCTGGCAGTTGATCGACGAGCAGCCGGGCAGGCAGGTCGTGGTCGACCTCGAGGCCCGCACGGTCACCGTTCCCGGAGTCGGGATCGACGCGGAGCCCGCCTTCCAGGCCTCCATCGGGATCGACGATTACACTAGATGGCGGCTCCTCGAAGGGCTCGATGACATCGGGCTCACGCTGCGTAACGAAGACAGGATCGCGCAGTTCGAGGCCCGCCGCGAGTCGTGGCGGCCACGCACCCTCCCTGTTCGCTAGAGCAGGGAGCTCGTGGGCCAGGGCCACAAGCCCTGCGGCAGACGCCGTGACAGATACAGACATCGCGGCGAACGCCGCGATGTCCCGAAGAAGATGAGGCCCGAATGACGACACCGCCGCGAGTTGCTGTAGACGACCGGGTTCCGGCCCCAGCCGGATCCGTCCTCGCGATCCGCGGCGGAAGGCCGCTGCGCGGGCGCGTCGACGTCAAGGGAGCGAAGAACCTCGCCACGAAGGCGATGGTCGCGACCCTGCTCGGCGAGACTGCGAGCACCCTGCGTGACGTGCCCGATCTCAGCGACGTCGCCGTCGTGCGCTCGCTGCTCGAGGTGCACGGCGTGACCGTCACCGAGGGCGACGAACCCGGCTCGCTCGTGCTCGACCCGAGCGAGGTCGAGTCGGCGCACTACGAGGAGATCGACGCGCACGCGGGCGCCTCGCGCATCCCCATCCTGTTCTGCGGGCCGCTGCTGCACCGACTCGGTCAGGCCTTCATCCCCGACCTCGGCGGATGCCGCATCGGCGACCGTCCCATCGACTTCCACCTCGACGCGCTGCGCAAGTTCGGGGCGATCGTCGAGAAGCAGCCCAGCGGCATCCGCCTCTCGGCCCCCAACGGCCTCAAGGGCGCGAACATCCACCTGCCCTACCCGAGCGTCGGGGCGACCGAGCAGGTGCTGCTGACCGCTGTGCGGGCCAAGGGCGTCACCGAGCTGCGCAACGCGGCGATCGAGCCGGAGATCATGGATCTCATCGCCGTGCTGCAGAAGATGGGCGCGATCATCTCGTACGAGCCCAACCGCGTGATCCTCATCGAAGGTGTGGACTCGCTGCGCGGCTACGACCACCGGGCGATCTTCGATCGCAACGAGGCCGCGTCGTGGGCGTGCGCCGCACTGGCCACCGACGGCGAGATCTTCGTCGCCGGGGCCAAGCAGCAGGAGATGCTCACGTTCCTGAACGTGTTCCGCAAGGCCGGCGGCTGGTTCGACGTGCAGGAGGACGGCATCCTCTTCCGCCGCGAGGGCGAGCTCAAGCCCGTTATCGTCGAGACCGATGTGCATCCCGGGTTCATGACGGACTGGCAGCAGCCGCTCATCGTGGCGCTGACTCAGGCCGCCGGTCGTTCGATCGTGCACGAGACCGTCTACGAGAACCGGTTCGGCTTCACCCAGGCGCTTGTCAAGATGGGCGCCGACATCGAGGTGCACCCGCATGGTCTGCAGGACGGACCGCGCCGCGTGCCGCGCCGTGAGCTCGAGCAGGCCGCCGTCATCACCGGCCCGACGCCGCTGCACGCGGCAGACATCGTCGTCCCCGATCTGCGCGGCGGCTACAGCCACGTCATCGCCGCGCTGACCGCGGAGGGCGAGTCGCAGGTCTCGGGCATCGACATCCTCAGCCGCGGGTACGAGAAGTTCCTCGACAAGCTGAGCGCCCTCGGCGCGGACTTCGACGTCGTCCGGTGAGCTGATGGCCGCCTCTGAACGGAGCCGTCCCAGCCTCTTTTGGCCTCTGGCGGCGATCGTCATCCCGCTCGTGTCATTGCTGGCGAAGATCACTGTGATCGACGCCGAGAAGCTGCCGCGCAGGGGTGCGTTCGTCCTCGCTCCGAATCACTACTCCGAGTTCGACCCGCTGATCGTCGCAATCGCGGTGTACCGCACCGGACGGCTGCCTCGATTCATGGCGAAGGACAGCCTGTTCCGGATCCCGGTGCTCGGCTGGGTGCTGCGCAGGACCGGGATGATCCCCGTCGCCCGCGCCTCGTCGGCCTCGGCGGCGAAGCAGACGCTCACCCAGTCTCGGGAGCTGGTCGAGAACGGCCGCGGCGTCATCGTCTACCCCGAGGGAACCCTCACCCGGGATCCCGAGATGTGGCCCATGCGCGGCAAGTCCGGTGCGGTGCGGCTCGCCCTGATGGGCGACATCCCGCTGATCCCGATGGCCCAGTGGGGCACGCAGGCGATCATGGGGCGGTATCAGAAGGGCCTCAGCCTCTGGCCGCTGCGCAAGCCGGTGCGGGTGCTGATCGGCGACCCGGTGGATCTCTCCGATCTGCGCGGCCGCGCCGGCGACCCCGGTGTGCTGAACACCGCGACGGAGCGCCTGATGGCCGCCATCACGGCGCTGCTCGAGGAGCTGCGCGACGAGAAGGCCCCCGAGAAACGCTGGAACCCGGCCGACCACGGTCAGAAGGAGACGGGTCGCCTTGATTCATAAGCGCACGCCCCAGCCCTCGGGGACCCGCGTCGCCGTCGTGGGGGCCGGCAGCTGGGGGACCACCTTCGGCAAGATCCTGTCGGACGGCGGCGCCCAGGTCACGATGTGGGCCCGCCGGCCCGAGCTCGCCCACGAGATCGACGAGGCGAAGCGCAACTCGAAGTACCTGCCCGGCATCAACCTGCCGCGCACCATGCGGGCCACTCACGAGCTCGCTCACGCCCTCGACGGCGCCGAGCAGGTCTACCTCTCGGTGCCCAGTCAGACCCTGCGCGAGAACCTGAAGGCGCTGCGTCCGCTGCTCGCCGGCCGCGACATCCCGATCATCAGCCTGATGAAGGGCGTCGAGCGGTCGTCCGGCCTGCGCATGAGCCAGGTGATCGAGCAGGAGCTGCGGTGCGACCCTGATCGCATCGCGGTGGCATCCGGACCCAATCTCGCGCTCGAGATCGCGCGCGAGCAGCCCACCGCGGCGGTGATCGCCTCCCGCAGCCAGGAGACGGCGGATGCCGTGGCGCGCACCGCCCGTAACCGCTACTTCCGCTCGTTCGTGAACACCGACGTCATCGGCACCGAGTTCGGCGGCGTGCTGAAGAACCTCATCGCCGTGGCGATCGGCATCGTCGACGGCGTCGGGTACGGCGAGAACACGAAGGCGTCGATCATCACGCGCGGACTGGTCGAGATGACCGACTTCGCCGTGGCCAACGGCGCTCGCCCCGAGACGCTCCAGGGTCTGGCGGGCCTCGGCGACCTCATCGCGACCTGCCAGTCACCACTGAGCCGCAACAACACGGCGGGGCGTCTGCTCGGTCAGGGCTACAGCTTCCACGATGTCGTGAAGCAGATGAATCAGACCGCAGAAGGCCTCGCCTCGGTGGCTCCCATTCTTCAGCTCGCGAGCGAGTCCGAAGTGCACATGCCCATCGTGGAGCAGGTGAAGATGGTGCTCGACGGGCGCATGGATCCCCGCGACATCGCCCCGCACCTGACCACCGACGACGACACTCCTCAGGAGGAGATGACCAATCATGGACAAGCAGACGGTGGTGGTGCTCTTCGGCGGGCGTTCCAGCGAGCATTCGATCAGCTCCGCAACGGCGGGCGGGGTGCTGGCGGCGATTGACCGCGACAGGTACGACGTCATCCCCGTCGGGATCACCCGTGAGGGCGCATTCGTGCTCGAGCAGGATGACCCTGCGAGGTTCGCGCTGGACGCGTCGAACATGCCCGAGGTGATCGACAACGGCACCCGAATCCAGTGGCCCGATGCCGGCGGCGATCGGGTGCTCCGTGTCGTCGCCCCCGACGGGTCGACGGTGGATCTCGGCGTCGTCGACGTCGTCCTTCCGATCCTGCACGGCACCCACGGCGAGGACGGCACCATTCAGGGTTTCTTCGACATCCTCGAGATCCCGTACGCCGGCGGCGGGGTGCTGGATTCCGCGCTGTGCATGGACAAGCACTTCATGAAGGTCGCGCTCGAGGCCGACGGGATCGCGGTCTCGCCGTGGGTCACCGTTCGCCAGCGCGCCTGGCAGCAGGACTCCGCGCCGCTGCGCGCCGCCATCGCCGAACTCGGGCTCCCGCTGTTCGTGAAGCCGGCCCGCGCCGGCTCCAGCGTCGGCGTCTCGAAAGTCGCCGACCTGGGCGAGCTCGACGCCGCACTCGCGGTCGCTTTCGCGGAAGACGAGAAGGTGCTTGTCGAGACCGGCATCGTCGGTCGCGAGATCGAGGTCGCGATCCTCGAGACCGCTGACGGCGTGCGCGCGTCGCTGCCGGGCGAGATCGTGCTCACCTCGCGCGGCTTCTACGACTTCGAAGGCAAGTACCTCGGCGGGGACGGGGTCGACGTGGTCTGCCCCGCGGCGATGTCGGATGCCGAGATCGCGTCCGTTCAGCAGATCGGGATGCGTGCGTTCGAGGCGGTCGACGGCAAGGGCCTGGCCCGTGTCGACGTGTTCGTCACCGCACAGGGCGAGATCATCGTCAACGAGCTGAACACGATGCCGGGGTTCACTCCGATCTCGATGTTCCCGAAGTGCTGGATCGCGTCCGGGCTGAGCTATGGCGACCTGATCACCGAGCTCGTCGAGGGCGGACTGCGCCGCTGAGGACCTGCGACGCTGAATTCGCAGAGCCTGCTACTCGGGCAGCTCGTCCGGCGCCGTGCACGCGCTCTCGGCGTCGATCATCCGCACACCCGAGACGATGCCGGGGCTCGTCAGCACCTGATTGGCGCTGACGACCTCGGTGTCGACGAACACCTGCACCGCGGGATCGCGGCCGTAGGTCGTCATGCGCATCCTCGGTGCGTCTGACTCGTCGACGAGCCAGTCGATGCCTTCGAGAGTGACGCACTGCAATTCGGCGGTCGGGCCGGGCACCGTCACACCGCAGGTGAGGATCACACTGGTCTGTCCGTCCGAGCCGTAGGCACCCGTCGCCTGGGCGTCTGTCCATCGGCGATCCTGCTCGGCCACGCTCTGCGGCAGGCGCACGGTGACCTCGGCGCACTCCGGGTTGTTCGCGTCATCGGCGGGGGTGAGAGCCACGGTGGTCGAGCACCCGGTGAGAGCGAGCATCGCCGCCGCGGAGGTGATCAGGGCGAGACGGCGGAGCATGATTCCAGGCTACCGTTGTCGGCATGGCATCCGGTTCCGACGACGACCCTCGAATCGGCGACCTCTCGGAGGGACAGGTGCTCCGCGCGATCCTCGCGCGAACCGCCCCGGCCTCTCACGCCGTGCTCGGCCCTGGCGATGACGCCGCCGTCGTCGCGGCTCCCTCGGGGTCTGTCGTCGTGACCGCCGACACGCTGGTCGAGGGGCCGGACTTCCGTCTCGCCTGGTCGACCGGGTACGACCTGGGCTGGAAGTCCGCAGCGGTGAACCTCTCCGACATCGCGGCGATGGGCGCCGTGCCGACGGCCCTTCTCGTCTCGCTCGCGGTGCCCGCCGATACGCGCCTGTCTTTCATCGAGGCCATGGCCGACGGCTTCCGCGAGTGCTGCGCTCAGCTCGCGCCCGGATGCTCGGTGGTCGGCGGCGACCTCACGGTCTCCGATCTGCTCATGATCGCCGTCACGGCTCTGGGCGATCTGGGTGGGCGAACCGCAGTCACTCGTGCGGGTGCGCGGCCAGGAGACGTCGTCGCCGTTGCCGGGGAGCTCGGCGTCGCAGCAGCCGGACTCGGACTGCTGTTCGGGCGGTTCCGCGAGGGCACGACTCCGGTGACGGTCGATCGGTCGGCTCTGGATGCTGTGCAGCAGCATGCCCTGGACCGACAGCTGCGCCCGCTGCCGCCGCTGCGCCTCGGGACGGTGGCAGCGGATGCCGGCGCCACCGCCATGATGGACCTCTCCGACGGCCTCGCGCTGGACGCCTCGCGTCTGGCGGATGCCTCGAACGTGACGATCGCGCTGTCAGGCCCAGCGGTGGACGCGGTGGCCTTCGGCGGCGACCGCGGCCGAGCACTGGGCGGGGGAGAGGACCACGGACTGCTGGCGACCTTTCCTCCGGGGGTGCTGCCTGGCGGCTTCGCGCGCCTGGGCACCGTGACGGCGCGCTCCCACGCGTCTGTGCTCGTCGACGGGCGACCGGTCGAGCACTCCGGCTGGGACCCCTACCGGGACTGGGACCACAGCCGCTGATCACGTCACGAGATGCCGGATGAAGAAGCGGATGGCATCGTCACCGGCGAACGCGGGCACTCCGGTGTGTCCGCCCATGTTGGCGTACAGGGTCTTCTCCGACGACGCGAACGCATCGAAGAGATCCAGCGCCATCTGACGATCGTTGCCCTCGTCGTCCCACTGCAGCAGCACATGCAGCGGGATCGTCACGTGGCGCGCCTCATCCATCGTCGCTCGGGGGACGAAGCTGCCCGCGAAGAGCCCGGCGGCGGCGATGCGCGTGTCGATTGCCGCCCCGTCATCGTGAGTGGTGGAGGAGGTGAAGCGCATGTCGGGCACGCTACTCCGTGAGAGGCCTCCGCGGGATGCTGCTCACGTGCCCAGGCGATCGGGTTCAGCCCACCAGACCCGGGTGTCGCCGTATGCCTTCTCGCGAAGCAGCACGAGGCCGGCCGCATCGAGGTCGGGCGGGGACGCCCGCTTGCCCCGCTCGATGACCACCACGGCGTCCGGTGAGAGCAGCGCAGCGAGGGCAGTCAGGTCGGCCGTCATCGCCGCATCGTCGAGGTCGTAGGGCGGATCCGTGAACACGAGATCGAACTCGCCCCGTGCGCGTGACAGAAAGGGGCGCACCGCGCTCTGATGCACCTTCGCCGCGGGCACGACCCCCATCGCCTTGGCGACCACTCCCGCGTTGCGTCCGGCGACCGTCGCCGCCGAGCGCGAGATCTCCACGAGGTCGACCCGCGCGGCGCCGCGGCTCCAGGCCTCCAGTCCCAGTGCGCCGCTGCCGGCATACAGATCGAGCACCCGGGCGCCGTCGATGGCATCCATCGACTCCAGCGCGCCGAACAGCGACTCGCGCACCCGGTCGCTGGTGGGGCGGGTGCCTGCCCCCGGCACGTCCAGGCGTGCGCCGCGCGCGGCGCCGGCGATGATCCTCGTCACCCGATCACGATACGACACGGCGGTCGATGTCCCCGTCTCTCCCTAGACTCGGAGCATGCCCCTCGAGCTCGACACGCCGCTGACGACCGCCGTCGGCACGTCCACGGCCAAGACACTCGACAAGGCGTTCGGCATGACGACGGTGGCCGAGCTGCTCGGGCACTATCCCCGTCGATACGCCGACCGGGGTGAGCTGACGCCGATCCTCGAGCTTCCGATCGGCGAGACGGTCACGATCGTCGGCGAGGTGGTGTCGGCGACGGCGCGCGAGATGCGCAACCGTCGCGGTGCGATGCTCGAGGTCGTCATCGGCGACGGTGTCGGGCAGATGTCGCTGACCTTCTTCGCGAAGAACCTCGGTCAGGCCGAATGGCGCAAGAAGGAGCTGTCGGTCGGGCGCCGGGGGATCTTCTCGGGCAAGGTCGGCATGTTCAAGGACCGAGTGCAGTTCGCGCATCCCGACTACCAGCTCTTCGACGACACCGAGAGCGCGTACCGGCAGGCTGATGCGCTGCAGGATGTGCCGATACCGATCTACCCGGCCACCTCCGCGATGCAGAGCTGGCAGATCGCCAAGGTGATCGGCGCTGTGCTCGATCAGGTCGGCGACATCCCCGACCCGCTCTCTGAGGGGATCCGCGCTCGGGAGGGTCTGCTGACCGCGCGGCAGGCGATCGAGTCGATCCACCGGCCCCAGCGCCGAGCAGACATCGATCCAGCGGTGCGCACACTGCGCATGCACGAGGCTCTCGTGCTGCAGACCGCGCTGCTGCAGCAGCGGATCCAGGTGCGATCGCTCACGGCGACCCCGCGCACGGCGCGCCCCGGGGGCTGCTCGAGCGGTTCGACGCGACGCTGCCCTTCACGCTCACACCCGACCAGCAGCGCGTCGGGGCCGAGGTCGCCTCGGATCTCGCAGCCGACCGTCCGATGAACAGGCTCATCCAAGGCGAGGTCGGCTCGGGCAAGACCCTCGTCGCACTGCGGGCGATGCTGCAGACGGCCGAGTCCGGGGGACAGGCAGCGCTCATCGCCCCGACCGAGGTGCTCGCCGCGCAGCACCTCCGCTCGATCACCAAGATGCTCGGCCCCGACATGGCGGCCGAGCTCATGCCCACTCTGCTGACCGGCCAGATGTCCGCGCCGGCACGGAGAAAAGCGGCGCTGCGCGTGGCATCCGGTCAGTCGCTGATCGTCATCGGCACGCACGCCCTGCTGTCCGAGAAGACGACCTTCGCCGATCTCGCGCTCGTCGTCGTCGACGAGCAGCACCGGTTCGGTGTCGAGCAGCGCGAGATGCTGCGCGCCAAGGGCACTGCGCCGCACGCGATCGTGCTGACGGCGACGCCGATTCCTCGCACCGTCGCGATGACGGTCTTCGGCGACCTCGACACCTCCGTGATCCGGTCGATGCCCGCGGGGCGCGCCGGGATCAAGACGCATGTCGCGCCGCTCGCCGAGCATCCGGAATGGTTCCAGCGGGTGTGGGCGCGCGCGTCCGAGGAGATCGCCGATGGGCGGCAGGTGTTCGCGGTGTGCGCGGCGATCGACACGACGAAGGACTCGGCTGAGTCCGGCGACGAGCCGCCGCCCGACGTCGAGGGCAAGGGCCCCCGGTGGGGAGTGGTGCAGCTTGACGAGCTGCTGGCGACGCATCCCGTGCTCGGCGGGGTGCGACGAGCGGTGCTGCACGGGAAGATGCCGTCGGACGAGAAAGATGCCGTCATGCGTGCCGTCGCGCGCGGCGAGATCGATCTGCTCATCGCGACCACGGTGATCGAGGTCGGCGTGGATGTGCCGAACGCGTCGACGATGGTGATCATGGACGCTGATCGATTCGGTGTCTCGCAGCTGCATCAGCTGCGCGGGCGCGTCGGCCGAGGCGAGCATCCGGGCCTCTGCCTGCTCGTGACAGAGGCTGAAGGAGGATCGCTCGCCCGCGAGCGGGTAGAAGCGGTCGCCGCGACCCTCGACGGCTTCGAACTCGCCGAGGTCGATCTCGAGCTGCGCGGCGAGGGCGACGTGCTGGGTGCCGCGCAGGCCGGCGTCAAGTCATCGCTTCGCCTGCTGCGGGTCGTCAAAGACGCGGGACTCATCGCGTACGCGCGAGACATCGCGGCTGACATCCTTAAGGACGACCCCACGCTGCGCGAGCACTCTGGACTCCGAGTCGCGATCGCGGGACGGGTGAGCGAGTCCGACCGGGCGGCGCTCAGCAAGAACTGACGAAGCGGTGCCCTAGGCTGAGAGCGTGCCTGTACTGAGCGAACGGAGTGAGGCGAAGTGAATTCTCGGATCGCCGTCGTCCCCGGATCCTTCGACCCGCCCACGCTGGGCCACCTCGACGTGATCGCGCGCGCCGCCCGGCTGTACGACGAGCTGCACGTGCTGGTGGTGCACAACCCCGGCAAGGAGGCGATGCTGCCGATCGCGCAGCGTCTGAGCCTGCTGGAGCAGTCGATCGCCGAAGCGGGGGTCGAGGGGCACATCATCGTCGGCTCCTGGAGCATGGGCCTGCTGGTCGACTACGCGCGCGACGTCGACGCCGGGGTGCTGGTCAAGGGCATCCGCTCGCAGGTGGACGTCGCCTACGAGTCGCCGATGGCGATCGTCAACCGCCACCTCGCCGACATCGAGACGGTCTTCCTGCTGCCCGATCCGTCGCACGCCATGGTGTCGAGCTCGCTGGTGCGCCAGGTCGCAGCCCTCGGAGGCGACGTCTCGCCGTTCGTGCCGCCCGTGGTCGCCTCGTTCCTCGACACCGGAGCCCGCGGTCTCTGAGCCGGGTAGCATGGCGGGGTGAAATCCCGAGTGAACGGCCCCTTCTTCCTCCCCGTCCGCGACATCGTCCGGAAGCCCGGAGAGATGCGCGAGCACCGTTTCAAGGTGACACTCCCCGAGAAGTGGGGTGAGGGCATCGTCACCGTCGAAGCCGGCGAGACGCTCGATCTCGACGTGCGCCTCGAGTCCGTCCACGAGGGGATCCTCGTGTCGGGAACGGCTGATTCCGAGTACTCCGGAGTATGCGGTCGCTGCCTCACAGACATCTCTGCGCCTGTCGAAGTCGAGTTCCAGGAGCTTTTCGCGTATCCTGGTGAGGAAGAAACTGACTTCGAAGTTCAAGACGACCACGTGGATCTTGAAACTCTGGTCAGGGATGCGATCGTGTTGTCGCTTCCATTTCAGCCGGTGTGTCAGCCGGACTGCCCGGGTCTCGACCCGAACACGGGCGAGAGGCTGACCGAGAGCGCCGGTGCAGAGAGCCCCGCTCCCATCGATCCTCGGTGGAGCGCGCTCCGACAGATCACAGACCAGGACGGTGCGGCAGAGAGCCGCTCCGCCGAGAAAGAAGAGAGCTAGTCATGGCTGGTAACCCCCCGAAGCGCAAGGTCTCCCGTTCGAACACCCGCTCGCGCCGTGCGCAGTGGAAGGCCGAGGCTCCCGCGCTCGTCAAGACCGTCGAGAACGGCAAGGTCGTCTACAGCCGTCCGCACCAGGCGAAGGTCGTCACCGACTCGCAGGGCACCGAGCTGTTCCTCGAGTACAAGGGCCGCAAGGTCGCCGACATCTGATCGGATCGGTCATGACCGAGATTCTCGCGGGGCGAGCCTCGCTGATCGAGAAGCTCGGCGTCGACATCGATCCTGAGCTGCTGGAGCGGGCGCTCACGCACCGCTCCTACGCTTACGAGCACGGCGGCATCCCGAACAACGAGCGTCTCGAGTTCCTCGGGGACTCGGTGCTCGGCCTCGCCGTGACCGTCATGCTCTTCACCACGCATCCCGACCTCGACGAGGGCGAACTGGCAAAGAGGCGCGCGAGCGTCGTCTCGACCGTCGCCCTCGCCGAGGTCGCTCGCGGTATCGGGCTCGGTGCGCATCTGCGCCTCGGGCGAGGTGAGGAGCAGACCGGCGGACGCGACAAGGACTCGATCCTCGCCGACACCATGGAGGCCGTCTTCGGGGCGACCTTCCTCTCGGCAGGACCGGATGCCGCGACAGAGCTCGTGCTGAGGCTGACCGAGCCGCTGCTCGCAGACCCTGAGCGCTACGGTGCGGCGATGGATCCGAAGACGAGTCTGCAGGAGCTGGCTGCACGTCTGGGATCGACCCCGCCGATCTACTCCGTCGAATCGGCCGGCCCCGACCACGACCGCGTCTTCACGGCGACCGTGCGGGTCGGTGAGGTTGCGTGCACCGGCGTCGGCACGAGCAAGAAGACCGCCGAGATGGCTGCAGCGCTCACCGCGTGGCGGCTGCTCAGCGACCGGGTCTGATCCCGCGTGCCCGAGCTTCCCGAGGTCGAGGTCGTCCGTCACGGACTCGCCCCCGCCGTCACCGGCGCCCGGGTGCTCTCGGTCGACGTGCTCGACGAGCGCGCCCTCACCAGGCATCCGCTCGACGCAGCCGACTTCGTCGGCCGGCTCGAAGGACGCGACGTGCACGCCGCCGCTCGGCGCGGCAAGTTCCTGTGGCTTCCGCTCGCGGAGCGCGCCGGCGAGCCGGAGGCGCTCGTCGCTCACCTCGGCATGAGCGGGCAGATGCTGCTGCGCGATCCGGATGCCCCGCTCGAGCGCCACGAGCGCGTGCGGCTGCGCATCGAGCATCCGCAGCACGGCCTCCTCGCCGTGGTCTTCGCGGATCAGCGGACCTTCGGCTCACTGGCCGTCGACCGACTGCTGCCCACCGCGGATGCCGCCTCCGGCGGCTACGGCATCGACGACCCGCTCGTGCCGTCTCAGGTCATGCACATCGCCCGCGACCCGCTCGACCCGGCCTTCGACGAGCGCGATGTGATCGCACGGATCCGGCGCCGCTCGAGCGCCGTCAAGCGGATCCTGCTCGACCAGTCCCTGGTGAGCGGCATCGGCAACATCTACGCCGACGAGTCGCTGTGGGCCGCGCGCATCCACCCCGAGACCCACGGCACGGCCCTGTCCGTTCAGGCGCTGCGACGGCTGCTTGCCGAGGTGCGCCTCGTGCTCGAGAAGGCGCTCGCAGAGGGCGGAACGAGCTTCGACGCGCAGTACGTCAACGTCAACGGGCAGGCCGGTTACTTCGCGCACTCGCTGAATGTGTACGGCCGCGGGGGAGAGGCGTGCCCGCGGTGCGGGGGTGCGATCCGTCGCGAGGCGTTCATGAATCGGTCGAGCCACTACTGCCCGCGCTGCCAGCGTCCACGCTGAGCGTCGGATCAGCCAGCAGCCGCGCCGAGTGGTGAGCGAAGCCCGGCAGAGCAGAGCAGTGTGGAGCGCTCCCGAGACCGAGAGCGCTCCACAGCCTACTTCCCGGCCTCGCCAGCGTACGCGTTCAGCACGCTGGCGATCAGGAGCAGAACGGCTGCTGCTCCTGCCGTCCATATCATCGCGGTCGGTGCGCCGGCGAGTTGCAACCCGACGCCGATGACTGCGCTTCCTGCCGCCGAGCCGAGATTGTGGCCCGTGTTCACCCACGTCGTCGCCGAATTCTGACGGTGGTCGCCTCCCATCGTCCCGGCTGCCATGTATCCGACGATCATGATCGGCGAGAAGAACAGCCCGGCGACAGCGAGGACGGCCGCCACCGCGACAGCTCCGGATACGAACGCGAGGGTCGCGAGCACCGAGGCCATCAGCAGTACGAGCGCTGCGAGCTGACGGAACGGGCTGCCGGGCATTCGCATCCGTCCGAAGAGCAGTCCTCCGACCGCGCTGCCTCCGGCGAAGCACCCGAGCGCGACGCCAGCGGCTGTCGAGCCGCCATCACCTGACAGCATCTTCGGCACCGCGACGCTGATCGCCCCTGACAGGCCGCCTGCCGTCAGCACCGGAAGGACGATCGAGACGAATCGCAGCTCGAGGATGAGCGGGCGTTCACTCCGATCGTCCGGCTCGGTCCTCGGCTTCGCGCCCATCGCGCCGACCGCCGGCGTCGCGACGAAGAGCAGCCCGCCGACGAGCACCATCGCTGCCGGACCGAGCAGCACGGCACCGGGGCTCGCGAAGGCCAGCGAAAGCCCGGCGATGGCCGGGCCGCCGAGGTAGAGCAGCTCCTCGACGACGGCGTCCAGACTCATCGCCCGTTTGAGAGGCTCGCCCTCAGGAGCGAGCGACTGCCACGCCACCCGCATGGTGGGCCCGAGCGGGGGAGCGACCGACCCCGCCGCTGCGCTGAGCACCAGGAGCAGGACGCCTCCAGAGGCCGTCAGCGCTGCGATCGCGATCGACGTGAGCGCCATCGCGAACAGGATCACAAGGGTCGCGATGACTCTTCGTGCACCGAAGTGATCGAGAAGCCACGCGCGAACCGGGGCGAGAAAGCCGGCCCCGGCGCCATAGAGTGCGATCGCGAGACCGGCTTGGGCGATCGACCCGGTCGCGTCGGTGACGGCATAGAGCAGCGGCAGGAAGACGAGCGCGTAGGCCGCCCGTCCGATCAGTGAGGTTCCGAACGTCAGGGGAACCCGGGGAAGTGCAAGCACGTCGACGTAACGTGCATCCGAAATGGAAAGCATAGCAGAAATACCTCATGCTGAAGAGCACGCCGGGGCGTGCTGATGAATGTGGATCGGAGCTGAGAAGCGACGCCGAACGTCGCCGCTGCCGATCAATCACGGGCATGAAGCATGGCCATAGTCTATGCGCCCCGTCTTCGACGATGATCGGGGCGTGCAGCGCTCGACGCTGAGCGTCGGATCACGCCTGCTGTCGGTCGATCGCGAATGCCAGGTGCGGCATGTCGACGCCGCGATAGTGCTTGACGAAGCGCCCGCGAACGGTCATGCCGAGCCGGATGGCGACGTTCATCGAGGCGATGTTGGTGTCGCGCACCTGAGCCCACACGCGATCGGCGCCGAGCAGCGTGAAGGCGCGGTCACGAGATGCGGCAGCAGCTTCGACCGCATATCCGCGGTGCCAGTGCGCGCGATTGAACAGGTAGCCGACCTCGATCACGTCCTCGTCGAGGATGTGCTGCCTGGTCAGCCCGCACTGGCCGATCATCTCACCCGTCTCGCGCAGGACGACTGCCCACATCCCGAATCCGTCGTCGCGATAGCGATCGCGCATACGGGTGAACCACGCCTGCACCATGTCGTCGTCGAAGGCGCCCTCGTACGCCGTCATGGTCTCGGCGTCCTGCAGGATGGCGCACAATGCCGGCATGTCGTCGTCGGTCATCTCGCGCAGGTCGAGACGCGGGGTGCGCAGGATCATCCGCTCAGTCTGCCAGTGCGATGCTCACGCGGCGGCGAAGGCGCTCCGAAGCAGTGGTCTGGTCGCGAGGGTGCTGAGCCACACGGTCAGGATGCCCGTGGCCAGCACTGCGCCGATCGTCAGCAGCGACAGGGGCGCGATGATCAGCGTCATCCCGAGCAGCGGGAACACGACGACCCCCGCGCACACCGCCGATCCCACCGCAGTGAGCAGCAGTGGCGACATGATCGCCCGCCTGCGCGCCGAGTCCACGGTGCTCATCGGCATGCCGAGGTGATGCAGGCTGCGATGCAGCACGCGCTGGTCGAGCACGTCGGACGCCTGCGTCACGCCGACCGATGCGGCGACCATCAGGAATGACGCGATGAGCGTGATGATCAGTCCCGTGCGCATGTCGATGATGAGCTGCACATCGGCTGAGGCCGCGTCGGAGGTGCTCATGACATTCATGAGCGAGACGCCGGTGCCGGCGAATACAGCCATGAAGCTCGCCATGGCGATTCCGCCGACCTGACGCCACGCCGCTTTCGGATCATCGAGCACCGTGCGCGCCGCCAGGAGACGGACGGCGCTCGTCGCGCGCTTCGCCTGTCGTGCGGATGCCACCTTCAGCGCCCATGGCCCGACCACGTTCAAGACGGCGAGAGCGCCGCCGAACAGCGCGGCGAGCACGACCGCCACCGACACCGTGCCGGCGAGCGACGGGACGAGCTGGGCGAGTGCGAATGCAGAGGCGAGCAGCACGACAGCGATCACTGCGCGCAGCCAGTGGGCACCGGACGCCTGGGCGCGCATGCGCACGCCGAGTGGCGAGAGGACGACCCGCCGCAGACCCAGCACCGCGCTGACGGCCGCGAGCATCAGCGCGGCCGTCGCCAGACCGATGATCGCGAGCGGTGCGAGCATGACGGCAGAGGCTCCGAGCGGTGCTCCCCGGAAGGGGATCAGGCCGATGGCGGGCACGACTGCGAGATACCCGAGCACGCCGACCACGACACCGGCGAGCGCGATGAGAGTGGACTCGACCACCGTCAGCGCGCCCACTCCGGTCGGCGTGACCCCGAGCAGTCGCAGAGTCGAGAGCCGCTCGTCGCGACGTCTCGCCGAGAGTCGGGCGGCTGCCCCGCCGAGTGATGCCAGCGGCATGACGAGGAGCACCAGTGCGACGGCAGCAAGCACCTGGTAGATCATCGCGTAGTCGTCTTCCCACGACCAGAAGGACTGGGCGCCGCCGACGACGATGAGCACGAGAGCGGTGACGATCGCGAATGCGGTGGCGGGGATGGCGACGGTCGCCGCGGTCCCAGGAGCGGGGCGCAGCAGCATCCGGATCACGCCGGCGTTCATGCCTGCACCTCGGCCACGATCGCGCCATCGCGCATCGACAGCGTTCGGGAGCAGCGCTCGGCCACCTGCGGATCGTGGGTCACGACCACGAGAGTGCGCCCCTGGCCCGTCGTCGACCAGAGCAGGGCATCCATCACCTCACTCGAGGTGTGCGAATCGAGGGCGCCCGTCGGCTCATCGGCGAAGATGAGCTCGGCCCCGGTCACCTGGGCGCGGGCGATCGCCACGCGCTGAGCCTGGCCGCCGGAGAGCTCGCCGATCCGACGCTCCTCCATGCCTGCGAGACCGAGCGAGTGCAGCCATCGCGCGGCGTGGGTCGTGGCCTCCTGGCGCTTCATGCCGTTGATCATCAGAGCCAGTGCGACGTTCTCGATCGCGGTGAGCTCGGGGATCAGCAGACCCTGCTGGAAGACGAACCCGAAGCGCTCGCGGCGCAGCTTCGATCGCGATGTCTCGCTCTGAGCGGTGACGTCGACGGCCCCGCCCGATGCCGGCCGGAACGACACGCTCCCGGAGTCGGGGCTCACGATGCCCGCGAGCACATGAAGCAGAGTCGTCTTACCCGAGCCGGACGCGCCCATGATGGCGAGCGACTCGCCGCGGGCCACCTCGACGTCCACGCCGGCCAGGGCGCGGGTGGTGCCATAGGTCTTGGTCAGCATCTGGGCGGAGAGCACGGAATCGATCATGATTCCAGCATCCGGCGCGACGAGCCAGCCCGTCGTCGCACCGGAGGATGATCCCGCTTGACCGGGATCATCCTCCGGGATGATTCACGACAGCTTCTTCTGCCACGCCCCCGCGTACGAGGCCGGCCGGAAGCCCATGGCCTCGTTGATGTCGAGCATCGGGCGGTTCTCCTCGGCGTTGAACGTGGTGATGCGCGGCGACTGCGGTGCGATACCGCGCCAGCGCAGGATGTTCGCGCACTTCACGATCTGCCCGAGCCTGTGGCCGCGGTGCTCCTTCAGCACGAGCGTGCAGTACTGGTGTGTCACCCCCGTCGGGTCAGCCCCGATGACCAGCTCGTTGAACGCCGCGAGGGTCCCCGTCGGCACGTGCTCGACCGCGGCGACCGATACGGTCTGACCGCCGTCGACGAAGCGAGCATCGCGCCGGGCGATGCGATCGGCATCCCAGATCTCCTCGTCGACCTCGAGATCGCCGCTCGGCGCGTCGGTCGACATCCGCGACAGTGCCCATGCGTAGCCGGAGCGCAGCGCGGGCGGAGTCGGGATCGTCCACTCGACCAGACGGTAGTCGTCACCGGCGACCGCCAGCGCGTCGGCGAGCATCCGCTCGATCGGCGACGGATCGGCCTGCAGGTCGAAGGCGCTGTTGCGCTCGACCTGCTCGAGCACGAAGCCGTCGTCGGCGAGCAGCTGCGCGTGCGGGGTGCGGGTGGCGCGACCCCACCCGGTCTTCGGCACGAAGGTATCCGCATCCGGATCGGGCCGGTGCAGGGTCCACGCCTGGATCACCCTGCGGCCGAGCGCCCGCACCTCGGCCTCCGCGGCGGCGAGCAGCGCCGTCTCGATCCCGCGGCCCCAGTTCTCGGGCAGCACCATCAGGTCGAACTCTGCGCTGGTCGGCTCTGCGGTCGCGTGACTCACCGTCACGGCACCGACGATCGCACCCGCTTCGCGGGCGAGAAGCGTGAGGTGCACTTCGTCCGTGCTCTCGCGCCAGTGCGGCAGCATCTCCTCGGCGCTGCGTGCGAAGTCGTCCAGGCCCGTGTCGCTCAGGCAGATCGCGTTGTTCAGGGCGACGAAGGCGTGGAAGTCAGCCGCCTCAGGGGCGTCCAGCGTCTCCGGCACGCTCAGCGCGGAGATCTCCAGTCCGGTTGACGTGCTCACGGCGGTCGTCAGGGTCGTGCTCATGCGAGGTCCTTCCTCCAGGCGCCTTCGTAGGCGATCGGGGTGAAGCCGATGGCTTCGTTGATGGAGAGCATCGGCCGGTTCTCCTCGGCGTTGTAGGTGGTCACCCGTGGTGAGGCGGGGTGACGTTCGCGCCATGCGAGCAGCCCTGCGGTCTTCACGAGCATTCCGAGCCGGTGCCCTCGGTGCTCGGAGAGCACGAGAGTGTCCCATTGATGAGAGCCGGCCGTCGGGACGTCGCCGATCGCGAGTTCGTTGAAGGCCGCCAGCTCTCCGGTCGTGATGTGCAGCGCCGCTGTGACCAGCATCGACCAGCCGCGCTGGATGATGCGGGAGTCCTGGCGGCGCACGCGCTCGGCGTCCCAGACCTCCTCGGGCATGCCGAGGTCCCCGTCCGGCACGTCGGTCGACATGCGCGACTTCATCCATGCGTACCCGTCGATGTGCTCATCGGGAGTGGGGATCATCCACTGGATGACGCGATATCCATGGGCATGCGCGGCAGCGTCGTCGCGCAGGCGGGTGAGATGGTGGGCGAGTTCGTCGTCCCAGTGCAGTGCGCTGCCCCGAACGATCTGCTCGAGTCGGAAGCCCTTGCGCTGCAGGAAGCGCGCCGATCGGTCGGCTGGTGCCGATCCGAAGCCGGTGGGGGACTCGATCCGCGGCAGGGGAGCGTCGGCGTCGTGGTGTTCCGACCAGTTGAGCAGCTTGCGCACACCGGCATCCCGCGCGATTCTCTCGATCTCTGCGTAGGCGGCCGATCCGATCCCACGGCTCCACGCGCGACGGAGCAGGGCGACGGTGATGAACGCGGTCTCGCCGCCGTCGTCCTGCAGGATGTCGAGCGCGCAGCGCCCCACTGTGTCGCCGTCGAGTTCGATCGCCCAGTGACGTCGATCTCTATCGGGAGTGGACGAGAGCGTCGACAGCAGCTCCGACGCGGTGAGGCAGTCATCGTCGCGACCGGTGGTCTCGACGAGCAGCTCGTTGCGTACGGCGGCATAGGCCTGGACCGCGGGGGACGGCCCTGCGTCCGCTCGGGCGGGAAGCTCGAGCGGACGCAGGGTCGCGTCGGCGGGAAGCGTGATGGTCATCATCTGCGCCTTTCAGAGCATGTTGCGCTGCAGGCCCCAGACCAGCAGATTGATCGCCTCGGTCTCGCGGAGCGGCCGGCGATCGAGATCCGGCGTCGGCGAGGGGTACTTCTCGTCTCGAACTCGGGTGCTGCGCTGCAGCAGCCAGAGTCCGACGCGGAAGGTGAGCCGGTCGGCGAGCGTCAGACGCTCGAGGCCGTCTCGGTCGGGGATGCTGAGGATCTGACGACCCTCGGTATCCGGCGGGTGGATGGATGCGGATTGCTGCCGGTCATCGGTCAGCAGAACGGTGCTCACGATGTGTGCGCTTTCTGTAGGGATGGCTGGGCCCCGTCCCCGCCGTGGACGGCGACGAACGACGCCCGGGGACGCAGCATCGAGGAGGCCCTCGACCGGGACGGTGTCCGGTCGAGACGTCAGGATGCTGACGGGCGAGGCCCGCGGAGCGGGCGGAGGTCTGCTGCCAGGAGGACAGCGACGGCGATCATCGATCGGACGCGGGAAGGCGTCCGTGAAATCGGGAGAGGCGGTGTGGTTCTAGCCCTGAGAGCGGGCGAAGGTCACCGAGGCGGCGGTGTATGGCGCGCGCACGGGCGACGTGGTCTCGAACCAGGCGTCGATCTTCGTGATCATCATCGGTGACCTCCTCTCTTGTGATCGGACGCCACGCTAGTGAATCCTCACCGCGTACGTCAAGCTCTTCCTCCCGCATCGGCGTGTCGCGGTCGGATCCGCGCGGCGCGTCGAACAGCTCGAATGCGGCGCGGAATCCGCGCGTCACCTCGTGATTCCGGTAGCGTCTGACCCGTGAACACCCTGACCACGAAGGCGCCGGCATGCATCTGAAGAGCCTGACGCTGAAAGGGTTCAAATCGTTCGCGCAGCCCACTTCGTTCGTGTTCGAGCCTGGCGTCACCTGCATCGTCGGGCCGAACGGATCGGGCAAGTCGAACGTGGTCGACGCCCTCGCCTGGGTGATGGGCGAGCAGGGGGCGAAGACCCTTCGGGGCGGGAAGATGGAGGACGTCATCTTCGCGGGCACATCCACCCGTGGCCCGCTCGGTCGCGCCGAGGTGCAGCTGACGATCGACAACAGCGACGGCGCTCTGCCCATCGACTACGCCGAGGTGACGATCAGCCGCACGCTGTTCCGCAACGGCTCCAGCGAATACGCCATCAACGGCTCCAGCTGCCGGCTGCTCGATGTGCAGGAGCTGCTCAGCGACTCGGGCCTCGGCCGCGAGATGCACGTCATCGTCGGCCAGGGCCGCCTCGACACCGTGCTTCAGGCGTCACCAGAGGACCGCCGCGGCTTCATCGAGGAAGCCGCAGGCATCCTCAAGCACCGGCGGCGCAAGGAGAAGACGGTGCGCAAGCTCGAGGCGATGGAGACGAACCTCACGCGTCTCAGCGATCTCGCCGGCGAGATCCGTCGCCAGCTGAAGCCCCTCGGGCGGCAGGCGGAGATCGCGCGCGAGGCGCAGACGATCGCCGCGGTCGTCCGCGACGCCAAGGCCAGACTGTTCGCCGACGATGTCGTCGCGCTGCGCAGCGCCCTCGCCGACCACACGCGCACCGAGCACGAACGGCACACCGAGCGGCTCGTGCTGTCGGAGCAGGCCGAAGGGGTGCGTGCGGGCATCCAGCGGCTCGAACAGCAGCAGAACTCGGCGGCCGTCGACCGGGCCCGGAGCATCGCTTTCGCACTCGAGCAGGCGCAGGAGCGCATGCGCAGCCTGTACACCCTCGCGAACCAGCGTCTGGCGCTGCTCGGCAGCGAGGACGACGACGCCGTGACGACAATCACCGTCACGCAGGACACGATCGACGAAGCCTCCGACGAGATCACCCGCATCTCGGAGGGACTGGGCGACGCGCAGGACGCCGCCGTCGCTGCGAGTCGCGAAGTCGTGAACGCCCGCGCCGAGCTCGACACGCTCGATGTCGACATCGCCGAGCAGAGCGCGCTCGTCTCGCAGTACGACATGCGGCTCAGCGCGCTGCGCGGCAACGCGGATGCCGCGGCCTCCGCGCTGGCGGCCGTTCGCGGCGCCGTGCTGCGGCAGGAGCAGGCGCTCGAATCGGCACACCAGCGTCGCCGAGAGGCAGCCGAGGCGCTCGAGGCAATCGACGATGCGCACGCACCGGAAGGATCGGCCGCAGAGTACGCGGCGGCATACGACGAGGCGCAGAAGGAGGTCACCTCCGCGGAGGCCGAGCGCGATTCGCTGCGCGAAAGCCTGCACGAGGCGGAGCGCGAGGCCGATTCGCTCATGGCGAAAGCGGCCGCGCTCACCAGCGCCCTGTCGCTGTCGGGCGGCGCTGCCGAGATCGTGGCATCCGGAGGGTCGGGGGTGCGAGGGCTGGTCGGCGATTCGGTGCAGGTGCGCGCAGGGTTCGAGGCCGCGATCGCGGCTGTTCTCGGACCGCTTGCCGAGGGTGTGCTCGTCGACGATGCCGACCGGGCGTTCATCCTCGTGGCCGAAGGCACGCGGGGAACCGTCGACTTCGTCATCGCCGAGGGCACGGTCGCACCCTCGGCCGTCATGCCCGACGTCACAGGTGTCGTTCCGGCGGAGGATGTGGTGGATGCCCCGCATGGCGTGCGCTCGCTGCTGTCCGCTGTGCTGATCGCCGACGACCTCGACGCTGCGCGCGCGGCGCGTTGCGCGCTCGACGTGATGGGTGACGACCGCGTCACCGTCGTCACGAAGGGCGGCGAGGTCGTCACGGCGCACACGCTCCGCGCCGGCTCCGGCGAGACGTCTCGGCTCGAACTGGCGGCGGAGCGCGATGCGGCATCCGAACGTCTTGCCGAGGTGCGGCGAGTCGTCGAGGCGCTGCGCGAGAAGCGTGTCGAGGCCAATGACCGGGTCGAGACGGCGCGGCGCGTCTCGAAGGACGCCCTGCGCGCTCTGCGCGAGCACGACGCGGCGCTGGCCAACCATGCCGAGCAGCTGAACCGGGTGACCGTGCGGCACGAGGCCGCGGTTGCCGAGTGCGAACGACTCGAGACCGGTCTCGCCCAGGCGCAGTCGGCTGTGGCGGACGCCGAGATGAAGGCGACGGCGGCGAAGGACGAGCTGCTCTCGGCCGAGGCCGAACCCCGTCCTGTGCTCGACGCCTCCGCCCGTGACGGGCTGCTCGACACGCTCGAGTCGGCACGCGAGGAGGAGGTTCGCGCGCGGCTCGAGATCGAGACGCTGCGCGAGCGGGTGCGCGCGGCGCAGGCGCGTGTGGTGGCCCTCGAACGTCAGCGCGAGCAGGAGCGGGATGCTGCCGCCGAGGCGGCCCGACGGGCGGTGATCCGCCGTGCTCAACGGGCGGCTGCGTCCGCCGTCGCCGAGGAGCTGCCTCGCGTGCTGGATTCGATCGACCGTTCGGTGAGCGAGGCTCGGGTGGCCCTCGCGGCCGCAGAGGCCGAGCGGTCCGCGCACAACGAGGAGCTGGTCGCCCTTCGCAAGCAGGAGAGCACTCTCCGCGATCGCCTCGCGGGGCTCACAGAGAGCGTCCACGGGCTCGAGCTGCAGATCCACGAGAAGAAGCTGCACCTGGGCAGCCTGCTCGACCGGGTCGCGTCGGAGCTCGCGCTCGACGAAGATATTCTCATTGCGGAATATGGACCTGATCAGCTCGTCCCGCGCGATCCGGGCGCGGATGCCGACGATGAGGGCGACGCCGCGGACATCCCGTTCGATCGGCGGATCCAGGAGCGACGGCTGAAGGAGGCCGAGCGCAAGCTCGCGCAGCTCGGCCGGGTGAATCCGCTCGCCCTGGAGGAGTTCGCGGCGCTCGAGCAGCGGCACGCGTTCCTCACCGAGCAGCTCGCCGACCTCACGAAGACCCGGCAGGACCTGCTCACGATCATCGCCGAGCTCGACGAGCGCATGCAGTCGATCTTCGCCGCCGCCTTCGAAGACACCAGGCAGGCGTTCGGCGAGGTCTTCCCCCTGCTGTTCCCCGGCGGGTCAGGCAGCATCTCGTTGACCAACCCCGATGACATGCTGACCACCGGCATCGAGGTCGCCGTGCGACCCGTCGGCAAGAAGATCGAGAGGCTCTCGCTGCTCTCGGGTGGTGAGCGATCCCTCGCCGCCGTCGCCCTTCTCGTGGCCATCTTCAAGGCGAGGCCCAGCCCCTTCTACATCCTCGACGAGGTCGAGGCCGCGCTCGACGATGCCAACCTGGGCCGTCTGCTCACCGTCTTCGAGCAGCTGCGCGAGAGCTCGCAGCTGCTGGTCATCACGCACCAGAAGCGAACCATGGAGATAGCCGACGCGCTCTACGGCGTCTCGATGCGGCAGGACGGCGTCTCAGCTGTGGTCGGTCAGCGCGTGGGCGACCGCGCGGCGGCATCCGCCTGACCTGCTCACAGACCGTCGTTCATCGTCCCGCGCCGATGTCGGGAACCTCAGACCATTCGGCCGTGCCACGGCGTGTCTCGACACGTCGAGGCTCGCCACGCCGCACTCGTCTGACGTTTCCGACAAGAGGGGACGCGCTGTGGACGTGCACGCGTCGGATGCTCATCCGGTCATCGTAGGCTGGAGGCATGGCGGAGAAGTCCTGGTCCCTCGGTCGTGCGCTGCGCGGCATGTTCGTCAAGCCCACGATCGACGAGACGACGTGGGAGGACCTCGAGACGGCGCTGATCACCGCCGACTTCGGCCCGGATATCACCGAGCAGCTGCTCGACGAACTGCACGAGAAGGTCGACCGGTACCGCACGACCGATCCTCGTGACCTGCAGCGCATGCTTCGCGAGACGCTCGAGGAGCGCTTCGCGAAGTTCGACACCACACTCAAGCTCACTGAGCGCCCGGCCGTGGTGCTCGTCGTCGGCGTGAACGGGGTCGGCAAGACCACCACCATCGGCAAGTTCACGAAGTTCCTTCGCGGCTACGAGCGAAGCGTCGTCGTGGGCGCGGCCGACACATTCCGTGCAGCCGCGGTGGAGCAGCTTGCGACCTGGGCCCAGCGCGGGGGAGCGGCCATCGTGCGCCCCCAGCACGAGGGTCAGGACCCGGCGTCCGTCGCCTTCCAGACCGTCGAGTACGCGAAGAACCAGGGCATCGAGATCGCCATCATCGACACGGCGGGGCGGCTGCACACCAAGAGCGGCCTGATGGACGAGCTGTCGAAGGTGCGCCGTGTCGTGGAGAAGCAGGCGCCGGTCAGCGAGGTGCTTCTCGTGCTGGACGCGACGACGGGCCAGAACGGGGTGATGCAGGCGGAGTCCTTCCTGCAGCATGCGGGGGTGACAGGCCTGGTCATCACCAAGCTCGACGGGTCGGCGAAGGGCGGCTTCGTGCTCGCCGTGCAGGAGCGAACCGGCATCCCCGTGAAGCTCCTCGGTCAGGGCGAGGGCATAGACGACCTCACCGGCTTCACGCCGCACGTGTTCGTGTCGTCGCTTGTCGGCGCGTAGGACTACCGTCGCGGCGGAGAGGCTGGTTTCATAGCGATATGGCGATCGAACACGACTATTTCGGGGTCCTCTCCTCGGGGCCGGACGGCGCCATCTTCTGGACCGAGCGGGTCGATTTCGGCGACCAGTCGGTCACCGTCGATCTGACCGCGCCCGACCAGGACGACGTGTCGATCGCCGCTCTGGACGTCGCCGCCGCGCTGATCGCGGGGCTCGAGGACCTGGATGCCACGGTGCGTGGTGCCATGCTGACGGAGGTGGACGACCGCACCAGCGAGGTGACCGAGTACATCCTTCAGCAGCAGGAGGCGTTCGGGGACGATCTCGAGGACGTGCTCGTCGACGTCAGCGGAGACGCCGCGGTCGACATCATCCGGTCGCTCCGGCTGTCGAGCATGACGATCCTCGCCGACGAGCACGGCGGCTCCGAGCCGTTCGCGGTGCTCGAGTACGCCCTTGATGCCGACGAGACCGACGAGGTGCTGCTGGTCAACCTGGCATCCGACGGCTCGGTGCAGTCGGTCACCAGCGCTGACTAGCCCCTAGACGGCCTGGGCGAATCCGAGGTCCGCGCTCTCGGCGATGTGGGACAGATGCCGCGGGATCTCTCGACCCTTCGAGATCATCGACTGCGCCCACAGGCGACCCGCGCGATATGACGAGCGCACCAGGGGACCGGCCAGCACGCCGAGGAACCCGATGCGCTCTGCCTCGGCTTTGAACTCGACGAACTCGTCGGGCTTGACCCAGCGAGCGACCGGCAGGTGACGCGGCGTCGGACGCAGGTACTGCGTGATCGTGATGATGTCGCAGCCGGCGTCGTGCAGATCCTGCAGGGCCTGGATGACCTCCTCCGGCTCCTCGCCCATGCCGAGGATGAGGTTCGACTTCGTGATGAGACCGGCCTCGTGTCCCTGGGTGATGACATTGAGCGAGCGGTCGTACGCGAACGCCGGGCGGATGCGCTTGAAGATCCGGGGCACCGTCTCGACGTTGTGCGCGAAGACTTCGGGACGCGCGTCGAAGATCTGCCCCAGGAACGCCGGGTCGGCGTTGTGCTCGTTCGCGAGCAGCTCGACACCGGTGTTCGGGTTCATCGAGTGGATCTGCCGGACGGTCTCGGCGTTCAGCCAGGCGCCGGTGTCGGGCAGGTCGTCTCGGGCGACGCTGGTGACGGTCGCGTAGCGCAGCCCCATGCGCTGTACGCTCTCGGCCACGCGGCGCGGCTCGTCCGTGTCGTAGGCATCGGGCTTGCCCGTGTCGATCTGGCAGAAGTCGCACCGGCGGGTGCACTGCGATCCGCCGATGAGGAAGGTCGCCTCGCGGTCCTCCCAGCATTCGAAGATGTTCGGGCAGCCCGCCTCCTGGCAGACGGTGTGCAGATCCTCGGTCTTGACCAGCGACTGCAGGGCGGTGTACTCCGGGCCCATCTTGGCCTTGGTCTTGATCCACTCGGGCTTGCGCTCGATCGGGGTCTCCGCGTTCCGGACCTCGAGACGAAGCAGCTTTCGCCCATCGGGGTGAGCGGCGCTCATGCGGCGACTCCCTCGTTCTCGGCCGCGTACTCGCCGGTGAAGGCGTCGGCGACAGCCTGCACGATGTCGGACGGGGTCACGTGCGCCCCTGCGACCTCGCTGACGGTCGTGACTCCTGCGTCGGTGATGCCGCACGGGATGATCCCCCGGAAACCGGCCAGGGTGTTGTCGCAGTTGATCGCAAACCCGTGCATCGTCACTCCCTGCTGCACGCGGACCCCGATCGCGGCGACCTTGTCCTCGCCGAGGGGGCGGCGCACCCAGACGCCGCTGCGCCCTCGGACCTGGTATCCGTCTACGCCGAGCGGTTTCAGGATACCGATGAGCACTCGCTCCAGTCGGCGCACGTGCGCCACGACGTCGATCGGCTCCTGCAACCGGACGATCGGGTAGCCGACCAGCTGCCCCGGACCATGCCACGTGATCTTGCCGCCTCGATCGACGTCTATGACGGGCGTGCCGTCGTGCGGGCGCTCATGCTCCTCGGTGCGGGTGCCGGCTGTGTACACCGCCTCGTGCTCGAGCAGCAGAAGGGTGTCTGGCCTGGTGCCTGCCACGACATCGTGGTGGATGCTGCGCTGCAGCTCCCACCCGTCGAGGTAGGGCACGTAGTCGGGTGCGAGACCGGGGGTCTGGATGTCGAGCATCGGGGGCTTCTCTCGATTGTTGGATGGCGTCCAAGAACGAACCTGGCTACACAATACGCTCTTCGCGCGGTGCTTGGATGCGACGCGCGGCTACGCTGAGCGCTATGAACACGGCTTCTCGCGCTGGGCGTCCCCGAGCGTCGTCTCGTGAGACTCTCGCCGAGGCCGCGTGCGAGCTGTTCCTCGAGCAGGGCTACGAGGCGACGTCGATCGTGGACATCACGCGTCGCGCCGGGGTGAGCAGGTCGAGCTTCTTCAACTACTTCTCATCGAAGAGCGACGTGCTGTGGTCAGGATTCGATGCGCGCATCGATGCGGCGCTGATCGCGCTGGCGCGCCTGGGGACGGATGCCGACGGCGCAGCGGTGCGCGGTGCCCTGCGTCCGATGCTCCACGAGCTCGCGCCCGACCCGCTGGCGCTCGCGCTGCGCAACGCCAGCGCGATGGGCGTCGAGACCGAACTGCTGCGCGATACGGGCCTGAGGCACGCCCGTCTCTCGTCGGGAATCGCCGCGACAGCGCGCAGCGCCGGAATCGAGGCGATCCGCGCCGATATCCTCGGCTCCGCACTGGCGACGGCCGTGCTGTCGTCCGTTCGGGTGTGGGCCGAGCAGGGAGCGGGTCAGGCGTCGCTCGAGGCCCAGTTCGACGAGGCGCTGCACGCGATCCACGACCTTCCCTGGGGTTGAGCGGACGTTTCGGCGCCGGCCGGACAGGTCATGAGTGAGACCCGCTGAAGGAGGACCTCATGACCGACACATTCGACGACCTGCTCGACCGTTCGGCGCCCGCGCTCGCTGATCGAGGGAATGCTCGCGACGCGGCGATCCGGCAGATGGTGGCGGATGCCCGTGATAGCGCGCGCCCGCCGAAGCGGTCGCGCCGGAGGGTGAGCGTGCTCGGCGGCGCACTCGCCCTGGTGTTCGTGGGCGGCGCAGGCTTCGCGGCGGCCAACTCGGACTGGATCTGGAGCCCGGGGCTCGAGAACCCTGAGCGCAGCTACTCGTATGTCTCGCCCACCTGGGGTCAGTGCGAGATCCGCTACAGCGGATACGACATCGCCGATCCGTTCGTCGAAGCCGACGTGAACCGGATCATCGACGACTGGTTCGCCCGGACGGATGTCGAGGCTGCGGCGGATCCGTTCGTGGCGCAGTCACTGGCCGTGGTCGAGGAGTCGATCGCCCGGGACGCGGAGGCCGCGAAGGATCCGCGCATCGCCGACCTCAATGCCTGGACGGCCCATGATCAGGCGCTGAGCGAGGCCATGTACAGCGAGTTGAAGGCCCACGGCTACGACTCCGAGCACGGGCTCGCGGGGGCCACATCGCACAGCCAGCTGCACTGCGAGGGCGAGGACTGGGGCGGAGAGGGCGCCGAGTGAGCCGCCACGATGGCGCACGCCTGAGCCGTGCACTCGAGTCCTCGGCCACCGACCTGCTCGCCTATCTGGAGCGCAGGATCGGCGCGGATGACGCCCCGGATCTGCTCGGGGAGACGATGGTTGTCGCCTGGCGCCGTGTCGATGAGCTTCCCGTCGATGCCGAGCGTGCCCGTATGTGGCTGTTCGGGATCGCTCGGGGCACGCTGCTGAACCACGCCCGCGGTCAGCGCCGTCGGTGGGCACTCGCCGACCGCCTCCGGCTGCAGCTCAGGGAGTCGGCGACGTCGCCAGCGGCCGACGACGGCGCTGAGGTGCGAGACGCGATCGAGAGGCTCGATCCGGAGCTTGCCGAGCTGGTCCGGCTGGTGCACTGGGATCGTCTGAGCATCGCGGAAGCCGCCGAGCTGCTGGGGATCCGCGCGTCCACCGCACGGGGTCGATACCAGCGCGCGAAGGATGCTCTGCGGGCGACGCTCGGAGTGGGGGCGCCGCTCGCGTAGAATCGGAGGCACCATGGCTACCTTTGGCACGCTCTCCGATCGGCTCACCGAGACCTTCCGCAACCTGCGCACGAAGGGCAAGCTGACGCCCGCCGATGTCGACGGCACCGTCCGCGAGATCCGCCGCGCCCTGCTCGACGCGGACGTCGCCCTGCAGGTCGTGAAGGACTTCACCGGCAAGGTGCGCGAGCGCGCACTCGGCGACGAGGTGAACAAGGCGCTGAACCCGGCGCAGCAGGTCGTGCAGATCGTCAATGAAGAGCTCATCGCGATCCTCGGCGGCGAGCAGCGTCGCCTCGAGTTCGCCAAGACCCCGCCCACGGTCATCATGCTCGCGGGCCTTCAGGGCTCGGGCAAGACCACGTTCGCGGGCAAGCTGGCCAAGCAGCTCGAGGGCGAAGGGCACACGCCGCTGCTCGTCGCCGCCGACCTGCAGCGCCCGAACGCGGTGAACCAGCTGCAGGTCGTCGCCGAGCGTGCCGGAGCCACGATCTACGCTCCCGAGCCCGGCAACGGCGTCGGCGACCCGATCCGCGTCTCCAAGGACGGCGTCGACTACGCGCGCCGCCACCAGCACGACGTCGTCATCATCGACACCGCGGGACGCCTCGGTGTCGACGCCGAGTTGATGAAGCAGGCATCTGACATCCGCAAGGCGACCAGCCCCGACGAGGTGCTGTTCGTCATCGACGCGATGATCGGTCAGGATGCGGTGAACACCGCGAAGGCCTTCCAGGAGGGCGTCGACTTCACCGGAGTGGTCCTGTCGAAGCTCGACGGCGACGCCCGCGGTGGTGCAGCGCTGTCGGTGGCGTCCGTCACCGGACGTCCGATCATCTTCGCGTCCACGGGCGAGAACCTCGAGGACCTCGAGTCGTTCCACCCCGACCGCATGGCGAGCCGCATCCTCGACCTCGGCGACATCCTCACCCTCATCGAGCAGGCGCAGGCCGCCTTCGACGAGGAGGAGGCGCTCAAGGTCGCCGAGAAGCTGGCCAACGAGACCTTCACGCTCGAGGACTTCCTCGACCAGCTTCAGCAGATGAAGAAGATGGGCTCGATGAAGAAGATGCTCGGCATGCTGCCGGGCATGGGCCAGATGAAGCAGCAGCTCGAGGACTTCGACGAGCGCGAGATCGACCGCACCGAGGCGATCATCCGCTCCATGACACCCGGCGAGCGCCGCAACCCGAAGGTCCTCAACGGCTCGCGACGCCTGCGCATCGCCAAGGGATCCGGCATGACCGTCACCGACGTCAACCAGCTCGTGCAGCGCTTCGAGCAGGCCGCGAAGATGATGAAGACGGTCGCGCGAGGCGGCACCCCGCAGATCCCCGGCATGGGGCCGATGGGAAAGCCCGGTGCGTCGAGCAAGCGCGGCAAGAAGGGCGCCAAGGGCAAGGGCGGATCGCGATCGGGCAACCCGGCCAAGCGCGCGGCCGAGAACGCCGGGCTCGCGACGGCGAGCAGCACCCCGACGGGAACCGGCTTCGGACTCGGCGGTCGCACGGCGGCGCCCAGCGAGGCCGACCTCGCCGAGATCCAGAAGCTCTTCGGAAAGAGCTGATCCGCATCAGCCCGTGTGGCTGAGCTCTCGCGAGCGCGCGGGTGGCGGATCGAGGCGTGCTGGCTCGGCGCGGCGGTGCGTGAACATCTGGCCGGCGACCAGAGCGACCAGCACGGTCGCGATGCCGATGGATTGAGTGGTGGTGAACGTCTCGCCGGCGACCAGGACTCCGAGCACCGTGGCGACGACGGGGGAGAGCAGCGCGAGGAGGCCGGGCGCGGCGACGGGAAGCTGCTGGATGCCGCGGAACCACAGCACATAGGCGAGCAGGCCGCCGACGCTCGCCAGCCAGAGGTAGCCCAGGATCGCTCCCGGTTCGACTCGTGTCGGAAGCGGTTCGAGCAGCAGCGTCAGCGGCAGAAGCATCAGACCGCCTGCGGAGAGCTGCCAGCCGGCGTATGCGACCGGGCCCACGCCTGCGGGCCGGCCCCAGCGCTTGGTGAGGACGACCCCGGATGCCGTCGCCGCGACGCCTCCCAGAGCGGCCAGCACGCCGACGGGGTCGAGTCGCGCGCTCGGGCCGAGGACGACGAGGGTGACGCCGCCCGCACCGACGAGGGCGGCGATGGTGGCGAGCACCCGCGTGCGCTCGCGCAGCGCCATTCTGCCGAGGCCGATGATGATGAGGGGCTGAACGCCGGCGATCGCGGCGGCGGCCCCGCCGGGCAAACGCTCCGCGGCGATGAAGAGCAGGGGGAAGAACGCGCTGATGTTCAGGATCCCGAGAACGGACGCCTTCCACCACCAGGAGCCCCGAGGAAGGGCCCTTCCTGCGACCAGCGCGAGCACCCCCGCCGGCAGCGCCCGCAGAAGCCCCGCCAGCAGCGGGTGCCCGGCGGGAAGCAGCTCGGTCGTCACGAGATACGTCGTGCCCCAGGCCATCGGCGCGAGGGCGGTGAGGAGAAGAACACGCAGGGGGATCATGTGTTCAGCGTGCGTCATCGGCGGACATGAGTCCAACGCATGCTTTTCACACGAACAATGAACTGAGATCATGCTTATGTGGATCTGCAGCAGCTGCGCTATGTCGTCGAGGTCGCCTCTGTCGCGAGCTTCACCCGTGCGGCCGAGCGATGCTTCGTCACCCAGTCCGCGTTGAGCCATCAGATCGCTGCGCTCGAGCGCGAACTCGGTCAGCGCCTCTTCATCCGATCGAGCCGCAGCGTGCGACCCACCGAGGCGGGCCTGGCATTCCTCCAGCACGCGCGGACGGCCCTCGCAGCAGTGGCGGCGGCGAAGGAGGATGCCGCCGCCGCGGAGGGCCGCGTCGTCGGAACCCTGAGGCTGGGGGTCATCCCGACGGTCGCCGCGGTGGATATCCCGGCTGTCATCGCCGGATTCCGCGCAGAGCACCCCGAGGTGCGGGTGGAGCTGACGGTGGGCAACAGCGAATCCCTCGTCGCCGCGGTCCGCGGCGACGAACTGGATGCTGCGTTCCTCGGCCTGCGCGCCGACGTCGAGCCGGCCGGCGTGTCGGGGCGTCTGCTCGATCGCGAACGACTGGTGGCGGTCCTGCCGCCATCGCATCCGGTCGCGGGCCGCGCGAGGATCCGTCTGCAGGACATCGCGAAAGATACCTTCGCCGACTTCCCGGCGGGCACATCGGGGCGCGCACAGGGCGATCTGGCGTTCTCGACAGCAGGCCTCGGTCGCGATGTCGCGTTCGAGGCGGCCTCCGCCGAGCTCCTGCTCGGGCTCGTTGCGTCGGGACTCGCCGTGTGCCTGCTCGCACCCGGCGTCGTCAGCCGCTCGTCTGCGGACGTCGTGGCCGTCGACATCGAAGACGGGCCGATGCGCGCGGAGTATCTGATCTGGCATGAGCACGCGCCGCGCGCGGTCGCCCGCGCGTTCGTTGCACGACTCGCGGCGGATGACCGCCGCTGACACGCAGAGGGCGGATCCGGAGACGCGCTCCGAACCCGCCCTCTCATAGAGCCGCGATCACCTCACGTCGTCGTCGACCCAGTCCATCGACTTCGACACGGCCTTGCGCCACAGGCGGAGCAGACGGTCGCGCTCAGCAGCGTCCATGGTCGGCTCCCAGCGCTTGTCCTCCTGCCAGTTCGCGGAGAGGTCGTCGAGTCCGCTCCAGAAGCCCACCGCGAGCCCGGCGGCGTACGCCGCGCCGAGCGCGGTGGTCTCGGCGACCACGGGCCGGACGACCGGCACCCCGAGGACGTCGGCCTGGAACTGCATAAGGGCATCGTTGGCGACCATGCCGCCGTCGACCTTCAGCTCCGAGAGGTCGACCCCGGCATCCGCGTTCACGGCATCCAGCACGTCGCGCGTCTGGAAGGCGACCGCTTCGAGCGCCGCACGCGCGATGTGGTTCCTGTTCGAGTACCGGGTCAGGCCCACGATCGCGCCACGGGCATCCGGGCGCCAGTAGGGAGCGAAGAGACCCGAGAACGCCGGCACGATGTACACCCCGCCGTTGTCGTCGACCTGGCGCGCGAGGTCTTCGACCTCGGGTGCAGATCCGATGATCCCGAGCTGGTCCCGCAGCCACTGGATCAGCGAACCGGTGACCGCGATCGAACCCTCGAGGGCGTAGTGCGTCGGCCCGTCGCCCAGCTTGTATCCGACGGTGGTGAGCAGACCGTTCTTGGAGTGCACGACCTCCTCGCCGGTGTTGAAGATGAGGAAGCAGCCCGTTCCGTAGGTGTTCTTGCTCTCGCCCTTGTCGAACGCGGCCTGACCGAAGGTGGCGGCCTGCTGGTCGCCCAGGATTCCCGCGATGGGGGTCTCGCGCAGCAGCGAGGAGTCCTCAGCGGCCCCGTACACCTCGGACGATGAGCGGATCTCCGGCATCATCGAGCGCGGCACGCCGAATGCCTCGAGGATGTCGTCACGCCACTCGAGTGTCTCGAGATCCATGAACATGGTGCGCGACGCGTTGGTCACGTCGGTCGCGTGCACACCGCCGTCGACGCCGCCGGTGAGGTTCCAGAGCACCCAGCAGTCCGTGGTGCCGAACATCAGGTCGCCTGCCTCGGCCTTCTCGCGGGCTCCCTCGACGTTCTCGAGGATCCACGCGATCTTCGTACCCGAGAAGTAGGTCGCGAGCGGCAGGCCGACGATCGGCTTGAACCGCTCGACGCCGCCGTCGGCCGCGAGGCGGTCGACGATCTCCTGGGTGCGGGTGTCCTGCCAGACGATGGCGTTGTAGACCGGCTCGCCGGTGTTCCTGTCCCAGACCACCGCGGTCTCGCGCTGGTTGGTGATGCCGACCGCGGCGATGTCGTGGCGGGTGAGATCGGCGCGGCTGAGGGCCAGGCCGATCACCTCCTGCACATTGCGCCAGATCTCCGACGCGTCGTGCTCGACCCAGCCCGCCTTGGGCAGGATCTGCTCGTGCTCCTTCTGACCGGTGGCGATGATGCTGCCCTTGCGGTCGAAGATGATGGCACGGCTCGAGGTGGTGCCCTGATCGATTGCGATGATGTAGTCAGCCATGATGCTTCTCCTTTGAATCAGGTCAGGCGAGTGTCACGAGGTTGAGCAGCGCCGGCGAGGCGAGCGCGGCGAGGGAGCCGCCGATGAGGGGGCCGACGACAGGCACCCACGAGTACGCCCAGTCGCTCGATCCCTTGCCCTTGATCGGGAGGATCGCGTGCGCGATGCGAGGACCGAGGTCGCGGGCGGGGTTGATCGCGTACCCGGTCGGACCACCGAGCGATGCGCCGATGCCGACCACCAGCAGGGCGACGGGGAGGGCGGTGAGCGGTCCGAGGCCTCCGGGCGTCCCGATCTCGATGTCGCCGTAGTCGGCGAACGCGAAGATGATGAACACCAGCACGAACGTGCCGATGATCTCGGTGATGAGGTTCCAGCCGTAGGAGCGGATGGCCGGACCGGTCGAGAACACGCCGAGCTTGTTGGCGGCCTCGGGCTCCTCGTCGAAGTGCTGCTTGTAGGCGAGCCACACGACGATGGCACCCAGGATGGCGCCGAGGACCTCGGCGGCGGTGGCGACGAGGAACGCGGTGAAGGTGATCTTGCCTGCGATCAGCAGGCCGATGCCGACAGCGGGGTTGAGGATGGCCCCGGAGTAGGCCGAGGCGAGAACACCGGCGAACACTGCCAGGCCCCATCCCCAGTTGACCATGAGGAATCCGCCCGCGTAGCCCTTGTTCTTGGCGAGTGCGACGTTCGCGACGACACCGCATCCGAGCAGGACGAGCATCGCGGTTCCGACGAACTCGGAGAGGAAGTACAGCCCGAGATTGACATCAGTCATGTCTTCTTTGACCTTTCGTGCGCACGTGCTCTCCCCAAGCCCGTGCAGTGAGTGAAATACGTCGTGAGGAGGACGACGGGGTCGTTCAGCCTTCGAGGTGTGACGGAAGAGCGGGAAGCTCGAGACCGTGCCGGTCGTTGAGCAGGGTGCGTGCGCCCTCGAGCTCGGCGTCGCGACGGGCGGCGTCCCAGCCCAGCAGGGGAGCCATGGCATCCGCCAGCTCCGTGAGGACATCGATGTCGACGTCGCCGGTGAAGGCGAGGCTGGTGCGGCGCAGGACGACGTCCTGAAGCCGGACCGCGTGCTCGTGCTCGATCATCCAGGCGAGCTCCCGCGTCGAGAGGTCGCCGCCCGCGAGCGGAGCGTCGTCGCCGTCCTGGATGAATCCCCACACCTGCGCCGCGCGGGTGCCGTACCGGGTGAGCAGGCGCTCTGCGCGTTCGCCCGCGCCTGAGAGGTTCTGCTCCACCCAGCTGTGTCGCGCGCGAGCCGTGCGCGGGAAGCCCTCGCCGCCGCCGATCGCCCGGCCAACGGTCGAGACGGAGCGGGTGCGGCCGATCAGCCCGAGCACCACGTCCGACAGCGACTCGCCGAGCGCGCGGAAGGTCGTCCACTTGCCCCCGACGAGGCTGACCAGGGGAACGCGGCCCGCCTTGTCCACCTCGATCCGGTAGTCGCGCGAGACGAAGCCGGGAGCGGTGTCCTCGTGGCGGGGGAGGGGGCGGATGCCCGAGAAGGTGTACACGATCTGATCACGCGACACCGGGATCGAGGGGAACACGTGATGGATGAGCTCGAAGAAGTAGTCGATCTCCTCGTCTGTGCAGACCGGGTTCTCGCGAGGATCCGCATCGATGTCGGTGGTGCCGACGAGCACACGGCCCTTGAGCGGGTAGATGAGGACGATGCGGCCGTCGGAGTGCTCGAAGAAGATCTCCCGCCCCCCGGTGGCGTCGAGCAGCTCAGGGTGATCCAGCACGATGTGCGAGCCCTTCGTGCCGCCCATGAAGCGCGTGTCCTCACCGAGCGCTTCGTTGGTGAGGTCGGTCCACGGCCCCGAGGCGTTGACGACCACATCGGCGGACACCGTGAACTCCGTGCCGGACTCGAGGTCGCGGAGCAGGACTCCGTCGCCCGAGCGGCCTGCCGCCTCGACGTAGTTGAGTGCGATGGCGCCGGGGTGGGCGGCCCGGCCGTCCTGCAGGACATCCAGCGCGAGTCGCTCCGGGTCGTGCATGGAGGCGTCGTAGTAGGTCGCCGTGTACTTGATGCCTGGATCGAGTGAGGGCAGTTCGGCCAGCGATCGCCTGCGCCCCAGGAAGCGGTGCCTGGGCACGACCCCGCCGTCCCGCGAGAACGTGTCGTAGATGGTCAGGCCGACCTTGATGAGGAACGCGCCGCGCTCCTGAGGCTTGCCGCTGCGGTGGGTGAGGAAGCGCAGCGGGGCCGAGAGTATCCCCGAGAACGTCGAGTAGATCGGGATGGTCGTCTGCAGCGGCTTGACGTAGTGCGGGGCGATCTTGAGCAGTCCGTTGCGCTCCTGAACGGATTCCCGCACGAGACGGAACTCTCCGTTCTCGAGGTAGCGGATGCCGCCATGGATCATGTGGCTGGAGGCTGAGGACGCACCCGATGCGAAGTCACCCCGCTCGACCAGCAGCACGTCCACGCCCTGCAGGGCCAGGTCGCGGAAGGTGGCGATGCCGTTGATGCCCGCACCGATGACGAGGACGGTCGTGCGCCCCGACTCGCGAACGGCCCGTACCTGCTCTCGCTCCCGCGAGGAGTGTGTCGACTCGATCATCTTCGACCTCTCTTCTCTGGTTGCCTTCAGCATCGACCCGCTGCGCTGGATGTGCAAGCCGAATGCACATATGTGCAAGAATCGTCGCCGGAGGACAGCATGACGACCCGCAACGCGCGAGACCGCAAGTTGATCGCCGCCCTCACTGCGGCGCAGCTGTACTACATGCAGGATCAGACCATGGAGGTCATCGCCCGAGAGCTGGGCACCTCGCGATCGTCGGTGTCACGTCTGCTCGGCTTCGCCCGCGAAGTCGGTCTCGTCGACATCCGCATCCATTCGCCCCTCGAGAGACTCGGGATGCTGGAGCAGCGATTCAGCGAACGACACGGCGTCACCGCCCACATCGCCCCTGTTCCCGAGCGCGTCAGCGAGGTGGAGCGTCTCGAACGGGTCGCGCTCACCGCCGGGCGTCTGCTGTCGCAGTTCGTCGAGTCGAACATGGTGGTCGGCGTCGCCTGGGGCTCGACGATAAGCACTGTCAGCCGATCGCTGATGCAGAAGGACACCCACGGCACGACATTCGTGCAGCTCAACGGCGCGGGGAACACCCAGACGAGCGGCCTGGAGTACTCGAGCGACATCCTGCAGCGCTTCGGGCACGCGTTCGGCGCGCAGGTGGAGCAGTTCCCGGTGCCCGCCTTCTTCGACAGCCCGGACACCAGGGACGCGATGTGGCGCGAACGCAGCACCCGGCGCGTCCTCGCCTTCCAGTCGAAGATGGACATCGCGGTCTTCGGGCTCGGCTCCCCTCAGGCCGACGTTCCCAGCCGGGTGTACGTCGGGGGCTACCTCGGACGCGACGACTACAGGAGTCTCGAGGAGGACGGCGTCATCGGCGATGTCGCGACGGTGTTCTTCCGCGCCGACGGCAGCTGGCGCGACATCCGCCTGAATGCGCGCTCCACCGGTCCCGGCCTGGATCGGCTGCGACGCGTGCCGCGCCGGATCTGCGTGGTCTCGGGTGCTGCGAAGGCCGGTTCGCTGAGAGCGGCCATCGGCGCGGGGCTGATCACCGACGTCGTCCTCGACGACACGCTCGCACGACGGCTTCTCGACGGGGAATGACTCCGCTCGAAGCCCGGTCTCACACGCCGATCGAGTGCTCTGGACCAGCGCGGAACTCACGGATCAGGTGCTGCACGACCTGACGCAGATCCCCGCCGGAGGCGTCCGCCGCGGCGAGCTGACGCGAGTAGCTCGCCCCCTGCTCGATGATCGCCAGGACACCCTGCAGCTCGCTGGTGCAGTGCAGATCGGCTGCGACCGGCATGAGATCCTCCACGACCGCGGCGATGTGCTCGCGTACCGGTATCTGGGAGCCGGCGCGGTCGACGATGACGCGGGCGTCCAGCCCGTAGCGTGCTGCCCGCCACTTGTTCTCGCGGTGGAACCACGGCTGCAGCGTCGGCAGCTGCCTGCCATCGTCGAGCTCGCGGGAGAAGAACTCGACGAGCGTCTGCGTGAGGGCGGCGATCGATGCGAGCTCGGTCAGCGTCGACATGCCATCGCAGGCGCGAACCTCGATCGTGCCCCAACGAGGCGCGGGCCGGATGTCCCATCGGATCTCAGACGGGTCGTCCATGACTCCCGTGCGTGTCATGTCATCGACGAAGGTCTCGAACTCGGACCAGGTCGACATCGGCCACGGCAGGCCGGCCGTCGGCAGCTGCTGGAACACCAGTGCGCGGTTGGATGCGTAGCCGGTCCTCTCTCCCGCCCAGTACGGGCTCGACGCCGACAGTGCCTGAAGGTGGGGGAGGAAGGCCGACAGCGCGCCCACGATCGGGAGCACCTTGGTCCTGTCGTCGACGCCCACATGCACGTGGATGCCCCAGATCATCATGTTGCGGCCCCACCACTGGGTGCGCTCGATGAGCTTGTGATAGCGGTTCTTGTCGGTCACGCGCTGGTCGTACCACTGGGCGAACGGGTGGCTGCCCGCTGAGAGCAGCTCGATTCCCGCCGAGTCGGTCGACCGCCGAACGGACGCGATCGCCGCAGCGATGTCGTCGATGGCGGCAGAGACCGTGGCGCCGACGCCACTGGTGACCTCGATCGTATTGGTGAGCAGCTCGCCCGTGACCGTGTGCCGCTCGGAGGCGCTCTGCTCTTCCAGACGCGTGAGCAGTTCCGGCGCGCGCCCGACGAGGTCTCCCGTCGTCGGGTCGGCGAGCATGATCTCCCACTCCAGCCCGACTGTCGAGCGGGCGGAGGAGGCGAATTCGATCGGCACGCGCACAGTCTGACACGGTGATCTCACGTGCCGCGCGCACTGTGTCGTGTCGTTTCGCGCACGGCGGCGGGATCTGGCAGAATAGAGGGTCGGACGGCTGCTCGACCCTCTATCCAGCATCCGTCACCCTTTTCAGAGCTTCCGCCGGATGTGCACCCCACTCTCCAGGCGACCGGTTCATCTTTCTTTCCACACCATTCAGGAGAATCGTGGCTGTCAAGATCCGTCTCAAGCGCATGGGCAAGATCCGTGCACCGCACTACCGCATCGTCGTCGCCGACTCGCGCACCAAGCGCGACGGCCGCGTGATCGAGGAGATCGGCAAGTACCACCCCACCGAGAACCCCTCGTTCATCGAGGTCGACTCCGAGCGCGCGCAGTACTGGCTGTCCGTCGGCGCTCAGCCGACCGAGCAGGTCACCGCGCTGCTGAAGCTCACGGGCGACTGGGGCAAGTTCAAGGGCGACAAGAACGCGAAGTCGACCGTCCAGGTCGCCGAGCCGAAGGCGCCCTTCGAGATCGACTCGGCCAAGAAGTCGGTCATCAAGCCCAAGGCCGAGAAGAAGGCCGAAGAGGCTCCTGCTGAGGCTCCCGCCGAGGACGCGGCCGACGCCGCCGCCGACGCAGAGTAATCCGCCGTGCTCGCCGCCGCGCTCGAACACGTCGTCAAGGGGATCGTGGATCACCCGGACGATGTCCGCATCACCGCATCCGCGTCGTCCAGGGGCGACCTCCTCGAGGTGCACGTGCACCCGGATGACCGTGGTCGTGTGATCGGGCGCGGCGGCCGCACCGCCAAGGCGCTGCGCACCCTCATCTCCGCTCTCGCCGACGGACGCCGCGTCCGCGTCGACGTCGCGGACGACTGACGTGGCAGCCGAGAAGAACCAGCTCCGCGTCGGCCGCCTGCTCAAGGCGCACGGTCTCAAGGGCGCGCTGAAGCTCGAGCTGTACACCGACAACCCCGAACGCCGTTTCGTCCCCGGAGCCGAGTTCACGCTGCAGGTGCCCGAGGCATCCAGCTGGCACGGCAAGACGGTGACCATCCGCGAGTACCGCGTGATGAACGGCAACTCCGTCGTCTTTCTCGACGGCGTCGACGACCGCACCGCAGCCGAGTCGCTCGTGCGCGCCATCCTCTGGATGGACGAGGACGATGAGGCCGAGGACGACGCCTGGTACGCGCACCAGCTGGTCGGGCTCGACGTCGTTCGCGACGACGCGGTCGTCGGCCGCGTCGCGCGGGTCGAGCATCTCCCCGCCCAGGACCTGCTGATCGTCCGCACCGAGTCCGGCGACGTGATGGTGCCCTTCGTCGAGGCGCTCGTGCCCACTGTCGACATCGCCGCCGGTCGCATCGTCGTCACACCTCCGCCCGGGCTCTTCGAGGAGCTCCCGGCCGCCGACGACGCGCCCTCCGAGTGACGAGCGGCGCCGCACGATGAGAATCGACGTCGTCTCGATCTTCCCGTCGTACTTCGACGGTCTGACGCTCTCTCTGCTCGGGAAGGCCCGTGACTCGGGCATCCTGGATCTGAACGTCCACGATCTCAGGGACTGGACCTCAGACAGGCATCGCACCGTCGACGACACGCCGTACGGCGGCGGCGCGGGCATGGTCATGAAGCCGGAGCCCTGGGGTCTCGCTCTCGACCGCCTCGCCGCGCCACCCGCAGAGCCCGCCCCGAACACTGCGCGCTCCGAGCGACCCACCATCATCTTCCCCTCGCCTGCCGGCGAGGTCTTCACCCAGGCCACGGCTCGCGACCTCGCCACTCGTGAGCATCTCATCTTCGGATGCGGCCGCTACGAGGGCATCGACGAGCGCGTCTTCGAGTACGCGGCCGAGCTCGGCGAGGTGCGTCTGATCAGCCTTGGTGATTACGTCCTCAACGGGGGAGAGGTGGCGGTGATGGCCATGGTCGAGGCGATCGGCCGCCTCATCCCCGGTGTCGTGGGCAACCCGGAGAGCCTCGTCGAGGAGTCGCACGAAGACGGACTGCTCGAGTACCCGTCATACACGAAGCCCTCCGTCTGGCGTGATCGGGAGGTGCCGCCGATCCTGCTCAGCGGCAATCACGGCGCGATCGCCGGGTGGCGCCACGAGCAGCAGCTCGAGCGCACGCGGACGCGCCGTCCGGATCTGATCGCGGACTGAGCGCCGCGCTACGCCGATTCAGCGACCGGATGAGATCGGGATGCCGTCGGTGCGGGTCTCGCTCGGCCCCGACTCGTCGACGTGCTCGAGCGCATCCTGTCGGCGCGCGGCGCGCACGGAGCGGATCCGCGAGGCCGCGAACACGACGACGGCGAGGGCGACGACCACGATGACGACGTTCTGTACCACGTCGACGTACTGCTCGACGATGTGCCAGCCGGAGCCGAGGAACCATCCGCAGAGGATGAACGCGGTGTTCCAGATCAGGCTGCCGGCCGTCGTGAGGACTCCGAAGCGCCACATCGGCATCCGCGCCACGCCAGCGGGGATCGAGATCAGGCTGCGGAAGATCGGGATGAACCGGCCGAAGAACACCGCCTTGCCGCCATGCCGATGGAACCAGGCGACGGTCCTGTCGACGTCGGACACGGCGACGAGGGGCAGACGGTCTGCGATTCGGCGCAGCCTGCGAAGGCCGAGCCACGCGCCGAGCCCGTAGAGGGCGAGCGCACCCACGAGCGAGCCCACGGTGGTCCACAGCACCGCCTCCCACAGACCGAAGGAACCGTCATGGGCTGCGATGCCGGCCATCGGCAGGATCGCCTCACTCGGCAGGGGAGGGAACAGGTTCTCCAGAGCGATCGCCAGCCCTGCGCCGATCGGTCCGATGAGGTCCATCAGGCCGATCACGGCGTCGATGAGAGAGCCGAGCCAGGAGGTGTCCGTCGTGGTGCTCGTCATCGTCTGGCGCTCCCTCAGGATCGTCGGGCGGGTGTCGCACGCGAGTCTATGCGGACGCCGATGCGAGAGTTCTGGGAGCCCGGCGATCGCGCCCCGTCAGTCGACGCCGAGGAAGCCGCGGTCGGTGAGGACGATCGGACCGTCCTTGGTGACGGCGACAGTGTGCTCCGAGTGCGAGCCCCGTGAGCCGTCGGCACTGCGGAGCGTCCAGCCGTCGTCGTCGGTGACGAGTTCGTCGGTGGTGGCCAGGAACCACGGCTCGAGGGCGAAGACGAGACCCTCGCGCAGCGGGAAGCCGCGTCCGGCGCGCCCGTCGTTCGGCACGTGCGGATCACCGTGCATGATCCGTCCGACGCCGTGACCGCCGAAGTCCGTGTTGATCGAGTAGCCCTCGACATGCGCGACGGCGGCGATGGATGCCGAGATGTCGCCGATGCGGTTTCCCACGACCGCGGCGGCGATGGCAGCCTCCAGCGCCCGCTCGGTGGTGTCGATCAGACGAAGGTCCTCATCGCGCGGTGTCCCGACGACGAACGAGACCGCGGAGTCGGCGACCCATCCATCCACGGACACGGCGAAGTCGAGCGAAACGAGGTCGCCGTCGCGGAGCGTGTAGTCGTGGGGGAGGCCGTGCAGCACGGCGTCGTTCACCGAGGTGCAGATGACCTTGCCGAAGGGGCCGCGGCCGAAGGAGGGCGCGTAGTCGATGTAGCACGACTCGGCGCCGGCACGGCGGATCAGATCGTGGGCCCGCGCGTCGATCGCGAGCAGGTTCGTCCCGACCTTCGTCTCGTCGCGCAGGGTCGCCAGGGTCTCTGCGACGAAGCGGCCCGCGGCGCGCATCTCGTCGATCTCGGCGGGGGTGCGCAATTCGATCATGGGAGTTCCTCTCGTCGCCATCCATTCTCCCCGATCCGCACGGCGCCGATGCCCACAGCGAACACTCGCCCGAGCGGACGGGCGGCCACGTAGCATCGGAGCATGATGCTGCGACGGCTGTTCTTCCGCTGGCTTCTGCCGGCCTCCCTCGCGCTTCCGGCGTGGATGCTCGTCGGCTGGGCGATCTTCGGACGCAACGGGTGGGGCCTGCTCTGGGTGCTGCTGATGGCGATCCCCGGCGTCTTCGTCACCCAGCTGATCCTGACGCTGCTCACCCGCTCGAGGCCCTCCGTGCGCGCCGAGCGTGCGGTGTCGTGGCTGGATGTCGCCGGCTTCGGTCTCTGGCATGTGCTGACGATCCTGGTCGGATGCTTCATCGACGGCGCGTTCCCCTGGCTGCTCACCGCCGCGATCGTCGTCGCGGTCGGCATGCTGTGGATGCAGCTGTGGCAGCTCTGGAACGAGGCGCGCGGTACAGGGGCTCGCCTGCGCGAGACCATCACGTGGTCGACGATCACCCCGCCGCAGCGTAGCGGGAGCACTGTCTCGGACCCCGACGTGATCGTCATCGAGGAATCCCGCTCGCGGGACCTCTGAGCCGCTCGCCGTGATTGGCGCGCGGCCGCGGTTCATGGCAGAATAGCTGTTTGTGCCGTGACCCGGTTCTGCCTCAGGGGAACCCGCGGACGCCTCGCGCGCCGCTCGGCACACACCCGTTCTCATCCCTTTGATTCATGCATCCGACCTGTGGCGAGTGCAGAGAGAGACGATCATGCAGATCCTCGACGCCGTCGACGCGGCTTCGCTCCGTTCCGACATTCCTGTCTTCAACCCCGGTGACACCGTCAAGGTGCACGTGAACATCACCGAGGGCACCCGCTCGCGCATCCAGGTGTTCCAGGGAGTCGTCATCGGCCGCCAGGGCGATGGAGTCCGCGAGACCTTCACGGTCCGCAAGATCAGCTTCCAGGTCGGCGTCGAGCGCACCTTCCCGGTGCACTCGCCGGTGATCGACCACATCGAGGTCGTCACCCGCGGTGACGTCCGTCGCGCGAAGCTGTACTACCTGCGCAACCTGCGCGGCAAGAAGGCCAAGATCAAGGAGAAGCGCGAGAACTGACTCGTCGCATCCTTGCCGACAGAACCCCGGGACACCCGTCCCGGGGTTCTGTCGTTCCGGCACGGGTGTGCGACCCTTGTAATGCCGCGCGTGCGCGGTGAGTCGATGAAGAGGAAACACATGACATCCGATGCCCCCGCGGCAACCCAGCCACCGCAGCGGCGCCGGGGCGCACTGGTCTTCCTGCGCGACGTGCTGGTCATCATCCTCATCGCCGCACTGGTCTCGTTCGTCGTGAAGACCTTCGTCGTGCGGTCGTTCTACATCCCCTCCGGATCGATGGAGCGCACGCTCCTCGTCAACGATCGCATCCTGGTCGATGAGCTCACGCCGCGATGGAGCGGGTACGACCGCGGGGATGTCGTGGTGTTCAAGGACCCGGGCGGCTGGCTGCCCAGCCCGCCGCAGAGGCCTGCGAGGCCGCCCCTCGTCGAGGCCGCGGACTGGGCGCTCACCTTCGTCGGCATCTCGACGACAGACGCGCAGGACCATCTGGTCAAGCGGGTGATCGGGATGCCGGGCGATCACGTCGTGTGCTGCAATGCTCTGGGACAGGTCACCGTGAACGGATCACCCGTGAACGAGCTCGGCTACCTCAACCTCCCCGAAGGGGACACAGCGGCATCGAACGCCGAGTTCGACGTCACCGTTCCCGACGACCGCATCTGGGTCATGGGCGACAACCGCGATCGCTCGCAGGACTCGCGAGCGCACCAGGACCTGCCCGGCGGTGGCTTCGTGCCCCTCGAGAACGTCGTGGGGCGCGCATTCCTGACCACCTGGCCGGTGAACAGGTTCGGGCCCATCGACACGCACGACGACGTGTTCCGCGCCGTGCCCGACGAGGAATGACCGTGGTCGCGCCGACCCTCACACTCGAGCGTCGGCTTCTCAAGGAGTTCGACCTCATCATCGCGCTCGACGAGGTGGGGAGGGGAGCACTGGCGGGTCCCGTCGCCGTGGGCGCCGCAGTGATGGATGCCGCGGGCTCGCGCCGACGCGTTCCCGACGGGCTGCGTGACTCGAAGATGATCACCGAGAAGCGCAGGCCGGCGATGGCCGAACGCGCCAGCAGATGGGTGCCGCTGTCCGCGGTGGGCTGGTCGAGCGCCGCCGAGATCGACGAGGTGGGCATCATGCGCGCCCTCGGCCTCGCCGCATCGCGTGCGGTGCAGGCCGTCGTCGACGGCGGTGCGACACTCGAGCGCACCCTCGTGATCCTCGACGGGAACCACGACTACGTCTCGCGAGTGCACCCCGCGACCCTGACCGTGCGCACGGTGATCAAGGGCGACCGCGACTGCGCATCCGTCTCGGCGGCGTCGGTCATCGCGAAGGTCGCGCGTGACATGCACATGGCGACTCTGCATCCGGAGCATCCCGACTATCAGTGGGACCGCAACAAGGGATACGCGAGTCCCGAGCATCGCCAGGCCATCCGCGAGCGCGGCCTGTCGCCGCTGCACAGGTGCTCATGGGCGATCGCCGACGCGCCGACCCTGTTCTGAGGAATCCGCATTCGCCGTCCGGTGCTCATAGGATGGACCCATCATGGATGAGGATGCCTTCGACGACTACGACCGCGAACTCGAGCTCGCGCTGTTCCGCGAGTACCGCGACGTCGTCGGCCAGTTCCAGTACGTCGTCGAGACCGAGCGCCGCTTCTACCTCGCCAACGAGGTGAACGTGGTGCGTCGTGACACCGAGCACGACTTCTACTTCGAGATCTCGATGACCGACGTCTGGGTGTGGGACATCTACCGTGCTGACCGCTTCGTCAAAGCCGTGCGCGTGCTGACCTTCAAGGACGTCAACGTCGAGGAGCTGCAGCGCCGCGAGTTCGAGCTGCCCGAGGAGCTGTCGCTCGACGGCAAGTGACTTCTGTCCCCAATCGGGGGCCGCGGCGAGTTCTCCCCAATCGCTGTGAGTGACGCCTCGGGGCGTCTCCGGGTGCCCTCAGGCTGTCGGAATGGCAGCGAAAGACGAGTTGGGACGGGTGGGTGAAGAGCGCGCGGCGCAGCACCTGAGCGCCTGCGGCTACGAGATCCTTGCGCGCAACTGGAGGTGCGCACAGGGCGAGATCGACATCGTCGCGGCGATGGGCGACCTGCTCTGCGTCGTCGAGGTGAAGGCCCGACGCTCCGCGGGCTTCGGTCACCCGTTCGAGGCGATCGATGAGCGTAAGCGACGGCGGCTCTGGCGGCTGGCGTTCGCATGGGCGCAGGCACACCCCGCGCAGGCGAGCGACCGACGGATCCGCCTCGACGTGATCGGGCTGACGGGTGCGGATGCTGCGACTGCCCATCTCGAGCACCTCGAGGACCTGTGGTGAGCACCGCGCGAACGTGGGCGGTCGCCCTGACCGGCGTCGATGGGCACATGGTCGAGGTCGAGGCCGATCTGAGCAGCCAGACCCCTGGCTTCCAGATCATCGGCCTTCCGGACAAGGCGCTGGGCGAGGCGGCGCAGCGGGTGCGCAACGCCTGTGTGAACGCCGGGCTCGACTTCCCGCGTCGTCGGCTCACCGTCAACCTCTCGCCCGCGAACCTGCCCAAGGCGGGGAGTGGATTCGATCTGAGTATCGCTGTCGCGACGCTCGCCACAGGGGGAGCTCTCCGCAGGGACTCGGTGCGCTCCACGGTGCACATCGGCGAGCTCGGCCTCGACGGCAGGCTCAGGCCCGTCCCCGGTGTGCTGCCCGCCGTGTACGCGGCGGCCCGCGCCGGGTTCACGACGGTGATCGTGCCGCATGCCAATGCGGCCGAGGCCAGGCTCGTGCCCGGCATCGAGGTGCACGCCGCCGTGTCGCTCGCCGAGGTCGCCCTCCGGCACGGAGCCGACGTCGAGCTGGTCGACGCGGATCCGGTCGAGATGCCCGCGGTGTCCGCTGAGCCCCTCGAGGTGCTCGACCTCGCCGACGTGATCGGTCAGGACGAGGCGGTCGATGCACTCGTCGCCGCGGCGGCGGGCGGACACCACATGATGCTCAGCGGCCCTCCCGGCGCAGGTAAGACGATGCTCGCCCGGCGGCTTCCCGGCATCCTCCCCGCCCTGACCGAGAGCGAGGCGCTGGAGGTTGCGGCGATCCGCTCGCTGACGGGGGAGGCGGTCACCAGGCTCGATGCGCTGGCGCCGTTCGAGGCCCCGCATCACAGCGCATCTGCTGCCGCACTGGTGGGCGGAGGGTCCCGCGCTCCCCGTCCAGGGGCGATCGTGCGCGCTCACCGAGGAGTGCTCTTCCTCGACGAGACGCCCGAGTTCCAGCGCACCGCACTCGACGCCCTCCGCCAGCCGCTCGAGTCGGGACGCATTGAGATCACCCGCGCCGGGTTCGCCGCGAGTTTCCCGGCCCGGTTCCAGCTCGTCCTTGCCATGAACCCCTGTCCGTGCGGCAGCTACGGCGTGCGTGGAGGCGAGTGCACCTGCCCGCCGATGGCCATCCGCCGCTACGCAGCACGACTGTCGGGGCCGCTGCGAGACCGGGTCGACATCGACCTGCAGGTGGCGCGCGTGTCGGCGTCGCGAGCCACCTCCGGAGAGCGCTCGACGCTGTCGACGGCAGCTGCGCGCGAGCGTGTCGCGCTCGCCCGCGCGACGGCCGCCGAACGATGGCGCGGCAGCCCGTGGCGGGTGAACGGCGAGGTGCCGGGTGAGCGGCTGCGGCAGGGTGCGCTGCGCCTGCCGCCTGCTGTGCGCGCCCCGCTCGACCGGGCTCTCGAACGGGGCACCGTGACGCTGCGGGCCTACGACCGGGTGCTGCGGATCGCATGGACGCTGAGCGACCTCGCAGGGCTGTCGTCACCCGGGGCGGACCAGCTCGGGCGCGCCTTGTTCCTGAAGAAAGGGCTGCTGACATGATCGCCACCGGACTGGAGCTCATCGACGACACGGAGCTGATCGATGCGGCGCGCCTGCTCCGGCCGGACGCGGATCCCGTCGAGGTGGCCGCGCGCGTGGCGTGGTCGGTGCTCATCGAGCCGGGCGACGGCATCGCGGGGGCGCTGCTGCAGGAGCTGGGGGCGATCGAGGCGCTTCGCACCACGTTCGGCGAATCCCGCCTCGCGGTTCCCGGGGTCGTGCCCTCGAAGGCGCTGAGCGACGCGATGGCGCGCTGGCGTCCGCGCGCTCGCACCCGCGCGGTGCGGGATGCCGTGCTTGCGGCGCGAAGCGTGGGAGCCCGGCTGCTGCTCCCGGGTGATGAGCAGTGGCCAGAGGGTCTGCAGGATCTCGATGTGCACAGCCCTGTGCTGCTCTGGGCACGTGGGGACGCCGAGGGCCTTCGGGCCGGACGCGCGGTCGCGATCGTGGGAGCGAGGGCGGCCACGGGGTACGGCGAGTCCGTCGCCGCAGAGCTGTCCGGCGATCTCGCGGCAGGTGGCGTTCTGGTGGTCTCCGGGGGCGCGTATGGCATCGACGGCGCGGCGCATCGAGCGGCGCTCGGCGCCGGCGGCGCCACGGCGGCCTTTCTCGCCGGCGGTGTCGATCGCGCGTACCCGATCGGGCATCAGCAGCTCTTCGACCGGATTCGGCAGGCAGGCGTGGTGCTCAGCGAGGTGCCCTGTGGCTCCGCGCCGACGAAGTGGCGGTTCCTCGCGCGCAACAGACTCATCGCCGCCGCAGGCCTGGCCACGGTGGTGGTGGAGGCCGGCTGGCGAAGCGGCACGCTGAACACGGCCGGACACGCCTCATCTCTCGGTCGCCCGCTCGGGGCGGTGCCCGGTCCGGTGACGTCAGCGGCATCGGCCGGGTGTCACCGCCTGCTCCGCGAGTTCGACGCGGTGTGCGTCACGAGTGCGCAGGAGGTCCGCGAGCTGTGGGGCGAGACCGATGCCTCAGCCGCCGTGTCGGCGCCGCCCGACCACGACCGCACCCGGCTGCTCGATGCGATGAGCGCCCGCAGCGCGCGGGAGGTGCCCGACATCGCCCGTCGCAGCGGCCTCTCCATCGAACGCGTGCGGGCACTGCTCGGACTGCTCGCGCTCGACGGATGCGCCGCTCAGCGCGAGAGCGGCTGGGTGCGGCTGGGCTGACGCCCGCGCGGCGCGGCAGACCATGGATCCGCGAGGGCGCGGCATGCTGGTCAGGTGCGGTATGCGAACGCTGTGGCGTCTTTCACGTCGTATCTCGAGCAGGTGCGGCGACTCTCGGCTGCGACGGTGCGCGCGTACCGCTCCGACCTCGCCGATCTCGGCTCAGTGATCGGCGACGCGGATCTGCGCGAGATCGATCTCGAGACCCTGCGCGAATGGCTCTGGCGCGCGACCCTCAGGGGTGACGCGCGGTCGACCATGGCCAGACGCGCGGCGGCTGCACGCTCCTTCTTCGGATGGGCCCATGAGAGCGAGCTGATCCCGGTCGACCCCAGCCTGCGTCTAGTCACCCCGAAGCGCGCGAAGACCCTTCCCGTGGTCGCCTCGAAGGACGCCATGCGCGAGCTGCTCGATCAGTACAGGGCCGCTGCCGCCGGCGGTGACGCGACAGCGCTTCGGGATCATGCCGTTCTCGAGGCGCTCTACGGCACCGGCGTGCGGGTGTCGGAGCTCTGCGGGATCGACATCGACGACGTCGACATGCACCGTCGCACGGTGCGCGTGCTGGGCAAGGGCTCCAAGGAGCGGGTCGTGCCGTTCGGCGCGCCCGCCGCCGACGCGATCGGGGCGTATGTCACTCGCGGCCGTCCCGCTCTGCTGGCCCGCGTCGACCGTGCGACACCCGCTCTGTTCCTCGGCGCCCGCGGTGCGCGCATCGGATCACGCACGGTCTACGCGCTGGTGGCTCGGGTGCTGAGCCCCATCGTCGGCGCCGAGCACATCGGTCCTCATGCGCTTCGTCACTCGGCGGCCACGCATCTGCTCGACGGCGGAGCCGACCTCCGCGCCGTTCAGGAGATCCTCGGGCACGCGAGCCTCGGCACGACTCAGATCTACACGCACGTGTCGACAGAGCGCCTGCTCGACGGCTATCGCCTTGCCCACCCCCGCGCATGAGCGCGTGTCGGAGGGCGGGGCAGGCGTCAGCCGCTGCAGCAGGGGAGCAGCACCGCCCTCGGCACATCGCCGAACAGCGGCAGCGGATCGATGTAGACGCCGTCGCGCCGGACTCCCACGTGCAGCGTCCCACGCGTGGCATGACCGCCGGACGCGACCGCGCCGATCGTCGCCCCCGCAGCGACCGTGTCCCCGGGGGCGAGCGACGACGTCACCGGCTCCCAGGTGCTCACGTACCCGTCGCCGTGGTCGATCGTGATCAGCGGACGATCGACGACGGTTCCGCGGAATGCCACGACGCCGCCCGCGGGAGCCGTAACCTCGATCCCCGCAGGCGCGGCGACATCCATCCCGCGATGGCCTGGCGCGTAGTCGTGCGCCGGGGCGCGGAACGGCTCGACCACCGTGCGGTTGCCTGCGACCGGCCAGACCCATGCTCCGCGGTCGGCCTCAGCGACCCCACCTGACCCGCCGCCTGCGGACACGGCGACCGAGAGCACGAGGGCGATGAGACGGGAGCGCATCGAACAACCTTCGCGCATCGGTCCGCGCGCGTGGCCTGCGCGTCACGGTGACGGTGGAGAACCCCCGGATCACCTGGCCTGTGCAGGACGTTCTGATGCGGCGTGATCCTGTACACTGAGGAAGCACCTCGAAATCGGGGTGACTACGCGTGCCCAGAGCGACTCCGGTCGCGGCATCCACTCCCACAGGTCCTGCTTTCGAGCGGGCGGGCGTGTGCCGGGCACCAGGACTGCCGGTCGACCGACCGGCGAATCAACCTCAACGACGCGAGAGCGTCAGAACTAGGAGAAGACCATGGCTGTGGTCACCATCCGCCAGCTGCTCGACAGCGGCGTGCACTTCGGACACCAGACCCGCCGGTGGAACCCGAAGGTGAAGCGCTTCATCCTCACCGAGCGCTCGGGCATCCACATCATCGACCTGCAGCAGTCGCTGTCCTACATCGACCAGGCGTACGACTTCGTCAAGGAGACCGTCGCACGCGGCGGCACCATCCTCTTCGTCGGCACCAAGAAGCAGGCGCAGGAGATCCTCGCCGAGCAGGCCGACCGCGTCGGTCAGCCGTACGTCAACCAGCGCTGGCTGGGTGGCCTCCTGACCAACTTCTCGACCATCGCGAAGCGTCTCGCGCGTATGAAGGAGCTCGAGGAGCTCGACTACGAGAACCCCTCCGCTTCGGGCTTCACCAAGAAGGAGCTCCTCCTCAAGAAGCGCGAGCTCGACAAGCTGCACAAGTCGCTCGGCGGCATCCGCAACCTGTCGAAGACCCCGTCGGCGCTGTGGGTCGTCGACGCGAAGCGCGAGCACCTCGCCATCGACGAGGCCAAGAAGCTCGGCATCCCCGTGATCGGCATCCTCGACACGAACGCCGACCCGGACGACTTCCAGTACCCGATCCCCGGCAACGACGACGCGATCCGCTCGGTCTCGCTGCTGACGCGCATCATCGCCGACGCCGCCGCCGAGGGCCTGCAGCAGAAGCACAACCCGGACGCCGGCGACGCCGAGCCGCTCGCCGAGTGGGAGCGCGAGCTGCTCGAGGGTGCTGAGGCTCCGGCCGAGGCCGCTGCTGAGGCTCCGGCCGAGGCCGCTGCCGAGGTCCCGGCTGAGGCACCCGCCGAGGCAGACGCCAAGTAAGTCACCCCGCACACGTACAGACACGAAGCAAGGAGCCACCACACATGGCCAACTTCACCATCGCCGACATCAAGGCGCTGCGCGAGCAGCTCGGCACCGGAATGGTCGACACCAAGAAGGCGCTCGAGGAGGCTGACGGAGACGTCGAGAAGGCGACCGAGATCCTCCGCCTGAAGGGTGCGAAGGGCAACGCGAAGCGTGCCGACCGCTCCACCAGCGAGGGCCTCGTCGTCGCTCGCGAGATCGAAGGCGGCGTCACGCTGATCGAGCTCGCCTGCGAGACCGACTTCGTCGCGAAGAACGAGCGCTTCATCGCTCTCGCCGACAAGGTCGCCGAGGCGGTCGCCGCCGTGGCCGCCGACTCGATCGAGGCTGCTCTCGCCGCTCCCGTCGGCGACCAGACCGTCGAGCAGCTGATCTCGGACGAGGCAGCCATCATCGGCGAGAAGGTCGAGCTGCGTCGCGTGCGCACCGTCACCGGAGACGCCGTCTCGGTGTACCTGCACCGCACCAGCAAGGACCTGCCGCCGCAGATCGGTGTCGTCGTCGCGTACAGCGGATCCGACGCGGACACCGCGCGCAGCATCGCCCAGCACATCTCGTTCGCGAACCCCTCGTACCTCACCCGTGAGGACGTCCCGGCCGCCGAGGTCGAGAAGGAGCGTGAGATCGTCACCGAGATCTCCCGCAACGAGGGCAAGCCCGAGGCTGCTCTGCCGAAGATCGTCGAGGGTCGCGTCACCGCTTTCTTCAAGCAGGTCGCGCTTCTCGAGCAGGACTACGCGAAGGACAACAAGCTCTCCGTGGCCCAGGTCGCGAAGGACGCCGGTATCACCGTCACCGACTTCGCCCGCTTCAAGGTCGGCGCGTAACAACCTCCAGGGGGTTCGGATCTGCGATCCGGACCCCCTTCTTCATGCCCTCGAGGCACTATCTTGAGACGGGACGAGAGGAACCCATACATGACCGAAGGCAACGGACGCCGGCGCGTCCTCCTGAAGCTCTCCGGCGAAGCGTTCGGGGGCGGCCAGCTCGGCGTCAATCCGGACATCGTCGGTCAGATCGCTCGTGACATCGCTGCGGCTGTCGACCGCGTCGAGATCGCGGTCGTCGTCGGCGGCGGCAACTTCTTCCGTGGAGCCGAGCTCAGCCAGCGCGGCATGGACCGCGGGCGCGCCGACTACATGGGCATGCTGGGAACGGTGATGAACGCCCTCGCCCTGCAGGACTTCCTGGAGCAGGCCGGTGCCGCCACTCGCGTGCAGTCGGCGATCTCGATGACGCAGGTCGCCGAGCCGTACATCCCGCTCCGAGCCGAGCGCCACATGGAGAAGGGCCGCGTCGTCATCTTCGGAGCGGGCGCCGGCCTGCCGTACTTCTCGACCGACACCGTCGCGGCACAGCGCGCGCTCGAGATCGGCGCCGACGAGGTTCTCGTCGCGAAGAACGGCGTGGATGCCATCTACACGGCCGATCCGAACAAGGACTCCAGCGCCGAGCGCATCGAGCGCGTCACCTACCGTGACGCCCTGCAGCGCGGCCTCAAGGTGGTCGACTCCACGGCGTTCAGCCTCTGCATGGACAACAACATGGACATGCGCGTGTTCGGCATGGAGCCCGCGGGCAACGTGACCAAGGCGCTGCTCGGCGAGCAGATCGGCACCCTCGTCACCTCCTGAGCGCCTTGTCGCTCAGTGTCCGGCGACCAGTCGCCGGATAGAATCGTTCGAAAACCACGACCTAAGGAGCACCCGTGATCGCGGACGTCCTCGCAGATACCACCGCACGCATGACCCGCGCGGTCGACGCCGCCAAGGAGGACTTCGCCACGGTCCGCACAGGGCGCGCGAACCCTCAGCTCTTCCAGAAGCTGATGGTCGACTACTACGGCTCGCCCACGCCGATCGCGCAGCTGGCGTCGATGGCGAACCCCGAGGCGCGCACCCTCATCGTCACCCCGTACGACAAGAGCGCGCTGAAGGCGATCGAGCAGGCCATCCGCGACATGCCCAATCTCGGTGCCAACCCGACGAACGACGGCAACATCGTCCGCGTCACGATGCCGGAGCTGACCGAGGAGCGTCGCAAGGAGTACGTCAAGCTCGTGCGCTCGAAGGGCGAGGACGCGAAGGTCCAGGTGCGCGGCATCCGGCGCAAGGCCAAGGATCAGCTCGACGCGCTCAAGAACGACGTCGGCGAGGATGAGATCGCCCGCGGTGAGAAGGAGCTCGACGCTCTGACCCGCCAGTACGTCGACGCGATCGACGACGCGCTCAAGCGCAAAGAGGCAGAGCTGCTCGAGGTCTGACGGCATGGCAGGCGACAGCGATTCCGACGATCTGCCGCTGACACGGCGGGCGGCGCGCCGGGGGGAGGGTCCCTCCGAGACCGATGCCTCGGCGACCGCTCCCGCCGACCCGGAGGACGTCGAGACCCCGGTGCGCGGGCTGCCGCTCTCTGATGCCGCGTTCCCTGCGTTCGACGCCGAGCGGATTCCGCCGCGCCCGCCGATGCCGTCGCCTGACAGCTCTGAGACTCACGCCATCCGCGAGCAGTGGCGCGCCAGGCGCGGGGAGTTCGAGTCGCACGTCACCCAGGCCAGGGAGCAGTTCGACCAGGCGAACGAGCGGATCAAGCAGCGCACCGGCCGCGACCTGATCGTGGCCATACTGATCGGCGTCGGCTTCGGCGCCGTGCTGATCGCGTCGCTGCTGTTCGTGAAGTGCCTCTTCGTGCCGATCGCGGTCGCAGCCGGACTCCTCGGCACGTACGAGCTCTCCCGCGCGCTGCGCACCGGCGGCCGCCGGGTCGACGTCGTGCCCCAGCTCATCGCTGGTGCCGCCATTCTGCTCACCGGTCCCTTCGCCGCCCTGTGGCTCAGCTGGGTCGTGCTCATCGCCGCGGTCGCTTTCGTCAGCGTGTGGCGGATGGTCGGGCAGATGGTCGCGGCCGACGGCCGCACATACGGTGACGTCCTGGCCGATGTCGTCGTCGGCGCCTTCGTGCAGGTGTACGTGCCGTTCCTCACCTCTGTGGCGCTCATGCTGCTCAGCCGCGATCAGGGCGAGTGGTGGGTGCTGGGCTTCGTCGCGGTGGCCGTGGCCGCGGACACCTGCGCGTACGCGGCCGGTCTCGCCTTCGGCAAGCACCCCATGGCGCCGCGGATCAGCCCCAAGAAGACCTGGGAGGGCTTCGGCGGTGCCGTGGCAGGCTCGCTGATCGTCGGAGTGCTGTTCGCCATGCTGCTGCTGCAGCTGCCGTGGTGGTGCGGTCTCGTGTTCGGCGCGGCCATCCTCGCCTGCGCCACACTCGGAGACCTCGGCGAGTCCATGCTCAAGCGCGACCTCGGGATCAAGGACATGAGTTCCTGGCTGCCTGGTCATGGCGGTCTTCTCGACCGGCTCGACAGCATCCTGCCCTCGACGATCCCCGCCATTGCGCTGTACCACCTCTTCTCCCCTCTGATCGGATCCTGATGACTGACGCAGACCTCGAGGCGCTGACCACTCCGCAGGAGGAGACGCCGCCGGCTTTCCCGCTCGTCTCCGGCCGCCAGCGCGGCTACCACCGTGCTGCGGTCGACAGTTTCCTTGATTCCGCTCGTGCCGCCTTCGAGGAGTCGCGGGCGGACTTCGGTGCCGACGACGTGCGCGCGGCATCCTTCCCGCTCGTGAAGCACGGCTATTCGATCGCCGACGTCGACGCGGCGCTCGCGCGCGTGGAGGACGCCTTCGCCCAGCGTGCGCGTGAGAAGGCGATCCGCCAGGTCGGGCCCGACGCATGGGTGGCCCGAGCGCGGGACGAGGCGCAGCAGGTGCTCGATCACCTCAGCCGCCCCAGCAGGCAGCGCTTCGCGCGAACGAGCATCCTGACCTTCGGCTACCGCATCGACGAGGTGGATCACGTCGCCGACCGGATCGCGGCGTTCCTGCGCGACGGTGACGCACTGGACGTCGAGCAGATCCGCGGGGCGGCGTTCCGCATGCAGCGCTGCGGCTACCGCGAGGAGCAGGTGGACGCCCTGCTCGACGCCACAGTCGAAGTGATCCTCGCCGTCCGCTGACGCGCTCTCGGTGAGTTCTCATGGTGAGCCCGACCACTTGTGCGTAGACTGAGGGCCATCGTGAATCCCGATAACGAATCGATCTCGAACTCGAAGCGCCCGAACGCCTCCGGTCCGACGAAGAAGACTCAGACGCGTCGCCGTGCCAGCGCCCTGCTGGCCGGTCTCGCCGTCGTCGGCATCTCGGCGGCCATGATGGCCCCTACCGGCATGGCCGTAGCGGATCCCGAGCCGACCGATGCGCCGCTCACCGCGTTCTCGCTCGCCACGACCGAGACGCAGAGCATCACCGTCTCCGTCGAGGGTGCGGAGATCACGCCCGTCGCTCGCAGCGGCTTCGAGGTCTACGTGAAGCCCAAGCCCACCCCTCCACCGGCCCCGAAGCCGGCGGCCGCGCCCAAGAGCAGCAAGCCCTCCCTCCCGCGCTACACCGGCGGCGGAAGCAAGGAGGAGTGGATGACCGCGGCGGGAATCGCGAGCAGCGATTGGCCGTACGTCGACTACATCGTCTCCAAGGAGAGCGGCTGGAACCCGAACGCGACGAACAAGTCCTCCGGTGCCTGCGGCCTCGTTCAGGCGCTGCCCTGCAGCAAGGTTCCTGGCAACGGCTACGACCCGGTCGACAACCTCCGCTGGGGCAACGGCTACGCGGTCGGCAGGTACGGAAGCTGGGCTTCGGCCTACAGCTTCTGGGTGCGCAACCACTGGTGGTGAGCACGTTCGATGCCACGCTCACATCGACGACGACCTGAGCGCAGCGGGTCGGACGACTCCTTCGGCCGCCTTCTGGCCGGCTGGAAGCGAACCGAGGCCAGACGCGGTCGGGAATGGACTGTGCAGCCTGTGTCTGCGCACCAGGCGATGAAGGAGTACCGCTGCCCCGGGTGCACTGGGGCCATCGCGCCCGGTACCGCCCATGTGGTCGTGTGGCGGGCCGATGGAGTGATGGGGGAGAGCGCCGATCTCGCGGCTCGTCGTCACTGGCATACGCACTGCTGGCGCATCGCCTGACGGCCGGTGCGAGCGGTCAGCGCTCGTTCATCCGTGGGATGAGCACCTGACGGTAGATGATGAGCACACTCGCCGCCACCGGAATCGCGATCAGCGCGCCGAGAAGTCCGAGCAGAGCCCCGCCCGAGAGCGCGGCGATGACGACCACGGCGCCGGGCACCGATACGGCGCGGCTCATGATGCGAGGCGCGATCAGGTATGCCTCGACCTGCATGTAGATGAGGTAGTAGATGCCCGCGGCCAGCGCAGTGGCAGGCGAGCCGACCCCGGGCAGCAGGCACGCGAGCACGATGATCGTCGAACCGGTCAGCGTGCCGACCAGCGGGATCAGGGAGAAGAAGAAGGCGACGACGGCCAGCACCGCTGTGAACGGCGCGTTGATGATCGACAGGTAGATCATGCTCAGGATGCCGTTGATGACACCGAGCGAGACCTGACCCATGACGTAGTGGCCGACGGAGTCGGTGATCTGGTCGGCGATGTCGATGAAGCGCTCGCGTCGAGACGCGGGCACCAGCTGATACACGGCGCGCTTGAGCGACGGCGTCGATGCGGTCATGTAGATCGTCAGGATCAGGACGATGAAGGCGCCGAAGGCACCGGTCAGAACCGCCCCGCCGACCACCCAGACGCCCTGGCCGATCGTCGTGCTCCATTCGGTGACGTTCTGCGTCCACTGGTCAGAGGCGATCCAGCTGTCGATGTAGTCGAAGACCAGGTCGACCTCGAGGGTGGGGAACGTGTCTGTCAGCCAGGACTTGATGTCCTGCACCGTCTGCTCGCCGTTGACGAAGAGCGGGGTGATGCGCGCCACCAGCTGCGTGATCTGGTCGGTGACGACGGGCAGCACGATCAGAACGACGGCGGCGAAGACGCTGAGCACCGCGAGGATGGTGATGAGGACGGCCGCCCAGCGGGGGAGTCCCCGGCGCTCGAGGAACGTGACCAGCGGGTCGAGACCGAGACTGAGGAAGAGCGCCGTGCCGATGTACAGGATGATCGTCGACAGCGTCTGCACGCCCGTGATCAGCAGGATGCCCAGGCCGACGCCGAGCGTCGCCACCAGCGCGGTGCGGAAGGGACTGTGAATCTTCATTGCTCTCCTCGTCGACCTGCGAAGATCCTAATCGCCCTGCGGCATCCGTCTTCGCCGACTGGCCGCAGGCGGCATGCCGCGCCCGGCGGTTCTTCGTTCGTGGGCAATGCCCAGGTGGTTTCGCTAGTCTGAAATGTCGAGCGGACCGGCGGTGTATGCCCGGTCACGTAAGGAGCTGATTCGTGCGTTTCGTATGGGCCGTCGTGGCCTTCGTGCTGGCCACGGTTCTCATCGGAGCCGGAATCGCCCAGCGCACCATCTTCATGGGACCCTCAGAGCAGCGGATGGAGCTCGCGGTCGACGAACCGCAGCCGTACGTGCTCGTCGACGCCGAGGTGCTCGGCGCGCACTCGGGACTGCAGACGCTGCTCGTGCGCGGAAAGGGCGAGATCTTCGTCGCCTACGGCCGCACCGACGACGTCAAGGCCTGGCTGTCCGACACGAGCTACACCGACGTGACCCTCGCGAAGGGCGACGAGCCGAGAAGCGAGACCGTGGCGGCGCAGCAGTCGCCGGCGGGCGGCGGCGAGACGTCAGGTCGCAACCCTGCGGACTCCGACCTGTGGCTCGACTCGTTCGCCGACAAGGACTCTCTGGTGACCGAGATGCAGCTGACCCCGGGACACAGCATCCTCATCGCGCGCGACGGCGTGGAGCCCGCCCCGGACGACATCCTCGTCAGCTGGGGCCTCGACACACGCACTCCGCTCGCAGGGCCGCTGATGGTCGCGGGCGGTGTGCTGCTGCTCGCCGGACTGGTGCTGTACTTCCTCGCCATCCGGCATCAGCGCCGCGGTCGCGGACCGCTGCGCAAGGGACCGGCGCCACTGCCCGAGACCCAGCCGATCGAGATGCAGGCCGCGCCACGGCGCGCGGCGATCGATTCGGGCGACGACGAATCGGGCGAGCGCGGTGCCCAGGAGCCGAGCGGCGGCGGCTCGCCGGATTCCCCGGACCCCGCGGGCGGGCGCACGCCTCGCACGGCGCTTCGCCGTCGCCTCGCGCTGGGCCTTCCGGCGCTGACACTGACCGCTGTGCTCGCCACGGGCTGTTCGGCCGAATCGTGGCCGGAGTTCGGCGCCGAGACGCCCACTCCGACCCCCACCCCGACCGTGGTGACCCCCGAGGACCAGAAGCCCCCTGTCGTCACCGAGCAGCAGGGACAGCGCATCGTCTCGCAGATCGCACAGACCGTCGAGAAGGCGGACTCCGATCGCGACATCACTCTCGCCGAGACGCGCCTCGCGGGTGCCGTGCTCGAGGCGCGCCGCACCGAGTACACGCTGCGTGGACAGATCGCCGAGCGCACCCAGCCGCTGACCGCGCCGCGCGACAAGGTCAAGATCCTTCTGCCCGAGGCTGCCGACGGCTGGCCGCGCTCGGTGCTCGCCCTGACCGTCTCGGAAGAGGACGACACGGCGCCGCCCGTGCTGCTCACGATGACGCAGGACGACCCCTGGTCGAACTACCGGATCACCGAGATGGCCGACATGCCGGCATCGTCGGAGTTCCCCGACGTGGCGCCGGCGTGGCTCGGCACCACCAAGGTCCCCGACGACTCGCCGTTCCTGGCGGTCGCGCCCGAGCAGGTTGCGGCGGCGTTCGCCGACTTCGTCGACAACGGCGACAAGAGCGAGTACGCGGGGCGTTTCGACGAGACCGCCGAGAAGCTGGCGCAGAGCGTCCGTGACAGCCGTGCGGCGATCCTCGCCGGGCTCAAGGAGAAGCAGTCCGACACGACCTCCGCCGTCGCCTTCGACATGAAGGCGACGGACGAGGAGCCGCTCTCGCTCGCCACTCTCGGGAGCGGCGCCGTCGTCGCCGTGCGCGTAGACGACATCGAGACGATCACGCCGACCACGGCTGACGCGGTGATCCGGATCGGCGAGAACCCAGAGGCCAGTGCTCTGACCGGAGTCAAGGAGTCCGCCAAGGGGTTCACGACGACGTACGCGATCCAGCTGTTCTTCTCGGTGCCGGCACAGGGCTCCAACGAGCAGATCCGACTTCTGGCCTACCATCAGGACCTCCTCAGCGTGAAGGTGAATCAGTGACCGAAATCTCCGCAGCCGCGCTCCGCGGTGCCGTCGATCTCTCCTCCCTGCGCAACCGGCCGGCCTCTGCGCAGCCTGCAGCGGGCGCACCGGCGCCGCCCGCAGGTGAAGCCCGCGACGTCGTCGTCGACGTGACAGATCAGTCGTTCGGCGAGATCCTCGAGCTCTCCCGTTCGGTTCCCGTCGTCGTCGACCTGTGGGCCGAGTGGTGCGGGCCGTGCAAGCAGCTCAGCCCGATCATCGAGAAGGTGACACGCGAGCAGCGCGGCCGCGTCGTGCTCGCCAAGGTCGACGTCGACGCCAATCCGCAGGTCGCCCAGGCCTTCCGCGCGCAGTCGATCCCCATGGTGGTGGCGCTCATCGGCGGGCAGCCGGTGCCGATGTTCACCGGTGCCGTGCCCGAGGAGCAGGTCCGTGAGGTCTTCGCCCGCCTGCTCGAGGTCGCGGCGCAGAACGGCGTCACCGGCTCGGTGCCCTTCGGCGACGGCGAGGGAGACGACCCAGCCGAGGCAGAGCCCGCGCCGATGCCGCCGTTGCACGCCGAGGCTTTCGAGGCCATCGAGGCGGGCGACTACGCCCGCGCGATCGCCGCGTACGAGAAGGCCCTCGCCGAGAACCCCCGAGATGACGACGCCAAGGCCGGCCTCGGACAGGTGCGCCTGCTGCATCGCGTGCAGGGTCTGGATCTGCAGCAGGTGCGCGCAGCTGCCGCCGCGGCGCCCGGCGACGTCGATGCGCAGTTCCAGGTAGCCGATCTCGATCTCGCCGGCGGGCACGTCGACGACGCGTTCGGCAGGCTGCTCGACCTGTTCTCCGATGCCGACCCGGAGCAGCGCACGCGCATCCGAGAGCGCCTCGTCGAGCTGTTCGAGCTGATCGGCCCCACCGACCCGCGTGTGGCATCCGCACGCACGCGTCTCACGTCGCTGCTGTTCTGAACACGCCCAGCTGCACGAGCGCCCGGCCCCTGAGGGACCGGGCGCTCGTCTTTCACCACTGACTCGGCGTCGGAAGATGCGGATCGGGCTGGTGCCGGAACCACAGCGTCGAGAGCGCGGGAAGCGTGACCGTTGCGATCGCAGGTGCGTCCTCGTCGTCCCTGTGCGCGCTGATCATGCCCAGGTTGCCCGTGTCGTGGCCGCCGAAGGCTGCGGCATCCGTGTTCAGGATCTCCTGCCATGCCCCCTCGACCGGGAGGGCGAGTCGGTAGCCGGTGCGGGTCACCCCTGCGAAGTTCGAGATGACGACCAGACGGCCGCTGTGGGCATCCCGCCGCTCGAACGCGATCACACTCGGGTCCCAGCTCGGTGCTCCGAGGCGAGAGAACGAGCTTCCGTCGTTGTCCCGCTCCCAGAGCGGCGACTGGGATCGGTAGACGGAGTTGAGCGAGCCGACCAGGCTCTGCAGCTGCGCGTGCGACGGCTGATCCAGCAGCCACCAGTCGAGTTCCCGGTCGACCGACCACTCGCCGATCTGCCCGAACTCCTGGCCCATGAACAACAGCTTCTTGCCCGGATGACCCCACATGAACCCGAGATACGCTCGCAGGTTCGCGAGCTTGTGCGCGTGATCGCCCGGCATCCGCGAGATGAGACTGCCCTTGCCATGCACGACCTCGTCGTGGCTGATCGGCAGCATGTAGTTCTCACCGAACGCGTAGACGAACGAGAAGGTCATCTCGCCCTCGTGGTGCGAACGGTGCAGCGGGTCTCGCTTCATGTACTCGAGCGAGTCGTTCATCCAGCCCATGTTCCACTTGAACCCGAAGCCCAGGCCGGCATGGTCGGTGGGTGCAGTCACCCCGGGGAAGGCGGTGGACTCCTCTGCGATCATGACGATGCCCTTGTGCTGGCGGTATGCGGTCGCGTTCACCTCCTGCAGAAAGCGGATCGCTTCGAGGTTCTCACGACCGCCGTGGATGTTCGGCTCCCATTCGCCGGCCTTGCGCGAGTAGTCGAGATAGAGCATCGAGGCCACGGCGTCGACCCGCAGGCCGTCGACGTGGAACTCGCTCAGCCAGAAGAGGGCGTTCGCGACGAGGAAGTTGCGCACCTCATTGCGGCCGTAGTCGAAGACGAGGGTGCCCCAGTCCTGGTGCTCGCCGCGTCGGGGGTCGCTGTGCTCGTACAGTGCGGTGCCGTCGAAACGGGCCAGCGCGAAGTCGTCCTTGGGGAAGTGTCCTGGTACCCAGTCCATGATCACGCCGATGCCCGCCTGATGCAGTCGGTCGATGAGGTATCGCAGGTCGTCCGGCGAGCCGAACCGGCTCGTGGCCGCGTAGTAGCCGCTGACCTGATACCCCCACGAGCCGCCGAACGGGTGCTCTGCGAGGGGCATGAACTCCACGTGCGTGAAGCCGGTCGCCTGCACGTGCGCGATCAGCGGGTCGGCTGCATCCCGGTAGGTGAGCCCGCCTCGCCAGGAACCAAGATGCACTTCGTACACCGACATCGGCTGCGCGACGGCATGCGTCGCAGCCCGCCGGGTCAGCCAGGCGCCGTCATTCCAGCGATACGCGCTGAGGGTGACGACCGACGCCGTCGCCGGCGGCAGCTCGGACTCCTGCGCCATGGGGTCGGCCTTCAGCCGCCACCGCCCGTCGACGTCGAGGATCTCGTACTTGTAGCGCGCGCCGACCTGGACATCGGGTACGAACAGCTCCCAGACCCCGCTCGCCCCCATCGATCGCATCGCGTGACCTTCGCCGTTCCACGCGTTGAAGTCGCCGACCACCCTCACGGCGGAGGCGTTCGGGGCCCACACCGCGAAATCGACGCCCTGCTCGCCGTCCAGCGCGCGCGGGTGCGACCCGAGCACCTCCCAGAGGCGCTCGTGGCGGCCCTCGCCGATGAGATGGATGTCGAGATCGCCCAGCGCGCTGAGGTGACGGTAGGGATCACCTGCCACGTTCTCCTCGCCCCCCTCGTACGTGGTCGCGATCCGATAGGTCACGGGCGGTCCACTGTGGCCGCCCTCCCAGATGCCGTGCGCGACGTGCGCGAGATCGAGCCTCGACCCGTCGTCGAAGACCGCCTGCACGGTCTCGGCCAGGGGGCGCCTGGCTCGGATGGTGGTGCTGGTGCGACCGACCGAGTCGGTTCGCGGATGCGCGCCGAGAACCGCATGAGGATCGTGATGGGTGGCCTGCGCCACCGCGACCCACTCCGCCGACGCCGCGACGTCCTCGAGATAGCTCATGATCGCTCCTTCACCTTCAGGATGTGCACCGGCTCGGCGAACGCGTCGAGGCGCACGTAGTTGTGGTCGGTCCAGGTCCATACCGCCCCGGTGAGCAGATCCTCGACCTCGAACGCCTCGCCCGGCTCGACACCCCAGATGGTGGTGTCGAGGTGCACCGTCGTCTCGCGCACCGAGTGCGGATCGACGTTCGCGACCACGATGACGGTGTCGTCGCGTCCGGTTCCGGTGAACGCGGCATCCAGATGCTTCGAGTAGACCAGCACGGCGTCGTCGTCGCTCCAGTGCGCCGAGAAGTTGCGCAGCTGACCGAGCGCGGGGTGCGCGCGGCGGATCTCGTTCAACCGGCGCAGGAGCGGTGCGAGGGATTCGCCGCGCTCCTCGGCGCCTTCCCAGTCGCGGAACTTGTACTCGTACTTCTCGTTGTCGATGTTCTCCTCGGATCCGGGTCGGGCGACGTTCTCGATCAGCTCATACCCGGCGTACACGCCCCAGACCGGAGCGGCGGTCGCGGCGATGCAGGCGCGGATGCGGTACGCCGCGCGACCGCCGTACTGCAGGTACTCGGTGAGGATGTCGTGCGTGTTCACGAACACGTTCGGCCGCATGTAGTCACTGGTCTCCTGCGAGACCGACGTGAGGAACTCCTCCAGCTCGGCCTTGGTGTTGCGCCAGGTGAAGTATGAATAGCTCTGCTGGAACCCCACGGCGGCCAGTGCGCGCATCACCGCGGGGCGGGTGAACGCCTCCGCGAGGAAGATCACGCCGGGATCCTCGGCGTTCACCTCGGTGATCAGCCATTCCCAGAACTGCAGCGGCTTGGTGTGCGGATTGTCGACTCGGAAGATCCTCACCCCCAGCCCCACCCAGTGCTTGACGACTCGGAGCATCTCGGCGTAGCTGCCGGCGGGGTCGTTGTCGAAGTTGATCGGGTAGATGTCCTGATACTTCTTCGGCGGATTCTCGGCGTAGGCGATCGTGCCGTCGGGCAGCGTGGTGAACCACTCGGGATGCTCGCTCACCCAGGGGTGGTCCGGCGACGCCTGCAGCGCGAGATCGAGCGCGATTTCGAGGCCTTCCTTCGCGGCGGCACGGATGAACGCCCGAAGGTCCTTCTCGGTGCCGAGCTCGGGATGGATGGCATCGTGACCGCCGTCGGCGGAGCCGATCGCGTACGGCGAACCGGGGTCGCCCGGCTCGGTCGTCAGTGTGTTGTTGCGCCCCTTGCGGTTGGTCTCGCCGATCGGGTGGATCGGTACGAGGTAGACGACGTCGAAGCCCATGCCGGCGACCCCGGGAAGCCGCTTCGCCGCAGTGCGGAACGTTCCGCTCTTCACGGAGCCGTCCTTGCGGCGGACCGCACCCTCGGAGCGGGGGAAGAACTCATACCAGGCGCCGACTCCGGCCAGCCTCCGCTCGACGCGCAGCGGCAGCCACTCGGTGACCGATCCGAGCGAGGCGAGCGGGCGTGCGGCGAACGCCGCCGTCAGCGCGGTGTCGACAGCCACCGCACGTAGTGCATCGGCATCAGCCGTCTTCTGCGCCTTCCTGAGCGTCGTCGCGGCGGTCCTGAGCATCCGCATCTCGCCCGACGGGCGATCCTGCTCCTTCCCGGCAGCCGCGAGCAGCTGCACGCCGAGTGCGCACATCACCGCCACGTCGACCCCGGCCGCGGCCTTGACGTCGGCGGCATGCGCCCAGGTGGCGTAATCGTCGGAGAAGCCCTCGAAGCGGTAGCGCCAGTCGCCACTCGTGTCGATCGCGACCGTCGTTCGCCAGCGGTCGGTGCCGTCGGCGAGCGGGCGCATTCTGTGCAGCGACTCGGTTCCGTCGGGGGAGGACAGGCGCAGGTGCACGCCGATCAGATCGTGGCCCTCGCGGAACGAGACCACGTCGAACGGCACCGCCTCTCCGGCGAAGGCCTTGGCGGGGAAGCCCTGGGGGACGTGCGGTGTGGGGGAGAAGAGCGGTATCCGCCCGGTTCTCAGCCCTTCGGGTGCTGTGGTCTCGGCGGCGGGGCGCAGAGGGATCTGTGCGGGGCTTCTCAGGCCCGCAGATTCAGGTGCTGTCTGTGCTGCCACACCTTGAATGTACCGCTCCTGGCAGTGCGCGTCACTCCACCCGGAAGAGCTGCATCGAGGTGCCTGTGATGGGCAGCACATCGCCCGGAAGATACCGTCTGCGCTCGCTGGGAGGGGCCTCGTCCGCACTCGACCAGAGGGACACGAAGGCGGTCGCGCCGTCGAGATCGTCGGGCAGCCGGACGTCGATCGGGGCCTCCGTGCCGTGCACGATCAGGAGGATGCGATTGCTCTCCCCATCATGAGGGTCGCTGGTCGCGACATACTGCAGCGTGCGGTTGCGGGGGTCGTTCCACTGCTCGACCTCCATGGTCTCGCCGTTCTGGTCGAACCACTCCATCTCGGACGCCTCGGGCACGTGCTCGCCGAGCACCGCGTAGCGTGCCGGTCGCAATGCGCGGTTCTCGGCGCGGAGACGCGTGAGCAGGGTGACGTGTGCGAGCAGATCCTTCTGCCACGGCTCGTGCGCCCAGTTCAGCCAGGTCAGCGGGGAGTCGTGACAGTAGGCGTTGTTGTTGCCCTTCTGCGTGCGTCCGAACTCATCGCCCGCGGTGATCATGGGGATCCCGGCAGAAAGCAGCAGAGTGCCCATGAGGTTGCGCATCGCCTTGCGGCGCGCCGCGGTGATCGCGGGGTTGTCGGTCTCGCCCTCGACGCCGTGGTTGAACGAGCGGTTCACATCGGCGCCGTCGCGGTTCTGCTCGCCGTTGGCCTCGTTGTGCTTCACGTCGTAGGTCACCAGGTCATGCAGTGTGAAGCCGTCGTGCGCGGTGACGAAGTTGACGCTGGCCAGCGGCCCGCGCTCCTGCGAGTAGGTGTTCGCCGATCCGGCGAGACGGTTCGCGAAGCCGCCGATCCCGACGGGGGCCGATGCCCGGCGCGCGTAGTCGATGTCGCTGAGCCAGAAGTTGCGCGCTCGATCGCGGTACCGGTCGTTCCACTCGCTCCAGCCGGCGGGGAAGTTGCCCGTCTGCCAGCCGCCGAGACCGACGTCCCACGGCTCGGCGATGATCTTCACGTCCTGGAGTGCCGGATCCTCGGCGATCGCCCGCAGCAGCGGATGCTCGGTGTCGTACTCGTGGCCGCTGTTGCGCGCCAGCGCGGTTGCGAGGTCGAACCGGAACCCGTCGACCTGCATCTCGGTCGCCCAGTATCGCAGCGAGTCCAGCACGAGCCGGGCCGGCGCGTCCGCGGAGGTGTTGAGCGTGTTGCCGCAGCCGGTCGTGTCGACGTAGGCGCCGTCCGCGAGCTGGCGGTAGTAGAGCGCGTTGTCGATGCCGCGGAAGCTCGAGCGGGGGCCGCCGATGCCCTCTTCGCTGGTGTGGTTGTACACGACGTCGAGGATGACCTCGATCCCGGCCTGGTGCAGCAGCTTGACCATGCCCTTGAACTCGGCGAGGACGGCCTCCGGACCGGCGCGGCGCGCCGATTCGCTCGCATAGGCGGTGTGCGGGGTGAAGAAGTTGAGGGTGTTGTAGCCCCAGTAGTTGGTGAGCCCGCGCTCGAGGAGCCTCGGCTCCGACACGAAGGCCTGCACGGGCAGCAGCTCGACAGCGGTCACCCCGAGCTCTCTCAGGTAGTCGGTCATGGCCGGGTGGGCGAGCCCGGCGTACGTGCCGTGCAGGGCGGCCGGGACGCCCGGATGTCTCTTCGTGAGCCCTTTGATGTGGCCCTCGTAGATGACGGTCTCGTCCATCGGCACGGCGGGCTTGCCGACGTCGCCCCAGTCGAAGCCGTCGGCGATGACGACGGAGCGCCACTCCTCGTATCCGTCACCCTGCGCGAGGCCGCGCGCGTACGGGTCGAGCAGCAGCATCTCGGGGTTGAAGATGTTGCCTGGGCCGTGCGGCCCGTCCACGCGCAGGGCGTAGCGGGTTCCCGCCTGCAGCAGATCCGTCGTGATCTGCCAGATGCCGCCGGTCTGCCGTTCGAGAGGCAGCGTCGCGGTCTCCCAGTCGAGGTCGTCCTCGTCGAAGACGACGAGCTCGACGGATGACGCGTTCTGCGACCAGACGCGCAGGGTGCCGACGCCGTCGTGCAGGCGCACGCCGAGGTCGTTGAGGGTGTCGCCGCCGAGCGGCGGCAAGGGCAGAGCGGGCATGGGGAACAGCCTAAACGGGGACGCCGGTGCGCGGTGAATCTGCGTCCCGTCCTTCATGGCTCCCAGTCCCGCGTGCGCGGACGGTGGGAGGATTGACGGATGCGGCACTATCTCGACCACGCGGCCACCACGCCGTTGCGCCCCGGCGCCCGTGCGGCCTGGCTCGCCGCATCCGAGAGCGTCGGCAACGCCTCGTCCACGCATGGGGCTGGCCAGGACGCCCGTCGCCTGCTCGAGGACTCGCGCGACCGGGTCGCCGCGGTGCTCGGCTGCGAGGCGATCGAGGTTGTCTTCACCTCAGGGGGCACGGAGTCGATCAACACGGCGCTGCGGGGTCTGTGGACGGCACGCCGCTCCGGTACCGAGGCGATCGTGCTCCCGGATGCCGAGCATCACGCCACGATCGACACGGTGGCCGCTCTCGAGCGCGAGGGGGCGGAGGTCCGCTCGGTCGGCGTCGACGATGTCGGCCGCATCGATGCGGCGGCCTTCGGCGCGGCTCTGGAGGGCGCGGCGTTGGCGACGGCGCTCGTCGCGAACAACGAGGTCGGGACCGTGAACGATGCGACAGCGCTGAGCGCCGCGGCGGCATCGGCGGCGGTGCCGCTGCACCTCGATGCGGTCGCGGCCTGCGGGCACCTTCCGCTCGCGTTCCGGGAGCTGCGAGGGGAGGCGCCACAGGGGGCGGGGCTGGTCGCGATGAGCATCGCGGGTCACAAGATCGGCGCGCCGGTGGGGACGGGCGCACTCGTGGTCGCGCGCAGCGCTCTGATGGCCCCGCTCCTGCGTGGCGGGATGCAGCAGCGCGGCCTGCGCGCCGGCACCCAGGACGTGGCCGGTGCGGCAGCCCTCGCGTGCGCTCTGGCGGAGACGGCTGCCGAGCGAGAGAATGAGGGCATCCGGCTCGCAGCCCTCCGCGACAGGCTCGTCGCGGGGATCATGCGGTCCGTCCCGTCCGCCATCCTGCTCGGCGACCCGGACGATCGTCTGCCGGGCAACGCCCACATCGTATTCCCCGGCGCGGTAGGGGAGAGCCTGCTCTTCCTGCTCGACATGGCCGGCATCTCGGCATCCACCGGCTCGGCGTGCCAGGCCGGCGTCGCCGAGCCGTCGCACGTCGTGCTGGCGATGGGGCGAAGCGAGCAGGACGCGCGCAGCGTGCTTCGGTTCACACTGGGGGCGTCATCGACCGAGGATGACGTCGACGCCGTCGTCGCGGCGATGTCGGATGCCGTCGCACGCGCGCGACGCTGACGGGGCCCGCTCAGGCGGTCGCTCGTAGAATGGAGCCCATGCGAGTTCTTGCGGCGATGAGCGGCGGTGTCGACTCGGCGGTTGCGGCGGCTCGCGCGGTCGACGCCGGGCACGACGTCGTCGGCGTGCACCTCGCGCTCTCCAGAGCCGGCGGGACGCTCCGCACCGGAAGCCGGGGATGCTGCACGATCGAGGACGCGATGGACGCCAGGCGCGTGGCCGACCTGCTGGGCATCCCGTTCTACGTCTGGGACTTCTCGGAGCGCTTCCGCGACGATGTCATCGACGACTTCATCTCCGAGTACAAGGCGGGGCGCACCCCGAACCCCTGCCTGCGCTGCAACGAGAAGATCAAGTTCGCCGCCCTCCTCGAGCGTGCGATCGAGCTCGGGTTCGACGCGGTCTGCACCGGGCACTACGCGACCCTCGTGGACGGCGAAGGGGGGCTCGAACTGCATCGCGCCTCCGACTCGGCCAAAGACCAGTCCTACGTGCTCGGCGTGCTCGATGCCCAGCAGCTCGCCCACACCTACTTCCCGCTCGGTGACACGCCCTCCAAGGCGCTGGTGCGCGCCGAGGCCGCCGAGCGCGGCATCACCGTCGCGCAGAAGCCCGACAGCCACGACATCTGCTTCATCCCGGATGGCGACACGCGCGGCTGGCTCGCCGAGAAGGTCGGCACGGCGACGGGCGACATCGTCGACCGCAACGGCGATGTGATCGGCACGCACGACGGCGCGCACTCGTTCACGGTGGGGCAGCGCAGAGGTCTGCGCCTCGGCGTCCCGGCCTCCGACGGCAAGCCGCGCTTCGTGCTCGAGGTGCGCCCGATCACGAACACGGTCGTCGTCGGTCCCAAGGAGGCGCTCGCGATCGCCGAGATCTCGGGGGAGCGCTTCTCGTGGGCGGGCGCGGCGCCGGAGGCATCCGACTTCTCATGCGAGGTGCAGATCCGCGCCCACGCCGAACCCGTGCCGGCCCATGCGCACGTGACGGACGCAGGAGTGCGCGTCGTTCCTGAGGTGCCGCTCGACGGCGTGGCTCCCGGGCAGAGCGCGGTCATCTACGTCGGCAGCCGCGTGCTCGGACAGTTCACGATCGACACCACGGTGTCGGCCGTTCCGATCGGCGCCTGAGGCAGCGCCACGTCCGCACGCTTCGCGCGGGTGTGTTCGGGCTGAGGGTCCGCGGCACGTGCACTTCTCCGAGCCCGCACGGCCAGTCAGGTCGCCCGTGCCCGCGTCGGATGCGCACACGTGCCGCAGGATGTCGGCGCCCGCTCGTAGACTCGGAGGGTGCCCGAGAACATCTCGCTGACAGACGCCCGCGCTGAAGCCGAAGAGCTGACGACCCGCATCCTCGAGGCGAAGGACGCGTACTACGGGCGCGACACGTCGATCGTCGACGATGCCACCTACGACGGCTGGATGCGCCGACTCGAGGAGCTCGAACGGCTGCATCCCGAGCTGCAGGGGCAGGACTCGCCGACGCAGATGGTCGGCGCGGCAGAGGCGACGGGCTTGGCGACGATCGAGCACGCAGAGCGGATGCTCAGCCTCGACAACGTGTTCTCCACAGACGAGCTGCGCGAATGGGCGGCCAAGACCGAGGCCGCATCGGGTCGCGATGTCGCCTGGCTCACCGAGCTGAAGATCGACGGGCTGGCGATCAACCTGCGGTATGAGAACGGCGTGCTCACCTCAGCCGCGACGCGCGGCGACGGCCGCGTCGGCGAGATCGTGACCGAGAACGCGCTGCGTCTCGCCGACATCCCCGAGCGGCTGAGCGGCGAGGGGCACCCGGAGATCGTCGAGGTCCGAGGCGAGGTGTTCATCCCCGTGGCCGCGTTCGAGCGGCTCAACGCCGCTCAGGCGTCGTTCCGTGATCGCGTATACGCGGAGGCTCGTGATCGCTGGGAGGCGCGGGGCGGCGCGAAGAAGTCGTTCGACGATGAGAAGGCGCGCACCGCCGCCGCGCGACGATTCCCCGCGTTCGCGAATCCGCGCAACGCCGCCAGCGGCGGCCTGCGTCAGCAGATCGACAAGAAGACCGGCCTCGAGCGCGAAGCGGGTCTGCTGCGCATCGACTCGCTGTCCCTCTACGTGCACGGTATCGGCGCGTGGACGAACCCTCCTGTCGCCGCGCAGAGCGAGGTGTACGAGCTGCTGGCGCAATGGGGCCTTCCGACCAGCCCGCACACGAAGGTGTGCCGCAGCATCGACGAGGTCGAGGGCTTCGTCGCATACTTCGGTGAGCATCGGCACGACGTCGAGCACGAACTCGACGGCATCGTCGTCAAGGTCGACGAGCTCGCGCTGCACGACGAGCTCGGCACCACGAGCCGGGCTCCGCGCTGGGCCATCGCCTACAAGTACCCGCCCGAGGAGGTGCAGACCAGGCTGCTCGACATCGTCGTGTCGGTGGGGCGCACAGGCAGAGCGACCCCGTTCGCCGTGATGGAGCCCGCGCACGTCGCCGGCTCGGTGGTGCGGCAGGCGACCCTGCACAACAAGGACGTCGTCAAGGCGAAGGGGGTGCTTATCGGCGACACCGTCGTGCTCCGCAAGGCCGGCGACGTGATCCCGGAGGTTCTGGGGCCGGTCTCCGAGAAGCGCGACGGCACCGAACGCGAGTTCGTCATGCCGGAGCGATGCCCCGAGTGCGATACGCCGCTGCGGCCCATGAAGGAGGGCGACATCGACCTGCGCTGTCCGAACGCCCGATCATGCCCCGCGCAGGTGCGTGGCCGCGTCGAGCACATCGGATCCCGTGGCGCGCTCGACATCGAGGCGCTGGGAGAGGTGACCGCAGCGGCGCTCACGCAGCCGAGCCACCCTTCCGTCCCGCCGCTCGAGACCGAGGCCGGGCTGTTCGATCTCACACTCGAGCAGATCGTGCCGATCGAGGTCGTCGTCCGGGACTCCGAGACAGGGCTGCCGAAGGAGGACGATGACGGCATCGTCAAGACCCGGTCGCCGTTCCGTCGCAACCCGAGCGCCGCGGAGAAGAAGCAGGGGCTGGACGGTCCGCAGCCGTCGTCGCAGGCGGTGAAGCTCCTGGGCGAGCTCGAGAAGGCGAAGACGAAGGAGCTCTGGCGGCTGCTCGTATCGCTCAACATCCGCCACGTCGGACCTGTCGCGGCGCGCGCTCTCGCGCAGTGGTTCGGCTCGTTGGAGGCCATCCGCGCCGCCACCCGCGACGAGCTCGCCGCGGTCGAGGGCGTGGGCGGCATCATCGCCGACTCGCTGCTCAGCTGGTTCGAGGTCGACTGGCACCAGGACATCGTGCGGCAGTGGGCCGAGGCGGGGGTGCAATGGTCGACGCCGGGACACCCCGGCCCGGGAGCCGCCGTCGCCGCCGGGGGAGTGCTCGAGGGACTCACCGTCGTCGCGACCGGCAGCCTCGACGGCTACACCCGCGAGGGCGCGCAGGAGGCGATCATCAAGGCCGGCGGTAAAGCTGCCGCGTCGGTGTCGAAGAAGACCGACTTCGTCGCGGCCGGCCCTGGCGCGGGGTCGAAGCTCGCGAAGGCCGAGGCATTGGGCGTGCGCATCCTCGATGCCGCGCAGTTCCACATCCTCGTCACAGAGGGTCCGGCCGCCCTCGACGCGTGACCGCCTGCTGCAGTCGGGACCCGGTCATCCCGTCGACCGATGCGCGCGGGATGACCGGGTGAGGGTGCCTCAGCCCTTGTGACGAGGCTTGCGTGCCGGGCGGTCGTCGCGCGGGTAGCCGCCGCGGTCAGAGCGTGCGCCGCGATCGTCGCGCGAGTATCCTCGGCCACCGCGGTCGTCGCGGTCGCGCGGCGCACGACGGTTAGGCACTCCGCGGTCGGGGCGGATCTCGATGAGCTTCCCCGAGATGCGCGTGTCACGCAGCCTGTCGAGCACTGACGGGTCCATGTTCACCGGCAGCTCGACGATCGAGAAGTCGGGCTTGATCGAGATGGCGCCGAAGTCGTCGCGGCCCAGGCCGCCCTCGTTCGCGAGCGCCCCCACGATCTGACGGGGTTCGACGCGGTGACGACGGCCGACTTCGATGCGATAGGGCGCATAGTCGCCTCGTCCGCGGCGCTCACGCGAGCCGCGATCGGCGCGCTCGCGAGGCGGGCGGTTGTCGCGCTCGACCGCCCTCGAGAGCTCATCGTTCTCGGGGTCGAGCAGCAGGGGCGTCTCGCCCTGCGCGACCACGGCCAGTGCCGCGGCGACATCGGCCTCGGGCACGTCGTGGTTGCGCACGTAGTGGGCGATGATGTCGCGGAACGCCTCGATGCGACGCGTCTCTTCGAGCGCCGAGGTGATCGCGTCGTCGAATCGAGCGAGACGAGTGGTGTTGACATCCTCGGTGGTCGGCAGCTGCATCTGCGCCGGAACCTGGCGCGTCGCCTTCTCGATGTGCTTGAGCAGGTAGCGCTCACGCGGCGTTATGAAGCTGATCGCGTCGCCGGTGCGGCCGGCGCGGCCGGTGCGGCCGATGCGGTGCACGTACGACTCGGTGTCCGTGGGGATGTCGAAGTTGACGACGTGGCTTATGCGCTCGACGTCGAGACCGCGGGCCGCGACATCGGTGGCGACGAGGATGTCGAGCTTGCCGTCCTTGAGCTGGTTGACGGAGCGCTCTCGCTGCACCTGCGGCACGTCACCGTTGATCGCCGCGGCCGAGTAGCCGCGGGCGCGCAGCTTCTCCGCCAGCGTCTCGGTCTCGTTCTTCGTGCGGACGAAGATGATCATCCCGTCGAAGTTCTCGATCTCGAGGATGCGGGTCAGGGCATCCACCTTCTGGGCGTACGAGACGACGAGGTAGCGCTGGGTGATGTTCGTGTTCGTGGCGGTCTTCGACTTGACGGTGATCTCCTCGGGATCGCGCAGATACTGCTGCGCGAGCCGGCGGATGCTGGCCGGCATCGTCGCCGAGAACAGGGCGACCTGCTTCTCTTCCGGAGTCTGTGCGAGGATCTGCTCGACATCCTCCGCGAAGCCCATCTTCAGCATCTCGTCGGCCTCGTCGAGCACCAGGTACTTCAGGTCCGAGAGGTCGAGAGTGCCCTTGGCGAGGTGGTCCATGATGCGACCAGGGGTGCCCACGACCACGTCGACGCCCCGGCGCAGGGCCGAGAGCTGCACGCCATAGCCCTGGCCGCCGTAGACGGGCAGCACGTGCACGCCCTTCATCTTCGTCGAGTACGCCTCGAACGCCTCGCACACCTGCAGCGCGAGCTCACGCGTGGGAGCGAGCACGAGCGCCTGCGGTGTCTTCTGTCCCGGCTCGAGCCGCTCGAGAACCGGCAGCGCGAAAGCCGCGGTCTTGCCCGTGCCGGTCTGCGCCATGCCGACCACGTCGCGGCCCTGCAGCAGAGTGGGAATGGTCGCCGCCTGGATGGGCGATGGCGTCTCGTACCCGAGGTCCTTGATCGCCTTCAGCAGCGAGCCGGTGATACCCAGCTCCTCGAATCCGGGAGTGGTCGCTCGCTCCTCCGCGATCTCGGGTGCGTCGGGGGCGGGGGCGATGTCGTCGGCAGTCACCTGACAACGATAGTGGGTGAGGATGTGAGAGTGCTGGCCGGTCAGCTGCCCGAGGTGAGCGCCAGCAGGCGCTCCTTCACCTGTCGCCGCAGCACCTTGCCGATCAGCGACTTCGGGAGCTCGTCGACGATGAAGAGCCGCCGTGGCACCTTGTACGGTGTCAGGATGCCGCGGGCGAACTCGCGGATCGCCTCGATGTCGACATCCTTGCCGTTCTCGACGACGATCGCGGCGACGACCTCCTCACCGGAGTGGTCGCTGGGCAGCCCGACGACGGCCGCATCCACGACATCCGGATGCTGGCGAAGGGCCCCCTCGACCTCGGTCGGAGCCACGTTGAAGCCCCCGGTGATGATGAGCTCCTTGATTCGGTCCACGATGCGCACGAAGCCGGCCTCGTCGATGGTGACGATGTCGCCGGTGCGGAACCAGCCGTCGACGAACACCGCCTCGGTCTCCTCCGGCTTGCCGTAGTAGCCCGAGAAAACCTGCGGCCCTCGCACGATCAGCTCGCCCGCGGATCCGGCCGGGACGTCGATTGTCGGGTTCTCCGGATCGACCACGCGGCACTCCGTGCCGGGCAGAGGCAAGCCGACAGTGCCCGCGACGCGGTTGTCAGCCACCGGATTCGCCATCAGCACGGGGGAGCACTCGCTCAGGCCGTACCCCTCGACGAGGAATCCGCCGGACGCCTTCTCGAACGGCACCACCAGCTCATGCGCGAGCGCCATGGCGCCCGAGATCGCCACCTCGGTGCCCGCGAGGGAGATGCCCTTCTCCGCGGCGGCCGACAGCAGACGCTCGGCGATCGGCGGAACGAGCGGCAGGAAGGTCGCCGGATGCTTCTTCGTCACCTCGAGCACGAGGTCGGGATCGAACTTCGGGAACAGCACCAGCCTCGCGCCCATCGACATGGCGAATGTCAGGCACAGCGTGAGTCCGTATGCGTGGAACATCGGCAGCACGGCATAGACGACGCAGCCGTCGCCGCGTGTGATGGAGGGGACCCACGCCTGCGCCTGTGCGGCGTTGGCGAGCAGATTCCGATGCGTGAGCGACGCACCCTTCGGCGTGCCGGTCGTGCCGGACGTGTACTGGATGATCGCGAGGTCGTCGGTTCCCGGGCGCGGGTGCGACGAAGGCAGCGGCGTTGCCGACACCAGCGAGTCCCAGCTGATCGCGCCGCGCACCTTGGCGGTCAGCGCGGCGCGCGATTCACGAGCCTTGGTGATCGGCAGCTTCAGCAGCAGCTGGGTCATGAACGGCATCGACTTCGTCACATCCACCGAGACGAGACTCGACACGGCCAGGTCCGCCGGGAACGCCTGGACGGTCTCGACGACCTTGCTCCACACGATGGCGTGCTTGGCTCCGTGATCCTCGAACTGCTTGCGGAGCTCTCGCGGGGTGTAGAGGGGATTGTGCTCGACCACCACGGCGCCGAGGCGGAGCACGGCGTAGAAGGCGATGATGTGCTGCGGGCAGTTGGGCAGCACGATCGCGACCGGATCGCCCGGGCCGATGCCGAGGTCGCGGAGCCCCGAGGCGACTCGATCGATCGCGTCCTGCATCTCGCGATAGGTCGTCTCGCGCCCGAAGAACTGCAGAGCAGGGGCGTCCGGGTAGTCGCGCACCGACGCCTCGACGATGTCGATCAGCGAGCCGGTCACCTCGGGCAGATCCTGCGGAACCCCTTCGGCGTAGCTGGCGGTCCATGGGCGAGGAGGAACGAACTCGGTCACGCTTCCCAGCCTACGCGTCTGCGCGTCGCGCTCTCGTAGACTGATGTGGTGTCTGAAATCACCCCTGATCTTGTGCGCCATCTCGGCGTGCTCGCGCGCATCCAGCTCTCCGACGACGAGGTGACTCAGCTGACCGGTCAGCTCGACGCCATCGTCGACAACATCGCCAAGGTGTCAGAGGTGGCGACGCCCGACGTTGTCGCCACGAGCCACCCGATCGCGATGAGCAACGTCTACCGCCCCGACGAGGTCGGCCAGACCCTGACGCTCGAGCAGACCCTGCAGAACGCTCCGGATGCCGCCGATGGCCGCTTCCGCGTCACCGCCATCCTGGGAGAAGAGCAGTGAGCGACATCATCCGCCTTACCGCCGCCGAGCTCGGCGAGAAGATCGCAGCCGGTGAGATCTCCAGCGTCGAGGCGACGCAGGCTCACCTCGACCGCATCGCCCAGATCGACGGCGATGTGCACGCCTTCCTCCACGTGAACGAGCACGCCCTCGCCGCAGCCGCCGAGGTGGATGCACGACGTGCGTCCGGCGAGCAGCTCGGCCCGATCGCCGGGGTGCCGCTCGCGGTCAAGGACGTGCTGGTGACGACGGACATGCCCTCCACGAGCGGTTCGAAGATCCTCGAGGGGTACATGTCGCCCTTCGACGCCACCGTCGTGGCGCGCTCGCGCGCAGCCGGTCTGATCGCCCTGGGCAAGACCAACATGGACGAGTTCGCGATGGGGTCCTCCACCGAGCACTCGGCATACGGGCCGACGCGCAACCCGTGGGACCTCGACCGGATCCCCGGCGGATCGGGCGGCGGCTCGGCCGCGGCTGTCGCCGCCTTCGAGGCGCCGCTCGCCCTCGGCTCGGACACAGGCGGCTCGATCCGCCAGCCGGCGCACGTCACGGGGACGGTCGGCATCAAGCCCACCTACGGTGGTGTCAGCCGCTACGGCGCGATCGCTCTCGCATCCAGCCTCGACCAGGTCGGACCCGTCACCCGCACCGTGCTCGACGCCGGCCTGCTGCACGATGTGATCGGCGGCCATGACCCGAAGGACTCCACCTCGCTGCCGCAGGACTGGCCGTCGTTCGCCGCCGCCGCTCGCGAGGGAGCGACAGGCCAGGTGCTCAAGGGACTCAAGGTCGGCGTGATCAGGGAGCTGCCCGACTCCGGTTTCCAGGCCGGCGTCGCGGCCTCGTTCCGCGAGTCCCTCGCGCTGATGGAGGCGCAGGGCGCGGAGATCGTCGAGATCTCGGCACCGCACTTCGAGTACGGCGTCGCCGCCTACTACCTCATCCTCCCCGCCGAGGCATCCAGCAACCTCGCGAAGTTCGACTCGGTGCGGTTCGGTCTGCGTGTGACCCCCGAAGGCGGAGCGACCGTCGAGGACGTCATGTCGGCCACGCGCGAGGCGGGATTCGGCCCCGAGGTCAAGCGTCGCATCATCCTCGGAACCTATGCACTCTCCGCCGGGTACTACGACGCCTATTACGGCAGCGCGCAGAAGGTGCGCACGCTGATCCAGCGTGACTTCGACGAGGCGTTCGCGCAGGTCGACGTCATCGCCACGCCCTCGGCTCCGACGACGGCGTTCAGGATCGGCGAGAAGATCGACGACCCTCTGCAGATGTACCTCAACGACCTCACGACGATTCCCGCGAACCTCGCGGGCGTCCCCGGCATCTCGATCCCCTCCGGCCTCGCGTCCGAGGACGGGCTGCCCGTCGGCATCCAGTTCCTCGCGCCCGCTCACGAGGACGCCCGTCTCTATCGCGTCGGCGCGGCCCTCGAGGCCGTGCTGGTCGACTCATGGGGCGCGCCTCTGCTCGCCCGTGCTCCGCAGCTGCTGGGAGGAACCCGCTGATGGCCACCGCCAAGCTCATGGACTTCGACAAGGCCCTCGAACTGTTCGAGCCCGTGCTCGGCTTCGAGGTGCACGTCGAGCTGAACACGCGCACGAAGATGTTCTCCGACGCGCCGAACCCGGCGAATGACGAGTTCCACGGCGCCGAGCCGAACACCCTCATCGCCCCGGTCGACCTCGGTCTGCCCGGCTCGCTTCCCGTGGTCAACGAGACCGCGGTGCGCTCGTCCATCAGCCTCGGCCTCGCGCTCGGATGCTCGATCGCCGAGTCCAGCCGGTTCGCGCGGAAGAACTACTTCTATCCCGACCTCGGCAAGAACTACCAGATCTCGCAGTACGACGAGCCGATCGCGTTCGAGGGCTCCGTCGAGGTCGAGCTCGAGGACGGCACGCTCGTGACGATCCCGGTCGAGCGCGCTCACATGGAGGAGGACGCAGGCAAGCTCACGCACATGGGTGGGGCCACCGGGCGGATCCAGGGCGCTGAGTACTCGCTGGTCGACTACAACCGCGCGGGTGTGCCGCTCGTCGAGATCGTCACGAAGACGATCTTCGGCGCCGAGCACCGTGCTCCGGAGTATGCGAAGGCATACATCGCGGCGATCCGCGACATCGTGCGCGGCCTCGGCATCTCGGAAGCTCGTCTCGAGCGAGGCAACCTGCGCTGCGACGCGAACGTGTCGCTGCGACCTCGCGGCCAGGAGAAGCTTGGCACCCGCACCGAGACCAAGAACGTCAACTCGATGCGCTCGGTCGAGCGCGCAGTGCGCTACGAGATCCAGCGTCAGGCCGCGATCCTCGCAGACGGCGGCACCATCATCCAGGAGACGCGTCACTGGCACGAGGACACCGGCACGACCTCACCGGGCCGCCCGAAGTCCGACGCCGACGACTACCGCTACTTCCCGGAGCCCGATCTGCTGCCCGTGCAGCCGTCGCGTGAGCTCGTCGAAGAGCTTCGCGCCGCGCTGCCCGAGCAGCCCGTCGCCCGCCGCCGTCGTCTGAAGGCGGAGTGGGGCTTCACCGATCTGGAGTTCCAGGACGTGCGCAACGGCGGGCTGATCGACGTGGTCGAGGCGACGATCGCCGCAGGCGCCGCACCCGCAGCCGCGCGCAAGTGGTGGACGGGAGAGATCACCCGCATCGCGAATGCGCAGGAGCGCGAGGCCGCCGGTCTCGTCGCCCCGGAGGATGTGGCGGCTCTGCAGAAGCTGGTGGATGCCGGAACCCTGACCGACAAGCTCGCCAGGCAGGTGCTCGAGGGGGTCATCGCGGGAGAGGGATCTCCGCAGGAGGTCGTCGACTCCCGGGGCCTCGCCGTCGTGTCCGACGACGGAGCGCTCATCGCGGCCATCGACGAGGCGTTCGCCGCGCAGCCCGATGTGCTCGCGAAGATCAAGGACGGCAAGGTCCAGGCCGCCGGCGCGGTGATCGGCGCCGTCATGAAGGCCATGAAGGGCCAGGCAGATGCGGCTCGCGTCCGCGAGCTCATCCTCGAACGGGCGGCTCAGTAGTCGGTGAGACCACGATGGGCCGGGGAGCGAGCTTCCCGGCCCATCGCTCTGTCCCGCAGGGGGGGGGGGGGGGGGGGGCGGCCGGCTGCTCGAGTCAGCCTGAGCGCGCGGTCAGGCCTTTTCGCGATGTCAGAGGTCCCGGCGAGAATGGAGGCATGGGACGCGGTGACGGATCGGGACGCATGGTCTCGCCGGAAGGCGCTGATGACAGCGGCACGGGAATCCTGCACGTCGACATGGACGCCTTCTATGCGGCCGTCGAGGTGCTGCACGACCCTTCGCTGCGGGGACTCCCGCTGATCATCGGCGGCTCGGACGGGCGCTCGGTCGTGTCGAGCGCATCGTACGAGGCCCGCCGATTCGGCGTGCGAAGTGCGATGCCGGTCGGCCAGGCACTCCGACTGTGCCCGACCGCACGCGTGGTACCACCCGACTTCACCCGGTATCGGGCGGTGTCCACTCAGGTGATGGAGATCTTCCAGAGCATCACTCCGCTCGTCGAACCGCTCTCCATCGACGAGGCATTCCTCGACGTGCGCGGTGTGCGGCGGCTTTGGGGGAGTCCAGGCGAGATCGCGGGACTCATCCGGCGCCGGGTGCGCGATGAGGTCGGCATCACCTGCAGCGTCGGGGTGGCGGCCACGAAGCACGTCGCGAAGATGGCATCCACCGTCTCGAAACCCGACGGGATGCTCGTGGTTCCCGCGGCGCACACCCAGGAGTTCCTCGATCCGCGCCCGGTGGTCGCGATGTGGGGCGTGGGCCCGAAGGCCGCAGAGGCGCTCCAGCGCCGCGGCATCCGGCTCATCCGCGATGTCCGTGAGGCGCCGCCAGAGGCACTCGAGAGGGCGGTCGGGCCCGCACTGGGCCAGCGCATGCGCGACCTCGCCCGCGGCAGGGACCCGCGTGTCGTCGAGACGGAGCGGGTGGAGAAGAGCATCGGGCACGAAGAGACATTCGACCGCGACATCGGCGATCTCGACCTGCTGCGCTCTGAGCTGCTCCGCCTCGCCGACAGGGTCGGCGCGCGGCTGCGATCATCGGGCTGGCAGGCGGGAGCCGTCTCGATCAAGATCCGCTTCGCCGACTTCACCACTCTGAGCCGCACGGTCTCGCTGCCCGAGCCGACCGATGTCGGCCAGCGCATCGGCGAGACCGCGGTCGCGCTGTTCGCACAGATCGAGCGACGGGACCCGCTGCGTCTCGTCGGCGTCCGCGCCGAGAGGCTGCGTCCTGCGGGCGCGTCGGCAACGGCGCTGTGGGATGACGACGAAGACCAGCGTCGCCTCGAGGGGACCCTCGATGACGCGCGAGCGCGGTTCGGCATCGGCATGATCACCCGCGCACGACACGTCGGCGCTTCGGAACGCGGCCCTCAGCACGGGCCGCAGCCGCGTCCCTTCAGCCGGGACTGACCGCGTCGGTCGACTAGCGTGGGAGCATGCCGAAAGCCCCAGCCCCCGATCCCTTCGGCGAGCGTCTCGACGCGGGGACCGAGCGCATACTCGCTGCGGTGGCCGCGGTGTCTGCGTCGAACCCGGTCGTCGTCATCGACGGTCGCAGCGGCGCGGGCAAGAGCAGCCTCGCCGCGCGGGTCGCTCGCGCATGGCCCCTGGGCACCCCGGTTCAGCTGCTGGCCCTCGACTCGCTCTACCCCGGGTGGGGAGGTCTCGAGCGCGGCGGCGAGATCGCCCTCGAGACGGTTCTGCGTCCGCATGGGCGCGGACTGATCGGCATCTGGCGCCGATGGGACTGGGAACTCGAGGAGGAAGCCGAGGCACACGCCGTCGATCCGGCGCTCGGCCTGATCGTCGAAGGCTGCGGCGCGCTCACATCGGCGTCCGCGGCACTGGCTGACGTGACCGTCTGGGTCGACGGACCGCGCGAGTCGCGTCGTCACCGGGCCCTCGATCGCGACGGCGACGGCTTCCGCAGCCACTGGGACATGTGGGCGGCCCAGGAGGACGCGCACATCGCACGTCACGAGCCGCAGCGGCACGCCCAGGTGAGCATCCTCACTCCGTAGCGCTGCTGGTGCCCTGCTGGTCGATCGCGTCGGCCCGCTGGATGAGATCCTCGAGGCGGTAGCCGAGCCAGTCGTACACGTGGAAGCGCGGGTCATCGACCGCGTGCCGATCATCGCGGTCGATGCCGAGACGAGATGCCACGACCAGTCGGATCGCCGCGAGGGTGCGCAGCCACGGGTCTACGCGCGCGGCCGCGAGCACGACGTCGTGAGCTTCGAGCACGTCGCGGGAGTCGTCCTGCTCGCCCGCGAAGCCCGCCAGATCGGCGCGTACCTCCTCGGCATCCCTGCGACGTCGGTCGAGCAGCTGGTCGCTGGTGCCGCGACGAAACTCCGCCGCGGCGACATCGTCGTCGGGGTAGGCGATGGGCGTCAGCCGGGCCAGAGCAGGATCGGCCGGGCTGCGCGGACCCTCGACGAGCCCGATGAACTCATCGATCAGGAGCAGGAGGTTGCGGCCTTCGATCCAGGCGATCGAGATGGTGACGGTCACTGCGGCACCCGCCTGACCGTCGCCCATAGTCCGAAGTCGTGCATCGCCTGCGCGTGAACCTCCATGGTCTCGCGGGGACCTGTGGCGACGACGGCATGGCCGTCGTTGTGCACCGCGAGCATGAGGGCGGTCGCCTGCTCCTCGGAGTATCCGAAGTAGCGGCGGAAGACGCGCACGACGTAGCTCATCAGGTTCACCGGGTCATCCCACACCACCAGCTGCCAAGGCACCAGGGGCGCAGCGGCGAGCTGCTCGTCGAGCTGTTCGTCGAGCAGGGGAGTGGAGGAGGGGATGCTCATGCCCACCCCAGCTCGTGCAGCTGCTCGTCGTCGAGACCGTAGAAGTGCGCTATCTCGTGCACGAGGGTCGTGTGCACCTCGTCGCGGAGCGCGTGCTCGTCGGCACAGGCCCCGAGGTGTGCACGGCGATAGACGATGATCCGATCGGGCAGCTCGCCCATGCCGTACTGCCCGCGCTCGGTGAGGGCGAAGCCCTCGTAGAGCCCGAACAGGTCACTGCCGTCATCCGGCTCGTCCTCCACGACGAACACGACATTGTCGAGCCCGTCGACCATGTCATCGGGCAGCCTGTCGAGTTCATCGATGACGAGGGCCTCGAACGCCTCTTCGGACATCTCCATGCCGGCGTCGGATCCGTCGTCGCGCGTGGCGAGGTCGGGATCCGAAGCGGGGTGAGCGTGCGAGGCCATGCTTCGATGCTACAGACGGCATGAACGCGAAGGCCCCGGATCCTTCAGGATCCGGGGCCTTCTTCCGGGTGAGTAACGGGGCTTGAACCCGCGACCCCCGCGACCACAACGCGGTGCTCTACCAGCTGAGCTATACCCACCATGCGCCTGCCGGAGCGGGCAACTCGATAAGTCTATTACATGTTCGGGGTGAACTCTGACACCGTGCGCGCTGCGATGTCGCGAGCCTGCTCGGACGACGGTCCGGGAGCGTCGATGAACACCGCCGAGCGGTAGTAGCGCAGCTCGCGGATCGACTCGAGGATGTCGGCGAGGGCGCGGTGACCGCCGTTCTTCTCGGGCGCCTGGAAGAAGACTCGCGGGTACCAGCGGCGCGACAGCTCCTTCACGCTCGACACGTCGACGTTGCGATAGTGCAGGTACTGGTCGACGTCCTGCATGTACTTCGCGAGGAACATGCGGTCGGTGCCGATCGTGTTCCCCGCGAGAGGTGCTCTGCGTTCGAGCGGCACGAAGCGCTTGATGTAGGCGAGCGTCTGCTCTTCGGCCTCGGCGAGCGTCACGCCGTTCGGGATCTCGTCGATCAGGCCCGAGGTGCGGTGCATGTTCGTGACGAACTCGTTCATGTGTGCGAGCGCCGCGTCGCCTGGCTTGATGACGATCTGAAAGCCGGGATCGAGCAGGTTCAGCTCGAAGTCGGTGACGACGACGGCGATCTCGACGAGCTCGTCGACCGAGAGGTCGAGGCCCGTCATCTCGCAGTCGATCCAGACGAGCCGGTCGTTCTCAGTCGCAGAAACCATGGTTCGATCCTAGCGACGGGTCCCGACGCGGTAATCTGGAGGTAACGCGCCTCCTTAGCTCAGAGGAAGAGCATCGGCTTTCTAATCCGTTGGTCGCAGGTTCGAATCCTGCAGGGGGCACCTCATCAGCCGCGCAGCGCGGCGACGGCATCATCGACGTCCCAGAACTCGCCGACGAGGCGGAACGCTCCGGATGCCAGATGCAGGCGCTCCGCGCGGTAGCGGATGCCGAGCGGGTCGGCGATCACGCGGAGGTGTCCGCGGATGCTGCCGCGTGTGTCGACGACGCGCCACAGGTGGTCGCCGGCACGCTCGAGGTGCTCGGCGGGGCTGCGCAGGGCGGGAGTCTCCCACAGGAGCGCGGGGCTGGTGTCGATGATCGCATGCATGACTTCTCCTCTCGCATTCGAACATATGCACGGCCACCGACATCGGCTCCCGTAGACTCGTCCTCATGCCCGTCGCCTCGCCGTATGCCGCCCGTCTCGCCGAGATCCCGGTCGAGAGGCGTGAGGTGCAGGTGCTCGGCTCGACGACGGCGTACTGGGTCTACGGCGACGCCGACGCGCACGAGGAGCCGCAGACGATCATCGCCGTTCACGGCTTCAGGGGGGAGCACCACGGACTCGAGCCGGTCGTGGCATACCTGCCCGGCATCCGGATCATCTCGCCCGACCTCCCCGGTTTCGGAGAGACGCCGCCGATCCCCGGCCGCGAGCACGATCTCGGTCTCTACGCCGGCTGGCTGTGCGAGTTCGCGAGAACGGTCGCGCCAGGCGCGATCATCCTCGGGCACTCGTTCGGATCGATCGTCTCCTCCGCTGCAGTCGCGAGCGGGCTCGAGACGCCTCGGCTCATCCTGATCAACCCGATCGGCGCACCTGCGCTGGAAGGGCCGAAAGGGCTGCTCACGCGCCTGGCCGTGCTGTACTACTCACTCGGAGCGCGCCTGCCCCAGCAGCTGGGCACGGCGCTGCTCCGCCACCCGCTGATCGTACGGGTGATGAGCATCGCGATGGCGAAGACCCGCGATCCTGCGCTTCGCCGATTCATCCACGACCAGCACGACACCTACTTCTCGCTCTTCGCCGACCGCGATGTGCTCCATGACGCCTTCGTGACCAGCGTCTCGCATGATGTTCGGGCGTTCGCGGGGGTCATCGACGTTCCGACGCTCCTCATCGCGGCGCAACGCGACGACATCACGCCGATCGAGGCGGAACGGCGTCTCGCGATGATGTTCCCTCAGGCGGAGCTGGTGGAGATCGCCGAGGTCGGTCATCTCATCCATTACGAGACCCCGGCCGAGGCGGCGGGGGCGATCCGTCGCTTCCTCAGGCTTCCCGTCGTGCGAGGCCGATGAGCCCCGCCACCCGGAACGGGATGACCTCGCCCATCGCGAGCGAGGTCTCGGTGCGCTCGACCCCTTCGATCGACAGGATCCGAGCGTCGGTGTCGAACAGGTGACGCGCATCACGGCACGCCACTCGCGCAAGCAGGTCGATCGACCCGCTGAGCCCGTGAGCCTGGACGATCTCCGGCACCCGTGACAACTCGCTGATGATGCGGGGCAGCTCGGTCTGCCGCACCCCGATGCTGATGAAGGCCTGCAGCGGGAAACCGAGCACCTCGGTCGAGTAGGACCTCTCGTACGACTCGAACACCCCTGTCTGCTCGAGCCGTGCCATCCGAGCCTGAATGGTGTTGCGCGACAGCCGAAGCCTGTCGGCGAGCTTCACGACGGTCGTGCGCGGGTCCTCCGCGAGAGCGGTGAGCAGTTCGAGGTCGGTGCGATCCAGGGCGGGCATAGTGCCACACGATATCAGGGTGCGGCGGGCGCGTATTGCGCAACATGCTCAGCAGCCGCAGAGATGCTTGAGCGAGGTGTCAGCCGGACGTACCATTCGAGGAAGCCCGACGCAGCAGTCGGGAAGCCGTGCACGCCCCACGAAGGCCGCCACGTCAGGAGGACGCCGATGTCACCGCACACCACCCCGATCGTCGACTCGCAGAACGATCTCGAGCTCACGGAGCGCGTCATCGCTCCGGACGGCACTCGCGTGCCCAACCCCCAGCTGGACCGCTGGATCGACGATATCGACTTCCAGGCGATGCGCGATCTGCACCGCGACATGGTCGTGCTGCGCCGCATCGATTCAGAGGGCGTCGCGCTGCAGCGCCAGGGCCAGCTCGGCCTGTGGGCACCGTGCAACGGTCAGGAGGCGGCGCAGATCGGCACGGGCCGCGCGCTGGCTCAGAAGGACTTCGTGTTCCCCAGCTACCGCGAGACCGGAGTGATGTACACGCGCGGCGCCGAGCCCGGCGACTACGTCCGCATGTGGCGGGGCGAGGAGGGCGCGGCGTACGACCCCGCCCGACTCGGGATCGCCCCGCTGCAGATCATCATCGGCGCGCAGACCCTTCATGCCGTCGGCTATGGCATGGGAATCCTGCACGACGGCACCGACGAGGTGGCCGTCACCTACTTCGGCGACGGCGCAACCAGCCAGGGCGACGTCAACGAGGCCATGATCTTCGCGTCGTCGTACCGCGCACCCGTCGTGTTCGTCTGCCAGAACAACCACTGGGCCATCTCGGAGCCGGTCGGTCTGCAGTCGCAGTACCCGCTGGCGGGCCGTGCACCCGGCTTCGGCATCCCGAGCCTGCGCGTCGACGGAAACGACGTGCTCGCGTGCATGGCGGCGATGCGCTGGGCGCTCGACCACGCGCGCTCCGGCAAGGGCCCCGCGTACCTCGAGGCGGTCACCTATCGCATGGGGCCGCACACCACCGCCGACGACCCGAAGCGCTACCGCGACGACGCCGAGCTCGCCCTGTGGCGCGAGCGCGATCCGATCGCGCGCCTCGAGGCGCACCTGCGCGCCGCCGGAGAGCTGACCGACGAGCACCTCGAAGAGGTGCAGCAGGCGGCAGACGACATCGCGCGCGAGATGCGCGCGGCATGCATCGGCATGCAGACCCGACCTGCCCTCGCCGTCTTCGACCGCGTCTACGCCGAGCCGCACTCCGGCCTGCAGCGCCAGCGCGACGAGTACGCCTCGTACCTCGCCTCGTTCGAGGAGGCCTGAGATGACGACGATGACGATGGGCAAGGCCCTCAACGCCGGCCTCCGCCAGGCCATGCTCGACGACGACAGGGTCGTGCTGATGGGCGAGGACATCGGCACGCTCGGCGGCGTCTTCCGCATCACCGACGGACTCAAGGAGGAGTTCGGGGCGCAGCGTGTCATCGACACTCCGCTGGCCGAGTCGGGCATCGTCGGCACCGCGGTGGGGCTGGCCTTCCGCGGCTATCGTCCTGTGATCGAGATCCAGTTCGACGGGTTCATCTATCCCGCATTCGACCAGATCGTCTCGCAGGTCGCGAAGCTGCATTACCGCACGCAGGGGCGCGTCAAGATGCCCATCACGATCCGCGTGCCGTGGGCGGGCGGCATCGGCGCCGCGGAGCATCACTCGGAGTCGCCGGAGGCGTACTTCGTTCACACGGCAGGTCTGCGCGTCATCGCCGTCTCCGACCCGCAGGACGCGTACCGCTGCCTGCGGCAGGCGATCGCGAGCGACGACCCGGTGCTGTTCTTCGAGCCGAAGCGCCTCTACCACCACAAGGGAGAGGTCGATCTCGACGCGCCGCTCGCCGACGCGCCGCCGATGGGCCTGGCGCGCGTCGTGCGTCAGGGCTCGGATGCCACCGTCATCACCTACGGTGCGATGGTGAGCACCGCGCTCGACGCGGCCGCCGCCGCGGAGGACGAAGGGATCTCGCTCGAGGTGATCGATCTTCGTTCGCTGTCCCCGGTCGACTACGAGACGGTCTCGGCGTCCGTGCGCCGCACCGGCCGTGTGGTCGTCGCGCACGAGGCATCCCGCGAGGCGGGCGTGGCCGCCGAGGTCATCGCGAGCATCACCGAGTACTGCTTCGAGTACCTCGAGGCGGCGCCGGTGCGGGTCACGGGACACGACATCCCGTACCCGCCCGCGAAGCTCGAGAAGTTCCACCTGCCCGACCTCGACCGCATCCTGGATGCCGTGGATCGCGTACTCGATCGTCCGCACAGCCTGAGCGGCGCTGACGCGAAGGGAGACCAGCGGTGATCGCCGAGTTCCGCCTGCCCGATCTCGGCGAGGGCCTGACGGAGGCCGAAGTGGTGCAGTGGCTCGTGCAGCCGGGCGACGCCGTCGCGCTGAACCAGACTCTCGCCGAGGTCGAGACGGCGAAGGCCGTCGTCGAGCTGCCGTCCCCCTACGAGGGGAAGGTGGCGACCCTGCACGCCGACGCGGGCGAGACGGTGGCCGTCGGCGCGCCGCTCATCGCCTTCGACGTCGCCGGCGACGAGCCCGAGCCGGTCGCCGGGTCCGCGGCCACCGCGCCCGAGGCCGAGGAGAAGGCGCAGCCCAACCTCGTCGGGTACGGCGCGGCACCGGCATCCAGCGGTCGCCCGGCGCGACGCGCACGCCGGGGCGGCAGCGTCCCCGCAGTCGTGGCGGATGCCGACGTGCTCGCCGCCGCCCCGCACGATGCGCTGCCTCCCAGCGTCGCCGAGCCGACTGTGGGGGAGCGGCCCCGCTCGACACCTCCGGTCCGCGCGCATGCGAAGCGCCTCGGCCTCGACCTCGCGCTGATCGCCGCCGAGGTCGGCGATCGGGTCATCACACGTGGGGACGTGGATGCCTACGCCGAGCGCACCGGTGCATCTGAGGCGGTCGCGGCACCCGACTGGGTCGCACCAGCCAGTGCGGCCGAGGTCGTATCTGGAGATCGCGCGCAGACGCGGATCCCCATCAAGGGCGTGCGCAAGCACACCGCGCAGGCGATGGTGCGCAGCGCGTTCACCGCGCCGCATGTCACGACGTTCCACACGGTCGATGTCACCGCGACGATGGAGCTCATCGATGACCTGCGAGCCGATCGGTCGCTCTCCGAGCACCGCATCGGACCGCTCGTGCTCATCGCTAAGGCGGTCACGCTCGCGCTCGGGCGCAATCCGTCGCTCAACGCGACATGGGACGAGGCTGCGGGCGAGATCGTGCTGAACCACTTCGTGGATCTGGGAATCGCGGCCGCGACCGAGCGCGGCCTGATCGTCCCGATCATCCGCGACGCCGAGCGGCTCTCTCTCACCGGCATGGCCGACGCTCTCACCGCGCTGACGCAGACGGCCCGCGCCGGCAAGACGAGTCCGGCAGAGCTCTCCGGCGGCACCTTCTCGATCACGAACATCGGGGTGTTCGGCATCGACGCGGGCACGCCGATCCTGCCGCCAGGGCAGTCCGGCATCCTCGCGGTGGGCGCGGTGCGCCGCCAGCCCTGGGAGTACCGCGGCGAGATCGCTCTGCGCCAGATGATGACTCTGAGCGTCTCGTTCGATCACCGCCTCGTCGACGGAGCCGAGGGAGCGCGCTTCCTCAAGGACGTCGCGGACATCCTCGAACAGCCGGGCCGCGCGCTGCTCTTCTGAGCGGGGCGACGCCGCCGGCGGTCGACCCCGGTCAGCCGTCGGCGGTGAGCGCCGCCATCGCCATCCCCGCGAGCAGCCGTGCGGTGTCAGCCCGCGTCCGCAGCGCCGCCGAGGTGCTGTGCGGCGTCGAGTTGAGCAGACCGAAGCACGCCTGCACGCGCAGGCGCAGCGCTTCGCGATCCGCGGTGAGGATCGTGCCGAGGGTATCGATCCACAGTTCGATGTACGCGCGCTGCAGCCGTCGAACGTCTGCCTGCGAATCGGCCGTCAGATGCGGAAGGTCCCGATCCTGCACGCGTATCACGTCCGAGTTGCGCAGGGCGAAGTCGACATGGAAGTCCACGAGCATGGCCATGCGCGTGTGGTCGTCGGCGGCACGCTGCACCACGGCCGCGCCCCCCGCGACCAGATCCTCGCTCACGGCGATCAGCAGGGCACCGAGCAGCGCCTGCTTTCCGGCGAAGTGGCGGTACACGGCGGGACCTGAGACGCCGACGGCCGCGCCGATGTCTTCGAGGCTGACGCCCGAGTAGCCGCGCGCACCGAACAGCTCCGCGGCGGCGATCAGTATCGCATCGGTTCGCTCAGCTTTGGCGCGATCGCGCGCGGTGACGGGCATTGTCATTTCGGTTAATCCTCGCTAACCTGAGTTGCCGGGGTTAGTGAACACTAACTCTTCTGGCGCGAATTTTCAGCAACGGTCAAGGAGGACCCGCGATGGCGGTCACTCAGCAGACACTCGCCGACGAGCTGCGCGAGCGCCTCGCCATCGCGGCGCTCGGCGGCCCTGAGCGCTCCCGCGAGCGGCACGTCGCCCGCGGAAAGATGCTGCCGAGGGACCGCGTCGCGCGACTGCTCGACGAAGGCAGCCCCTTCATCGAGATCGCTCCTCTCGCAGCGAACGGGCTCTACGGCGGCGAGGCGCCGGGTGCCGGCGTGATCGCGGGCATCGGTCTGGTGCACGGCCGCCACGTGATGGTCGTCTGCAACGACCCCACCGTCAAAGGCGGCACGTACTTCCCTCTCACGGTGAAGAAGCATCTGCGGGCACAGGAGATCGCACTCGAGAACCGCCTGCCATGTCTCTACCTCGTCGACTCGGGCGGCGCGTTCCTGCCCAAGCAGGACGAGGTCTTCCCCGATCGCGACCACTTCGGTCGGATCTTCTTCAACCAGGCGCGCATGTCCGCAGCAGGCATCCCTCAGCTGGCCGCGGTGCTCGGCTCGTGCACCGCGGGCGGCGCCTACGTGCCCGCCATGAGCGACCAGACCGTGATCGTGCGGGGCCAGGGCACGATCTTCCTCGGCGGCCCGCCGCTGGTGAAGGCCGCGATCGGCGAGATCGTCAGCGCGGAGGAGCTGGGTGGGGGAGAGCTGCACGCCAGGCGTTCGGGCGTCGTCGACCACCTGGCTGACGACGACGAGCACGCTCTCGAGATCCTCAGGGACATCGTCGCGACGCTTCCGCAACCCGCGCGGCCCGCGTGGCACGTCGTGCCCAGCACCGCCCCACGTGAGAGCGGCAGCCTCTACGACGTGGTCCCCGTCGACGTGAACGCCGCATACGACGTGCACGAGGTGATCGACCGGCTCATCGACTCCGATACGTTCAGCGAGTTCAAGCCCGAGTACGGCACGACGCTCGTGACGGGCTTCGCGCGGCTGCACGGTCACCCGATCGGGATCGTCGCCAACAACGGCGTGCTGTTCAGCGAGTCAGCGCAGAAGGGCGCGCACTTCATCGAGCTGTGCGATCAGCGGGGCATCCCGCTGCTGTTCCTGCAGAACATCACGGGCTTCATGGTCGGCACCGATGCCGAGGCCGGCGGGATCGCCAAGGACGGCGCGAAGATGGTGACAGCAGTCGCGACCACTCGCGTGCCCAAGCTCACGGTCATCATCGGCGGCTCGTTCGGGGCAGGCAACTACTCGATGTGCGGACGGGCGTACTCGCCGCGGTTCCTGTGGAGCTGGCCCGCGACCCGCATCTCGGTGATGGGCGGGCCGCAAGCGGCATCCGTGCTCGCCACCGTGAAGGAGGACCAGCTCACCGCCGCCGGAACCCCATGGACGCCCGATCAGCGTGCGGAGTTCGAGGCGCCCGTCCGCAGCCAGTACGAGGCGCAGGGCGAGCCGTACTACGCCACCGCACGGCTCTGGGATGACGGCATCGTCGACCCGGATCAGACCCGTGACCTGCTCGGGCTCGCCCTCGACGTCGTCTCCCGCACGCCTCTGCCCGAACCGCGCTTCGGCCTCTTCCGGATGTGACCGCCATGACCATCGACACCGTCCTCATCGCCAATCGGGGCGAGATCGCCCGTCGCATCATCCGAACCGTGCGGGAGCTCGGCATGCGCAGCGTCGCCGTATACAGCGATGCCGACGCCGAGGCACCGCACGTGCACGAGGCTGATGAGGCGATCCACATCGGCGGATCGGCGGCCGTGGACTCCTACCTGAGGGTGGACGCCATCCTCGCGGCTGCTGAGGCGACGGGGGCGCAGGCCATCCACCCCGGCTACGGGTTCCTCTCGGAGAGCGTGCAGCTGGCCCGCGCGTGCGCCGCGGCAGGCGTGATCTTCATCGGGCCGGGCGAGAGGGCGCTCCAGATCATGGGCGACAAGGCCACTGCGCGTGAGCATGTCGCGCAGCACGGCGTACCCGTCGTACCCGGTTTCAGCGCCGCAGACCTCGATGACGAGCAGATCCGGGTCCGCGCCGACGAGGTCGGCTACCCGCTGCTGGTCAAGCCCAGCGCCGGCGGCGGCGGCAAGGGTATGGAGATCGTGCGCTCTGGCGACGAGCTCGCCGGAGCACTGGCCACTGCGCGGCGAGTCGCATCGGCCGCCTTCGGCGACGACTCGATGGTGCTCGAACGTCTGGTCCAGAGGCCGCGTCATATCGAAGTGCAGGTGTTCGGAGACACGCACGGCAACGTCGTGGCCCTCGGCGAGCGCGAGTGCACCCTGCAGCGTCGTCATCAGAAGGTGATCGAGGAGGCTCCGGCCGCATCGCTGCCGGACTCGGTGCGTCGGCGTCTGCTCGATGCCGCCGTCGCCGCGGCCGGGAGCGTCGACTACGTCGGAGCGGGCACGGTCGAATTCCTCGTCGATGCGGATGCCCTCGACGACGTCTTCTTCATCGAGATGAACACCCGCCTGCAGGTCGAGCACCCCGTCACCGAGGAGGTGACGGGCCTGGACCTCGTCGCGCTGCAGCTGCACATCGCGGCTGGAGGGGCGATCGATCCAGCCCCCGCCGTGCGCGGCCACGCGGTCGAGGCGCGAGTGTACGCCGAATCGCCGGAACGGGGCTTCCTGCCGTCGACGGGGCAGGTGCTGCTCTTCGACCCGCCGCGAGACGTGCGGGTGGACGCCGCGATCGAGACCGGCTCGGAGATCAGCGGGTTCTACGACCCGATGATCGCGAAGGTGGTCGCGCACGGTCCCAACCGGGCCACCGCGCTGCGGCGGCTGGACAGCGCACTCGCCCGCACCGTCGTGCTCGGCGTCGACACGAACATCGGCTTCCTGCGTGCCCTGATCCGCGACGAGCGGGTGATGAGCGGCGATCTCGACACGGGTCTCATCGAGACCATGCTGCCGTTCCCCGCCGCACAGCCGACCCCCGCCATGCTCGCCGCCGCCGCGCAGGCGCTGCAGGCGGGCCGCACCGGCACGGTGGCGGACATCTGGCATCAGCTGCCTGGCTGGCGTCTGGGAGGTGCAGCCACTGCGGCCCGCACGGTGTTCCTCACCGACCAGGACGAGCAGGTGGAGGCACCGGCAGCGTACGCGCGCGGCATTCCGACCGCGACCGACCGCGACGGGGCCGTCTGGGTCTTCGCCGACGGGACCACGTCGCGCCTTCGTCCGCTGTCGCGCCGCGCGCGCATGCAGCGCCGCCTGGCCGAGCAGGAGAAGGCGTCGGGCCCGCGCGAGCCGGAGGGTCGTGCGCCCATGCCAGGCAGCATCGTGGCCGTTCATGTCGCGGACGGCGACACGGTGCGAGAAGGAGAGCCTCTCGTCTCGATCGAGGCGATGAAGATGGAGCATCCGGTGCTCGCGCCGCACGACGGCACGGTGCACCTGCTGGTCGCCCTCGGCGACCAGGTGCGCCGGGATCAGCCCGTCGCACGAGTGAGCGAACAGGAGACAGCATGAGCGCCAAGACCGAACTGACCGGTGTCGACCTGAACGAGGAGCAGCAGGAGCTCGCGGCCATGGTGCGCGAGTTCGCAGAAGAAGTCGTCGCACCGCAGGCATATGAGGCCGATCGCTCACACACCCTCAACCTCGGCGTGGTCCGCCAGATGGGGGAGATGGGGCTGTTCGGACTGCCCTTCTCGGAGGAGTACGGCGGGCAGGGCGGCGACTATCTCGCGCTCGGTCTCGCGATCGAGGGCCTGGCCCGCGTAGACCAGTCGCTGGCGATCACGCTCGAGGCAGGAGTCAGCCTGGGGGCGATGCCGATCTACCGTTTCGGCACCGAGGCGCAGAAGCAGGAGCACCTGCCTGCTCTGCTCGCCGGTGAGGCACTGGCCGGCTTCGGCCTCACCGAACCCGAGGCGGGCAGCGATGCGGGCGCCACGCGCACCACCGCGCGCCTCGAGGGCGGTGAATGGGTGCTCAACGGCAGCAAGCAGTTCATCACCAACTCGGGCACCGACATCACACGCTTCGTCACCATGACCGCTGTCACGGGCGAGACCGACGGGCGCAAGGAGATCTCAACGATCATCGTCCCGAACGGCACCCCCGGCTTCACCGTCGAGCCCGCATATGACAAGGTCGGGTGGAACGCGTCCGACACCCACCCCCTGACCCTGCAGGACGTTCGGGTCCCCGAGGACAATCTTCTCGGCGAGAGAGGCCGCGGCTTCAAGAACTTCCTGAGCATCCTCGACGAGGGCCGCATCGCGATCGCCGCGCTGGCGACCGGAGCGGCCGAAGGATGCCTCGAGGCGGCGGTCGACTACGCAGGCAAGCGCACGGTGTTCGGCTCCGCCCTGAGCACACGTCAGAACGCCCAGTTCACCCTGGCCAGGATGCGTGCGCGAGTGCACACCGCCCGCCTGGCATGGCATCATGCCGCGCGCCTGCGCGACGCGGGCCGGCCGTTCGCCGAGGAGGCGGCGATCGCCAAGCTCGTCTCGAGTGAGGCGGCGATGGACAACGCGCGCGACGCGACCCAGATCTTCGGCGGCAACGGGTTCATGAACGAGTATCCGGTGGCACGTCACTACCGCGACTCGAAGATCCTCGAGATCGGCGAGGGCACCACAGAGGTGCAGCTGCTCGTCATCGCCCGCTCACTGGGTCTCGCGGGATAGCCTGCGAGCATGACCGACATCGTCCAGCGGGGACTGTACTTCGAGGAGTTCGAGGTCGGAGCGCGCTACCTGCACCGGCCGGGGCGCACCGCGACCGAGGCCGACAACGTCCTCTTCACGACCCTCACCATGAACACGCAGGCGCTGCATCTCGATGCGGCGTTCGCGGACGGCCAGCAGCCGTTCGGGCAGCGGCTGATGAACTCGATGTGGACGCTGTCGACAATGGTCGGCTCGTCGGTCGCACAGCTCACGCAGGGGACTCTGGTCGCACAGCTGGGGCTCGGCGACATCTCATTCCCGCATCCGCTGTTCCACGGTGACACCTTGTACACCGAGAGCGTGATCGTCGACAAGCGGCTCTCGACATCGCGCCCCGGTCAGGGCATCTGCACCATCGAGCACATCGGGCGCAACCAGGACGGCGTCGTCGTGGCGAAGGCCACGCGCACCGCGCTGATGCGCTGTCTGCCTGAGGAGGAGCAATGAGTCTCGACATGGGACCCGCCCTGCTGTTCTGCCCGGCCGACCGACCCGAGCGCTTTGACGGGGCGCTGCGGAAGGCGGATGCGGTGATCCTCGATCTCGAGGACGCGGTGCTCCCGGCTGCCAAGGCTCAGGCGCGCGAGAACATCGTCGGCGCCGATCTCGACCCGGCTCGCGTGATCGTGCGGGTGAATGCGCCCGAGACCGCTGATTTCGAGCTCGACCTCGAGGCAGTGGGCCGGACACCGTTCCACACCGTCATGGTGGCCAAGAGCGAAGACCCCGCGGCGTTCGACTCGTTCGCCTCCGGGTACGCGCTGATCGCGCTGTGCGAGACGGCGCGGGGCGTCCACCGGGCGGGCGACATCGCCGCTCACGAGCGGACCGTCGGCATGATGTGGGGCGCCGAGGACCTGGTCGCATCGCTGGGCGGCATGTCGAGCCGCTTCCCCGACGGGCGCTACCGCGATGTCGCACGCACGGCGCGCGCTCAGGTTCTGCTGGCTGCCGGCGCCTACGGTCGCACCGCGGTCGACGCCGTGCATCTCGACATCGACGATGTCGACGGGCTCGCGGCCGAGGCCGCGGACGCCGTGGCATCGGGTTTCGGGGCCACCGCCTGCATCCATCCGAAGCAGGTCCCCGTCATCCGCGACGCGTACCGACCCGACGAGGAGTTGCTCTCGTGGGCTCGTGCCGTGCTTGCCGCAGCCGAGGGGGAGCGGGGCGTGTTCCGACACGAGGGACGCATGATCGACGAGCCGGTGCTGCGGCACGCCAGAGCTGTTCTCAGCCGAGGCTGAGTCGCCCGGCGGTCAGAGGACGACAGCCTCTTCGAGCAGCCGCAGCGCGTCCGGCGACGCCTCGAAGCGGTGCAGGGATCCGTTGCCGAGCACGCTGCCGAGTGCGGGAAGCGTGCCGCCCGAGGCGTGGTCGATGAGCGAGCGGATGACTCCGCCGTGAGTCACGACGATCACCGATTCCGCGATCGGAGCCGACCGGCGTCGGGCATCGCGTGCGATCCGGTGCAGTGCGGCCATGGCGCGGACGCACACGTCGTCGAGTGACTCCGCGCCGGGAACCTCGCCGTGCCAGTCGCCGTAGGCCGCGATGTAGTCCTTGACGAGCATTCCCTCGCCGATGCCGAACTCCCGTTCCCGCATGTCCGTCACGAGAGTGGGAGCCGCGAGGCCCAGCTCGCCGGCGATGATCTCGGCGGTCTCCTTCGCCCGCTTGAGCGGGCTCGCGTAGATGGCGTGGTGCTCGGCGCGGGCGAGCTTGTGCGCGGCGTATCGCGCGTCGTCCCTGCCGGTGTCGTTGAGGGGGATGTCGGTCGTGCCTTGAATCCGACGCGCGAGGTTCCAGTCGGTCTGTCCGTGGCGGACGAGTGTCAGCAGGGTCACGAGTCGAGCCTAGGCGAGCGCACCTCGGAGCGAGCCGAGACGGGCTGCGAGCGCCGTGAGCACCTCCGTCGTCCCACCCGCGATGACCTCGTCCGCCCAGTCGTCCGCTCTTGTCGGCTCGTGGTTGACGATCACGATGGGCATGCCGCGTCGTCGCGCACGTTCGATCACCCGGATACCGGAGTTGACGGTCAGCGACGTCCCGGCGACGACGAGTGCCGACGACGCGTGCACGAGGGACTCGGCCAGGGCGAAGCGCGCAGTCGGAACGAACTCGCCGAAGTACACGACGTCGGGCTTGAGCATGCCCTCGCAGATCTCACAGCTCGGTATGACGAATCCCTCGGTGCTCTCCGGCGACACGTCGCCGTCGGGGTTGAGCACGATGTTCTCCGGCACCAGGATCCACGGATTGAGCCGCTCGATCCGCTCGGCGATCGCGCGGCGGTCGTACACCTGGCCGCAGTGCAGGCAGAGCGTGCGGTGCATGGTGCCGTGCAGCTCGACCACGCGCCGGCTGCCCGCGCGCAGGTGCAGCCCGTCGACGTTCTGCGTCACCACTCCCGTTGCGGCTCCGCTCCGCTCCAGCGAGGCGAGCGCGCGGTGGCCGCCGTTCGGATCGGGAGTCGTGAAGGCCCGATACCCGAGGTGCCCGCCGAGCCAGTAGCGGCGACGCGCCGCCTCGTCCGAGAGGTACATCTGGATCGTCATCGGCTTCGCACGCGGCGGTGCGCCCGCGCCCCGGTACGCGGGGATCCCCGAATCGGTCGAGATGCCCGCGCCCGTCAGCACCGCGAACGGGTGCTCCTGCAGCAGCCGGGCCGTGCGGTCGACGGCCTCGACTGTCTGATCGGGGAGGGCGAGCGATTGCACTCCGGAAGTCTAAGCGCGGTCGATGGGCCGCGGGGCGGTTTCGACCTGACAGCATGGACGGATGCAGCTGCACCACCTCGCCGATCCGCACGATCCGGTGCTCGACGACTACCGCGCGCTCACCGACACCGCTCTGCGCCGAGTGCGTGAGCCGGCCGGCGGACTGTACATCGCGGAGTCCGCGAAGGTGATCGAGCGCGCGCTTCACGCCGGTCACCTGCCACGCTCCGTCCTGACGCAGCAGAAGTGGACGGATGCCGTTGCCGACCTGCTCGGCGAATTCGACGTGCCCGTGTACGTGGTGGCGGACGACGTGGCGGCGAAGCTCACCGGATTCGCCGTGCATCGCGGGGTCATGGCGGCTATGCACCGCCCGACGCCGACCCCGGTGGACGAGCTCCTTTCGGCGATCACATCGGAGCGCCCGCGTGTCGCGATTCTGGAAGGGCTCACCGACCACACCAATGTCGGCGCGATCTTCCGCTCGGCAGCCGCGCTCGGCGTGGACGCGGTGCTCGTCACCCCGACCTGCGCGGATCCCCTGTACCGTCGCGCGGTGCGCGTGTCGATGGGAACGGTCTTCCAGGTGCCGTGGACCCGCATCGACCCCTGGCCCCGGGGGATCGACGACCTGCGCGCGGCGGGGTACGTGGTCGCCGGCATGACGCTGGGGGAGGGCGCGATCTCTCTCGATGAGCTCGTCGAGGAGTCGACGGAGCGGCTCGCGCTGGTCTTCGGCACCGAGGGCGACGGCATCCTGCCGGATACCGACACTCTTCTCGACCGGCGGGTGACCATCCCGATGAGGGGAGGGGTCGACTCGCTCAACGTGGCGGCGGCCTCGGCCGTCGCCTTCTACGCGACGCGCTGAGCGTGGCGCGAAGGCGAACTGGTCAGTCTCGATCGCCGTGCAGGAACGGCATCGCATCGGGGCGCTTCGCGGCGATGTGATCGCCGGAGGACTGGTGCCGCAGGCGCCGCAGCACCCAGGGCACGAGGTGCTCGCGTGCCCAGCCGATGTCCTCGGTGCGGGCTTCGCGCCAGGTGCGCACGGGGATCGGGTCGGGCTGCATCGCCTGCAGGGCGTTCGGCACGTTGAGTGCGCGCAGCACCATGCGCGCGACCTCGTGGTGTCCGAGCGCATTCAGGTGCAGGCGGTCGTCGGCGAAGAAGCGGGTGTCCTGAATCACCTTGAGCGCCCACTGGTCGGCGACGATGCAGTCGTGCCGATCGGCGATCGCGCGCACGTTCTCGTTGTAGATCGCGACCTTGCCGCGGAACGGGCGGAACACGGGCGTGAAGTTCGTGTCGATCCCGGTGAAGAGCACGACAGCCGCACCCGTCGACGACAGACGCGCCACGGCGTCCTCGAGCTGCGCCGCGATGTCGTCGGGGTCGGTGCGAGGACGGATCACGTCGTTGCCGCCTGCGCAGATCGAGACGAGATCGGGTTTGAGGTCGACGGCAGGCTGGATCTGCTCCGCGACGATCTGCGCGATGAGCTTGCCCCGCACAGCCAGGTTCGCGTAGGCGAAGTCGTCGACGTTCTGCGAGAGCACCTCGGCGACGCGATCGGCCCAGCCGCGGTGGCCCCCGGGAGCGGCATCATCCGGGTCGCCGATGCCCTCGGTGAACGAATCGCCCACTGCGACGAACCGGCGCCACGGGTGCGGGCCATCGTTGGCGACGTACGGGGTGCGCGACGAATCCTGGTCGACCATCGTCTCTCCTTCGGCAGCTGTGCCACGGGGTGCCCTGGCACAGCATCCGAGCCTACCCCCGGGCCGAGGCGAACTGTCGGCGGGCTGGATTATCGTAGATGCGATGCTCTCTCCCTCCTTCCCTCAGCGCGCCCCGTGGGGTACCGCAGACAAGCTGAGGGCATGGCAGCGAGAGGCTCTCGAACAGTACTTCCAGGCTGATCAACGCGACTTTCTCGTCGCCGCGACCCCCGGCGCGGGAAAGACGACCTTCGCACTCACGCTGGCGGTCGAGCTGCTGCGGACGAGGGAGGTCGACCGGGTCATCGTGGTGGCCCCGACCGAGCACCTCAAGACCCAGTGGGCCGACGCCGCGGCCCGGGTGCACATCCGTCTCGATCCGCGGTTCCGCAACAGCCACTGGGCCCCTTCGCGGCAGTACCACGGTGTGGTCGTCACCTACGCGCAGGTCGCAGCGAAGTCATCGGTGCATCGGCACCTCACCGAAGACGCGAGGACGCTGGTCATCCTCGACGAGGTGCACCACGGCGGCGATGCGCTGAGCTGGGGCGACGCGATCCGCGACGCCTATTCGCCTGCAAAGAGGCGCCTGCTGCTGTCGGGCACACCGTTCCGCAGCGACACGGCACCGATCCCGTTCGTCGAGTACCTGCCCGACGAGTCCGGCGCACGCGTGTCGAGCACCGACTACGCGTACGGATACGGCCGCGCATTGGAAGACGGAGTCGTGCGGCCCGTGCTCTTCCACATGTACTCGGGCAAGATGCGCTGGCGAACCAGCGCGGGCGACGAACTCGAGGCGCACCTCGGTCAGGACAACACGAAGGACGTCACCTCCCAGGCCTGGCGCACAGCGCTGGATCCCGAGGGGGAGTGGATGCCGGCGGTGCTGCGAGCCGCGGATCGCCGACTCACCGAGATCCGCCACCACGTTCCGGATGCAGGTGGCCTCGTGCTCGCCACCGACCAGACCGTCGCGCGCGCGTACGCGAAGATCCTGTACAGCATCACGGGTCAGCAGCCGACCGTCGTGCTCAGCGACGACGCCTCCGCCTCGGAGCGGATCGAGAGGTTCAGCGCCGACGACCGGCGATGGATGGTGGCGGTGCGCATGGTGTCTGAAGGCGTCGATGTGCCGCGGCTCGCCGTCGGCGTGTATGCGACCTCGTCATCGACGCCGCTGTTCTTCGCACAGGCGATCGGCCGCTTCGTGCGCGCACGTCGTCGCGGTGAGGCGGCGAGCGTCTTCCTCCCCAACGTCCCCGTGCTCATGACGCTCGCGAACGAGATGGAGAAGCAGCGCGACCATGCGCTCGATCGCCAGACGAAGGACGACGACGGACTCGAGGACTCTCTGCTCGAGAGCGCCAATCGCGAGGACGACGCATCGGATGCCCTGACGCAGGAGTTCAGCTACCAGGCGATCTCGTCGCTCGCGCACTTCGACCGCGTCGTCTTCGACGGCAAGGACTTCGGCCAGCTCGCCGAACCCGGCACGCCCGAGGAGGAGGAGTTCATCGGGCTGCCTGGTCTGCTCGAGCCCGAGCACGTGCACGACCTGCTCATGCAGCGCCAGGCCAGGCAGAGCAAGCTCAGACAGGCACGCGAGGCCTCGACGCCGCCGGAGCAGGAATCGACCCTGCCCGCTCCGCTGCACCGTACGCTCCGTGAGCAGCGGCAGCTGCTGAACAGCCTCGTCGGCCTCTACGCCCGGCAGAGCGGCGAGCCGCATGGTGCCGTGCACGCAGAGCTGCGACGCGTCTGCGGCGGGCCTGCCGTCGCACAGGCCACGGTCACGCAGCTGCAGTCGCGCATCGATGTGCTGCGCAAGCGCGTCCGCTCCTGATCGGCCGCACGCCGGCGGCTTCTCGCGCCTCGGGTTCGGGCATCCGAAATCCTGTCAATCGCTGCTCTGACGCGGTTGGCCCACCCCGTGATCGATACCGTTGGATGTTCACCCACAGCACGGAGGATGCATGCACGCGCCCGCACAGCCCACCGACGCCGACCGCCGGCGGTGGGCCCGCTACCTGGTCGAGGAGCGCGCTGAAGGCGCCGTGTACGCCAACCTCGCGGCGCGCCGCGGAGGCGAGGAACGCGAGATCCTCCGCTCGCTCGCGGAGGCGGAGCGCCGTCACGAACAGCACTGGCTGGACCTGCTCGGCGGAGAGCCCCAGCGCCTGCCGAAGGCGGGCATCCGCTCACGATTGCTGGGCTGGATGGCCTCGCGCTTCGGATCGATCTTCGTTCTCGCCCTCGCGCAGAGCGCGGAGGCGCGGTCGCCGTACGACACCGAGGAGTTCGCCACCCCGGCGATGCGCGCCGACGAGAAGGTGCACTACGAGGTCGTGCGCGGACTCGCCGCCCGTGGCCGCCGGAGACTGTCGGGATCGTTCCGTGCCGCGGTGTTCGGCGCGAACGACGGCCTCGTCTCGAATCTCGCTCTCGTGCTCGGGATCGGGGCCACGGGCGTGAGCGGCGGCTTCGTCCTCTTCAGCGGCGTAGCGGGCCTGCTCGCAGGGGCGCTCTCTATGGGGGCGGGGGAGTTCGTCTCGGTGCGGTCGCAGCGGGAGCTCCTGGCGTCGACCGAGGAGAACAGCGACGCGGATGCCACCGCAGGAGATCTCGACATAGACGCTAACGAGCTCGCGCTCGTCTACCGAGCCCGGGGGATGGCCGAGGACGAATCGCTCGCACGCGCGCAGCGCGTCGTCGCGGCGGCGCAGGCCGGCATCCGGCGTGACGCCACCGGACCGATCGGCGTCGACTCCGGCCACGACGTCGTCGGCAGCGACTGGGGTGCCGCGATCTCGAGCTTCCTGCTCTTCGCCTCTGGAGCGATCGTCCCGGTGCTGCCGTGGATCTTCGGTCTCAGCGGACTGGCGGCTATCGCCACGGCTCTCGTGCTCGTCGGCGTCGCGCTCCTCGCCACGGGCGCGATGGTCGGGATCCTCTCCGGCGGCCCGCCGCTGCGGCGCGCGCTGCGTCAGCTCGCCATCGGCGTCGGAGCAGCGGCGATCACCTACGTGCTCGGACTCGTCTTCGGGGTCGGGGCAGTCTGACCCTACGTCAGGAGGCCCCGGCGTCAACCCCCTCCCGGGATCTGCCACCGTGCGGCTGACTGGGATCTCCATTCCCGAAGCGAGGAGTTGAAGATGCCGCAGATCATCGAGACCGTCGACGTGAACGTCCCCGTGACCGTCGCATACAACCAGTGGACGCAGTTCGAGAGCTTCCCGCATTTCCTCGACGAGGTCGTCTCGATCACGCAGATCGACGACACCCACAACCACTGGGTCGTCAATGTCGGGGGAGCCGAGCGCGAGTTCGACGCCGAGATCACCGAGCAGCACCCGGACGAGCGGGTCGCATGGCGCAGCGTCGGCGGCGAGACGGAGCACGCCGGCGTCGTGACCTTCCACAAGCTCGACGACGACACCACGCGCGTCACCGCGCAGATCGACTGGGATCCGCAGGGACTCCTCGAGAAGATCGGCGCACTGGTCGGCGCGGGTTCGCACGCGGTCAAGAAGGATCTCGAGAACTTCAAGAAGTTCATCGAGGGCCGGGGCGGCGAGACGGGCGCCTGGCGGGGCGACGTCGAAGCCTGAGCGTCGTTGCGGCTGTCGGTCGTCATCCCTGTGCGGAATGACGCGGAACTGCTGGCGCGCTGCCTGTCCGCTCTCCGTCCGCAGACCCGCCCGGCGGATGAGGTGATCGTCGTCGACAACGCGTCCTCTGATGCGTCGGCGGCGGTCGCCGCCGACGGGGGAGCGCGCGTGCTCTCGTGCCCCGAGCCCGGTATCCCCGCGGCCGCGGCGGCGGGCTACGACGCCGCGGGCGGAGATCTGATCCTGCGGCTCGACGCCGACTGCATCCCGCCTCGGACCTGGATCCAGGACACGGAGCGGCTGCTCTCGCGTTCGCCTGGGATGGTCGCGGCCACGGGATGGGCGCGTTTCGTCGACGGGCCCGGAGCTCTGCGCTGGACGGTGGATCTGTACCTCGGCGCATACACGATCGCCGCCTGGACGGCACTCGGGCATCGTCCCCTGTTCGGCTCGAACATGGCACTCAGGGCGGATGCCTGGCGCGCCGTGCGCACCGAGGTCCACCGCCACGACGCCGAGACGCACGATGATCTCGACCTGTCGTTCCACCTGGGCCGGATCGGTGCGATCGGGCGTCTGACCGGGGTTCGCATGGGCATCTCGATGCGACCGCTCCGCCCGGGCAGCGGGCTGCGCCGCCGAGTGCGCCGGGGGCTGCACACGGTGACGCTGCACTGGCCGGAGGACCTACCGCCGTGGCGTCGGCGACGCCTGCGCGAGCTGCGCTGAGACGAAGAAGGCCCCGGATCCTGAGATCCGGGGCCTTTCCGTGCGCGAGGGGGGACTTGAACCCCCACGCCCTATTCGGGCACTAGCACCTCAAGCTAGCGCGTCTACCTATTCCGCCACCCGCGCAGGTGATGAAATGTTCGTTGCCGAACGAAGAACGACTCTAGCACGCTCCGCGGGTGCGCTCGAACCAGCGCGACGCCCGGGCGTGGCTCGCCCGTTGGGTAGCCTGGGGGACATGCCCGAGACTGAGCTGCCAGAGGTCGTCCGCATCGCCCGCGACCTGATCCGCATCGATACGTCGAACTACGGCGGCGGCCGGGCGAACGGCGAACGAGAGGCAGCCGAGTACGTCGGCGCCTATTTGGAGGGACTGGGGCTCGAGCCCGAGTACTACGAGCCGATCGAGCGGCGAACCAACGTCATGGCCCGCATCGCCGGTCGTGATCCTTCGCGTCCTGCGCTGGTCGTGCACGGGCATCTCGACGTCGTGCCCGCGGTCGCCGAGGACTGGAGCGTCGACCCGTTCGAGGGCGTGGTGCGCGACGGGATGCTGTGGGGCCGAGGCGCAGTCGACATGAAGAACATGAACGCGATGATCCTCACCGCCGTCGCCGACATGCTGCGGGCGGGGGAGCAGCCCGAGCGGGACCTCATCCTGGCGTTCTTCGCAGACGAGGAGAACGGGGGCGTCGAGGGGTCGGCGCTCGTCGTGCAGCACCGACCGGACTGGTTCGCCGGGGCGACCGAGGCGATCAGCGAAGTCGGCGGCTACTCGATCAGCGTCGACGGTCGCCGCGCATACCTGCTCCAGGTCGGCGAGAAGGCTCTTCTCTGGCTGCGGCTGGTGGCGAAGGGACGAGCGGGTCACGGCAGCCGCTACCACGAGCACAACGCGGTGACCCGCCTCGCCGAGGCGGTGGCGGCGATCGGGCGCACCCGGTGGCCGATCCGGCTGACCCCGACCACCCAGGCTCTGCTCCAGGGGCTCAGCGACCTGACCGGCCGCCCCATGGATGATCCGGATGCGCTGGCGTCAGCCGCGGGCCCGGCCGAGGCGTTCCTTCGCTCGACATTCCGCACGACGACGAACCCGACGGCGCTCACCGCCGGATACAAGCACAACGTCATCCCCGAGACCGCCGAGGCGCTGATCGATGTGCGTGTGATCCCCGGCACCGAGGACGACGTGCTCGCCGAGCTGCAGCGGATCGCGGGCGACGACATCGAGATCCAGACCGTGGTGCGCGACATCGGCATGGAGACGCCGTTCGCGGGCGATCTCGTCGACCACATGGTCGCGGCCCTCGGCAGGCACGACCCTGGCGTCCCGGTGATCCCGTACCTGCTCGGCGCAGGCACCGACAACAAGGCCCTGGCAGCCATCGGCATCACCGGATACGGATTCGCCCCGCTGCGACTGCCGGCGGATCTCGACTTCACAGGCATGTTCCACGGAGTGGACGAGCGCGTGCCCGTAGAATCGCTTGTCTTCGGCCAGCGTGTGCTGGCCGATCTGCTGCGCAGCTGCTGATCGGCATCCGCTCGCACGCCACGCCCACGAAGCTCCTGTCAGAAAGCTACGCATGAACCTGCTCGAAGCGCTCATCCTCGGCATCGTGCAGGGACTCACCGAGTTCCTGCCCATCTCCTCAAGCGCGCACCTGCGCATCATCGGCACCTTCCTGCCATCGGGGAGGACCCGGGCGCCGCCTTCACCGCGATCACGCAGATCGGCACGGAGGCGGCGGTGGTCGTGTTCTTCTGGCGCGACATCGTACGCATCATCGCGCAGTGGTTCCGCTCCCTCACGGGCAAGGCGCCGCGCAACGACCCGGACGCCCGCATGGGCTGGCTGATCATCCTCGGCAGCATTCCGATCGTGGTCCTCGGCCTGCTGTTCCAGGACTCGATCGAGACGGTCTTCCGGTCGCTGTGGGTCGTCGCCATCATGCTGATCGTCTTCGGCGTGCTGCTCGGCATCGCGGATCACGTCGGCGCGAAGCGCCGTCGACTCGACCAGCTCACCTACGGGCACGGCGCAGCCTTCGGATTCGCGCAGGCGCTCGCACTCGTGCCTGGCGTCTCGCGCTCGGGCGGCACGATCACCATGGGCCTCTTCCTCGGCTACGAGCGCGCAGCCGCGGCCCGGTACGCCTTCCTGCTCGCGATCCCGGCCGTCTTCGGCAGCGGCTTCTTCCAGCTGTTCAAGCACTGGGACGACCCCGACCAGCACTTCGGCCTGGGTGAGACGTTCGCTGCCACCGGCATCGCGTTCGTCGTTGCGCTGGGCGTCATCGCGTTCTTCATGAACTGGATCTCCAAGCGCAGCTTCCTGCCGTTCGTGATCTACCGTGTGCTGCTCGGCATCGCGATCATCGTGCTGCTGCTGACCGGGGTCGTCCCGGCGGTCTGACCGCTCAGCGCTTGTCCGGACCCTCGCCGCGACGACGCAGGTAGCGCTCGAAGGCCTGGGCGATGGCATCGCCAGACGCATCGGGCGAGTCCCACGTGTCGCGCGTGCGCTCGAGCTGTCTGATGTACTCGGCCATGTCCTCGTCCTCGGCCGCTGCCGCGTCGATCGACGCCTCCCACGCCGCCGCCTCGGTGCGCAGGTGCTCTCGCTCCGGACCGATGCCGGTCAGCTCTTCCAGACGGTCGAGCAGCGCGAGCGTCGCCTTGGGCGAGGGGGAGGCGGTCGCGACGTAGTGCGGCACGCTGGCCCACAGGCTGGCGGTGGGTATCTCGGCCTGGCTGAAGAACTGGTCGAAGACGCTGAGGATTCCGACCGGACCTTCGTAGGTCGACTTGTCGAGGCCGTGCACCTCGCGAACACGCTCATCCTGGCTCGAAGCGAACACCGAGATCGGGCGGGTGTGCGGCACATCCGAGAGCATCGCCCCGATCGTGACGAGTCCTGTGATGTCGTCGCGGAGCGCGACGTCCACGAACTCGTTCACGAATGCCTGCCAGGCGCGCGCCGGCTCCGAGCCGGTGAGCAGCCACAGCTCGGGAGCTCCGCCGATCACGCGGGTCGGCCGCCACAGCGTCGCCTCAGGCCAGCGCAGCTCGCGTCGACCGTCGGGGTTCAGCCTGGTCGACGGACGGGTGTACTGATAGTCGAAGTACAGTTCCGGGTCGACGGCGTGCACCTGTTCGTACTCGCCGGCCGTGCGCAGGGCGGCGATGGCGCCGCTCGCCGCCTCGCCGGCATCGTTCCAGCCGTCGAAAGCGGCGACGATGATGCGAGAGCCGAGGACGTCCATCCCTCTCCTTCCGGGAGCCGAGTCGATCCCTCCAGGCTAGACCTCAGCGCCGAACCAGGGGCGGCGACCCGGCTAGCATGGGTGCAATGAGCAGAAAGCCCCGCGCTGTCCTGTGGGACATGGACGGAACCCTCGTCAACACCGAGCCGTACTGGATGTCGGTCGAGACCGAGCTGGTGGAGTCGTACGGCGGCACCTGGACTCACGATGACGCCCTCAAGCTCATCGGCAGCAATCTTCTCGAGAGCGGGCGGGTGCTGCAGCAGGCGGGCGTCGAGCTCGAACCGGCTGAGATCGTCGACCTGATGACCGATCGGGTCGCCGAGCGTCTGCGCACGCAGGGCGTGCCGTTCCGCCCCGGCGCGCGCGAGCTGCTCGCCGACCTGCGCGAGCAGGGCATCCCGACCGCGCTGGTGACCATGTCGCTGCGCCGGATGGCGCTCGACGTCGTCGCGCAGATCGACTTCACCGCCTTCGACCTCGTGGTCGCCGGCGATGACGTCGAACGGCCCAAGCCGTTCCCCGACCCCTACCTCACCGCCGCCGCTCAGCTGGGCATCGACATCGCGGACGCCGTGGTGATCGAGGACTCGCCCACCGGGGTCACCTCGGGCGCGGCGTCCGGGGCCGTCACGCTCGGCGTGCCGCACATGGTCTCGCTCGAGGGCTTCGGCGCCGACGAGCTGTGGCCGACTCTCGAAGGCCGCACGGCTGCCGACATCATCGATCTGCACGTTCGTCTCGCGAAGGAGGGCGCACGATGAGCGCCGCACGCCCCAGCGGTCCCTTCCGCGAGGGCGACCGCGTCCAGCTCACCGGCCCGAAGGGCCGTCTGCACACGATCACGCTGCGGGCAGACGGCGAGCTCCACACGCACCACGGCGTGCTGCGGCACGCCGACCTGATCGGCCAGCCCGACGGCTCGGTGGCGACGAACAGCTCGGGCCACGACTACCTCGCGCTGCGTCCGCTGCTGCGCGACTTCGCGATGTCGATGCCGCGGGGAGCCGCCATCGTCTACCCGAAGGACGCCGCACAGATCGTCATGCAGGCCGACATCTTCCCCGGCGCGGTCGTCGTCGAGGCCGGCGTCGGGTCCGGGGCTCTCTCGCTGGCCCTGCTCCGCGCGATCGGCCACGACGGCAGCCTCACGTCATTCGAGCGCCGCGAGGATTTCGCCGAGGTCGCGAAGGCGAACGTCGAGACCTTCTTCGGCGAGACCCCTCAGACCTGGGACGTCATCGTCGGAGACCTCGCCGAGGAACTGGCCGGCCGGCATCAGCCGGGCACGGTCGATCGCGTCGTGCTCGACATGCTCGCCCCGTGGGAGTGCATGGATGCCGTCGCAGACGCGCTCACCCCTGGCGGGGTGGTGATCTGCTACATCGCCACGGCGACGCAGCTGTCGCGGGTCGCGGAGTACATCCGCAACACCGGCCTGTTCACCGATCCCGACGCCTCGGAGACGATGGTCCGCGGCTGGCACGTCGAGGGCCTCGCCGTGCGGCCGGATCACCGCATGGTCGCCCACACCGGCTTCCTGCTGACGGCACGGCGCCTCGCGCCAGGGGCCGTGCCGCCGGAGGTGCGTCGTCGCGCGTCGAAGTCGAGCTACGGCGACGAGGACGTCGAGCTGTGGACACCAGGCGCGGTCGGCGACCGGCAGATCACAGACAAGAACCTGCGCAAGCGGGTGCGCGAGGCGCAGAAGGCCGCCGGCGGCGCGCGGGTGGCGGCAGCATCGCGCGAGGGCGAGCGGGCATCCGAATAGACTGGGGCGCGTGCGTAAAACGACCGCTGCCGTCTCGGCCCTCGCCCTCTCCACCATCGTCCTGACCGGATGCTCGGCTGCCGCGCCGACGTTCGAGGGCGCCGCCTGCGAGCGCCAGAGCTCGGCGACGCTGGAGAGCTCGGTGTCGGTCAGCGGCGATTTCGGAGCGCCCCGCGTCGATGTCGAGTCGCCCGTGCATCTCGGGAAGCTCTCTTACGCCGACGCCATCGTCGGCGACGGGCGCGCGATCACCGACGAGCGCCAGGAGGCGATCCTCGCCCGCGTGCTCGTGAACGGCACGACCGGTCAGACGATCAGCGCGCAGCTGAAGCTGTGGAGCCCCGAGTCGGCCGGCGCCGAGCTTCCCGGTGTCGATGAGGCGCTGAAGTGCGCGACCGAGGGGAGCCGGATCGTTGTGGCGATCCCTGCGTCAGAGCTGCCTGAGGGAGCCGCGCAGCAGATCGGACTGGGGTCGAAGGGCAGCCTGCTCGCCGTCTACGACGTGCGCTACACGACACTGCCCAAGGCCGACGGGTCTCCCGTCTTCAACGACGCGCCGGGGCTTCCTTCGGTGGTGCGTGCGCCCGACGGACGTCCGGGCGTGATCGTCCCCGACACCGCCGCGCCGAAGGAGGCAGTCACCGAGACGCTGCTGCAGGGAGCGCACGAGAAGGTCGGCGACGGCACGGCGCTCATCCGCTCCACCTCTGTCGGATGGACCAGTCGCAGCGTCGGACAGACGACCTGGGACGGCACCCTCACCGGCACCGACGGCCTCCCGTCCGAGGTCGCCGAGGCTGTGTCGAAGGCGCGCGTCGGATCCCAGCTGATGGTCGTCGTCCCGACCCAGTCCGGCGAGGACGCCACCGTGCACGTCGTCGACGTGCTCGGCGTCGTCCCCGAGGAGCTGACGGGCCAGTGACGCCCGCCCGCATCCCTGCCGAGGAGCGCCTGACGAATCTCGTCGTGGCGCTGATGGCCACGGAGGTCGGGCTCACCAAGCAGCAGATCATCGAGAACGTCTCCGGTTACCGGCAGCGCGTCGAGGCGGGGGCGAAGACGGACGCGCTGGAGAAGATGTTCGAGCGCGACAAGGACGAGCTGCGCTCGCTCGGCGTGCCGATCGAGACGATCGGCGACCCCACCGACCCGCAGGATCTGCGCGAGGCCCGCTACCGCATCCCGCAGGCCGAATACGATCTGCCCACAGACATCGAGTTCAGCCCGGCCGAGCTGGCGGTCCTGCGCCTCGCCGGAAGCGTCTGGAGCACGGAGTCCGTGTCGCTGGACGCACGTTCGGGTGTGCGCAAGATCCGCGCGCTCGGCATCGACGGCGATGAGCCGATCATCGGATTCGCCCCTCGCATCGCCGTGCGCGATGCCGCCTTCCCTGCCCTGCAGGAGGGCATCGAGCGCAACCGAGTCGTGGTCTTCGAATATCTGAAGCCGGGGGAGAAGGCGCCGACACGCCGTCGCGTGCGGCCACTGGCACAGGTCGAGTACGAGGCGCGCTGGCATCTCTTCGGCATCGACATCGACGCGGATGCCGAGCGCACCTTCCTGCTCAGTCGCATCGTGAGCGACGTGAAGGTGACAGCCCAGACCTTCGACGTCGCCCTGCGCGAGCGGGCGACCGAGCGCGCCCTCGCAGGGCTCGAGGCGGTCGCAGCCGCCCAGAGCGCGCTGCTCGAGGTGACGCCGGGCACCGAGGCGGCGCTGCGGCTCGGCCGGCGGGCCGCTGCGCGGGCCCAGGGCATCGCAGTGGGCTACGTCGACAGGCACATCTTCGCCGACGAGCTGGCGTCGTACGGTCCGGAGGTGCGCGTGGTCGCTCCCGCAGACCTGCGGGATGCCGTGATCGAGCGGCTCCGGGCGATCGCCGAACGCCACACGGAAGGGACCGGGTCATGAGCGCCTCAGGAGCGCCTCTGCTGGCGGCCGACCGCGTGCGGCTGTATCTCACGCTCGTGCCGTATCTGCTCGAGCGTGGTCAGGTCACGCTCGACGAGGCGGCGGCGGACTTCGGCGTCACACCCGCGGCGCTTCGCAGCATGGTCGAGAAGCTCACCGTGATCGGCCTGCCTGGCGACTCCGGCTACTGGCAGCTGCCCCAGGAGATGTTCGACATCGACTGGGAGCTGCTCGACGAGCACGACATCATCGAGATCACCAACGACGTCGCCCTGCGCCGGGTTCCCCGCCTCACGGCGCGGGAGGCCGCGGCTCTGCTGGCGGGACTGCAGATGGTCGCCTCGGTTCCTGCGGTGGCCGAGTCGGGACTGGTCAGCGGGCTCATGGCGAAGCTCTCGCGCGGATCAGCCGATGCGCCGCCCGACCTCGTCGTGGCGCCTGCCGCTGTGACCGAGGTGCAGCGCGTGGTGTCGCAGGCTCTGCACGACGGCGTCGCCGTCTCGTTCCGCTACCAGGCGCCGGATGCGCAGCCCACGACCCGCACGGTCGACCCCGCGCAGATCCGGATCGACAACGGTCAGTGGTACCTGCAGGGCTGGTGTCATCTGCGCACCGCCATGCGCACCTTCCACCTCGACCGTGTCAGCGACGCCAGGCTCACAGACATCCCGATCACCCACGCCGACGCGGCGGTGCCGGCCGCGTTCGGCGAGGGTGACGGCCCCGAGGGCGAGGTCACCGTGCGCATCCCCGAGCGGCTCGCCCCGCTGATCGGCTCCTTCCCGCAGGAGGAGCTCGAACGCGGTGACGGTCTGGTGACCCTCCGCATCCGCATGGCGGACCCTCGGGGGTCAAGCGGATCGCAGCGCGCTTCGGCGGCGCTCTCGAAGTGCTCGACCCCCCGCTGGCCCGCGCGACGACCCGCGACTGGGCTGCTGCGGGACTCGACCTCTACAACGCACCTGAGCCGCATTCCGGCCAGGTAGACTGATCGCACCCTCGATTTAGGAGTCCCACATGTTTGCTGGCCTCAACGGATGGCACCTGGTTATCCTCCTCGTCGTCATCCTTCTTCTCTTCGGCGCGGCGAAGCTGCCGGCGCTGGCCAAGAGCATGGGTCAGTCGGCCCGCGTCTTCAAGGGCGAGATGAAGGCCATGCGCGAAGAAGACGCCGCTGACCCCACGAAGAAGAAGGACGCCGCGACCGACGTCGACCCCGACGCGCCCGCCGGTCCCGATCGCACAGTCTGACCAGCGTGGCTGCGGTAGATTCCCACGCCGCGAAGGACAGTCAGCCACGCGGTGAACGGCGCATGTCGCTGGGAGCTCACCTTCTGGAGTTCCGCAAGCGCCTGATGCTCTCAGCGGCCGGCCTGCTGGTCGGCATGATCGTCGCGTTCATCGTGACCGACCCGATCATCGCGTTCATCTCCGAGCCGATCAACAGGGTGGCGGAGGAGAGCGATCAGCTCGTAGCGCTGACCTTCAACTCGGTGACGGCTCCGTTCGACCTGCGCATGCGCATGGCGTTCTCGCTCGGCCTGTTCCTTTCGGCGCCGATCTGGATGTGGCAGATCTGGGCGTTCATCATGCCAGGGCTGACCCGCAAGGAGATCAAGTACACCCTCGGCTTCCTGGGTGCCGCCCTGCCGCTGTTCTTCGCCGGATGCTACGTCGGCACGCTCATCGTGCCGCACATCATCGAGCTGATGGCGACGTTCACCCCGGAGGGGGCGCAGAACCTGTACACGGCGAAGGAGTACTACGACTTCGTCTTCAAGATGATGCTCGTCATCGGCGTCGCGTTCGTGCTTCCCGTGTTCCTGGTGGCGTTGAACTTCGCCGGCATCCTCTCGGGCAAGGCGATCCTCAAGGGCTGGCGTGTCGCCGTGCTGATCGCGACCACGTTCGCGGCCCTGGCGACGCCCGCGGCCGACGTGGTCAGCATGCTGATGCTGGCCGGCATGCTCGTCGTGCTCTACTTCGCCGCCGCCGGGCTCACCCTGCTGCTCGACAAACGTCGCCGCAAGAACAAGATCGCCGCGGGTCTCGACCCGGATCTGCCGGCAGCATGAGCTCGCCCTCTGAGCGCTACGCCGCCGCGCGAGCAGCGGCGGAGCATCCTCAGACCCAGGCGTTCGCCGGGCGACAGCGCTTCGCCCTGGACCCCTTTCAGATCGACGCGTGCTACGCCCTCGAGCGCGGCCGCAGCGTGCTCGTCGCGGCGCCAACGGGAGCGGGCAAGACGATCGTCGGCGAGTTCGCGATCCACCTCGCGATGCAGTCGACCGGCGACAAGGCGTTCTACACGACGCCGATGAAGGCCCTGTCGAATCAGAAGTTCAGGGAGCTCGTCGAGGTCTACGGAGCCGATCAGGTCGGCCTGCTCACCGGCGACACGAACATCAACGGCAATGCGCGCATCGTGGTGATGACCACCGAGGTCCTTCGCAACATGCTGTACGCCGACTCCGATGCCCTCCGTGGCCTGCGCTATGTCGTGATGGACGAGGTGCACTACCTCGCCGACCGGTTCCGCGGTCCGGTGTGGGAGGAGGTCATCCTCCACCTGCCCGAGCATGTGCGGCTCGTCTCGCTGAGCGCGACGGTCTCGAACGCCGAGGAGTTCGGCGACTGGCTCGACACCGTGCGCGGCGACACCGACGTGATCGTCTCGGAGATCAGGCCCGTGCCGCTCGAGCAGCACGTGCTGGTCCGAGACGACCTGCTGCCTCTGTTCGACGAGCGGGCCGGCATCGCGACCGCGCAGGTGAACCAGGAGCTTCTGCGAATCCGCTCTTTCACCGGTTCCCGCTACGAGAGCAACAGGCGGGCACAGGAGTATCGCAGCAGCCGGCAGGCCGGTCGCGAGGCTCAGCGTCCGCCCCGGGGCGGAAAGCGCCCCGTGCGCGCGTCGAACGTGCGTCGCATCGAGCGCATGGACCGGCCCGAGGTCGTTCGGCTGCTGGAGCGGTCGAACCTTCTTCCCGCGATCTTCTTCATCTTCAGCCGGGTCGGATGCGATGCCGCCGTTCAGCAGGTGCGCCGTGCCGGCGTCCGCCTGACCACGCAGGAGGAGCGCACGCTCATCCGCGAGATCGTCACAGACCGCACGCGCGCGCTGCAGGACGAAGACCTCGATGTGCTCGGGTTCTGGCAGTGGCGCGACGATCTCGAACGAGGGGTCGCGGCGCACCACGCGGGCATGCTGCCCGCGTTCAAGGAGGTCGTGGAAGAGCTCTTCCAGCGCAAGCTGGTCAAGGCGGTGTTCGCGACCGAGACACTCGCGCTCGGCATCAACATGCCCGCGCGCACGGTCGTGCTCGAGAAGATGGAGAAGTTCAACGGCGAGGCCAGGGTGGCCATCACGTCGGGGGAGTACACGCAGCTCACCGGGCGCGCAGGCCGACGCGGCATCGACATCGAAGGACATGCCGTCGTGCAGTGGACCGAGGGCATGGACCCTCAGGCTGTCGCGGCGCTGGCATCCCGCCGCACCTACCCGCTCAACTCCAGCTTCCGCCCACCTACAACATGGCGGTGAACCTCATCGACCGGTTCGGGCGCGCGAGGGCCCGCGAGATCCTCGAGTCGTCGTTCGCCCAGTTCCAGGCCGATCGCTCGGTCGTCGGCCTCGCCCGCAAGGTGCGCGAGGCCGAGGACTCGCTCACCGGCTATCGTGAGGCGATGTCGTGCGAGCACGGCGATTTCCTCGAGTACGCCGCCATGCGGCGCGAGCTCAGCGACCTCGAGAAGAAGGAGCGGCGGGATGCCGGGGGGCGGACCGCGCGTGACAAGCGCGACCGCAAGATCCAGGGTCTGCGCACGCGCATGCGCCGTCATGCATGCCACAGCTGCCCCGACCGCGAAGCGCACGCACGCTGGGCGGAGCGGTACTTCTCGCTCAAGCGGGACACCGACCGCATCCGCCGTCAGATCGAGACCCGCACGGGCACCGTCGCCCGGATCTTCGACCGCGTGATCGACGTGCTGCAGGTCGTCGGGTATCTCGAAGGCGAGGGCGACCGCCTCGCGCTGACCGACGCCGGTCGCACCATGCGCCGCATCTACGGTGAGCGTGATCTGCTCGTCGCCGAGTCGCTTCGCCAGGGCCTGTGGCGCACGCTCGATGCCCCTTCGCTCGCGGCGATGGCCAGCTGCCTGGTGTACGAACCGCGTCGCGACGAGCAGAACGCGGGGGAGCGGGGCCTGCCCCGAGGGGCGTTCCGGATCGCCTATGACGCGACCGCCCGGCTCTGGGCCGAGCTCGACGAGCTCGAGCACGACTACTCGCTGCCGCGCACCGAGCCGCTCGCCCCGGGACTTGCCGCAGCGATGCACGCGTGGGCGCGCGGCGGGTCGCTGGATCGTGTGCTGATCGATGCGGACATGGCTGCTGGCGACTTCGTGCGCTGGGCGAAGCAGACCATCGATCTGCTGGATCAGCTGTCGATCGTCGCGGAGGACGGCGAGCTCGCCCGCACGGCGCGCCGAGCGCTCGACGGCGTCCGTCGCGGCATCGTCGTGTACACCGCGGTGTGAACGGATGAGAGATGCCATGACCATGCCTTCGGCGCGCCCTCCACTGCGCCTGTGGATGGCGGTGGCGACGGCGGCCGCGGCAGGTGCGCTGATGGCCCTGGCCTTCCCCGCGGCGGCGATCTGGCCGCTGGTGTTCGTCGCCCTGGCCATGCTGCTGCCCGCGCTGATGGGACGGAGCATCGGTGGCGCACTGCTGGTCGGGTTGAGCTACGGTCTGGTGTTCTTCGCCCTGCAGGTGTCTTTCACCGCGAGGTACCTCGGTCCCGTTCCCTGGATCGCCCTCACCGTCGTGGAGGGTGCGCTCACAGCCGTGGCGCTGGTGCCCGTAGCCCTGGCCTACCGCTGGCTGCCTCGCGCCTGGCCCCGCAGCAGGGCGGTGGCGCTTCCGCTTCTCATCGCAGGCCTGTGGACCGTTCACGAGCTCTTCCTCGGCAACTGGCCGTACGGGGGCTTCCCGTGGGCCCGCCTGGGGATGTCACAGGCCCAGGGACCGTTTGCTCCTGTGACCTCATGGCTCGGTGTGAGCGGTCTGAGCTTCCTCATGGTCGCGCTGGTCGCACTCGTGATCGAGATCGTCCGGATGGGCGCGTGGCGGCGTCCGACGCTGCTCGTCGTACCCCTGGCGACTCTGCTCGTCCTCGTGCTCACCCCGCTCTTCCCGACCGCTCGCTCGGGCGAGATGCGCATCGCCGCCGTGCAGGGCAACGGCAGCACCGGATACTTCGACGAGCGCGAGCCCTACGGCGTCATCGCCGCACAGGCCGAGGCGACCAGGACGGTCGCCGGCGAACCGATCGACCTTCTGGTCTGGCCAGAGGGCGGCGTCGACTACGATCCCTTCCGGGACGAGGCCACGGCGCGCAAGCTCACCCGACTCGTGAACCGATTCGAGGCGCCGCTGCTTGCGAACACCGCGACCGAACGAGGCGACCGGATCTTCAACACCTCGTTCCTGTGGACGCAGGAGGGCGAGGCGACCCAGCTGCACGACAAGCGGCATCCTGTTCCGTTCGGCGAGTACGTCCCAGACCGCGACTTCTACTACGCCATCGCCCCCGAGCTCATCGGGCTGATCGGGCGTGAGTACACCCCCGGATCCAACCCGCCGCTGGTGCGGGTCGACGGCACCGGCGTGGGGCTGGCGATCTGCTTCGACGTCATCTACGACGAGGTCATCCGAGAGGGCGTGGCCCAGGGTGCCGAGGTGCTGGTGTTCCAGACCAACAACGCCGATTTCCGGGGTACGGACGAGAACCTGCAGCAGCTCGCCTTCGCGCGGATGCGAGCGATCGAGACCGGACGCAGCGTCGTGAACGTCTCGACCGTGGGAACGAGCCAGATCATCCGACCCGATGGCACGACGGTGTCGGGTCTGGACGCAGATGAGGCCGGAGTGCTGCTCGAGGAAGTCGAACTGCGCTCCGGCCTCACGGCGGGTGTGGTGCTCGGCCCGTGGATCCAGCTCGGGATGCTGATCATCTCACCGGCCGCGCTGGTCGTCGCCGGACTGCTGTCGCGACGACGCGGCTGAATCAGGCGCCGATGCGTTCCCGGGTCGGGTCGTCGCCGGCGCCGCGGCGGGCGCGGACATAGGCGAGCCGCTCTGCGAGCAGCTCCTCCAGTTCGTCGCGGGTGCGGCGCTCGAGCAGCATGTCCCAGTGGGTCCGGGCCGCCTTCTCGTCGTTGTCCTCGATCTTGACGGGCGCACCGTCGACCTGCAGCACCGCTTCGGCGCCGCAGTGACGGCACTCCCAGGTCTGCGGTGCCTCGGCATCGGCGGCGAACATCAGGGTCGTCTCCTGGCCGCACGTGTCGCACTTGTACTCGGTGGCGCGTCTCTCCATGAAGACGACGCCCTCCTCGCTCTGAAGGCTCTGGGCACCCAGCCGGATGCCGCGAAGGCTGCGATCTGCCATTGTGTGGTCCTCTCGTCGCTGTCAGGTATAACGCTCGCGCCTGTGCGCTTCATCCACAGCGGCGAGAACCGGCGCGAACTCACAGGGGAATCCCAGCGCGCCGCTCGGTGCTGCTCCGAGGGGTCAGCTGAGGACGGCTACCGCGACGTCGGCGCGATCCGTCACGATCCCATCCGCGCCCGCGCTGACCAGCCGACGCATCTCATCGGGGTCGTTGATGGTCCACACGTGCACTTCCACCCCGTGCCGCCGTGCGGCACGCACCAGGGAGGGCGTGAAGAGACGGATGCCCTTGTGTGACAGGGGGATCTGCACAGCGTCGATGTCGCGCAGAGTGCGCGCGGGGGAGAGGCGGGCCGCGGAGAGGGCTCGCAGCCGACCGATCACCGAACGGCCTCCGGAGGTGGCCGGCCGGATGCGCGCACCGGCCTCCACCGTGCGACGCAGCGCGGCGACGCGATTGCGGTCGGAGAAGCTCGTGACCAGCACCCGGTGCGCGTGCGGCGCGAGGACGGGACCAAGGGGATCCGTCGCGGCCGCGGTCTTCACGTCGATGTTGAAGCGCATCTCAGGGAACCCGTCGAGGGCTTCGGCGACGGTCAGCAGGCCGCCGTGATCGGTGAAGAGCGAGGCGAGCTCCCTCGTGCTCACGGAGGCGATGGCCCGCGGGTCTCCGGTCAGGCGCTGGAGCGTCTCATCATGGAAGAGCACGGCGTCGCCGTCGGCAGTGACCTGGCAGTCGGTCTCGATGTACTCCGCACCAGCCGCATGTGCTGCTGCGAATGCGGCCGCGGTGTTCTCCCACACCGGCGAGTCCTCGCCGTCAGCGGCGATCAATCCGCGATGAGCGAGGACTCTGGGGTGCCGGGTGCCGGCGAAGAAAGGGTGCGTCACGCGCCGCGGGGCGGCTCGCCTGCGGAATCCCCGCGCGGCGTGAATGCCGACCCGATGCCCTTGAGCGCCTCGGTCAGCTCGCTCGGGATGATCCAGAGCTTGCTGGACTCGCTCTCGCTGATCTTCGGCAGCATCTGCAGGTACTGGTAGGCGAGCAGCTTGTCGTCGGGACGACCCTGGTGGATGGCGCCGAAGACGTTCTGAATGGCCTCCGCCTCGCCCTGTGCACGCAGCACCGCCGCCTGCTTGTCGCCCTCGGCCTTGAGGATGGCGGCCTGGCGCTGGCCCTCGGCCTCCAGGATCTGCGACTGCTTCGAGCCCTCCGCCGTGAGGATGGCAGCCCGTCGGTCACGCTCTGCGCGCATCTGCTTCTCCATCGAGTCCTGGATGGAGACGGGCGGGTCGATCGCCTTCAGCTCGACGCGCGAGACGCGGATGCCCCACTTGCCCGTGGCCTCGTCGAGCACCACTCGCAGCTGGCCGTTGATCTCGTCGCGGCTGGTCAGCGCCTCTTCGAGGTTCAGACCGCCGACGACGTTGCGCAGCGTCGTGGTCGTCAGCTGCTCGACAGCGCCGAGGTAGTTGGCGATCTCGTAGGTGGCGGCACGGGCATCCGTCACCTGGAAGTACACGACGGTGTCGATCGACACCACGAGGTTGTCCTCGGTGATGACGGGCTGCGGCGGGAACGAGACCACCTGCTCACGCATGTCGATCAGCGGACGCAGCCGGTCGATGAACGGCACGAGCAGGTTCAGGCCCGGCTGCAGGGTCTTGTGGTACCGCCCCAGGCGCTCGACGATGCCGGCTGTGGCCTGCGGGATGATCCGGATCGAGCGGGCGATCGTGACCAGCACGAAGATGATGACCGCGATGGCAAGGATCCACGCGATTGCGGTCGGAATGAACGAGGAGTCGTTCATCATGCTCCTATTCGGTGATGGGACGGACGATGGCGGTGGCGCCGCTGATGTCAGCGACCGCGATGCGGGTGCCGGCGACGATGGGAGTGCCGTCGGCGCTGCGCGCCGTCCAGATGTCGCCGTTGCTGAGCTTCACCTGACCGGAGATCTGCGTGATGTCGAGGAGCGCTGTGCCGCGCAGGCCCATCAGGGCGTCCACGTTCGACTTCGCCGGATCCTCGCCCCGTCGGAGGCGGTGCAGCAGGGGCGGTCTGAGGAAGAAGATGAACATCGCGGCAGCGACCGCCGCGACGATCAGCTGGGCCCACCAGGGGAGTCCGAGCAGGCCGCCCACGAGTCCGACGACACCGCCGAACGAGAGCATCAGGAAAGTGAAGTCGAGCGTGAGCATCTCGATCACGAGGAACACGGCGATCAGCACCAGCCAGGCGATCCACGCCCACTGTCCGATGTCGGCCAAGAATGTCGCGAAACCGTCCATGCACCCTCCTGAGCGTCAACCTACCACGGGGCTCACGGCCGGGCCGGGAGGGGGTGGCGTTGTAGGGTTGAATGTCGCCATCCCGGCGATTTCCGCGCATCCCGAGGAGCAGAGATGACCCAGGTCCTTCCCGCCGGATCCCTCGACGGCAAGGTGGCCCTCGTCACCGGCTCGTCGCGAGGCATCGGCGCCGACACCGTCCGCTACTTCGCCGAGGCCGGCGCGGACGTCGTCATCAACTTCCGCAACAAGGCGCCCCGCGCCGAGAAGCTCGCGAACGAGCTCCGCGCCCTCGGACGTCGTGCGCTCGTCGTCGGCGCCGACCTCACCGACCCCGCGTCCGTGGCGTCGATGTTCGACCAGGTGCGCGAGGAGTTCGGGCGCCTCGACGTCCTCGTGCTGAACGCGTCCGGTGGGATGGAATCCGGCATGGCCGAGGACTATGCGCTGAAGCTCAACCGCGACGCGCAGGTCAACGTGCTGCAGACGGCGGAGCCGCTGCTCGGCGACGGCGCCAGGGTCGTGTTCGTGACCAGCCACCAGGCGCACTTCATCCGCACCACTCCGACCATGCCCGAGTACGAGCCCGTCGCGCGCTCGAAGCGCGCCGGCGAGGACGCACTGCGCGAGCTGATCCCCGGCCTCGCCGAGAAGGGCATCGGGTTCACCGTGGTCTCGGGCGACATGATCGAGGGCACCATCACGGCGACGCTGCTCGAGCGGGCCAACCCGGGGGCGATCGCCGGTCGCCGCGAGTCGGCAGGCAAGCTCTACAACGTCTCGGAGTTCGCGGCCGAGGTCGCGAAGGCAGCCGTCGAGCCGGTGCCGGCCGACAACACCCGACTCATCGGAGACACCTCGGACTTCGCCGCCGAGTGATCCGCAGATGACGAAGGAGGCGGCCCCGACGGGACCGCCTCCTTCGTCGTATCAGACGAGGGTCAGATGACCTCGCCCGGGATCTCGGCGGTCTGCGCGTCCTTCAGAGTGAGCGCACGGATCAGCTGCACGACGCCGAGCGCGACGAGAGAGATTCCGAGGATGAGCCAGAGCACCGTCGCGGCATACATCGGCGAGAACAGCACGGCGATGCCGGCGACGATCCCGAGCAGGGCGTAGAGCAGCGTCCACACCTTCGACGTGTCGGTGCCCATCAGGCTCAGGGCGACGACCCCGTCGGCGATCCAGCTGACGCCGATGAAGATCGCCACCACGATCGCAAGTGTGACGGTGGCGGCACCCAGGTTGGCGAAGGCGATGACGCCTGTGGCGATGTAGAGCAGACCCAGAGCGACGTGGCCGGCTCGCACCCACCCGCCGCCCCTGCCCGAGAACACGGCGAGACCGAGGTAGATCAGCCCGCCGACGATGAGATAGCTGGCGAAGATGCCGGTGACGATCACGGCGGACTTCGCCGGCCAGATGAGCAGCACGAGGCCGGCGATCAGGGTGATGGCACCGGCTATGCCGAGGAAGAGACGGATGGAGCGCAGGAACCCGGGTTCCGTGATTCGCGGAGCGGTCATGATGATCCTTTCGTATGCGGCGCTACGCGCACACGCTATCGGATGCCAGGATCGAGGTGTGGGACAGGACGACGACGCACATCGAATCGCGGAGCTGGTCAGGCTGCGTCGCGTGCGCGACAGGATCGACCGCGAGTACGCGCGCCCCCTCGATGTGGAGACGCTCGCGCGCGGTGTGCACATGTCGGCCGGTCATCTCAGCAGGCGATTCCGTCAGGTGTTCGGCGAGTCCCCGTACTCGTATCTGATGACGCGGCGCATCGAGCGGGCGATGGCGCTGTTGCGGCGAGGTGATGTGAGCGTCACGGAGGCCTGCTTCGAGGTGGGCTTCTCGTCGCTCGGCACGTTCAGCACGCGTTTCAGCGAGCTCGTGGGCGTCTCGCCGAGCGCGTATCGGCGCGAACCGGGGCTCGCAGCAGGCATCCCGTCGTGGATCGAGAAGCAGGCGACCAGACCGATCAGGAATCGAGAAGCGACGTCGCACGGGCGTGGGTAGCGTCGAGGGCATGAACATCACCATCAGCGTCAGCTTCCTCCCGCACACCGATCCCGAGGCATCCCTCGCGTTCTATCGCGACGTCCTCGGATTCGAGGTCCGTAAGGACGTCGGATACGAGGACATGCGCTGGATCACCGTGGGACCTGCCGGCCAGCCCGACACCTCGATCGTGCTCACCCCGCCCGCGGTCGATCCCGGCATCAGCGACGACGAGCGCCGCACCATCCTCGACCTGATGGCCAAGGGCAGCTATGCGGGTGTCGTGCTCACCGCCGACGACGTGGATGCTGTCTTCGCCGAGATCGAGGCGAAGGGCGCGGATGTCGTGCAGGAGCCCATCGATCAGCCGTACGGCGTGCGCGACTGCGCGTTCCGGGATCCTGCCGGTAACTTCGTCCGTATCAACCAGGCCATCGCCTGACGCGAGCGCCGACACCGGCATCCGCCCCGCACGACTGAAGGAAGCACTGTGCCACAGGATCACCCCGCCGACAGCCACGACGTGATCCGCGTCGAGGGCGCCCGCGAGAACAACCTCAAGGACGTATCGGTCAGCCTGCCCAAACGCCGTCTCACCGTTTTCACGGGGGTGTCCGGTTCGGGGAAGAGCTCACTCGTGTTCGACACGATCGCCGCGGAGTCTCGCCGGATGATCGACGAGACCTACAGTGCGTTCGTGCAGGGCTTCATGCCTTCCGTGCCGCGTCCCGATGTCGACGTGCTCGAAGGGCTGACCACGGCGATCATCGTCGATCAGGAGCGGCTGGGCGCGAACCCGCGCTCGACCGTGGGAACCGTGACGGATGCCAACGCGATGCTGCGCATCCTCTTCTCGAAGTTCGGCGCTCCCTACATCGGCGGACCGACCGCCTTCTCGTTCAACATCCCCACGCAGAAGGCCAGCGGTGTGATGACCGGGCCGAAGGGGGAGAAGAAGATCGTCAAGGACGTCGTCTACCTCGGCGGCATGTGCGCGCGCTGCGAAGGCAGGGGAGCAGTGTCCGACATCGATCTCGCCCAGGTGGTGGACGAGTCGAAGTCACTCGACGAGGGCGCGATCATGGTGCCCGGCTACACCCCCGACGGCTGGATGGTGAAAGGCTTTTCACAGTCTGGGTTCTACCCTGCCGACCGGCCAGTCGCGTCGTTCACCGAGAAGCAGCGCCAGCTGTTCCTCTACGGCGAGGTCACGAAGGTCAAGATCTCGGGGATCAACATGACCTACGAAGGTCTGATCCCCAAGATCACCAAGTCGATGCTGTCCAAGGACATCGACGCTCTTCAGCCGCACATCCGGGCGTTCGTCGAGCGGGTCGCGACCTTCAAGACCTGCCCCGAGTGCGACGGCACCCGGCTGACGGAGGGCGCGCGATCGTCGAAGATCGACGGGACGAGCATCGCCGACGCCTGCAGGATGCAGATCACCGACCTGGCCGCGTGGGTGCGCGGGCTCGACCTGCCCGGCGGCGGGCCCCTGCTCGACGCTCTGCGCGCGAACCTCGACTCCTTCGTCACTCTGGGCCTCGGATATCTGAGCCTCGAGCGGCCCTCGGGCACGCTGTCCGGGGGAGAGGCCCAGCGGATCAAGCTGCTTCGCCACCTCGGGTCATCACTGACCGATGTCACCTATGTCTTCGACGAGCCGACCATCGGGCTGCACCCGCACGACATCCAGCGTATGAACGCCCTGCTGCTGCAGCTGCGCGACAAGGGCAACACCGTGCTCGTCGTCGAGCACAAGCCCGAGACGATCGCCATCGCCGACCGTGTCGTGGATCTCGGGCCCGGTGCGGGCAGCAACGGCGGCGAGGTGCGGTTCGAGGGCACGGTCGAGCAGCTGTCGCAGAGCGACACGCTCACCGGCCGGCATCTGCATGACAGGGCACGGCTGAAGGATGCGGTGCGTGCGCGCACCGGTGTGCTCGAGGTGCGTGGGGCGTCGACCAACAACCTGCAGGACGTCGACGTCGACGTGCCCACCGGGGTGCTCACCGTCGTCACGGGTGTCGCGGGCTCGGGGAAGAGCTCTCTCGTGCATGGGGCGATCTCACCCCTCCCGGGAGTCGTATCGATCGACCAGACCGCGATCAGGGGATCACGTCGCAGCAACCCGGCGACGTACACGGGCATGCTCGAGCCGATCCGCAAGGCGTTCGCGAAGGCGAACGGGGTGAAGCCGGCGCTGTTCAGTGCGAACAGCGAGGGAGCCTGCCCGAGCTGCAAGGGCTCCGGTGTGATCGTCACCGAGCTCGGTTTCATGGACACGATCGAGACGCCGTGCGAGGACTGCGGTGGCAAGCGCTTCCAGTTGGGGGTGCTCGAGTACAAGCTCGGCGGTCTCGACATCACCGAGGTGCTCGATCTGCCGGTCGCCGAGGCGCACGCGTTCTTCGCGGCTCCTGAGACGAAGATCCCCGCCGTCGTGTCGATCCTGTCGCGGATGGAAGACGTCGGACTCGGGTATCTGACTCTCGGGCAGCCCCTGTCGACTCTCTCCGGCGGCGAGCGGCAGCGGCTCAAACTCGCCATCCAGATGGGGGAGAAGGCCGAGGTGTATGTTCTCGACGAGCCCACAACGGGTCTGCATCTGGCCGACGTCGACAACCTGCTCGGCCTGCTCGACCGGCTCGTCGACGCGGGCAGGAGCGTCATCGTGATCGAGCACCACCAGGCGGTGATGGCTCATGCCGACTGGATCATCGACATCGGTCCCGGCGCCGGCCACGATGGCGGTCGCGTCGTGTTCGAGGGAACCCCGGCGGATCTCGTCGCGGCGAAGTCGACGCTGACCGGGGAGCACCTGGCCGAGTACGTCGCATCCTGAGTCGAAAGGTTCGACAGCAGCTGCGTCCCACTGCTGCGCTCGTCCGTCTCCGAAGTACGGCCTGCGCGTCGTCGGCGATGGGCGCGGCGTGGGTGTCGGCATCTCCGCGTCATTTCGATACGCTCCGACGATGGCAAGAGGTGATCAGCGCGAGATCGATGCACGCATCCAGCGCTACTACGGCGGAGTGTTCGATGAGGGCGCGCGTCTGACGACACGATCGCCGCAGGGACCCGTCGAGTTCCTGCGCACACAGGAGATCATCCGAGAGCGCGTGGCGTCGGGCCGGGTCATCGACATCGGCGGGGGTGCCGGTGTGCACGCCCGAGCGCTCCAGGATGCCGGATATGCGGTTGAGCTCATCGATCCTGTGCCGCGTCATGTCGAGCAGGCCCGCGACGCCGGAATCCGAGCGCGGATCGCTGACGCGCGCGACTTGCCGTTCGGGGAGGCGGAGTTCGATGCGGCGCTCATGCTCGGACCGCTGTATCACCTGGCGGCGCGCACGGAACGCCTTCGTGCGCTGCGTGAGGCGGCGCGTGTGGTGCGCCCCGGCGGCTTCGTCTTTGCGGCGGGCCTTTCGCGTTTCATCGCCTTCGGCAGGGCGACACTCGGGCGCCCCGTGCCCGAGCCGTTCCCCGAGGAATGGGTCGCCCTCGCTGCCAGGGGAGAGCCTGCGGAGGGGATGCGATTCCCCGCCGGACATTTCCACTCTGCGGAAGAGCTTGATGAGGAAGTCGGGTCATCGGGACTGGAGGTCGACGCCGTCCTCGGCGTCGAGGGCCCCTGCGGCACGGTGCTGGAGTCGCTCGACACCGCGGGGGAGGAACTCGTCGAGGCCGCCCTCGTCATGGCCCGCGCGTCAGCATCCATCCCCGCGATCCGCGACCTCAGTGCACACCTCATCGCAGTCGCGCGTGTGCCGTCGTGAGTGTCGTATGGTCGAGCGCATATACGTCAGCAAAGGGGAATTGCGTGCCGAAATCGTCAATCGATCGATCTCGCATCCGGGTGAAGGCCATGATCATCGTCGTCCATGAGGACGGAACCCGTCATCTGGTGAGCAGCAATGCACCGACGGATGAGAACCCGCATGGTTTCCACCGGCTCATCGGTGGCAGCGTCGAGCTGGGCGAGTCGCTGCAGGAGGCGATCATCCGAGAGGTGGACGAGGAACTCGGTGCTCGGATTCACGATCTGCGTCACCTCGGCGTGGTCGAGAACATCTTCCATTACAACGGCGAACTCGGGCACGAACTCGTCGCGCTGTACAAAGGTCGTCTCGACCCGACGCCGGCCGACAAGGGCGCAACGCTCACGGAGTCGGACGGTTCGGTGGTGCCCGTCGTCTGGCGTTCGCTCGACGACGTCGACGTGCACGTGCCGCTGTATCCGGTGGCAGTCCGGCCGTGGATCGACAGCCTGGGGCGCCATTCACGGAATAACCGATAATGCACATTATGTCAGTACGATCCGATTCGTGTCGGATAGCAGCGATCGACACCGACAGGCTGCTGGCGGTGGGCGTGCTCCCCCGCGTCCAGGAAGGCTCGTAACCGGAAATCGGCATTCGCTGGCGCCGAACCCGAACCCGAGGCGATGGTGAGCGGACTGACTCAGCGCGACAGCGACACATCCGATCACCGACGTGTGACGCAGCGGGAGGCATCGGCGGACACCGTCGCCGGGCTATTCCTCCTCCTCAGCGAGCCCGTACACGTCCAGGCCGCCGGGCACGATCCGCACTGTCGCGACGGTCATGCCGCGCTCACCCACTGACACCTCACCGTCATGCGCGACGTCGACCGGCTCCCCCGTCGACGATCGCGCCTCGATGCGCACCTGCTCAGCGGTGAAGGCCTCGATCGTCGCGAGCCCGGCTCGCCCCGGCACGCGGTCGAGAACGGCTGATGCCCGCACCCCGAAGGCCAGTGCGACCAGGCCCCGCAGCCGCGGCATCCGCCCGCGGGCGTGCAGCACCCTGACGTCGAGCACCCCGTCGTCGAGTCGGCGTCGCTGCAGCGGGACCATCGACACCGACGAGTTCTGGCCGGCGGCGACGGCGACCGACCATACCCGCGCCGCACGGCCGTCGACGCGGACCCACAGTGTATGCGCTCGCGCGAACACCCGAAAAGCAGCGACCAGGGCTGCGACCGGCTTCCCGAGGGCAGCCTCCATCTCCTCTCGTTCGGCGACGAACCGGGGGTACACGCCGATCGAGGCGACGTTCATGACCGTCATCGGCTGCCCGTCGTCGATCGTGAGCTCCGCCACGTCGACCCGGCGCCCGACGCCCGACCGCAAGGCCGTCACAGCGTCGTCGATCGTCTCGGCGCCCGCCGTGCGCGCGAAGTGATTGAACGTGCCGCCGGGAAAGATCACCAACGGCAAGTGAGCACGACGTGCGGCATCCGCCGCGTTCGCCACCGTCCCGTCGCCGCCCCAGACGCCGATGACGTGAGGTGGGTCTGCAGAGGCGACAGCATCGCGGACGAGCTCCATGAGGTCTTCCCCTTCCTGCAGCACCCGCACTCTGGAGGAGGGCAGCTCCCCCGACAGGAAGGCCACCGGCTCAGGACGCAGCGGGTCGATCCCGGATGCCGAGTTGACGAAGATCACTGCGCCATCGCCGTCCGGCAGCGCGGCCAATTCGACCATGCTGCCCCTGCGGATCGGCTCGGGGCGCGGACGTGCAGGAACGAGCATCCGGCCGGCAACCGCGACAGCGGAGCCGAGTGCCACTCCCCCGATCACGTCCGAGAGCCAGTGCGCGCCGGTGTGCAGGCGCGAGTACGCGACGGCTGCGCCGAGCGGCGCGAGCACCGCGCCGCTGCGCCCGGACTCCAGGGCGACCCCCGTCACGAATGCGGCCGCGGACGCCGAGTGCCCGGAGGGGAACGATGCCGACGTCGGCGTCCTCTTCAGGCGCCGTGGCGCCGGAACATCCTTGAGCAGCGGTCTGTCGCCGCCGAAGATGCGCTTGCCGACGAGGTTGGCCAGCGCGCTGCCCAGCACCAGCGAGGCGATTCCTCGGACCGCGCCCCGACGCGACGCACCGCCGATGACGTAGAGCACGGCGGCGATCTGAAACCAGAGGCGGCTGCGATCGGCACGGTGCGAGAGGCCCGCCAGTGCTCCGTCGAGCTCGGGAAGATGACGATGTCGATTGACGGCGTGCGACGCGCGCGCATCGACATCCCGCACCCAGCGAGGCAGGATGCGCGCGCGCCGCAGCGCGAGGAACGGGTGGCGCGAGGACCTCATGCACGGAGAGTATGCCCGCAGGACGTCGCGTGCGAATGCCGTTGCGCGAGGCCGCTGAACGGGTTAGCCGGTGCCGGAGCGTGTCAGATCCTCCCCCGCACCGGAGTGCGCTCTACCGGGTCGCCGCCGCTCGGCATGGTCATCTCGGCGCGCACGCCGAGCAGCCTGACCTCGCGCTCCGGATCGAGTGCGTCAGTGAGCGCGAGCGCCGCATCGACGAACTCGTCCCGGTCAGAGGTCGCAGACGCCAGCTTGCGACCGAAGGTCCGCGTGTCGAAGGGCGCGTACCTCACCTTCAGGTGCACCCTCTGCACCGGCCTCCCTTCGGCTGCGCAGTCATCGAATGCCCGCACCGCCAGCTCAGACACAGCGGCGGTCACCTGCGCTGCGGTGGTGAGGTTCTGCTGGTAGGTGGTCTCGCGGCTGTGACTGCGCGCGATCCACGGCGTGTCGTCGACGACCTCCGGTCCGCGCCCGAGGCCCAGATCGGCATACCAGACTCCCATCTTCGGCCCGAACTCCGCGGCCAGCTCCGCGCGATCCGCACGCGCAAGCTCCTGCACCGTACGGATCCCGTGGTCGGCAAGCCGCTTCTCGACGCGAGAGCCGATTCCCCACAGCTCGCGAGTCGATCGCTCCCCCATCACCTCGAACCAGTTCTGCTCGGTGAGCCGGAAGACCCCACGCGGTTTGCCGAAACCGGTCGCGATCTTCGCGCGGATCTTGTTGTCTCCTATCCCGATCGAGCAGTGCAGCGAGGTCGCCGCGAAGACGGCGTTGCGGGCGTGTCGTGCCACCGCTTCCGGGTTGTCAGTCGTCACCCCGAGGAAGCATTCGTCCCAGCCGATGACCTCCAGCGTCACTCCGGGCAGTGCCCGCAGCGTCGCCATCACCTCTGCCGACGCGCGCTCGTACGCGGCGTGATCGACGGGCAGGAACACCGCGTCATCCGGCGCCTTGCGCGCGGCGATCTTCATCGGCATCCCCGACCCGATTCCGTATTCGCGTGCCTCGTATGACGCGGTCGCCACCACGGCCCGCTCCGTCGGGTCGCCGTTGCCGCCGACGATCACGGACCTGCCGGCGAGTTCCGGATGCCGCAGCACCTCCACCGCAGCGATGAACTGGTCCATGTCGACGTGCAGCACCCAGGGCCTCATCCCATGAGTCTGCGCGGCGCGGAGCGTCATGTCCATGCGTCAGGCAGGACTAGCCTTGACGGGTGAGCGCTCATCTCCTCCCCCGCACGACACCCGGATGGCGCGGCTGGGTGGTGTGGGGCGTGGCGGTCGCGGCGTACGTGATCGCGATCACGAATCGCAGCTCGCTCAGTGCCGTGGGCGTGGACGCCGCTGAGCGCTTCCACGCCGACGCCGCGACACTGTCGCTCTTCGCCGTCGTGCAGCTGGCCGTCTACGGCGGTCTTCAGATCCCCATCGGCGTGCTGCTCGACCGTTACGGCTCACGACCGATCATGGTGGTCGGGATGCTGCTGATGGCCGTCGGCCAGTTCGTCATGGCCGTATCGCCCAGCATCGGCATCGCGCTCATCGCCCGTGTCCTGCTCGGTGCGGGCGACGCGGCGATCTTCCCGGCAGTGCTGCGGCTGGTCGCCACCTGGTTCCCGGCGCAGCGCGGCCCGGTGATGGGACAGCTGACCGGTCTCGTCGGCCAGACCGGCCAGCTGGTCGCGCTGATGCCGCTGGCCGCGCTGTTGCATTCCACGAGCTGGACGATCACCTTCGGCAGCGTCGCCGGTCTCGGTCTGCTCTTCGCCATCCTCGTCTGGATGCTGGTGCGCAACCACCCGCCGGAGCGCAGCGCCGATGTGACGGTCAACACCGAGACCGGCGTGGTCCAGGTCATCACGTCCGCAATCGATACCGGCGTCGGCATCCGCGCGGCGTGGGCGCACCCCGGTACCCGCCTCGCCTTCTGGTCGCACTTCACCACGCCATTCGCCAGCACCGCGTTCCTGCTGCTGTGGGGCATGCCGTTCCTCACGGCAGGACAGGGCCTGTCGGCGGCGGAGGCTGCGGGCATCCTGTCGATCAACGTGCTCGTCAGCATGGCGCTCAGCCCGGTGCTCGGCACGCTGTCGCGCCGCATCCCGACCCGCCGCTCGCTCGCTCTCGTACTGCCCAGCATCGCCGTCCAGGTGATCGCCTGGAGCGCGGTGATCCTCTGGCCGGGTCCTGCGCCGATGTGGCTGCTGACGCTGCTCGTGGTGTGCCTTGCCGCCGGGGGCCCGGCTTCCATGATCGCGTTCGATCACGCTCGCACCCACAACCCGGCTCACCGCCTCAGCACCGCCACGGGGGTGACGAACTCCGGCGGCTTCCTCGCAGCGCTCATCGCGATCTTCTTCATCGGATTCACGCTCGACCTGCAAGGCGCGGGAACCCCGGACACGTACTCGCTCGACGCCTTCCGCTGGGCATTCGCGACACAGCTCCCCCTGTGGCTGCTCGGCGCCTCGTTCATCATCCGCGAACGCAAGAACACGCGCATCCGGATGGGACTCGACCCCGAGCGCAAGCGGCACCGCTGAGAGCTCGCTGCGCGGCGATCGGCTCGCTGCGGTCAGCCGGATCAGAGGCGCAGCGCCTGGAAGGTCTCCAGAATCAGCTCCACGCTCAGCAGTGCCGGGATCTCAGCGTCGCCGTCCTCGAACTCTGCGAGCTCGACTCCCCGCACCTGCGCGGGATCGAGGGCTGCGAAGATCGCGGCGACCTCATGCGGCAGCAGGCCGTCGCCCACTCGGTAGGCGGCCGGGATGTAGCCGGGCTCGAGCACGTCCCAATCCACATGGATCCACACGTCCTTGCCTGCCACGATTGCGGCGACGCGCTCAGGGGTGCTCTGGGCCGGTGACAGCACCGTCACACCGTGCTGGTCGAGCAGCAGCCGCTCGGCCGGATCGATGTCGCGACCGCCGACGATCACGACCTGCGCCGGATTCAGCCCCGAACCGTGCCCGCTGTCCCACAGCCCGCACGCGGCTGCAACGACCATTCCGCCGAGGTAGCCGGATTCCGTCGTCTGCGGAGTGTTGAAGTCGCCGTGCGCGTCGATCCAGAGCACGATCGCATCCGGAAAGCGCTCCGCGACCGTCGGCAGCGTGCCGAGGCTGGCGCCGCAGGTATTGGTCGCGAGAACGGGCGTCGTGCCACGGTCGAGCGCATCGCGCACGGCATCCCGAAGCGCACGCAGCGTCTCCCCCGCGGCCGGCAGGCACTCCGACCAGTCATCGGTGCGCGCCGCAGCGGGAGTGCCCACGACCAGTGGGTCGACGTCGAGCATTCGACCGAGGGCGCGGCCCGCCTTGAGCGCGCCCGGCAGGGCACCCTCGGTGCGATCGCCGACGCGACCCTGGGAGATGATGAGCTCGATCGGCTTGGCCATGGATTCGTCCTCCAGACGGTAAGGGCTTTCGTTGCGGGTGCCGGTGGTCATCGCCGAGGGGTCCAGCCGATCGGCCGCGCTCCCCCGCGCCCGCCGCGTTCGATGTCGGCCAGCACGGACCAGCCCTGAGCGGCGTCGACACCATCGAACCCACCACGGGCCAGGCGCATTCCGACATCGTCGTGGTGCATCCGTGGCCCTCCTCCGCGACGAACCGACGCCCGGACGCTCCAGGTGTCATCGGCGAAGCCGCCTCCGCGGAACACGCGGTAGTCGTCGTAGCGCTCGGGATCGAGGAGGTCCCAGCACCACTCCCAGACGTTGCCGAGCGTGTCGAACAGTCCGTTCAGGTTGGGCAGCTTCATACCCACGTCCTGCGGTGATCCGACTCCGTCGAGCGAGGTCCAGGCGATCTCGTCGAGCGGGCCGTACTGGGGCGCGACCGAACCCGCGCGGCACGCGTACTCCCATTCCGCTTCGGTCGGCAGTCGATAGCCTTCGCTCTCGACGTGCCAGGTCACATCCTCGCCATCGAACGAGTACGCGGGGTCGAGTCCCTCCCACTCGGAGGCGGCATTGCAGAACCGGATCGCGCGGAACCAGCTGAGGTCGCGGGCCGGTCGCCGCGGATGCTGAGCGGCGATGCCCAGCACCTCGGCGAACTGCCCCTCTGTCACCGGGAACACCCCGAGCTCGAACGGCTCGAGTTCGACTGTCCTGTGCTCCTTCCGCCGGGCATCGTGCAAGATCACGACACCCCCCGGAAGGGCTCTCATCTCCCAGAGATCCATGCTCAGCCCTCCACCCGCACCGCAGCGGTGCGACGTGGGAGCCCGCTCATGCGAGGCGGAGTCATTGCGGCATCCGCTCGACCCACGCGGCGAACTTCGCGACGCGTCCGTCACCAGACGACGTGCCTGTCACCCGACGCCTGACCCAGGGGCCGACGAACTGTCGGTAGTAGGCGAACCCGACCGGACCGGCGGGGTGATCGATCCGGGGCGACCACCACTCCTCCGGCGGCTCCACGCCCACCGCGTGGAGCACGCGGGCGGCGACGCGATGATGGCCGCTCGCGTTCATGTGCAGCCGGTCATGAGACCAGTACCGCGGCCTCGACAGCTCGGTGTCCGGCCAGTTGAGTGCGCGGATGACATCGGGGCGGTCCTCGATCCGGCGCAGCACGGCGGCGGAGAGCGCATCGCCCCGCCTCTGGAACACCGGTCCCATCGGCAGCTGCGCGCTGGGGTTCGCACCTGAGAGCACGATCAGCGTCACGCCCTCTTCATCGCAGCGGCGCAGCACCCGGGAGAAGGCGTCGGCGATGTGCTCGATATCGGCGTTCGGGCGGAGGATGTCGTTGCCACCGCCGTTGAACGAGAGGTGCGTGGGCCGCAACGCGAGCGCCGGCTCGAGCTGCTCTTCGACGATCGGCCAGACCAGCCGACCGCGGATGGCGAGATTCGCGTACTGGATCGGAGCGCCGAGTGCATCGGCCCACCCCTGGCCGACGAGGTCGGCCCACCCGCGCACGGTGCCGTCGAGGAGCTCGTCCCCGACCCCCTCGGTGAAGGAGTCTCCGATCGCCACGAAACGCACTGCCGCCATGTTCTCAGCCTATTGCGGCGTCGAAGCGCAGAAGGCCGTGCGCACGCTCAGCGGTCGTCGAGGGCCCGGCCGCGCAGGTCGACGAGCCCCCACGCGGCGATCGTCGCCACGAGGAAGAAGCCCGCGAACACCGAGAACGCCAGCATCTGGCCGCCCGTGGCGAGCATCACCGGGACGAGCAGCGGCGCGATGATCGACGCGATTCGGCCCGCACCCGCGGCCCAGCCCGACCCGGTCGCGCGAAGCGAAGTCGGGTACAGCTCAGGTGTCACCGCGTACAGTGCACCCCACGCACCGAGGTTGAAGAACGACAGTGCCATGCCGGTGACGATGATCGCCTCGGCGCTGCCGGCGGTGCCGAACAGCACGGCGGACACCGCCGAACCGGCGAGGAACACCGAGAGCGTCGCCCGACGGCCCCACACCTCGATGAGCCAGGCCGCCACCGCGTATCCGGGGAGCTGGGCGAGGGTGATCAGGAGCGTGAACTCGAAGGAGCGCACGAGATCGTATCCGGACTGGAGGAGGATGCTCGGGATCCAGATGAACGCGCCGTAATAGGCGAAGTTCACGCAGAACCAGACCAGCCAGATGCACAGCGTGCGCATCCGGAACTCCGCCGACCAGAGGGCTCCCACCCGCTGACCTGCACTCGCCGCCACCGACTGCACGGCGACAGCGGGGCGGGTCGGCGGCGTGCGCCGCAGGTCGGCTGCCGTCTCAAAGGTCGACACGACCCGCTCGGCATCTGCCAGCCGGCCGCGCGAGGCCAGCCACCGTGGCGATTCCGGAAGACCCCAGCGCACCACGAGCGCGTACGCGGCGGGGATCGCACCGAGCGCGAAAGCCCACCGCCACCCGTCGGCGGATGCCGGGATCACGAAATAGCCGATGAGGGCGGATGCCGTCCAGCCGATGGCCCAGAACGCCTCGAGGACCACGATCAGGCGGCCGCGGATCGCCGCGGGCGCGAACTCGCTGACATAGGTGGACGCGACCGGAAGCTCGGCTCCGAGACCGAGGCCCACGAAGAAGCGCAGCACGAGCAGCATCGCCACTCCCCCGACCAGGGCGCTCGCACCCGTCGCGAGGCCGTAGATCAGCAGCGTCAGAGCGAACACCTGACGCCGGCCCATCCGATCGGCGAGCAGACCGCCGAGGCTCGCGCCGATCGCCATGCCCACGAAGCCGATCGACGCGATCCAACCCGTCTCCGCCGGCGACAGCTGCCACTGCTGCGCCAGCACGGCGATGATGAACGAGATCAGCCCCACATCCATCGCATCCAGCGCCCAGCCGAGGCCGGACCCGGTGAGCACCCGCAGGTGCCGACGGGTGAACGGCAGCGCGTCGAGGCGCGACGCGATGGATGCACGGCTCGGAAGCTCGGTGTGCGGCATCCTCTCATCGTAGAGGCGCCGCACACCCGCTCTCAGCCGATGACTGCGGTGCGCAGCGTGTCGAGTCCGACACCGCCGATGTCGAGCGCGCGCTTGTGAAAGTCCTTGAACGAGAACGCGTCGCCCTGCTTCTCCCGCACGGCGTCGCGCACCTGCTCCCAGATCCGCTGACCGACCTTGTACGACGGCGCCTGCCCCGGCCAGCCGAGGTAGCGGTTCACCTCGAACTGACGGAACTCATCGGGCATGTTGACGTTGCGCCGCATCTGCTCGAGCGCATAGTCGTGGTCCCACACGCCGTCGCCGTCGAGACGGGGCTTGCCGAGGTGCACGCCGATGTCGAGCACGACGCGCAGTGCGCGCATGCGCTGGCCATCGAGCATTCCGAGGCGATCGGCGGGGTCGTCGAGGTAGCCCAGCTGCTCCATGAGCCGCTCGGCGTAGAGCGCCCAGCCCTCGGCGTGACCCGAGGTGCCGGCCAGCACACGTCGCCAGGTGTTCAGCTCTGCCCGGTTGTAGGTCGCCTGTGCGATCTGCAGATGGTGGCCGGGAACACCCTCGTGGTACACCGTGGTCAGCTCGCGCCAGGTGTCGAATTCGGTGACGCCCTCGGGCACCGACCACCACATGCGACCGGGACGGGAGAAGTCGTCGGTCGGGCCGGTGTAGTAGATGCCGCCTTCCTGCGTGGGGGCGATCATGCACTCGAGCTCGCGAATCTGCTCGGGGATGTCGAAGTGACTGGCGCCGAGATCGGCGATGGCCCGATCGCTGGTCTCCTGCATCCACCTCTGCAGCGCCTCGGTGCCGTGCAGCTTGCGGGACGGGTCGGCCTCGAGGTGCGCCACCGCCTCCTCGACGCTGGCCCCGGGCAGGATCTCGTTCGCGATCGCCTCCTGCTCGTCGATCATCCGCTGCAGCTCGTCGCGGCCCCACTCGTACGTCTCGTCGAGGTCGATGGTGGCGCCGAGGAAGCGGCGCGAATTGAGCGCGTACAGGTCGCGGCCGACGGCGTCCTGCTCGCCGGCTGCGGGTGCGAGCTCGCCGATCAGGAACTCGCGGAGCGAGTCGTACGCGACGCGTGCGGCACCCGCGTGGTCGGAGATGTCACGAGCGAGGGAAGCCGGAAGCTGACCTTCGTCGGGACCGGCACCGGCGGCGAAGGTCGCGAAGAACCCCTGATCGGCGCTGTAGCGGGCGATCTGGGTGGCGACCTCGGTGACCTGCCGGCGCGCAGGAACGACACCGTGCCTGATGCCCTCGCGCAGCGTCTCGATGTACCCCTTGAGCGCGGCAGGGACGGCTGCCAGGCGCTCGGAGACCACCGACCAGTCATCGATCGTCTCAGTCGGCATGAGATCGAACGCCTGACGGAAATCCTGCGGAGCCGAGGCGATGACGTTGAGATCGCGCATATGCCACTGCGCGTCATGCAGCTCGAGCTGCAGGCGCAGCTCCGCCGACAGATCCGTCTTCGTCACCTCGTCGACGGTGTCGACGGGCGACGCGGCATCCAGCTTCGCGAGCGTCTCCCGTGCGGCAGCGACGGATCGCTCGTGACCTTCGGGGCTGACATCGTCGAGACGGGCATTCGCCTCGTTGCGTCCGATGTAGGTGGCGAGGATGGGCGAGAGGTCGACCAGGGTGCCGACCCAGTCCTCCGCGATCTGATCGATGGCAGAGGGGGTGCGAGGCTCTGAACTCATGATCTCGAGCCTAGCCCCGCACCCGCGCTGCACATCGGAACGCGCGGTCAGTGTGCGGCTTCGTTCCAGTCGCGCCCGCGCCCGACCTGAACGTCGAGCGGCACGGAAAGCGCGGCAGCGCCTGCCATGCGCTCGCGCACGACACTCTCGACCTCGTCCCACTCCCCTGCCGCGACTTCCACGACGAGCTCGTCGTGGATCTGCAGCAGGGCGCGGGAGGCGAGTCCGCGCTCGCGCAGATCGGCGTGGATGCGGTTCAGCGCGATCTTCATGATGTCGGCTGCACTGCCCTGGATCGGAGCATTGAGCGCGGCCCGCTCTGCGTTCTCGCGCAGCACGCGGTTGGGGCTGGTGAGGTCGGGGAACGGACGGCGACGGCCGAAGATGGTCTCGGTGTATCCGTCCTCCTTCGCCTGCATGACGGACGCGCGCAGATAGTCGCGCACCGCGCCGAAACGGGCGAAGTACTCGAGCATCAGCTGCTTCGCCTCGGACTGCTCGATGCGAAGCTGCTTCGAGAGCCCGAAGGCGCTCAGACCGTAGACGAGGCCGTACGACATCGCCTTGACCTTGGTGCGCATGGCCGGGCTGACTTCCTCGGGCTCGACTCCGAACACCCGGGCCCCGACGAAGCGGTGAAGGTCCTCGCCGGAGTTGAACGCCTCGATGAGTCCCGGATCTCCCGACAGGTGCGCCATGATGCGCATCTCGATCTGCGAGTAGTCGGCGGTGAGCAGGGCCTCGTACCCGGTCCCCACCTCGAACGCGCTGCGGATGCGCCTGGACTCCTCGGTGCGGACGGGGATGTTCTGCAGGTTGGGGTCGGTGCTCGACAGGCGCCCGGTCTGGCTGCCGGTCTGGACGTAGGTGGTGTGGATGCGGTGGTCATCGCGGATCGCGGTGTCGAGCGTCTCGATGATCTGACGCAGCTTGGTCGCCTCGCGATGCTGCAGCAGCAGTGCGAGGAAGGGGTGCGGGTTGCTCTCCTGCAGGTCGGCCAGCACAGCGGCATCCGTCGAGTAGCCGGTCTTGGTCTTTCGGGTCTTCGGCAGCTGCAGGTCTTCGAACAGCACCTCCTGGAGCTGTTTGGGCGAACCGAGGTTGAATTCGCGACCGACCAGGGCGAACGCCTCCGCGGCGAGGGCGTCGGTACGGGCGAGCAGCTCGCCTGAGAAGGTCGACAGCACGTCGTGCGAGACCGAGACGCCGGCGGATTCCATGTCGGCGAGGGCGATCACCGCAGGCAGCTCGATGTCGGTCAGCACCGATGCGACCGTGTCGGGCATCGCCTCGCGCACGGCGTCTGCGGTGCGCAGCGTGAACCACGCCTCCTGCGAGGGGGTGGCGCCGTCGGTCTCGGGTACGAGCTGGGTGGGGTCGGACTCGGGCAGCTTCTCGTCGAGGTAGCGGCCGACGAGGTGGGCGAGCGTCTTGTCGGGGAAGCTCGGTCGCATCAGCCAGCCGGCCAGCAGCGTGTCATGGACGATGCCGCCCAGGCGGATGCCCTCCCGCAGCAGCGCCTTGACCTGGGGCTTCGCATCGTTCAACACCTTCGGGGCGTCGGACTCGAGCCATGGGCGCAGAGCGGCGGCGGTGTCAGGGTTCCAGTCGCACTCGTGCAGCTCGGTCTCGGTCGCCAGGCCGACACGGGTGATCGCGTTCCCGACGACGGGAAGCAGCAGGCCGACCTCGCCGGTCTGCCGCGCAAGCCATGCCGCGATCAGGGTCGCGGAGGACTCTGAGGCCGCTGGCACCGCGACTGCGGGCTCGTCGTGCACCGGCTCGTCAGGGGCGCCGACGGCCTCGAAGACGCGAGGCAGCAGCGTCCGGAACTCGAGTCGCGCGAAGATGTCGCGCACCGCCTGGGCGTCGATCGGCGTGACGGCGAGATCGGCGGGAGCGACGGGAAGCTCGACGTCGTTCAGCAGCCGGTTGAGCTTGCGATTGCGGCGCACGTCATCGATGTGCTCGCGCAGGTTGCCGCCGACGACGCCCTTGATCTCATCCGCCCGGTCGAGCAGCTCGTCGAGGCTGCCGAACTGGGTGAGCCACTTGACGGCCGTCTTTTCGCCGACCTTCGGAACGCCGGGCAGGTTGTCGCTCGTCTCGCCGACGAGTGCGGCGATGTCCGGGTACTGGTCGGGACGCACCCCGTACCGCTCCTGCACGGTGACAGGATCGTAGCGCTTCAGCTGCGAGACGCCCTGCACGGACGGATAGAGCAGCGTGACCCGCTCGTTCACGAGCTGGATGGTGTCTCGGTCGCCCGAGACGACCAGCACGTCATAGCCCTGCTCGGAGCCCTGCTTCGCGAGCGTGGCGAGGATGTCGTCGGCTTCGATGCCCTCCTGCGTCAGGACGGGGATCGACATGGCGGCAAGGCAGTCCTGAAGGAGCGGGATCTGGCCCTTGAACTCCCCGGGGGTCTCGGAGCGCGTCGCCTTGTACTCGGGGTACTCCTCGGTGCGGAACGAGTGTCGCGACGTGTCGAAGGCGATCGCCATATGCGTCGGCTTCTCGGCCTTGATGAGGTTCACCAGCATCGACAGGAATCCGTAGATCGCGTTCGTGTGCTGGTTGTCCTTGGTGGTGAAGTTCTCGACAGGCAGGGCGAAGAAAGCCCGGTATGCGAGTGAATGGCCGTCGACGACCATGAGGGTAGGCTTTGCGGAGTCCGTCACCCTGCAAGCCTAACGAGGGCGGCGGACATGCGCTGAGGAGGACGAGTGGGCGAGCAGACCGAGATGACCGGCCTGGAGTGGGCGACGCACCGTGGGATGGGCGCGCTGGCAGAGAAGATGGGCATCGAGTTCACCGAGTTCTCGGTCGAACGGGCCGTTGCGACCATGCCCGTCGAGGGGAACACCCAGCCGGTGGGGCTGCTGCACGGCGGTGCCTACGTGGTGCTCGGCGAGTCGCTCGGATCGATGGCGGCGAACCTGCACGCGGGTCCGGGTCGGCTGGCGGTCGGCATCGACATCAACGCGACGCACACCCGCTCGGCTACCTCCGGCTTCGTCACCGGCGTCTGCACACCCGTGCACCTCGGCCGCAGCATGACGGTGCACGAGATCGCCGTCTCAGACGAACAGGGTCGGCGCTGCTCGACCATCCGCATCACCAACCTGATCAAGTCGGTCGACTGAGAGAACCCGCCGCCGGAAGCATCAACCGGAGAGGATGCGCTGGAACAGGACGTGGTCCTGCCAGGCTCCTGCGATCCGCAGATAGTGCCGCGCCAGTCCGATTCGCTCGAAGCCGTTGGCGCTGAGCACTCGCTGCGAGGCGATGTTGTGCACGAGCGTCCCGGCCTGCACCCGGTGCAGAGCCAGGTCATCGCGAGCGTGCTCGCACACGGAGCCGACGGCATGGCTCATGATCCCCCGCCCGGTGAGCTCTGAATCGATCCAGTAGCCGAGATCGGCGCTGAGGAACGAGCCTCGCACGATGTTGTTGAGGTTCACCCTGCCTACGATGCGCTCATCTGCATCCGCCAGCACGAAGGCGGCCATGCGTCCATCGGCGACATCGGCGAGAGAACGCAGGATCGATCGCTCCTGGCCCTCGGCTCGGTAGAACTCCACAGGGCGCACAGGATCCCATGGCTCCAGATGCGCGCGGTTGCGCGCGCAGGCCTCGGCGAGGTGTGCACCATCGCCCGCTCGAAGCGGGCGAAGCAGGATCCCGTCGCCGAGATCCCTGATCACTTCTTGGGCGCGAGCTGCTCGATGATCGCCTTGGCGACGTCCTGCATGGTGAGACGACGATCCATCGAGGCCTTCTGAATCCAGCGGAACGCCTCGGGCTCGCTGAGCCCCATCTTCTCGTTCAGCAGACCCTTGGCACGGTCGACCAGCTTGCGGGTCTCGAAGCGCTCGACCATGTCGGCGACCTCGGCCTCGAGCGTGATGATCTGCTCGTGACGGGCGAGGGCGATCTCGATCGCCGGCAGCAGGTCGTTGGGGGTGAACGGCTTGACGACGTACGCGAGGGCGCCCGCCTCGCTGGCACGCTCGACGAGCTCCTTCTGGCTGAAGGCGGTGAGCAGCACGACCGGCGCGATGTTCGCCTTGTGCAGCTTCTCGGCTGCACTGATGCCGTCGAGCTGCGGCATCTTCACGTCCATGACGACGAGATCGGGACGAAGCTCGGTCGCGAGCTGCACAGCCGTCTCTCCGTCGCCGGCCTCGCCGACGACGTCGAACCCGTTGTCGCGCAGGATCTCGACGATGTCGAGGCGGATCAGCGACTCGTCCTCGGCTACGACGACGCGACGCGGGGCGGATGCCGTGGGCTGCTCGGGCTGCTCTTGCTCAGTCACCCGTCCATCCTAGTCGAACGCAGAAGGGGCGGCGGAAGACGCGCACGGATCCCTGCGGCCGCTGCGCTACAGTCGAATGCGCAGTGTGCAGGCCGGCGTGGCGGAATGGCAGACGCGGGGCACTCAAAATGCTCTGTCCGAAAGGGCGTGTGGGTTCGAGTCCCACCGCCGGCACATGCGCGCGAGGGCCGTCCCGAAGGGGCGGCCCTCGCGCGCATATCCAGACAGAGAGGGACTCGAACCAGCGGGCGGAGCCCGCGTGGGTTCCGGATCCGCGTCGCGGGAGGCTCGACGCGGCGCGAAGCGACGTGTCGAGTCGCGACGTGGCCCCACCGCCGGCACCAGCACGGGGGCCGTCTCGAGGGGCGGCCCTCCCGCAGTCTCATTCTGCGAGTGCGGCCAGCTCGGCCATCACCCGCGGATGCGCCAGCACGCGGAAATGCCCTCCGGTGTCGAGGGGGACGTTCTTCGCCCCTGGCAGCTCGCTCCCCTCGGGGATGTGCGGATCGAATCGGGCGTAGACCGATACGATCCTCGTGTTCGCCTCGCGCTGTTCAGACAGGGCGGAGATGGACGGGTGCCCTGGCGCGAGCGAACGCAGGCCGCGAGTGAGCATGACCCTCGCGTACCGAGATCCGCCGAAGGGCGTCGCGACGGCCAGCATCCCCCGCACGCGCGATCCTTCGGCACCGAGCATCACGAGTTTGCCCGCGAGCCCGCCCTTGCTGTGCGCGAGCAGGATCACCTCGCGCAGGTCGTGCGCGAGGAGGTAGGCGCTCACGCTCTCCGCCATCTCGCCCACCGGGCGGAGGTTGCGCTGCAGCGGCTCGACGACGTGCACGGGATGCCCGGCGCGGTGCGCGTGCTCGATCAGCGGCTGCATGAAGCGCCAGGTCTCGTAGATGCCGGGCAGCACGATGATCGGCACCCCGGCACCGCGGGAGTAGGCGTCAGCCCGGCCACGGCTTCCGAAGGCGCGCGCCTGCCACACGGCCGCATAGGCGTAGTCCTGCGCCCACCAGAGTGCGCGTCGCACCACGCCGATCATCCGTCGCGCCCTTCCCGGCGCTGGTCGATCGGCAGGTCGGCGCGGAAGCGGCCGATGGCGGATGCCACGGCGCCGGGTGCCGTGTGCTGCACATTGTGCACACGGCCTGGCACCTCGACGAACCCAGCCCTGCGCGCCGCTGAACGGAGACGACGACACCACGACCGCGACGCGATCGGATCGCGCCCTCCTCGCACGATCAGAACGGGTGCCGTGACCCGCGCGATGCGCTCTTCGATCGGATATCCCAGCATGTGGCGCAGCTGTGCGAGGTACCACGCCGGTCCGCACCGCAGATAGTCCCCCAGCACCAGCGCATTCGCCCCGGGCGGCTCGCCCATCGTGTCGACGGCGAGCATGCCCGCGTGCTGCACGACCGTTCGCCGCCGAGAGTCGGCCACCGGTCCGATGAGCACGACGCCGCACACGAGCTCAGGGCGACGCACGGCGAGCTCGACCACCCACTGCGTGCCCATCGACTGCCCCACGAGCAGAACCGGGCCTGTGCCGATCGAGTCGAGGAGGCTGCCGAGCGCGTCCGCCATCTCCTCGATGCCGACGTCGTGGGGCGGTTTCGGGAGACCGCCGAAACCGGGCAGATCGACCGACATGACCGTGCCCTGCGCCGTCAGCGCACGGTGCAGCCGAGCGAGGTAGCGATGCGACATCCCGATCCCGTGCACGAGCACGAGGACGGCATCGCCTGGGCCGGGTGAGATGCGGATGCCGAAGCGCAGCGCTCCGATGCGGTGCGTCCGCTGCATCTCTGATCCCATCCCAGCACCGTACCCCGCCGTGGACGCGCGAGCGCCGAGGGGCGGACTCTCACGTCCTGCCCCTCAGCGCTCGGATGCCGCTCAGATGCCGTTCTTGTAGACCGGTGCGGCGCCGCCGACGGCATCCCCGACCTTGTGGACGCGGATGTCGTTGGTCGAGCCGATGATCCCGGGAGGCGACCCGGAGATCACGACGATCTGATCGCCTTCCTTGGCCAGACCGCTGCCGAGAAGGAACTCATCGGCCTGACGGTACATCGAGTCGGTGTGCTGCACCATCTCGACCAGCGTGGAGCGGATGCCCCACGTCATGGCCATTCGACGACGGATGCCGGGTTCGGGCGTGAACGCGATCATCGGGATGCGCGAGCGCAGTCGCGACAGACGACGCGCCGAGTCTCCTGACTGGGTGAAGACGCACAGGTACTTCGCCTCGACGAACTCCGCCACCTCGAGGGCTGCGAGCGTGATCGCGCCGCCCTGCGTGCGCGGCTTGGTCGTCAGCGGGTGGATGCGCTCGAGACCGTGCTCCTCGGTCGACTCGATGATCCGGGCCATCGTCTCGACGACCACCACCGGGTACTCCCCACGCTCGTCTCGCCCGAGAGCATCACCGCATCGGCGCCGTCGAGGACGGCGTTGGCGACATCGGAGGTCTCGGCGCGGGTCGGCACGGGACTCGAGATCATCGATTCGAGCATCTGCGTGGCCACGATGACGGGCTTGGCGTTGCGGCGGGCGAGCTCGACGGCGCGCTTCTGCACGATCGGCACGGCTTCGAGCGGGAGCTCGACCCCGAGGTCACCGCGGGCGACCATGATGCCGTCGAAGGCGTCGACGATCTCCTCGAGGGCGTCGACCGCCTGCGGCTTCTCGATCTTGGCGATGACGGGGACGCGAACGCCCTCCTCCGCCATGATCTCGTGCACGCGATTCACGTCGGCGGCGTTGCGCACGAACGAGAGCGCGATCACGTCCGCGCCGGTGCGCAGGCCCCAGCGCAGATCGTCCTCGTCCTTCTCGCTCAGGGCGGGGACGTTGACCGCGACACCGGGGAGGTTGATGCCCTTGTTGTTCGACACGGCGCCGGCGACGACGACCTTGGTGGTCACCACGGTTCCGTCGGTCTCGACGACCTCGACGCGCACCTTCCCGTCATCGATCAGCAGGAAGTCGCCGGGCTTGACGTCCTGGGGCAGGCCCTTGAACGTCGTGCCGCAGATCTCGCGGTTGCCCACGATCTCCTCGGTGGTGATCTTGAAGATGTCGCCGACCTCGAGCTCGTACGGCCCGTCCTCGAAGCGTCCGAGACGGATCTTCGGTCCCTGCAGGTCGACCAGCACCGCGACTGCGCGGCCGGAGTCCTCGGCGGCGCGACGCACATTGGCGTAGTTGGCCTCGTGCACGGAGTAGTCGCCGTGGCTGAGGTTCAGACGGGCGACATCCACACCGGCATCGATGAGGGCACGGACCTTCTCATAGGTCGAGGTTGCGGGGCCGAGTGTGGCGACGATCTTCGCGCGTCTCAACATCATCTCCAGGGTAAGAGGGCATAAAAGGACATGGCGACGTTGCCGCGCTCAGCCTACGCGGGCTGAACGCGGAACGCGACATCTGTGACGGCCACCGGCGCCGGCAGCACCGTGGCGCCCATCAGGTGGCGGTCGATCGCCGCCGCCGCCGAGCGGCCCTCTGCGATCGCCCACACGATGAGGGACTGACCGCGCCCCGCATCGCCGGCCACGAACACCCCGGGCACTGCTGTGGCATAGTCGGCATCGCGCTGCAGGTTGCCGCGCTCGGTGATCGCGGGCAGTGTTCCGCCGCCATACGAGTCCGTCTCGGGACCGGTGAAGCCCATCGCTATGAGCACGAGCTCAGCAGGGATCTCGCGCTCGGTGCCGCTTCTGGGCACCCTGCGTCCGTCGATGTACTCGGTCTCGGCCACGCGAACCGCTCTGACCTTGCCCTCCTCGTCGCCGAGGAACTCGACCGTCGAGGCCAGGTACGTGCGCTCACCGCCCTCCTCGTGGGCGGACTGCACCTCGAACAGCGTCGGCATCGTCGGCCAGGGCTGGTCGTCGGAGCGCTCGGTGCCAGGCTGGCGACCGATGGCCAGGTTGGTGACGCTGCGCGCCCCGTGGCGGTGTGCAGTGCCGATGCAGTCGGCGCCGGTGTCGCCACCGCCGATGACGACGACGTGCTTGCCTGCGGCGGTGATCTGGTCGGCGACTTCGTCTCCGGCGCCTACCCGATTGGACGGCACGAGGTAGTCCATCGCAAAGTGCACACCATCGAGGTCGCGCCCCGGGATCGGCAGATCGCGAGGCACCGTGGCGCCCGTGGCGATGAGGACGGCGTCGTAGCGGTCCCGCACCTCATCCCACGACAGATCGCGCCCGATCTCGACGCCCGGCCGGAAGCGAGTGCCCTCCTCCTCCATCTGCTGGAGGCGGATGTCGAGGTGGCGCTTCTCCATCTTGAAGTCGGGGATGCCGTAGCGCAGCAGTCCGCCGATGCGGTCGTCGCGCTCGAACACGACCACCGTGTGACCCGCGCGCGTCATCTGCTGCGCGGCGGCGAGACCCGCTGGGCCCGACCCGACCACGGCCACCGTGCGCCCGGTCAGGCGCTGCGGCGGCTGCGGCTGGACCCAGCCCTTCTCGAAGGCCTCGTCGATGATCGACACCTCGATCTGCTTGATCGTGACCGCGGGCTGATTGATGCCGAGCACGCACGCGCTCTCACACGGCGCAGGGCACAGTCGCCCGGTGAACTCCGGGAAGTTGTTGGTCGCGTGAAGTCGCTCGATCGCGCTGCGGTCGGCACCTCGCCAGGTCAGGTCGTTCCACTCCGGGATGAGGTTGCCCAACGGGCACCCGGAGTGGCAGAACGGCACACCGCAGTCCATGCACCGGCTCGCCTGACGCTTGAGAACGGCCCGATCGCCCGGCTCGTAGACCTCTTTCCAGTCCATGATGCGCACGGGCACCGGCCGCCTGGCCGGCAGCTCGCGTTCGGTCGTCTTCAGAAAGCCCTTGGGGTCAGCCACCGGTCACCTCCAGGATCCGGTCCCAGACGACGTCGCCGTCTGGGTCGATGCCCGCGGCCTCCGCCTCCTGGCGCATGGTGCGCACCGCGGCGAAGTCGCGCGGCAGCACCTTGGTGAATTCGTTGAGGACGTTCTCGAAATCGTCCAGGAGAGCGGAAGCAAGCGGTGACGCCGTCCGCTCGACGTGCTCCACGAGCAGCTCCCGCAGCACCTCGGCGTCGTCGCGTTCGAGCGACGTCAGCTGCAGCTCACCCGAGCGCAGCGCGGGTGCGTTGACCTGCGCCTCGCTGAGGTTGCGCACATACGCGACCCCACCCGACATGCCGGCGCCGAGATTGCGCCCGGTGCCTCCGAGGATCACCGCGACACCGCCGGTCATGTACTCCAGGGCATGATCTCCGACGCCTTCGACGACGGCCGTCGCACCGGAGTTGCGGACGAGGAAACGCTCGCCCACCACACCGGAGATGTACATGCTTCCGCTGGTCGCGCCATAGCCGATCACGTTCCCGGCGATGACGTTGCGATGCGGCTCGAACGTGGCATCCCGCGCCGGACGGATCGTGATGTCGCCACCCGAGAGGCCCTTGCCGACGTAGTCGTTGGCATCCCCCTCGAGCCGCAGCACGATGCCCGGCGGCAGGAACGCACCGAGCGACTGCCCGGCTGTGCCGTGCAGGGTGATGTCGATCGTCTCCCGCGGAAGTCCTGCCGCGCCGTGCGCGGCCGTGACGTGGTGACCGAGCATCGTGCCGACGGCGCGCTCGGTGTTGCGGATCGGCAGCTCCATCACCACAGGGTGGGAGTGCTCGATGGCCTCGCTCGCATGCGCCAGCAAGGCGGCGTCGAAGTGCTTCTCGAGCTCGTGGTCCTGCGTGCGCCCGCTGCGACGGGGCTCGCTGCCCGGGAACGCCGGCCCCTCGAGGATCGGCGCGAGGTCGAGCCCTTCGGTCTTCCAGTGGCGCACGGCCGAGGTGGTTCGCAGCAGGTCGTGCCGCCCGACGATCTCGTCGATGGAGCGGAAGCCGAGGGCGGCGAGAAGCTCGCGCACCTCCTCGGCGATGAACTCCATGAAGTTGACCACGAACTCCGGCTTGCCGGTGAAGCGCTGACGCAGCACCGGATTCTGCGTCGCGACGCCCACCGGGCACGTGTCGAGGTGGCACACCCGCATGAGGATGCACCCGCTGACGACCAGCGGCGCCGTCGCGAAGCCGAACTCCTCGGCTCCCAGGAGGGCGCCGATGACGACGTCACGGCCGGTCTTCAGCTGACCGTCGACCTGCACGACCACACGGTCGCGCATGCCGTTCAGCATCAGGGTCTGCTGGACCTCGGCGAGTCCGAGTTCCCACGGGGTGCCGGCGTGCTTGAGCGAGTTCAACGGGCTCGCCCCGGTGCCGCCATCGTGACCCGAGACGAGCACGACATCGCTGAGCGCCTTCGCGACGCCGGCGGCGACGGCACCGATACCCGACTGGCTGACCAGCTTGGTGTGGATGCGGGCCTTCGGGTTCGCGCGCTTGAGGTCGAAGATCAGCTGCTTGAGATCTTCGATCGAATAGATGTCGTGGTGCGGGGGCGGCGAGATGAGGCCGACACCGGGAGTCGCGTGCCGGGTGCGCGCCACCCACGGATAGACCTTCTGCGGCGGCAGCTGACCGCCCTCTCCGGGCTTGGCGCCCTGGGCGAGCTTGATCTGCAGATCGTCGGCCTCGGTGAGGTATTGACTGGTGACGCCGAACCGGCCCGACGCGACCTGCTTGATCGCGCTGCGCCGCTCGGGGTCGACCAGGCGCTCCGGGTCCTCTCCGCCCTCGCCGGTGTTCGACTTCGCACCCAGACGGTTCATCGCGATCGCGAGCGTCTCGTGCGCCTCCTGCGAGATGGAGCCGTAGCTCATCGCGCCGGTGGAGAACCGCTTGACGATCGCGCTGACCGGCTCGACCTCGTCGAGCGGGACCGGCGGCCGCTCCCCCGTTCGCAATTCGAACAGTCCTCGCAGGGTCTTCAGCTCCCGAGCCTGGTCATCGACCAGACGGGTGTACTCCCGGAAGATGTCGTAGCGGCGCGTGCGGGTGGCGTGCTGCAGGCGGAAGACTGTCTCGGGGCTGAACAGGTGCGGAGAGCCGTCTCGGCGCCACTGGTACTCGCCTCCCGTCCACAGACGCTCGTGCGCACGCGGTGCGCCGTCCTGCGGGTAGGCGTAATCGTGCCTGACCTGGTTCTCGGCGTAGATCTCGTCGATGCCGATGCCGCCGAGCTTCGTCTCGGTTCCGGTGAAGTAGCGGTCGACGAACTCCTGACTCAGGCCGATCGCCTCGAACACCTGCGCGCCGGCGTACGACGACACCGTCGAGATGCCCATCTTCGACATGATCTTCAGCACGCCCTTGCCCAGCGCGTGGATCAGGTTGTGCACGGCCTCGTCTGGCGTGATGTCGGTGATGAAGCCGGTGCGCACCAGGTGCTCGACGGTCTCCATCGCCAGGTACGGATTGACCGCGGCCGCGCCGTAGCCGATGAGCGTCGCGACGTGGTGCACCTCGCGCACATCTCCTGCCTCGACGATCAGGCCCACCCGCATGCGGGTCTCCCGGCGGATGAGGTGATGGTGCACCGCCGAGAGCATCAGCAGCGACGGGATGGGCACGAGGTCCTTGTCGGAATCGCGATCGGACAGGATCAGGAACTCCGCGCCGCGCTCGATGGCAGCATCCGCCTCGGCGCACATCTCGGCGAGTCGCTCTGGCAGCGACTGGGGGCCGGCGTCGAAGTGGTAGAGGCCCTTGATCGTCGCGCTCGTGCGCCCGGGCAGGGCCCGGTCGACGTGCCTGATCTTCGCGAGCTCGTCGTTGTCGATCACCGGGAAGTCGAGACTTACCGTACGGGCGTGCTCTGGCCCCCACTCCAGCAGGTTCAGCTGCGGCCCGAGGCCGAGACGCAGGCTCGTGACGATCTCTTCGCGGATCGCGTCGAGCGGTGGGTTGGTCACCTGTGCGAACTGCTGCACGAAGTAGTCGAACAGCAGCCGGGGGCGGTCGCTCAGCACCGCGATCGGCGTGTCGCTGCCCATCGCGCCGAGCGGCTCGGCACCGGTCTGGCCCATCGGCGTGAGGAGGACCTTCACCTCCTCCTCGGTGTATCCGAAGGTGCGCTGGCGACGCGTGATCGACGCCGCGGGGTGCACGATGTGCTCGCGCTCAGGGAGGTCCGCGAGACGCACCGCACCCGCATCCAGCCACTCCTGCCAGGGATGGAGGCTCGCAAGGTCCTTCTTGATCTCCTCGTCCTCGATGATCCGGCCCTGGGCCGTGTCCACGAGGAAGAGGTGGCCGGGGCGCAGCCGGCCACGACGCTTGATGCGCTCGGGCTCGAACTCGAGCACGCCCGTCTCGCTGCCGATGACCACGAGGCCGTCGACGGTCTCGGTCCAGCGGCCGGGCCGCAGCCCGTTGCGGTCGAGAGTCGCCCCGACCTGGGTGCCGTCGGTGAAGATCAGCGCGGCCGGGCCGTCCCACGGCTCCATCTGGATGTCGTGGAACTCGTAGAAGGCGCGCAGGTCCGGGTCGATGTCGGCCTGCTTCTCCCACGCTTCGGGAACCATCATCATGATGGCGTGGGGCAGGCTGCGCCCGGTCAGGGTGAGCAGCTCGAGCACCTCGTCGAACGACGCGGAGTCGCTGGCCCCGTCGCGGCAGATCGGCAGCAGCGGTCGCATGTCGCCGAGCAGGTCGGACTGCAGCTGGGACTGGCGGGCGCGCATCCAGTTGCGGTTGCCGCCGACGGTGTTGATCTCGCCGTTGTGGGCGAGCATGCGCAGCGGCTGCGCGAGCGGCCATGACGGGAAGGTGTTCGTGGAGTAGCGCGAGTGCACGACCGCGAGCTGCGATGCGAACCGCTCGTCTTGCAGATCGGGGTAGAACGGCTCGAGCTGCAGGGTGGTCAGCATGCCCTTGTAGCCGAGGGTGCGGCAGGAGAGCGAAACGAAGTAGGCGTCGAGCTCGTGCTCTGCGCGCTTGCGCAGCCGGAAGGCGTACCGGTCGAGAGTGAGGGGCGAGGGCGCGCTGTCGGCGCCTGAGCCCGGGATGCTGACGAACAGCTGCTCGAAAGCCGGACGTGCCTCGTCGGCGAGCTTGCCGAGGTGCTCGTTGGCGGTGGGGACCTCACGCCATCCGAGCACGGTGAGACCCTCTTCGGCGGCGATGCGCTCGATGCCGGCCTTCTGCTCACGGCGGGCGCTCGACTCCCGTGGGAGGAACGCGAGACCCGCGGCGTACTCGCCGCTCGGGGGAGGTCGAAAGAGGTGACCTCACGGAGGAAGGCGTCGGGCATCTGGGTCAGGATGCCTGCGCCATCGCCGGTGCCGGCGTCGGAGCCGATCGCACCGCGGTGCTCCAGGTTGCGCAGCGCCTCGAGCGCCAGCGCGATGATGTCGTGCGAGGCTTCCCCGCGCAACGTGGCGACCATGGCCAGGCCGCAGGCGTCCTTCTCGAACGCCGGATTGTACAGACCCTGTCTCGGGGGTAGGCGCCGGAGGCGCCGTAGGGAGGCTGGAAGTACACCAGTCACCGTCCTCAGATTTCAAGTGAACCCGGGGACATCATCGGCCCGCTCGTTCAGTGCGATCTCTCGCGCGGAAGGGAGGCCCGGGCGGGCCCCACGTGACGGGAGCGGTGCTTGTGGCGTGGCTCCTAGTTCGCTTCGGTGCTGACGGGAGGCTCGCTCACGTCGACGAAGTCGGAGGAAGTGTTCTGCGATTCTACATCCACGTCCTCCGGCTCCCGACCGCGCATGTACGGCGACGGCTCGACGCCGGGGTGACGGCGGGTCTGCACGATCAGGATGACGATTCCGACGACCACGCCGATGATCGCGGCCCAGACGTTGCTGCGCAGCCCCAGGAGGATCTCACTCGGGTCGATGCGGATCGACTCCCACACGATGCGGCCCGCGCTGTACCAGATGAGGTAGAGCGCGAACAGCTTGCCCCACTGCAGGCGCAGGCGATGCCCTGCCCAGAGCAGGACGATGACGCCAAGACCGTTCCAGAGCACCTCGTACAGGAACGTCGGGTGGAACAGGGTCCCTTCGGCGAGGCCGGCGGGGAAGGCAGGGTTGGTCGACTCGATCTCGAGGCCCCAGGGCACGTCCGTCGGCAGACCGAACAGCTCGTGGTTGAACCAGTTGCCGAAGCGGCCCATGGCCTGCGCGAGCAGGATGCCGGGGGCGAGGGCGTCGGCGAAGGTCCAGAACCGGATGCCCGTCCACTTGCAGCCCAGCCACGCACCGACGGCTCCGCCGAGCAGAGCGCCGAAGATGGCGATGCCGCCTTCCCAGATCGCCCACACCGAGCCTTGCTCGAAGGGGTTCCAGGTGTTCCGGCCCGGGCCGAAGTAGAAGTTCGGGTGGGTGAGCACGTGGAAGATGCGTGCGCCGATGATCCCGAGCGGAACCGCGATGATCGCGATGTCGATCACGACCCACTTCTCGGCACCCCGCCTGGTGAGGCGGTGGTTGGTCAGCAGCACGGCCGCGATGATCCCCGCGATGATGCACAGGGCGTAGAAATGGATCGTCAGCGGACCGATCTGAAAGCTGCTCTCCGGCGGGCTCGGAATGCTGGCGGGCACGGCGGAAAGGCTGCTGATGGGCGCGAAGGGCATGAAAGAGATCCTAGTATCGCGTCGTCGGCGTACCGCCGGCGAGGGTTCTGGTGGTTTCGGCGAGGGCATCGAGGCCGCCGTCGCGCAGCGCCTTGACGAGCGCAGTGCCGACGATCGCGCCGTCGGCGTACTCGACGACGCCCGCGACCTGCTCGGCGTTGGAGATGCCGATGCCGACGCATGCGCGCACCTCACCGCGGGCGCGCATGCGCTCGACGAGCGTGCGGGCGGCGAGGTCGAGCGCTGCGCGCTCCCCCGTGATGCCCATCGTCGACACGGTGTAGACGAAACCGGTCGATGACGAGATCACGAGATCCAGCCGCTCGTCGCTCGAGGTGGGAGCGGCGAGGAAGATGCGATCGAGGCCGGTGCGCTTGCTGGCCTCGATCCACTCCCCTGCCGACTCGGGGGTGATGTCCGGCGTGATCAGCCCGGCGCCGCCGGCGGCCAGCAGATCATCGGCGTAGCGGTCGACGCCGTACTGCATGACCGGGTTCCAGTACGTCATCACGACGACGGGGACGTCGGTCTCAGCGGTGATGGCCTTCACCGCGGTGAACAGGTCGCGCATCCGGAAGCCGTTCGCGAGCGCGTGCTGCGTCGCCTCCTGGATGACGGCCCCGTCCATCACGGGATCGGAGTACGGCGGACCGAGTTCGATGATGTCCACGCCGTTGCGGGCGAGGGTCAGGGCGGCCTGAACGCTCGTGTCGAGGTCGGGGTAGCCGACGGGCAGATAGCCGATGAACGCGCCGCGACCGGCCTCGTGCGCCCTGCGTATGGCGTCTTCGACGCGGCTCACTCTGCGTTCTCCTCGTCGTACAGGTCGAAGTAGCGTGCTGCGGTGTCCATGTCCTTGTCGCCGCGGCCCGAGAGGCAGACGGCGATGATGCCGTCTGCGCCGAGCTCACGGCCGATCCGCAGCGCGCCGGCGAGGGCGTGCGCCGACTCGATCGCGGGGATGATGCCCTCGGTCCTGCTGAGCAGCCGAAGCGCCTGCATGGCCTCGTCGTCGGTCGCGGGGATGTACTCGGCGCGGCCGATGTCGCTCAGCCATGAGTGCTCCGGGCCGACGCCAGGGTAGTCGAGACCCGCGGAGATCGAATGGGACTCGATCGTCTGACCGTCCTCGTCCTGCAGCACGTAGGTCTTCGCGCCGTGCAGCACGCCGGGCCGCCCGCGCTCGATCGAGGCGGCGTGCTTCGGGGTGTCGACGCCGTCACCGGCCGCCTCGACGCCGTACAGCTTCACGCGTTCGTCGTCGAGGAATGCATCGAACATGCCGATGGCGTTCGAGCCGCCCCCGACGCAGGCGACCACGGCATCCGGAAGGCGACCTGCCTCGGCGAGCAGCTGCTCGCGCGCCTCTTCGCCGATGATCTTCTGGAAGTCGCGCACCATCGCGGGGAACGGGTGCGGTCCTGCCGCGGTGCCGAAGATGTAGTTGGTGGTCTCGACACTCGCGACCCAGTCACGGTAGGCGTCGTTGATGGCGTCCTTCAGGGTGCGCGACCCCGTGGTGACCGCCACCACCTCGGCGCCGAGCAGGCGCATGCGCGCGACGTTCAACGCCTGACGCTCGGTGTCGACCTCGCCCATGTAGATGGTGCAGTCGAGACCGAACAGCGCCGCCGCCGTCGCGGTGGCCACGCCGTGCTGGCCGGCGCCCGTCTCTGCGATGACACGCGTCTTGCCGAGGCGCTTGGTCAGCAGCGCCTGTCCGAGCACGTTGTTGATCTTGTGCGAGCCGGTGTGGTTGAGGTCCTCGCGCTTGAGGAACACCCGGGCGCCGCCCGCATGCTGCGCGAACCGAGGGACCTCGGTGATCGGTGACGGTCTGCCTGCATAGGAGTGCAGCAGAGTCGAGAGCTCGGAACGGAACTCAGGGTCGGCGATCGCCGACTCGTACGCGGCGGTGAGCTCGTCGATCGCGGCGATGAGCGATTCGGGCATGTAGCGCCCGCCGAACTCGCCGAAGAACGGCCCATGCTGATCGCGCAGACTCACGACTTCCTCCTTCCGCGCACCGGTGCATCGCCGGCTGCGAGGAATGCGTTCAGGGTGGCGACGGGGTCGCCGGTGACGAGGGCCTCGCCGATGAGAACGACGTCGGCACCGGCATCGCGGTAGCGCGCGACGTCGTCAGGCTGCAGCACGGCAGACTCTGCGATGCGGATCGCCGAGTCGGGGATCCGGTCGGAGAGCCGGGCGAACAGGTCACGGTCGAGCTCCAGCGTGTGCAGGTTGCGCGCGTTGACCCCGATGAGCTCTGCTCCGAGGTCGATCGCGACCTCGAGCTCCTCAGCGGAGTGCGTCTCGACGAGCGGGGTCATACCGAGATCCAGGATCAGCGAGTGGAGTTCGGTGAGCACGCTGGGCGACAGGCCGGCGACGATGAGCAGCACGAGGTCTGCTCCGGCGGCGCGCGCTTCGAAGACCTGGTACGGGGTGGCGATGAAGTCCTTGCGCAGCACGGGCAGCGACACCCGGCCGGTGACGGCCTCGAGGTCGGCGAGGCTTCCTCCGAAGCGGCGCTGCTCTGTGAGCACGCTGATCGCGGAGGCACCGCCCTGCTCGTAGAGAGAGGCCTGCAGGGCGGGATCGGGGATCTCGGCCAGGGCACCTCGTGAGGGACTGGCGCGCTTGACCTCGGCGATGATCTTCACGCGATCCGCCGGGGCGAGAGCCGCGCGCGCATCACGCGCGGCGGGACGGGAGGCCGCGTCGCGTTCGACGACGGCGAGCGGACGCGACAGGGCGCGCTGCTCGGCATCCTCCACCGCGCCGGCCGTCAGGTCGGCGAGGACCATCAGTGCGCCTTCGGCTTGTACTTCGGGCCCTTCACACCCCACCCTGCCTTCGCCATCGCCCAGCCGACGATCGCGCCGATCACCACGATGGCGGCGCACACCCAGACGGCGACGGGCTGCTCCAGGCAGAAGAAGACCGTGCCGGCGGTGAAGCCGACGAGCATGATCACGACGGCGGTCCAGGCAGCAGGCGAGTGTCCGTGGCCGGGATCGGCGATCGGGTTGGTCATGTTCTCCTCCGGGTGGTTAGGCGATGTCGACAGTCTATCGGGCCGAGTCCGTCGGATCGGTGCCGTGCGACAGCTCGTCCCACGAATCGACCGCGTCGAGCGGGCCGGTGCCGTGGTGCGCGGCCTCGGAGGCGGAACGGTAGCGCCGCCCGCCTGCAGGCCAGCGGCGGGCGGTGATCAGGACGAAGCCGGCTGCGAGACCGAGCACCACCCAGCAGAGCATCGCGATCACGGGCCACGCCGTGGCGGTCACCGCGGCCACGACCTCTCGCAGGGACGCCTCGCCACCGAGACCGGTCGCCTCGGTCACCGCCGGTGCGATCGCCGAGAGAGGCGCCGCCCCGACCAGCGGAACGGTGCCGAGGATCAGAGCGACGGAAGCGCCGAGACCCAGGACGGCGATGACGTGGCGCAGCACCGGGCCGGCGATCGAGAGCGCAGCCCCCAGCGCCAGCACGGCCAGAGAAAGCGGAGCGAGCAGCGGGTAGATCACGGCTCCCGTGACGCTCAGCGACTCCCCCGCATCGGCGCGCTGCACGGTCGCCCAGACCTGCGTCGACGAGATGATGCCGACAGCGCCGGCGAGCAGGAACGCGAGCACACCTGTCATACGGGCGCGGCGCAGCATGTCAGGACACCTCGCCGAGCGGAAGCTCCCGGCCGTCGAAGCAGGTGCGCGTGCCCGTGTGACACGCGGGCCCCTGCTGGTCGACCTGGAGGAGGATCGTATCGGCGTCGCAGTCGACCGCTACGCCGATGACGCGCTGAGTGTTGCCGGACGTGTCGCCCTTGCGCCAGTACTCCTGGCGCGAGCGAGACCAGTAGACGGCGCGGCCCCCTGTCAGCGTCCGTCGCAGCGCCTCGGCATCCATCCACGCGAGCATCAGGACCTCGCGCGTGTCGTGCTGCTGCACGATCACCGGTGCGAGCCCCGCGTCGTTCCATGCGATGTCCGGGATCTCGTGCGGCGTCATCGAACGACCACCCCGCCTGCACGCAGAGCGTCCTTGACCTCGCCGATCGTCAGCTGGCCGCTGTGGAACACGCTCGCGGCGAGCACGGCATCCGCCCCGGCCTCGATCGCCGGCGCGAAGTCGCCCACCTGTCCCGCTCCCCCTGACGCGATCACCGGCACCGCGGAGGCCTCGCGCATCAGACGGACGAGTTCGAGGTCGAAACCGTCCTTGGTGCCGTCGGCGTCGATGGAGTTGACCAGCAGCTCTCCCGCGCCGCGCTCGATGGCCTCACGCGCCCAGTCGAGGGCATCCAGCATCGTCTCGGTGCGGCCGCCGTGCGTGGTGACCACGAAACCGGAGTGGGTCGTCGCCGCGCGCTTGACGTCGAGCGACAGCACGAGCACCTGGGCGCCGAATCGGTCGGCGATCTCGTCGATCAGCGCCGGACGGGCGATGGCCGCGGAGTTGACGCCCACCTTGTCGGCGCCGACGGCGAGCAGACGCGCGACGTCGTCGACGCTGCGCACACCGCCGCCCACGGTGAGCGGCACGAAGACCTGCTCGGCCGTTCGCTGCACGACGTCGTACGTGGTCGCGCGCGCATCGACCGTCGCGGTGACATCGAGGAAGGTGATCTCATCGGCGCCCTGTGCGGCGTAGTGCGATGCGAGCTCGACCGGGTCGCCCATGTCGCGCAGGTTCTGGAAGTTCACGCCCTTCACTACGCGTCCCGCGGCGACGTCGAGGCAGGGGATCACTCGGGCGGCGAGCGTCATCAGAGCCTCGCCGCGTGGATGGCGGTGACGAGGATCGCTCTCGCGCCGAGGGCGTAGAGGTCGTCCATCACCTGGTTCACGCCCTTGCGGGGAACCATGACGCGCACGGCCACCCACTCGGGATCGCGCAGCGGTGAGATGGTGGGCGACTCGCGGCCTCCCGCGATCTCGACGGCCTGATCGACCAGGTGCACGGGCAGGTCGTAGTCGAGCAGCACGTAGCGGCGGGCCACCATGACACCGCGAAGCCGGCGCAGCAGCCGGTCGGTGCCCGGCACGTCGCCCGGACGGCTGATGAGCACGGCCTCGGACTCGATGATGACCGGTCCGAAGATCTCGAGCCCTGCCTGCCGCAGCGTCGTGCCGGTCTCCACCACGTCGGCGATCACATCGGCGACGCCGAGGCGTACGGCCGATTCGACGGCGCCGTCGAGCGGGACGAGCTCGGCTGTCACCCCGTTCTCGCGCAGGAAGTCGTCGACGAGACCAGGGTAGGCCGACGCGACCCTCACTCCCTCGAGGTCCTGGATCGACGTGTAGCGGCCGGGAGGGGCGGCGAAGCGGAACGTCGAGCGGGCGAATCCCAGCTGCTCGATCTCGCGCGCATCGTCCTGGCGCACGTCGCGCAGCAGGTCGCGTCCGGTGATGCCGACGTCGAGGGCGCCCGACGCCACGTAGGTGGCGATGTCACGTGGGCGGAGGTAGAAGAACTCGACGTCGCTGTCGGCGTCGATGACGTGCAGGGTCTTGGGGTCGCGGCGTCCGGTGTATCCGGCCTCCGCGAGCATCTCGGCGGCTGTCTCTGAGAGCGAGCCCTTGTTCGGAACGGCGATGCGCAGCATGGATGTCTTTCGTCTCTAGTGAACGGTCGTCTGAGCGTCGTTCACAGATGTCGGTAGACGTCCTCGAGGCTCAGCCCCTTGGCGAGCATCATGACCTGCAGGTGGTAGAGCAGCTGCGAGATCTCCTCGGCGGCGGCGTCATCCGACTCGTACTCAGCCGCCATCCAGACCTCGGCCGCCTCCTCGACGATCTTCTTGCCTATCGCATGCACTCCGCGATCCAGCTGTGCGACGGTGCCCGAGCCCTCGGGACGCTCGAGCGCGGTCGCGCTGAGCTCGGCGAACAGTTCGTCGAATGTCTTCACGATTCCAGGCTAGCCGCTCGCGCGCGCTCGCGAAGACCGATGACCGCTGCTTCGATGTCGGCGGCGCCGTACACCGCGGATCCGGCGACGAAGGTGTCTGCCCCTGCCGCGGCGGCCTGTGCGATCGTGGCGTCGGAGATCCCGCCGTCGACCTGCAGCCAGACATCGGAACCCCGTCGGCGTGCCTCATCGCGCAGCGCGCGGAGCTTCGGCATCGTCTCCGGCATGAAGCCCTGGCCGCCGAAGCCGGGCTCGACCGTCATCACGAGGATCTGGTCGAACTCGTCGAGGATGTCGTAGAGCGACTCCCCCGCCGTCCCCGGCTTGATCGCCACGCCCGCGCGAGCTCCGATCGACCGCAGTCGCCGTGCCAGTGCGACGGGGTCGGCCGCCGCCTCGAGATGGAACGTCACACTCGCAGCCCCGAGCTCGGCGTACCCGGGTGCCCATCTGTCGGGGTCGCTGATCATCAGATGCACGTCGAGCGGGATCGGGCTGGTCGCCTGGATGCGCTCGACCATCTGCGGTCCGAAGGTGAGGTTGGGCACGAAGTGGTTGTCCATCACGTCGACGTGCGCGAAATCGGCTGTGGCTATCCGCGCCAGCTCGGCCTGCATGTTGGCGAAGTCGGCGGCGAGGATGCTCGGGTTGATGCGCGGTGCGGTGGGGAGGCTCACGGCTGTGTCCTTTCCGGATCGGTGCGCTGCAGCAGCGCGAGGAACATCGCGTCGGTCCCGTGGCGATGCGGCCACAGCTGTGCGCCGCCGCTTCCGGGCCCGTCGGCCTGGCGCGGAGCGAGGTCGATCGGCGACTGGGAGACATCGGCTATGACGGCGCGGGTGTCGAGTTCGGTGACGTCATCGCGACGGCGCAGCATCTCGGCCACGACGCCCGTCGTCTCGGCCAGATGCGGCGAGCAGGTGGCGTAGCCGACGACGCCCCCGGGTGCGAGTGCATCGATCGCCGCGTCGAGCAGCTGCGTCTGCAGGTCGACGAGCTCGGCGACGTCGCCGGGCGACTTGCGCCAGCGGGCCTCCGGCCTTCGCCGCAGCGCACCGAGGCCGGTGCACGGCGCGTCGACGAGGATGCGGTCGAAGGTGGCCGGATGCCGCGCCGCGAGCACACGGCCGTCCTCCTCATGCACCGGCACCTCGATCGGGAGCGGACGCACGGCGTGGCGCACGAGCCCTGCCCGTGCGGGAACGACCTCGTTCGCCTCGAGACTCGCCCCGGCCTCGAGCGCGAGCGCAGCGAGCATCGCGGTCTTCCCGCCGGGGCCGGCGCAGAGATCAAGCCAGCGCTCCCCCGCGCGCGGGGATGCAGCCGCCGCCAGGGCGAGTGCGACGAGCTGCGAGCCCTCGTCCTGAACGCGAATGGCGCCGTCGGCGCCGGCGATGAGCTGCCGCGGGTCTCCGCCGGGCGATCCGAACGCGGTCGCGGCATAGGGACGACGAGGCGCACCCGGTTCGGCGAGCCCGGGAAGGGCCGCCAGGGTGACCTCGGGCGCGTCGTTGTCGGAGTCAAGGAGCTGCTCGAGCTCTTCCGCCCTGCCTTCGGCGGCGAGGGCGCGGCGCAGCGCTCGGATCACCCACACCGGGTGGGCAGTGCGCAGTGACAGACGCTCGTCGTCCGAGCGCGCACCTGCTTCGATCCGCTTCTGCCAGGTGTCGGAGTCGTCGCGGCCGATCCGGCGCAGCACCGCGTTCGCGAACCCCGACGCCCCGCGTCCCGCCTCCGCGGCCACGAGGGAGACCGACTCGTTCACAGCCGCGTGCGCCGCCACCCTGGTCGACAGCAGCTGGTGGGCTCCGAGGCGCAGGGCATCCAGCACCGCCGAATCGATCTGCGTGACGGGTCGGCCTGCGGCCTCGGCGATGATCGCGTCGTAGGTGCCCCTGCGCCGCAGGGTGCCGTACGCCAGCTCGGTCGCCAGTCCGGCATCCTGCGGGTTCAGGTTCGCCTCGACGATCAGTTTCGGCAGCAGCAGATTCGCGTACGCGTCGTCGTCCGACACGGCTCGGAGCACGTCGTAGGCGACCCAGCGCGCGGCCTGGATCTTGGGCGCACTCACGATCCGGCCTTCGGGGAATCGCCGTCGCGCAGGCCGCGCCACCAGTCAGCTGCGTTCATCGGTCCCTTGCCGGCGGGCTGCAGGCGGGTGACAGCCAGCGGCGTCGTGCCGGTGCCGATGAGCACGCCGGTCTTCACGCCCTCCATCTGGCCCGGCTCGAGCCGCGGTGCGTCGGCAGGTGCGTGTGCGGCGGTGAGGATCTTCAGTCGGGCGCCGCCCAGGGTCGTGTGCGCACCCGGCTCCGGCGTGACGCCCCGATACCGTGCGTAGACGAGGTCGAGCGGCTGCGTCCAGTCGATGACGCCGTCGTCGAGTGTGAGCTTGGGCGCGAGCGTGGGGCTACCCTGCTGCGGAAGCGCGCGAGCCGACCCCTCTTCGATGCCGTCGACGACGTCGACCGTGAGCGAGGCGCCGTCCTTTGCGAGCACCTCCAGCACCAGGTCGGCGGTCGCGTCGGACGGGACGGGAACCGTGCGCATGGCGAACACGTCGCCCGCATCGAGAGCCGGCACGAGCTGGAACACCGCGACTCCGAGGTCGGGGTCGCCGTTGATCAGCGCCCGCTGCACCGGTGCCGCCCCGCGCCACCGCGGCAGCAGCGAGAAGTGCAGGTTGATCCAGCCCTTCCCAGGTGCGGACAGCAGCGGTTCGCGAACGATGCCGCCGTATGCGACGATCACGCCGAGGGCGGCGTCGAGCGCCGTGATCCGCGCGGTCACCTCTTCGTCGAGCCGCGCGGCCTTGATGACCGGGATTCCGAGCTGCTCCGCCGCCGCGGCTACGGGCGACGGGGTCAGCACCCTCTTGCGGCCGAATGGCGCGTCGGGACGGGTGATGACCGCCGCGATCTCGTGCCGGTCGGCGAGAGCCTGAAGGGTCGGGACGGCGACGGCTGGCGTGCCTGCGAAGACGAGGCGCATGAAAGGTTCTCCGGTCGGTCGAGCGCTGGTCGGGTGATCAGATGTCCGGTTCGAGGATATCGAGATGGACGGAGAGTGCGATGCGCTGCCTGCCGCGGCCTCGACGGCTCTGGGCCGCATCTGCCACGACGCTCGCACGCAGGGTGTCCGCAACCCTCTGCCCCGCTGCGTAAGCGAATCGCACCAGGGCTCGCACCCGTCCCTCGTCGTCGATCGGCACGGGTCCGAGCACGGCCTCTCCGCCGATGCCGATGTCGGAGAGAGCCGAGAGCGCCGAGCGGACCGACGCAGGGACGCCCTCGATCTGAGCGAATCGGGCGGTCGGCGGCATGTGCAGCGGCATCCGCGCCTCCAGCTCGGAGCGGGCATAGGCCGCACCGGACCAGGTGGCGAGAGCTCGCGCGACCGGCCCGTCGACGCCGACGAGGTGCACGGGTGCTCCTGCGGCCGCGAGGGCGGCGGCGTTCGACCACCAGCGCAGGCAGGACTCGCCGATGCGAAGGTCGGGCGCCTGCAGCATCCGCGCGCCGTCGAGCAGGATGACCGCCCGATATCCGCCGGCGGCGACGGGTTCCGCGCCGCGCGTGGCGACGACCAGCGCGGGGCCGTCGCCGACGTGCTGCACGGTGTGCGCGCCGTCTGACACGATCACCCGCACTCCGGGGAAAGCGCGCCCGAGCTCATCGGCTGTGCGCTCGGTGCCGGATGAGGCCAGGCGGACCTGGTCGGAGGAGCATTCCGCACAGCGCCAGGAGTGGGCGGAGCGGCCGCACCAACCGCATACCGGAACGGCTCCGCGACGGCGCGCGCCGAGCGGTCCGCCGCACTGAAGGCAGCGCGCGGGATGCCTGCAGGAGGCGCAGACGAGGGTGGGTGAGAAACCGGGCCGGGCGACCTGCACGAGCACGGGGCCCTCGGAGGCCGCGGCACGCGCCGTGGCGAATGCGCTCGAGGGAACCCGCTGACCCGTCGTCTGCTCGAGCTCCTGGGGTGTGCTCAGTCGCACGTTCGGGATGACGCGCCTCAGTGCCGTGATGTCGCGCAGCCAGCCGTGCTGCACCAGGCGCTCGATGTCGGTCGAACGGGTGTGCGAGACGAAGAGCAGAGCGCTCTCCTCCTGCTCCTGCCGGATGAGGGCCGCATCCCTGGCATGCACGTACGGCGCAAGAGGTTCTGCCAGCAGCGGGTCGGAATCGTCCCACAGCGCGACGAGCCCTGCTCTGGCCGGCGAATACACGGCAGACCGGTTGCCGACGACGATGCACGGTGCGTCGTCCAGGGTGCGCAGGAACGCACGGTACCGGTCGGGATTCGGCTGCCTGGCGTCGTGCCGCACGATCGCTCGACTCGGGACGAGCGTCTCGAGGGCGGCGAGGAGCAGCTCCTGGTCTCGATAGTCGGGCACGACGAGGACGCTCGATCGTCCCTCCGCAAGCTGCCCGGCGGCCGCCGCGGCGAGCAGTGCCGCCCATCCGGGCTCCGAGCCGACCTGCACGGGGATCGCCTCCACCGCTGCCCGACCGCGCTCGGCGATCACCTCGGCGAGACCGTCGTAGCGCCCGATCACCTCGTGCGCGCGGACGAGGGCATCCGGATCGAGGTCGATGGTCTCATCGACCGGCGACCACGCCTTCTCGACTCGCACCTGCCTCTTGGGGATCGCCAGGCGCAGCACGTCTGATGCCGATCCTGCGGCCCGATCGGCTGCACGGCGTGCGAGCCGGTACAGCCGGTCGGGCATCACCACGGTCGCAGAGACCACGCTCTCGATCTCAGACAGCGTGCGGGTGGGGTCCGGCTCCACGTCGACCTCGACGACGAACCCGTCGACGACGCGTCCGGCGGTGCGAAGCGGCGCCTTGATCCGCACCCCCGGGGTGATCTCGCCGAGCCCGTCCGGCACCGCGTAGTCGAACAGTCTGTCCAGCTGCGGCAGCGGCGAATCGATCAGCACACGGGCGATCCGGCGCCCCTCCGCCGGGGTCTCCGGGGTGCGCTCGGGACGAGCGTCCGACACGGCGGCCTCAGAGGCCGGCTGCGCGGCGCAGGTCGTCGGCGCGGTCGGTGCGCTCCCAGGTGAAATCGGGCAGCTCGCGACCGAAGTGGCCATACGCGGCGGTCTGCGCGTAGATCGGACGCAGCAGGTCGAGCTCCTCGATGATGGCCTGAGGGCGCAGGTCGAACACCTTCGAGATCGCCTCGGTGATCGTCTCGTCTGAGACGCGCCCGGTGCCGAACGTCTCGACGTACAGCCCGACCGGACGGGCAACGCCGATCGCATATGCGACCTGAACCTCGGCGCGGTCGGCGAGGCCGGCTGCCACGACGTTCTTGGCCACCCAGCGCATCGCGTAGGCGCCCGAGCGGTCGACCTTCGAGGGGTCCTTTCCGCTGAACGCACCGCCGCCGTGACGCGCCGCGCCGCCGTAGGTGTCGATGATGATCTTGCGGCCTGTCAGACCCGCATCGCCCTTCGGGCCACCTGTGACGAACGGGCCGGCCGGGTTGATGTAGTAGGTGAGGTCGTCGGCGAGGTCGAGCCCGGTCTGCTCGAGCACCGGGTCGATCACGACATCGCGGACGAGCTGCTTGAGCTCGTCCTGCGGGATGTCGGGGTGGTGCTGCGTCGAGAGCACGACCGCATCGACCGTCTTCGGGGTGAAGCCGTCGTAGCCGAGGGTCACCTGCGTCTTGCCGTCCGGACGCAGGAAGGCCAGCTCGCCCGAGCGGCGCACCTCGGTGAGGCGCTCGGCGATTCGGTGCGCAGTCCATGCGGCCATCGGCATGAGCTGCGGAGTCTCGTTGGTGGCGAAGCCGAACATGATGCCCTGATCACCGGCGCCCAGCTCGTCGCGGGGGTCGGTCGAGCCGCCGTCGCGCTGCTCCTGCGCCTGGTCGACGCCGTTGGCGATGTCGGTGGACTGCTCGCCGACCGAGATGCTCACCCCGCACGACGAGCCGTCGAATCCGGTGTCGCTGGAGGTGTAGCCGATGCGGTTGACGACGTCTCGCACGATGGTCGGGATGTCGACGTAGCCCTCGGTGCGGATCTCGCCCGCGACGTGGACCAGGCCGGTCGTCACGAGCGTCTCCACGGCGACGCGGGAGCCGCGGTCGACGGTGAGGAGCCCGTCGAGGATGCTGTCGGAGATCTGGTCGCAGATCTTGTCGGGGTGTCCCTCGGTGACGGACTCGGACGTGAACAGGCGCAGGGCGCTCATCGGGGCTCCAAAGCGGGGTCGTGTGGCGGAGCCGGTGCGGGCTCGACGCCAGTGTGCATGAAGCCGCCGACATCCGGATGAGGACGTCGGCGGCTCACAGTGCGGAGAGGATCACTCAGCGTGACGGATGCGCAGCTTGTCCTCGTTGATCTCGTGCAGGGCGATCGTGAGGGGCTTGTCCTCGACCGACGAGTCGACCAGCGGACCGACGTTGTCGAAGAGGTTGCCCTCGTGCAGGTCGGAGTAGTAGTCGTTGATCTGGCGGGCGCGCTTGGACGCGTAGATCACGAGCTCGTACTTCGACTCGACGCGCTCGAGCAGGTTGTCGATGGGCGGGTCGATGATGCCGTTGTTGTGTCCGGCCATTGTGGACCTCCTGGTCAGGCGACGGTGTCGTCGGAGAGCGATGGATGAGAGCGCACGCGGATCAGCGCGCAGAGTCTGACGACAATTCTACGACCTCTTCGGCGGCCGTGGCGACGTCGGCGTTCACGACGAGGTAATCGAACTCGTTCTGGGCCGCGAGCTCCACCCGTGCGGTGCGCAGCCGGCGGGTGCGCTCTTCGGCGTCCTCGGTGCCGCGGCCGACGAGCCGGTGCACCAGCTCGTCCCAGCTCGGCGGAAGCAGGAAGACGAGCGATGCCGTCGGCTCGGCCGCTCTGACCTGCCTGGCGCCCTGCAGGTCGATCTCGAGCAGTACGGTCCTTCCCTCGGCCAGTGCCGCATCGACGGGTCCACGGGGTGTGCCGTAGCGGTGCTTGTTGTGCACGACCGCGTACTCGAGCAGCTGCCTCTCTGCGATGAGCCGGTCGAACTCGGCGTCGTCGACGAAGTAGTAGTGCACGCCGTCGACCTCGCCCGGCCTCGGCGCGCGCGTTGTCGCCGAGACCGAGAGATGGATCTCGGGGTGGGTCTCGCGGATGTGCGCAGCGACCGTGCCCTTTCCGACGGCAGTGGGCCCGGCGAGCACGAGCAGACGGCTGCGGGCGGGGCGCGGGCGGTGCGGCGGGAAGCGCTCGTCGAGCCAGGCGTTCAGCGCGACGCGCTGACGCACGCCCAGCCCGCCGAGCCGCTTGACCGGTGCGATGTGCAGCTCCTCGAGCACGCGATCCCGCTTGCCGGCGCCGATGGCGGGCAGCGCCATGAGGAAGTCGGTGACACGCATGGTCGCGGCGTCGGACTCGGCGTCCTCCGTTGCGCGGCGCAGCACCTCCTGCGGGGAGACGACCCTCATGCCGAGGTCGCGCTTGAGCGCGGCTCGAGCACGTCGGCGCTCAAGGGCGCGGCGCGAGGCTGCGATCCGATCGACGTCGGGGACGGCAGGACGTTCAGCCACGGAGGACCTCCTGATAGCGCGCATTCCGGGTGCTGATCATCTCGGCTACTCCGGCAGCGCCGGCTCCGAGGATGCTGCGGCTCTCGCTCGCCAGCACGTTGCCCGCGACCGCGCCGAAGCGAGCCGGAAGGTCATCCGCCGTCGCGCCCTGGGCCCCGAAGCCCGGTGCGAGGATCGGCGTGTCGACGAGCAGCTCATCGTCCAGGCCGACAGCCGAGCGATCGACCGTCGCCCCGATCACCAGCCCGATCGGGCCGAGCCCGCCTGCGAACGCTGCGGAGTGATTGACCCATGTGACGTCGCGGGTGACCCGCGCGGCGACCGTCTGCTGATCCGCGGCAGCCACATCGACGGTCAGCGCGGTCTGCAGGGCGGCAGCCTCGGGGTTGCTCGTCGCGGCGAGGACGAACACGCCTTTGCCTGCCCGCACGGCCGTGGTGAGCGTCTCGCGCAGCGAGTCGGGCCCGAGGTACGGGCTGATGGTCACTGCATCCGCTTCGAGGGGCGAGCCGGGCTCCAGCCACGCAGACGCATAGCCGGCCATCGTCGATCCGATGTCGCCTCGCTTGGCATCGGCGAGCACGATCAGTCCGGCATCCCTGGCGGCCGACATGACCTCCTCCAGCGCGGCGAATCCGCGGGAGCCGAACCTCTCGAAGAACGCGACCTGCGGCTTCACGACCCCCGCTCGGCCCGCGGCCGCCTCGACGACGGCGAGCCCGAACGACCGCAGCCCGTCGGCGTCCTGAGCGAGGCCCCACTGATCGAGCAGGGCGGAGTGGGGATCGATGCCGACGCACAGCGGCCCGAAGCGGTCCATGGCCGTGCGAAGACGGGTGCCGAAGGAATCGCTCATCGAGCGGCCTCTCGGTCGATCGCGTATTCCTGCAGGCTCCGCACCTCGAAGCCCGACTGGGTGGCATCCATTCCCGTCACCGCGGCGCCGAGCACGGCCATGGTGGTGAACAGCGCCTTGTCGGCGGCGACGGCGGCGGCGCGGATCTCATACCCGTCCGCACGGGCGGCGCCGCCGCCCGGCGTGTTCACGACGATGTCGATCTCGCCGTCGTTGATCAGGTCGACGATGTTCTTCTCGCCGTTCTCCTGCGTCTCGCTGAACTTCGCGACGACCTGCGCGGCGATGCCGTTGCGCCCGAGGATCTCTGCGGTGCCCTCGGTCGCGACCAGCGAGAAGCCGAGCTGCTGCAGACGATGGGCCGGCAGGATCACCTCGCGCTTGTCGGCGTCGGCGACCGAGATGAACACAGTGCCGGAGGTCGGCATCCCGCCGTACGCGGCAGACTGGCTCTTCGCGAACGCCGTCGGGAAGTCGCGGTCGATGCCCATGACCTCGCCGGTCGAGCGCATCTCCGGGCCGAGCACGGAGTCGACGACCTTGCCGTCGTGGGTGCGGAAGCGCTTGAACGGCAGCACGGCCTCCTTAACGGCGACCGGAGCGCCCACCGGCACGCGGGAGCCGTCCTGCGCCGGCAGCATGCCCTCCTCGATCAGCTCGGCGATCGTGGCGCCCGCCATCAGCCGGCTGGCGGCCTTGGCCATCGGGATGCCGAGCGCCTTCGACACGAACGGCACCGTGCGGCTTGCGCGGGGGTTCGCCTCGATCACGTAGAGCACGCCCGCGCTGATCGCGAACTGCACATTGAGCAGCCCGCGCACGCCCACGCCCTGGGCGATCGCGAGGGTCGCGGTGCGAACCCGGTCGATGTCGGTGCGTCCGAGCGAGACGGGGGGCAGCGTGCAGCTCGAGTCGCCCGAGTGGATGCCTGCCTCCTCGAGGTGCTCCATGACGCCGCCGATGTACAGATCGGTGCCGTCGTAGAGCGCGTCGACGTCGAGCTCGATCGCGTCGTCGAGGAAGCGGTCGACCAGAAGCGGCTTGCCCTCCTCGATGACGACTTCGCCCGCCGTGCGCACGAAGTAGTCCCGGAGCGAGGCGCTGTCGTAGACGATCTCCATGCCGCGGCCGCCGAGCACGAAGCTCGGGCGCACGAGCACCGGGTATCCGATGTCCTCGGCGATGCGCACCGCGCCGTCGACGTCGATCGCCGTGCCGTTGCGGGGCGCGACCAGACCGGCGTCGTCGAGCAGCCGCGCGAACAGCTCTCGCTCCTCGGCGAGGTCGATCGCGGCGGGGCTGGTGCCGAGCACCGTGTAGCCCGCGGCCTCGATCCCCTTTGCGAGACCGAGAGGGGTCTGTCCGCCGAGCTGGCAGACGACGCCGAGGATGGTGCCGCTGCGGGCCTCCGCGTCGAGCACCTCGAGCACGTCCTCGAGCGTCAGCGGCTCGAAGTACAGGCGGTCGGAGGTGTCGTAGTCGGTCGACACGGTCTCGGGGTTGCAGTTCACCATGACCGTCTCGAATCCCGCGTCCGAGAGGGCGAAGGACGCGTGCACGCACGAGTAGTCGAACTCGACGCCCTGACCGATGCGGTTGGGGCCCGATCCGATGATGACGACCTTGGTGCGGTCACTGGGGGCGACCTCGGTCTCGAAATCGTAGCTCGAGTAGTGGTACGGCGTGAGCGCAGGGAACTCCCCCGCGCAGGTGTCGACGGTCTTGAAGACCGGACGCACGTCGAAGCCGTGCCGGATGCCGCGCACCTCGGCTTCTGCAAGACCGCGCAGCTGCGCGATCTGGGCGTCGGAGAAGCCGTGCTCCTTGGCGTAGCGCACCGTGTCGCGGTCAAGGTCGGTCGCCGCGGCGACGGCCTCGGCCACCTCGTTGATGAGCACGATCTGGTCGAGGAACCACGGATCCATCGCCGTGGCCTCGAAGGCCTGCTCGATGCTCGCGCCCTTGCGCAGCGCCTGCTGCAGCACGACGATCCGGCCGTCGGTGGGGGTCTTGGCGACCTCGAGCAGCTCCTCGACCGAGCGGCTCTCCTCGCCCCAGTGGAAGCTCGAGCCGCGCTTCTCGAGAGAGCGCAGCGCCTTCTGCAGCGCGGTCGTGTAGTTGCGCCCGATGGCCATCGCCTCGCCCACCGACTTCATGGTGGTGGTCAGCGTGGCATCCGCCGCGGGGAACTTCTCGAACGCGAAACGAGGCACCTTCACCACGACGTAGTCGAGGGTGGGCTCGAAGCTGGCCGGCGTGACGCCGGTGATGTCGTTCGGGATCTCGTCGAGGCGGTAGCCGAGCGCGAGCTTCGCGGCCAGCTTGGCGATCGGGAAGCCGGTCGCCTTCGAGGCCAGCGCCGAGGAGCGCGACACGCGCGGGTTCATCTCGATGACGATGATGCGGCCGTTGGTCGGGTCGACCGCGAACTGGATGTTGCAGCCTCCTGTGTCCACGCCGACCGAGCGGATGATGTCGATCGAGATGTCCCGCATCTTCTGGTACTCGCGGTCGGTGAGCGTGAGCGCGGGTGCCACCGTGATCGAGTCGCCGGTGTGCACGCCGACGGGGTCGACGTTCTCGATCGAGCAGACCACCACCGTGTTGTCGGCCGTGTCGCGCATGAGCTCGAGCTCGTACTCCTTCCACCCGAGGATCGACTCCTCGAGCAGGACCTCGCTGGTGGGCGAGTCGTGCAGGCCGGCCCCTCCGATGCGGCGCAGGTCCGCCTCGTCGTAGGCGAAGCCGGAGCCGAGTCCGCCCATGGTGAAGCTGGGACGCACGACGAGCGGATAGCCGAGTTCCTCTGCGCCGGCGAGCAGCTCGTCCATCGTGTGGCAGATGACCGAGCGGGCGACGTCGGCGCCCGCTTCGAGCACGAGCTCCTTGAAGACCTGACGGTCCTCGCCTCGCCGGATCGCGTCGACCTTCGCGCCGATCAGCTCCACGTCGTACTTCTCGAGGATGCCGCGCTCGTGCAGCGCCATGGCCGCGTTCAGCGCCGTCTGGCCTCCGAGCGTCGGAAGGATGGCATCCGGCTTCTCCTTGGCGATGATCGTCTCGATGACCTCGGGGTGATCGGCTCGATGTACGTCGCGTCCGCGAAGTCGGGATCGGTCATGATCGTCGCCGGGTTGGAGTTCACGAGGATGACGCGCACGCCCTCCTCGCGCAGCACACGGCACGCCTGGGTGCCCGAGTAGTCGAACTCGCAGGCCTGGCCGATGACGATCGGGCCGGAGCCGATGACCAGGACGGAGTTGATGTCTTCACGCTTCGGCATCAGTTGGCGCCCTTCTTGTTCGCGACGACGAGTTCGCGGAATCTGCTGAACAGGTAGTGGGCGTCGTGCGGTCCGGCCGCCGCCTCCGGGTGGTACTGCACGGAGAACGCCGGCAGATCGAGGGCACGGAGCCCCTCGACGACCCGGTCGTTGAGTCCGACGTGGCTGACCTCGACGCGGCCGTAGCCGTGCGGGCTGTCGAACTCGCCCTCGACGGGCGCCTCGACGGCGAAGCCGTGGTTGTGCGCGGTGATCTCGACCCGCCCGGTCGCCTTGTCGACCACGGGCTGGTTGATGCCGCGGTGTCCGAAGGTCAGCTTGTAGGTTCCGAGGCCGAGTGCGCGCCCGAACAGCTGGTTGCCGAAGCAGATCCCGAAGTACGGGATGCGCGCGTCGAGCACCTGGCGAAGCACCGCGACCTGCTGGTCGGATGCGGAGGGGTCGCCGGGGCCGTTGGAGTAGAACACGGCATCCGGCGAGACGGCCATCATGTCGTCGAAGGTGGCGGACTGAGGGAGCACGTGGACGTCGAACCCGAGTGCGGCGAGGTTGTCGAGCGTGGACTGCTTGACCCCCAGATCCAGGACCGCCACGTTGCCGATGCGCTCGGCGGCGGCGGGGATCACGACGGGCTCGGCGACCGAGACCGTCGCCGACAGGTTCTGGCCGGCCATCTCGGGCGCTGCCGTGACACGACGGAGCTGCTCGTCGGCGCTCAGCGCCGCGTCGGCTCCCGAGAAGATTCCGCCGCGCATGGAGCCCGTGTCGCGGATGCGGCGGGTGAGCGCACGGGTGTCGATCGCGCTGATCCCGACGACACCGCCGCGCACCAGCGCGTCGTCAAGGGACTCCTCCGAGCGCCAGTTCGACACTCGGCGGGCGGGGTCGCGCACGATGTATCCGGCGACCCAGATGCGCGACGACTCCTGATCCTCCCGGTTCATCCCGGTGTTGCCGATGTGCGGCGCGGTCTGCAGCACGATCTGCCCTGCATAGGACGGGTCGGTCAGCGTCTCCTGATAGCCGGACATTCCGGTGGCGAAGACGACTTCGCCGAGCGTGATGCCGCGGGCGCCGTATGCACGGCCCTCGAATCGGGTGCCGTCCTCGAGCACCAGGACGGCGGGCTCGATCGGGTTGCTGTTCGCTGAGGTCAAGGGTTCTCTCCGTTCTCCGCCGCGGCGCAGAGGCGCTCGAGCTGCGGAAGGATGTCTGCGGGCCCGCCGGAGGCGAGCCGGATGTACGAGTCGACGTGGATGCCGTCGGCGACCCGCCAGACCAGGCGGATCAGACCGTCGCGTTCCACGACGCGGTCGATGGCGACGGTGGCGCGGTCTGCGGTGAGCAGCCGGGTCGATGCGAGGAACACGGTCGGTGCGCCGTCGAGGCTGAGGGCGACGCCGCGGTCCGTGAGGACGAGCTCACCGCGCGCCCGATACGTGAGCGGGCTGATCGCGAGGCGCTCGAGGGGCTCATCGTGCTTGGTCGTGGCGACGTAGAGGATCTCGCTCCTGGCGGTCACATCCGCGTGCTCGGGCACTCCGAGCGGTGCGGTCAGACCGGCATCGCGTCGGAGTCGCCTGCGCCATGCGAGGAACATGGTGAGCAGGATCAGCGCGGCGACGAGGCCCATGATCAGGCCGGCGACCTCACGAGTCACTCGCCCAGCTCCTCGACGAGCATGCCCCCGTCGACCGTCACGACACCGCCGTGGATCGTCCACTGCACGCGTCCGGGCAGCTCGCGACCGATGTACGGCGAGTTGTGGCTGCGTCCGTGCAGATCGGCTTCGGTGAACACCCCGGGAACGCTCGGGTCGTACAGCGTCACATGCGCGGGGCGTCCGACCTCGAGCGCGCCGAATCCGTCGAGTCGGCCGATGCGTGCCGGCGCGGCGCTCATCACCCGCGCGACATCGGACCAGGCGAGCTGCCCCGTCTCGACCATCGCCTGGTGCACGACGCGCAGCGCGCTCTCGAGCCCGACCATGCCGTTGGCCGCGGCCTGCCACTCGCAGGCCTTGTTCTCTGCGGGGTGCGGGGCGTGGTCGGTGGCCACGATGTCGATGGTGCCGTCGGCCAGGCCCTCGCGCACGGCCATGACGTCTTCCGCAGTGCGCAGGGGCGGGTTGACCTTGTAGCGCGCGTCGTAGTCGCGCACGAGGTCGTCGGTGAGCAGCAGGTGGTGCGGCGTGACCTCGGCCGTGACCTGGATGCCTCGCTTCTTCGCCCACCTGATGATGTCGACCGAACCGGCCGTCGACAGATGGCAGACGTGCAGGCGCGATCCGACGTGCTCGGCGAGCAGCACATCGCGGGCGATGATCGACTCCTCCGCGACCGCGGGCCAGCCGGCGAGGCCGAGTTCGGCCGACACGACACCCTCGTTCATCTGCGCGCCTTCGGTGAGGCGGGGATCCTGCGCGTGCTGGGCGATGACGCCGTCGAACGACTTCACATACTCCAGTGCGCGCCGCATGATCAGCGGGTCCCAGACGCAGAAGCCGTCGTCGCTGAACACGCGCACCCGCGCTCGCGACCCGGCCATGGCGCCAAGCTCCGCGAGGCGCTCCCCCTTCTGCCCGACGGTGACCGCGCCGATCGGCTGCACAGTGGCGTATCCGGCGGCTTCGCCGAGGGCGAGCTCCTGCTCCACGACGCCTGCGGTGTCGGCGACGGGCTGCGTGTTCGGCATCGCGAACACGGCGGTGAACCCTCCGGCGGCGGCGGCGCGGGTGCCGGTGAGGACCGTCTCAGATGCTTCGAAGCCCGGCTCGCGCAGGTGGGTGTGCAGATCGACGAGACCGGGGAGGGCGACCAGGCCTGCAGCGTCGATGACGCGCGCGCCGGATCGCGCGAGGCCTGAGCCGATCTCCGCGATGACACCGTTCTCGATCACGATGTCGGCGCTGTCGCGCCCGAGCAGCTGGACGCCTGCGATGACGAGGGTCTGGCTCACTTCACTTCCCCTCTTCGTCGTTGCGCTCGCCTGCCAGCAGCAGATAGAGCACGGCCATGCGCACCGAGACCCCGTTGGTGACTTGCTCCAGGACTGTGGAGCGCGGGGAGTCGGCTGCTTCGGATGAGATCTCGAGCCCGCGGTTCATCGGCCCCGGGTGCATCACGATGCTATCGTCCGGCAGGGTCGCCGAGCGGACGGCGTCCAGACCCCATAGCCGGGAATACTCCCGCTCAGTGGGGAAATACGCGGCGTGCATGCGCTCGGCCTGAATACGCAGCATCATGACGGCGTCCGGTCCCTCGGCGAGGGCGGCATCGAGGTCGTAGAGCACGCGCACCGGCCACTGGGTGACGTTCTGGGGCACGAGCGTGGGCGGAGTCACGAGTGTGACGTCTGCACCGAGCAGCGAGAGCAGCCACACGTTCGAGCGGGCGACCCGCGAGTGCAGAACGTCGCCGACGATGACGACGCGAAGCCCGGAGAGATCGTGTCCGCGGCTGTCCTGGCCGTAGCGGCGCTTGCGGATCGTGAACGCATCGAGCAGAGCCTGAGTGGGATGCTCGTGCGTGCCGTCGCCCGCATTGACGACGCCGGCCGAGATCCAGCCGCTGGTCGCGAGGGTGCGAGGTGCACCGGATGCCGAATGGCGCACGACCACGGCGTCCGCCCCCATCGCCTGCAGCGTCTGGGCTGTGTCCTTCAGGCTCTCGCCCTTCGAGACGCTGGAGCCCTTGGCGGCGAAGTTGATCACGTCGGCGGAGAGGCGCTTCGCGGCCGCCTCGAACGAGATGCGCGTGCGGGTGGAGTCCTCGAAGAAGAGGTTCACCACGGTCTTGCCGAGCAGCGTGGGGAGCTTCTTGACCTCGCGCGACTGCGTGTCGGCCATGTCCTCGGCGACGTCGAGGATGCGCAGCGCCTGCTCGCGGTCGAGCGTGCGGGTGTCGAGCAGGTGCCTCATGATTCGATCGTCACCTCGTCAGCGCCGTCGAGTTCGCGCAGGCGCACGTTGACGCGCTCCGCGCGTGATGAGGGGATGTTCTTCCCCACGAAGTCGGGGCGGATGGGAAGCTCGCGGTGTCCGCGGTCTACGAGGATCGCGAGGCGCACCACAGAGGGGCGTCCGATCGACTGCAGGGCGTCGAGCGCGGCACGGATGCTGCGGCCCGAGAACAGCACGTCGTCGACGAGCACCACCGTCTTGCCGTCGATGCCTCCGGCGGGGATCTCGGTGCGCTTCGGTGCGCGCGTCGGATGCTTCGACAGGTCGTCGCGGAACAGCGTGATGTCGAGCGAGCCGACCGGGATCTCGGTCTCGGCGATGCCGGAGATGATCGGACCGAGCCGCTCGGCGAGCGTCACTCCCCTGGTCGGGATGCCGAGGAGCACCAGCCCGTCGGCGCCTCGGTTGGACTCGAGGATCTCATGGGCGATGCGCGTCAGAGCGCGCGTGATATCGGCTTCGTGCAGCACTGTTCGTGCAGTCATCGGCCACTTCCCTTCTCCGCCTCTCTGGACGGGCTTAAAGGTTCGGTGATGTTCCCGAGTCTACCGATTCACCGCACGCCACGGTGGTATACCAGCGGGCGGGCGGTCACGTCAGGCGCCGAGGCGCAGTGCCTCATCGGTGACGGGGCAGCGCTCGGCGCGGATCGGGTGGCCCGTCGTCGTCAAGCACTTGCCGGTCGCGAGATCCCACTTCCAGTCGTGCATCGAGCAGGTCAGGACCCCGTCCTCGATCTTTCCGGTACGAGTGAGGTCGGCCCGCAGGTGCGGGCACCGACGCTGCACGACCCAGTCGCCGATCTCGGCGTCCTCGGTCTGATCGGTCTGCTCCTGATACCAGTTCTCCACGTACTCGATCCGGTCGACGGAGAGGCACTTGAGGAAGGTCGTGAGGAACTCGTTGAACTTGCCGCTGCGCCCGACAGAGAACTGCATCGACAGAAAGATCGAGTTCGACCAGTCGATCTCATGGTCGCGGATGTTCGTCGACACGAGGTCTGCGGGGATCGTGTACCAGTAGATGCACTCCTCCCCTGCGTACTCGCGCACCTTCGCCTTCGGGAAGTCGACGACCATGTCGAGCTCGCCGATCCTGAAGCGCACGTTGCCTCCGACGCCGAGGCGGATCGTGCGCGACTTCTTCAGCAGCGGCTCCCACCACTCCTTGATGGCGGCGAGCATCTCGGCCGGCGGGATCACCTCTGCGCGGGTCGCCTCCTCGTCGATGATCTCCTGCTGACGCGACGCCCGCTGCTCCTCGAGGTACTCCCACTTCTCGTCGAAGATGTGGTCGATCTCAGCCGGCGAGTACAGACTCTGCGAGACGGTCAGCTCGCCGTGGTTCAGCTCGACGACGGTGCCGGGGATGAAGAGGTGGCCGTCGTACTGGGGCGCCAGCTCCTTCATGTGCGCCAGGAACTCCTTCTGATCCGTGAAGATCGAGTCGTCGTCCCGGCCCTTGCCGTTGTATTTGAACAGCTCGTCGCGCAGGAACATCGGCGGGCCCGCCATCGGGAAGACGTGCGGGGCGTCGACCTTCTCGATGTAGTACATGGCTCGCTTGTTCTGCGCGTCGCGCTTGAGCCCTGCGAACTTCTGCTTCGCGTCCTGGGGCAGGTCGTACACCATGGGCCACCAGATGGCGCCGGAGACCTGTGTGAAGTAGGCCTCGGGCTTGCCGAACGACAGCAGCGCCTCGAGGTCGAGGGGGTGCGAGTCGTTCTGATTGAGGATGGATGCCGTTCCGTCGTCGACGCTGAGGGACGAGTCGCCGATGGGGCCGTCGCTCGGCGCGCGCAGCGGCGTGATCATGATCTTCAGCTCGCCGCGCTCGATCACCTGACCGGCGGGCGCATAGGTGATGTTGTTGTAGCCGAGTTTGCGGATGTCGACCTCGAGGTCGTCGGTGACGTACTCGGGCAGCAGCACCTCGATGTCCTTCGAGATGTACTTCTCGAGCAGCTTCGGGTCGAAGTGGTCACGGTGCCGGTGCGAGATGTACAGGAAGTCGGCCTCGCGACCGAGGCGCTCCCAGTCGAGACCGCGGTTGTCGGGGAACGGGAACCAGGATCCGTAGAACGAAGGACCGAGAACGGGGTCGCAGATGATGTTCCCGCCGACCGTCTCGATGAACATCCCGGCATGGCCGAGTCCCGTGATCCGCATGTCTCTCCTCTGGCTTGGACAGCGTCGATTCTATCGAGCGCATGCTGTGCACGGCCGGTGACCGGCCGTGCTTAACCGGATCGCAGCGCGGTCGAGGTCAGGTCTCCAGCAGTCCGCGGATGTCGTCGGCCGTCAGCGCCTGTGCGAACAGCGCCTCATCGTCCATCACCGCGGTGAACAGTCGCGCCTTGCGCTGCTGGAGGGCGAGCACCTTCTCCTCGATGGTCCCGGCCGCTATCAGCCGGTAGACGAAGACCCGCTGCGTCTGCCCGATGCGGTGGGTGCGGTCGATCGCCTGCGCCTCGGCCGCCGGGTTCCACCACGGATCGAGCAGGAAGACGTAGTCCGCCTCGGTGAGAGTGAGTCCGAATCCTCCCGCCTTGAGGCTGATCAGGAACACAGGAGCGTCTCCGGAGCGGAACGCGTCGATCACCTCCTCCCTCCGCCTGGTGGAGCCGTCCAGGTGCTCGTATGCGATGCCGGCCCGGCCGAGGCGCTCTGCCGCCATCTCGAGGTACGACGTGAACTGGCTGAACACCAGCGCACGATGCCCCTCGGCCCGCAGCTCCTGCACGTGCTCGAGCAGGACGTCGAGCTTCGCGGAGGTCGCATCATCGGCATCCGGATCGATCAGCCGCGGAGCGAGCGCGAGCATCCGCAGCATGGTGAGCGAGCGGAACACGATGAAGCGGTTGCGATCGAGGTCGGCCAGCAGGCCGAGCACCTTCTGTCGCTCGCGCTGCAGGACCGTGTCGTAGACGGCCCGATGGGCCGGGCTCAGATCCACGAACAGCTCCTGCACCTGCTTCTCGGGAAGATCGCCGGCGACGAGCTCCTTCGTGCGCCGCAGCATCAGAGGGCGGATGCGGTGGCGCAGCCGTTCGAGTCGCCGCTGACGGTATGGGCCGCCCTCCTCGTTCTCGGGCACCTTGCCCTGCTCGATGGGCTGCACGTACTCCTCGCGGAACCGGCGCTGCGATGGGAACAGGCCGGGCGCGGTCAGTGAGAACAGGGCCCACAGGTCGGTGAGGCTGTTCTCGAGCGGTGTTCCGGTGACGGCGATCTTGACGACCGAGCGGAGCTTCCCGACGGCCTGGTGCACCTTCGTCGCGGGATTCTTCGCGAACTGCGCCTCGTCGACGATGACACCGGCCCAGTCGAGGGCCTGGTACTCATCGGCATCCAGTCTCAGCAATGTGTACGAGGTGACGATGATGTCGGCATCAGCCGCCATCGCCTCGATCTCGTCAGCGCGCCGCGATCCCGTGCCCTCGACGACGCGTACGCGAAGGCGGGGAGTGAATCGGCTCGCCTCACTGCGCCAGGTGCCGAGCACCGAGGTCGGTGCGATCACGAGGAAGGGCCGCTCCTCCCCCGCCTCGACGGCGTGGGCGATGAGGGACAGCAGCTGCAGGGTCTTGCCGAGGCCCATGTCGTCGGCGAGGATGCCGCCGAGCCTGTGCTGCCAGAGGAACGCGAGCCAGTCGAGTCCCTGCTGCTGGTACGGGCGCAGCTGCGCCTTCAGCCCCGCGGGCGGGGCGGTGGCAGGCACACGTTCGATTCCGCGGAGTCCTTCCGCCGTCGCCCGCCAGCCGACGGCCTGCTCGAATTCGTCGGCGAGGTCCTCGAAGTCCTCCCAGAGAGCCGTCTGATAGCGGCTGATTCGCGGTCCGGTCTCCCACTCGGTGAGTGCGCCGGCCTCGTCGATGAGCTCCCGCAGCTGCTGCAGCGCGGGGTGCGCGAGTGAGAAGTACGTGCCGTCCACCAGCATCAGCTTCGTGCGCCGCATGCTCAGCGCGGTGAACAGCGGTGTGAAGGGGATCGAGTGCCCTTCGATCTTCACGAGCACGCCGAGGTCGAACCAGTCCGGGTCGCTCGACTCGACCGTCGACACCGAGATCTCGGGCGCTCCGGTGAGCTCGCGGTATCTCTTGCGTCGCCCCGTGACGACGACCTTCACATCCGCGCCCTCGAAGACGGGCAGAACGTGGGCCGCCCATTCCGCTGCGGCGAGCTGCTCGAGCTCGGCCTGATGGCGGAAGGGCTCGCTGCTCGCCGACGCCCAGAGCGCCTCGATCTCGCGTGAGCGCCGCTGCTCGGCATCCGCGTCACGGAAAGGCGCGCCCGCGGTGCTGAACGAGACCGTGCCGTGCCCCGAGTACTCCCACTCGAACCGGTAGTCGATGCGGTGGCCGCTTCGGAACGACACGCGAAGCAGCGGCTCGGGCGCGACGAGAGACGGCAGGGCGAGGTGCTCCGGCGCCGAGACGGCGGTCTGACGAGCGAGCGCCGGGTACGCCTCGGCGAGGAATCCCTGCCTGTCATCCTCCGGCACGTCGATCGGAGCGGCCGCGTTGAGGGCGCTCAGCACCGCCGGCGCGAGTCCCACTCGCGCGATGGTCACGTCGATGCCTGCGCCGACGAGCTGCCAGCGATAGACGCCGATCCGGCCGATCGGGCGAAGTGACGCCGCCGCCGCGGGCTGGCCGTCGATCATCGCATCGACGCTGACGGAGAGCCCTCCGCCCTCGGCCGGATCGATGCGAAGGCCGATCTGCGCGGCGCCGGCGAGAGCAACCGTCGTGTGCTTCTGCGTCGGGATCATGGGGATGCCGAGGCCTGGCAGTGCATCGAGATGCTGCCAGAGCAACGGCGTCTCGACCCGGTCGAGCGCGATCCAGTCGCCGGCCGTGCCCGAGAGCAGCGAGTCGCGCGCGATGTTGAGGAAGTCGGTGAACCAGCGAGCGTGATCAGGGTCGAAGCGTCCCGACGAGCGCCTCACCGTGTCCCAGCTGGCGTCGCCCTGGATCCATCTGCCGGTGGACGCGCTGCGCATCAGCGGGCGCACGACCAGCAGCAGCTCACCGTGGTCTCCCGCGAGATCGCGCGGCGTCGCGGCCTGCAGCGCGGCCGGACCCCAGCGATCGAAGGATCGATCCGGACGCACGCGCAACTCGACACCGACCGCGAGCGGCTGGGCGTCGGCAGGTGTCCGGGGTGGATTCAGCAGCGCACGCCAGGCGGGCGGGGGCACGGGGCGGGCGAAGGCGCCGAACTGCTCCCACGGCTCACGGGGCGGTGGAGGGGCGACGGCGGGCTGCGTCCGCGCGGGAGTCACGATCTCGACGCTCTCGGCGGGACCGACGATGACCGCAGCGATCACGTGCTTGCACGCGGTCGCGACAGGACACGAGCAGCTGGACGACATGAGGCGCAGACCGTCGAAGCGGATGCGGCAGCGGTACGGCGCGCGTTCGCTTCCGAAGACCTCGGCGGTCAGCGTCTGCGTCGCGGGCTCCCACCGGGCGACGGCGACGCGACCGCGACGCGCGTAGTCGACCCCGCGCTCATACCCGCCGTCCCCTGCGAGAGCGCGCAGCGCGGAGGCGGTGGGACGGGGAGAGCTCATGACGGCATCCTCCCCGTCACCACCGACATGCTCGTCGTGGCGTGGTCCGATCAGATGGAGCGCGCGATGCGTGCGAGCACGCCGTGCACGAAGGCGCCGGAGTCCTCGGTGGAGAGCTCCTTGGCGAGCTCCACCGCCTCATCGATCGCGACCGCAGTCGGGACCTCGTCGTTGTAGACGATCTCCCATGTGCCGATGCGCAGCAGGGCGCGGTCGACGGCCGGCATCCGGTCGAGCTTCCAGTCGTTGCTGTGCGTCGTGATGTGCTCGTCGATCTCATCGCGGTTGTCGATGATGCCGTCGACGATGTCGCGGGCGTACAGCCACGAGGCCTCGCGAGCCGGCTCGCTGGCCGCTCGCTTGGCGGCCGCGGCGAGCACGACCGTGAGCTCCTCGCCGCGCACGTCGGCGGAGAAGAGGATGTCGAGGGCGCGCTTGCGCGCCTTGGTGCGGGCGCTCAAGGTCAGTCGTTGACGCGGCCGAGGTAGTCGCCCGTGCGGGTGTCGACCTTGACCTTGGTTCCGGTCTCGAGGAAGAGCGGCACCTGGATCTCGTAGCCGGTCTCGAGCGTCGCGGGCTTGGTGCCGGCCGACGAGCGGTCGCCCTGCAGGCCGGGCTCGGTGTAGGTGACCTCGAGCACCACCGAAGCAGGAAGCTCGATGTAGAGGGGGTTGCCGTTGTTCAGCGCGATCTGAACCTGCTGGTTCTCGAGCATGAAGTTGGCGGCATCCCCGACCGTGGCGGACGACACGTTGATCTGGTCGTAGTCCTCCTGGTCCATGAAGACGAAGCTGTCGCCGTCGGTGTACAGGTAGGTGAAGTCACGGCGGTCGACGTTCTCGATCTCGATCTTCGTGCCGGCGTTGTAGGTCTTGTCGACGGTCTTGCCCGTGACGACGTTCTTCAGCTTGGTGCGCACGAACGCGCCGCCCTTGCCTGGCTTGACGTGCTGGAACTCCACGACGCTCCAGAGCTGTCCGTCGATCTTGATGACGACGCCGTTCTTGATGTCTGCGGTGGATGCCATGGTGATGCAGGTCCGTTCGTTCAGAAGTTCGGAGGGCCGGGCGCGGGTGCGCGCAGAAAAGCGGCCGAGAAGCGATTCTATCGGATGCCCCGGATCGGACGACTCGGTGTGGGTGGCGGCACGGCTGATCACCACGATCGCGCAGAGCGGCCGATCGAACATGCCCGCCTCTGTACACGCCGACGATCGGCATGGTCAACTGGCCGCGTGAGCTTCTTCCCGCCTGACCCTCCGATGCCCGAGCCCGATGAGACGGAGCCGTCCCAGCCGAGATGGTGGCAGGCTCCCCAAGACGAGCTGCCGACGATGATCCCCGTGTCCGGGATTCTCGCCGCCACGGATCACGCATCGATCGCCCTCGCAGGCGTCGCGGTCTACACCGACGGCATCGAGATCCGCATCGAACGGCGCCTTCGTCGTCTCGGCATCCCGGTCAGGGACTGGAATGAACTGACGGGCGCATTCATGGATCACCTGCCCTACGGCTCGGCCGACCCTGCCGGGCGGCTGCGCTTCGGTGTCGTGCTGGCGGACGGAACGAAGGTGACCGACGCATCGCCCTTCTTCGGCGGAGACCCGATGGCCGAGCCTCAGGGACACATGCTCACCAGACGCGAACAGGGCGGCAGCGGAGGCCCGCACACGTACTCGTCGGCGGATCACCTGTGGCTGTGGCCGCTGCCGCCCGCGGGACCGATCGACCTGGTCATGCAGTGGCCGGCGTTCGGCATCGGCGAGACGCAGGTGAGCGTCGATGTGAGCACGGCGCCCGAGCTGAGCCATCGAGCTCGTCGCTTCTGGACTGACTGAGCCGGTTCAGAGCAGCGCTGCCAGCTCCCGCACGGCCCGCGCGTAGCCCTCCACCCCCTGGCCGACGACGCGCACTGAGGCGACGTCGTCGAGATAGGAGAAGTGCCGGAACTCCTCGCGCGCGTAGACGTCTGAGATGTGCACCTCGGCGAACGGCAGGCCTACGCCGGTCAGGGCGTCCCGCAGCGAGACCGAGGTGTGTGTGAGACCCCCCGGATTGATGATGATCGCGGCGCAGTCCTCGCGGGCGGCATGGATGGCGTCGATCAGCACGCCCTCGTGATTGCTCTGCAGAGCGCGCAGCTCGTACCCGACCTCCGCGGCCGCCGATGCGGTGAGCTGTTCGACGTCGGCCAGTGTCGCCGTGCCGTACACGTCGGGCTCCCGAGTGCCGAGCAGGTTGAGGTTGGGGCCGTTCAGCAGCATCATGCGGCGCGGCTCGGTCATCCTGCGATCTCCTGGTACGCCGCGAACATCAGCGACTCGTCCGGCGCCTGCACCACCGTGGGCTTGGCGATGTCGTCGAGCAGGATGAAGCGCAGCATTCCGCCTCGCGCCTTCTTGTCGCGCTGCATCGTGGCGAGCAGCTGCTGCCACGCACCTGCGCGGTAGGTGGTCGGCAGGCCGAGCGACTCGAGCACCGAGCGGTGCCGATCAGCGCCGGCATCCGGAAGCCGACCGGCCAGACGCGACAGCTCGGCGGCGTACATCATGCCGATCGCGATCGCCGCGCCGTGTCGCCACTGGTAGCGCTCGGCGTGCTCGATGGCGTGACCGAGGGTGTGACCGTAGTTGAGGATCTCGCGCAGCCCGGCCTCCCGGAAGTCGTCGGAGACCACCTTCGCCTTCATCTCGACCGCGAGCTCGACGGTTCGACGGAACTCGTCGGTGGACGGGTCGACGGCGCGCTCCGGCGATGCCTCGACGATGTCGAGGATCTCGGGCGCCCAGATGAAGCCGGCCTTGACGACCTCCGCGTACCCCGCGGTCGCCTCATTGGCGCTCAGGCTCTGCAGTTCGTCGAGATCGCCGATCACCGCGCGCGGAGCCCAGAACGCGCCGACCATGTTCTTGCCCTCAGCCGTGTTCACGCCGGTCTTGCCACCCACGGCGGCATCGACGAGACCCAGGACGGTGGTGGGCACCTGGACGACCTGCACGCCGCGCAGCCAGGTCGCGGCCACGAATCCGGCGACATCGGTCACCGACCCGCCGCCGTAGCCGATCACCGCGTCGGTGCGGGTGAAGTCGGCCTGTCCCATGACCTGCCAGCAGAACGCGGCGACCTCGATGCGCTTGCCCGCCTCTGCATCGGGGATCTCGGCCAGCAGCACGTCGATGCCGCCCTCCGACATCAGCCGCTCGCGCAGCTCTGCGGCGCGTTTCGCCAGCGTCGGCGGGTGCACGACCAGCACCTTTCGCACGGCGGGGTCGAGAGCGGCCTGCACGCGATCGAGGATCCCGCGTCCCACGGTGATGTCGTATGCGGTCTGCCCCGAGACGCTGATTGTGGTCGTGGTCATTGCTGCTTCCTCCTCCAGGCGGCGATCTGCTCCGCCAGCGCGCGCATGGGTCTGCGCGATGTGTCCACGGTCAGGTCGGCGACCTCCTCGTACCAGCCGCGTCGCTGCTCGAAGATGTTCCTCCACCGTTCCACGGGGTTCTCCTCCCCTGCGAGCAGCGGGCGTCCGGCGCCGCCGATGCGCCGTTCGACCGCCTCCGCCGAGACGGTGAGGAAGACGACGGGGTGACGATGGAGCAGCGCGCGGGTGCCCGCGTCGATCACTGCTCCCCCACCGAGCGAGATCACGCCGCCCTCCGCGACGGCCGTCGCGACGGCGTCGCGCTCGAGCTCTCGGAAATGCTGCTCGCCGCGCGAGGCGAAGATCTCGGGGATCGGACCGTGCGCCGCAGCGATGCGCTTGTCGGTGTCGGTGAACGGCACGTCGAGCATACGGGCGACCTTGCGACCGACGCTGGTCTTGCCCGCGGCCATCGGGCCGACCAGCACAAGGGTCAGCGGAGGTTCAGACGAGCTCATCATGCGCGAGCAGCGCCGCCTCGGATGCCGGTGCCGTGCGCAGCGTCTCCGGGATCGCCGCGAGGTAGGACTCGAGGTTGCGCCGCGTCTCGCCGATGCTGTCGCCGCCGAACTTCTCGAGCAGTGAGTTCGCGAGTTCGATCGCGACCATCGCCTCGGCGACCACGCCTGCGGCGGGAACGGCGCAGACGTCGGAGCGCTGGTGGTGGGCGGTGGCGGCCTCACCCGATGCCACGTCGACGGTGCGCAGCGCACGGGGCACGGTTGCGATCGGCTTCATTCCGGCGCGGACACGGAGCACCGTGCCGGTGCTCATGCCGCCTTCGATGCCGCCGGCGCGGTCGGAGGCCCGGGTGATGCCCTCGTCGGAGGCGAACAGCTCATCGTGAGCGGCCGAGCCGCGTCGCCGTGTCGTCTCGAACCCGTCGCCGACCTCGACGCCCTTGATCGCCTGGATGCTCATCAGCGCCTGCGCGAGACGGCCGTCGAGCCGGCGATCCCAGTGCACGTGCGAGCCGACCCCGGGAGGCAGTCCGTATGCGAGCACCTCGACGATGCCGCCGAGCGTGTCGCCGTCCTTGCGGGCGGCGTCCACCTCCTCCACCATGCGAGCCGACGTCTCGGCGTCGAAGCATCGCAGCGGGTCGGCGTCGAGTGCGTCGACGTCGTCGGGAGAGGGCAGCGGGGCGTCGTCGGGAGCCTGCACCGGTCCGATCGAGAGGGTATGGCTGACGAGCCGGATGCCGAGCTCGGAGAGGAACGAACGGGCGACGGCGCCGAGGGCGACGCGGGCGGCGGTCTCCCTGGCGCTCGCGCGCTCGAGAATGGGCCGCGCCTCGTCGAAGTCGTACTTCTGCATCCCGACGAGATCGGCGTGACCGGGACGCGGACGGGTGAGCGCCGCTCCCCTGCCGCGGGACTTCTCGGTCAGCTCGGCAGGAGCCGCGCTCATCACCTCGGTCCACTTCGGCCACTCGGTGTTCCCGATCCGCAGTGCGATGGGGCTGCCGAGGGTGATGCCGTGGCGCACGCCGCTCGAGATGGTGAGCTCGTCCTGCTCGAACTTCATGCGCGAGCCGCGGCCGTAGCCGAGTTTGCGGCGCTGGAGGTCGGCCTGGATGGCCTCGGCCGTGACCGTCACACCGGAGGGCAGGCCCTCCACGATGGCGATGAGTTCGGGGCCGTGCGATTCGCCGGCAGTGAGCACGCGGAGCATTGCTCTAGTCTTCCATGCTCGCCGACCGCATGATGTCGACTGTGACGGCCTCATCCGGCAGTCGGCGGTGCTGGTCGCCGAAGCGGAAGATGCGGATCTGGCGCACGGCCTGGAACAGCAGCATCTCGAAGCCGGAGATGACGTTGGCGGAGGGCCACACCGCCGCCAGAGCCGACGGCCAGGGCGCATAGGCTGCCTCGAAGAGCGTGCCGCCGACAGCGGCGAGAGGCGCGGCGATGGCGGTGTCGAGCACGGTGCCGCTGGGCAGCGTCGCGACCGTCACATCGACGTCGGATGCCGCGGTGGCGAAGTCCGCTACGGTAAGTCGTACCCCGACCGCCCGTGCGATCGGACGCAGGCGCTCGATGGCTTCGGGTCGTCGTGCGCGCACCTCGACCTCTGCGGCACCGAGATCGCTCAGGGCGACGAGAGCGGAAGCCGCAGTCGCGCCAGCCCCGAGGATGCGGGCGACCCCGACGGAGGTCACGCCGGCGTGGCTGAACGCGTCGACGATCCCGCCCACGTCGGTGTTGAACCCACGCAGGGTGTCGCCGAGCAGCAGCGTGTTCACCGCGCCCGTGAGTGCCGCATGGCGGTCGAGGTCATGTGCTGCATCGTGCGCGGCTTCTTTGAGGGGCATCGTCAGCGACAGCCCGCGCCAGGAGTCGTCGAGGGAGCGAAGGGCGGTGCCGAAGCCGGTACGGTCGACTCGGCGGCGGTCGTAGGTCCACTCCAGCCCCAGATGACGATAGGCGGCCGTGTGCAGCTCCGGCGAGCGGCTGTGCCCGATCGGGTCGCCCCACACCGCGAGGCGCGTGCGTGCAGGCATGTCAGCAGCCCTTGTAGTCGGGATTCGCCGAGCACCACGCGCGCATCTTCTTGATGCCCTGCTGGTGCTCCTCGTACGTCTCCGAGAACTGGGTCTCGCCGGTCGCGAAATCGATCGTGACGAAGTAGAGCCACGGACCGTCGGCCGGGTGCATGGCCGCCGTGATCGCGGCATCGCCGGAGTTGGCGATCGGCGTGGCGGGCAATCCCGTGATGACATATGTGTTCCACGGATTGTCGTTGTGCTGCGCCTCCTCCGAGGTGCTCGCCTTGCCCGCGTGCAGCTCGCCGTAGCCGTACTGGGCGGTGGAGTCCATCTGCAGCATCATGCCGTCGGCGATGCGGTTCTCGATGACCCGCGACACCTTCGGGAAGTCGGCGGTGCGGGCCTCGCGTTCGATGATCGACGCGATCGTGAGCACGCGCTGCGCGTCGGCATCCGGCACACCCGCATCCGTGAGCGACTTGCGAGTGCGATCGACCATCGCCGCGATGACGTCCGTGGCGGACGCACCCGGATCGAACGTGTAGATCGCCGGGAACAGCCAGCCCTCGAGACTCGGGGCGTCGACGTCGTAGGCGGCGGGATCCTTCACCGCCGCCTCGAGCTCCTCCATGGGGATGCCCACGCCCTCCGCGATACGCGGAAGCGACGACTCGACCGTGCTTCCCTCGGCGATGCGCACGGTGTTGGCCATGCGGTTCTCGGGGTTCTCGAGAGCCTTCAGCGCCGCCGCGGCGGTCATCTTCTGCTGCAGCTTGTACACGCCGGGGTAGAAGGTGACGTTCGGCTCGTTCTCGATCAGGTAGTCGTAGAAGACGCGGTCCGTCTTGGTGACCTTGGCCTCGAACAGCGCGGTCGACACCGGCGAGCCTGTGTCGCCCTGCTTGATGGTCACGAAGGCCTCACCCGTCGCGATGCCGGCCTCGTAGTCCTTCGGCTCTCCCCAGCCCATGACGTCGCTGATCTTGTCGCCGTGCTGGCTCCATACCCATGCTCCCGCGGCCGTGATCCCGCCTCCGATGACGAGCAGGACGAGCAGCGCTATGAGGCATCCGCGTCCACGCCGCCTGCGTGGCACCTCGGTCGCCGCCTCGGGCGCGAACAGGCCCTCGAACGACCCGTGGTCCGGCTCATCCGGCGCCTCCGCGGTGAGGGATGTGTCGACCGGCGGTGTCACGGATGCCCCCGCCGACGGCTCCGGCTCGGCTGCGGGCTCGGCTGCCAGCGGCGACCGGGCGGCGTGGTCGTCCGCAGGCGACCCGGTGACGCCGGTGCCGTGCTGCGCCGGCTCGCGTCCCGTCGCTTCGCGGGCGGCCGCCTCGCGCAGCGCGCGGCGCGACCCTGGAGCCGGTTCGTCACGCGACTCGCGCTCGGGAAGCGGGGTGGACGCGGTGGGGACGTTGTCGAAGAAGTCCCCGAGCGAGTCGGACGTGCGGTCGTGCGGGTCAGACATCGCGCGGCGGCTCCTGAACGGCGGGGATCAATGCGCCGGCGGGGCGACCGGTGCTCTTCTCGGTGTCCACGGCGTGCTGCAACAGCACCACTGCGGCCACTTGATCGACAATGCTACGAGACTTCTTCTGAGATCGCCCCGAAGAGCGCAGGGCTGTGTGGGCGCTGACCGTGCTCAGCCGCTCGTCGACCATGCGGACGTCGAGACCGGACCGCCGCCGCAGATCCTCCGCGAACGCGCGCGCGTCGTCGGTCGAGGCGGTCTCCTCCCCGCGCATGTTCACGGGAAGGCCGACGACGAGCTCGATCGGCTCCCATTCGGCGACGATCTGCAGGATGCGATCGATCGACGTCTCCGACCGAGGCACCGTCTCCACCGGCACCGCGAGCATGCCGTCCGGGTCGCACCGAGACACCCCGATGCGCGCCTTGCCGACGTCGATTCCGAGGCGGGTCCCGCGACGGAACCCGCTCACGCTCCCGCGAGCTCCGAGACGATGGCCGACAGGGCGACGTCGAGCGCCGCCGCGTCGGTACCGCCGCCCTGGGCGACGTCGTCCTTGCCACCGCCGCCGCCGCCGAGCATCCCTGCGGCGATGCGCACCAGGGCTCCCGCCTTCGCGCCGACGGCACGGGCCGCATCATTGGTGGCGACGACGACGATCGGCCGTCCGCCCACGATGCCTCCGAATGCGACGACGGCGGCATCCGAGCCGAGCCGCTCGCGCACGCTGAGGGCGAGCGTCCGGATGTCGTCAGCCGAGCCGACCTCGCCCAGCGACGTGGATGCCACTCGGTAGCCGCCGACCTGCGACGCGGCTTCGACGAGAGCCGGTACACGGCCTTCGCGCTCCTTGGCCTCGAACTGCGCGATGCGCTTCTCGGCGGCCTTGAGGTTCGCCTGCAGCTCCTCGATGCGGGCGCCGAGCTGATCGCGCGGCGCCTTCAGCGCAGACGTCAGCTGCGATACGACCGTGCGCTCAGCGGCGAGCTCGCGGAACGCGTCCTGGCCGACGAGCGCCTCGATGCGGCGGTTCGATGCTCCCACCGATGACTCCCCGACCAGGCTCACGAGCCCGATCTCCGAGCTCGTCGACACGTGCGTGCCTGCGCAGAGCTCGCGCGACCACGGCCCTCCGATGTCGACCATGCGCACGACATCGCCGTACTTCTCGCCGAACAGCGCCATGGCGCCGGCCTCCTTGGCCTCGTCGAGCGAGACGATGCGGGTGGTCACCTCGAGGGCGTCGTTCACCGCGCGGTTGGTGATCTCCTCGATCTCGGAGCGGGTGTCGAGCGACAGCGGCTGCGACCAGGCGAAGTCGAATCGCATGTATCCGGCGCGGTTCAGCGATCCAGCCTGGGTGGCCGTCTTGCCGAGCGTGTCGCGCAGCGCGGCGTGCACGAGGTGAGTGGCGGAGTGAGCCTGCCGTGCGGCACGGCGGTTCGCGGCGTCCACGACGGTCGTCGCCCGGTCGTCGACCGCGACCGAGCCCGAGGCGACGTGCACGGTGTGGCTGATCAGCCCTGGTACCGGCCGCTGCACGTCGAGCACGTCCAGCTCGAAGCCGGTTCCGACGATCGTGCCCTTGTCCGCCACCTGCCCGCCCGACTCGGCGTACAGGGTGGTCTCGGCGAGGATCACCTCGGCGACCTGACCCTCCGATGCGGTCTGCGCAGGAGCACCGTCGACGATCAGTCCGAGCACTCTCGACTCGGTCTGAAGGTCGGTGTAGCCGGCGAAGCCTGTCTCGCCGAGTGCGCGGTACTCGCGGTACACCGACACGTCGGCGAGCTGACGCTTGCGATTGCGGGCGTCGGCCTTCGCGCGGTCGCGCTGCGCCTTCATCAGGGAGTCGAAGCCGGTGCGATCGACGTCGAGCCCAGCCTCCTCTGCCACCTCGAGCGTGAGGTCGATCGGGAAGCCGTAGGTGTCGTGCAGCAGGAAGGCCTCAGAGCCGCTGAGGGTCGAGCCCCCGGCCTTCTTCGTGTCGGCCAGCGCCAGGTCGAGGATGGTCGACCCCTGCGCGAGCGTGCGGCGGAAGGTCTCCTCCTCGGCGAACGCGGCCGACGACAGCGTCGACCAATCGCTCTCCAGCACCGGGTACGCCGACTTCATCGCATCCTTCGACACGGCGAACAGCTCGGGGAACGAGGGGGCGTCGACGCCGAGCAGGCGCATGGCCCGCACGGTGCGGCGCATCAGACGGCGCAGGATGTATCCGCGGCCCTCATTGGAGGGGCGCACGCCGTCGGAGAGAAGCATGAGAGAGGAGCGCACGTGGTCGGCGATGACACGGAAGCGCACGTCGTCCTCGTGCACGGCACCGTACTTCTTCCCGGACAGTTCGACGGCCCGGTCGAGCACAGGACGCACCTGGTCTGTCTCGTACATGTTCTCGACGCCCTGCTTGAGGAAGGCGACGCGCTCGAGCCCCATGCCTGTGTCGATGTTCTTCATCGGCAGCTCGCCGACGATGTCGAACTCCGTCTTGCTGCGGACGTTCTCGACGAACTCCTGCATGAACACGAGGTTCCAGATCTCGAGGAATCGCGAGTCGTCGACGGCGGGACCGCCGTCCTTCCCGTATGCGGGTCCACGGTCGAAGAAGATCTCCGAGTCTGGTCCTCCGGGGCCGGGCTGCCCGGTGTTCCAGTAGTTGTCGGCACGGCCGAGGCGCTGGATGCGCTCGGGCTTCAGCCCGATGATGTCCCGCCAGATGGCCTCGGCCTCGTCGTCGGTCTCGTAGACGGTGACCCACAGGTCCTTCTCGTCGAATCCGAGGCCGCCGTCGGCCTCGGACGAGGTGAGCAGCTCCCACGCGTAGCGGATCGCGCCTTCCTTGAAGTAGTCGCCGAACGACCAGTTGCCCAGCATCTGGAAGAAGGTGCCGTGACGCGCCGTGCGTCCGACCTCTTCGATGTCGTTCGTGCGGATGCACTTCTGCACGTCCGCGATCCGAGGGTGCGGGGCGGGGACCACACCCGTGAGGTACGGGATCATCGGCACCATGCCCGCGACGGTGAAGAGCAGCGACGGGTCGTCGCTGACCAGGGATGCTGAGGGGACGATCAGGTGGTCGTTCTTCTCGAAGTAGTCGAGGTAGCGCTGCGCGATCTCCGCAGTTTTCATAGAGCTCGTGGCATTCCTTGCGTAGGAGCGCCGCGTCGGAGCGCGCGGCGCGTGGGAGGCTGATTCAGTCGTCTGCGGGGTCGGACAGGCGGGCGTCCTGCTGCCGATACGCGTCGCCCATGATGGCGGTGACCTGCGACAGCCGCGCATCGAGGTCGGCGAAGATCTCCTGCCCGCGGGGGTCCTTGTTCATGAAGTGGGCGGCGACGAAACCGCCGATCACGCCGATCAGGAACCAGAGCAGATTCTTCATCGCTCCATCCTACGACGAGAGGCGCCGGGGAATCCCCGACGCCTCTCGTGCGGATGCTGATATCAGCGGGCTGCGTAGTACTCGACGACGAGCTGCACTTCACAGGTCACGGGGACCTCGACGCGCTTCGGACGACGGACCAGGCGGGCCTGCAGCTTGTCGAGCTCGACCTCGAGGTAGCCCGGAACCGGGGGCAGAACCTCGGCGTGACCGCCGGCCGCTGCGACCTGGAAGGGCTCGAGAGCCTCGGACTTGGCCTTGACGTGGATGAGCTGACCCGGCTTCACGCGGAACGACGGGCGGTCGACGAGCTGACCGTCGACGAGGATGTGACGGTGCACGACCAGCTGGCGAGCCTGCGCGGTGGTGCGGGCGAAGCCGGCACGCAGCACGAGGGCGTCGAGACGCATCTCGAGCAGCTCGACCAGGTTCTCACCGGTCAGGCCGTCCTTGCGGCGGGCCTCGTTGAACGCAATGCGCAGCTGCTTCTCGCGGATGCCGTACTGCTCGCGCAGACGCTGCTTCTCGCGCAGACGGACGGCGTAGTCGCTGTCGGCCTTGCGCTTGGTGCGGCCGTGCTCGCCCGGAGCGTAGGGACGCTTCTCGAGGTAGCGGGCGGCCTTCGGGGTGAGCGGGATTCCCAGCGCACGGCTGAGACGGACCTTGCGGCGGTCCTGGGACTTCGTGACCACGAAGTGTTCCTTCCGTGACGTGGACGCGTCTTTCGCGCCTCACGGGCGTATCGCCTCGCTTCCTCCTTCTCGTCGCGCACGCCGGGGCGCGTCGGGAAGTGGTGCAGGAGTGGAGGGATGCCCGAAAACTCTGTTTCGAGCCGATCAATGCTAACAGATCGAGCTGAGTCGTCTCAGCGGTCGTCGAGGATCTTCCTGATGCGCTCCAGTCGAGGTGCGATGTCGCGCTCCGCCCCGAGGTTCTTCGGCTCGTAATAGCGTCTGCCAACCAGCTCGTCCGGCAGGTACTGCTGCGGGAGGATGCCTGCATCGCTGTCGTGCGGGTAGCGGTAGCCCTTGCCATGGCCGAGCCGCTTCGCTCCGGCGTAGTGGGCGTCGCGGAGATGGATCGGCACTCTCCCGAAGCCGCCGGAGCGCACATCGGCGATGGCCTGGTTGATCGCGGTGTACGCCGCGTTGGACTTGGCCGTCGTCGCGAGGTAGATGGTCGCCTCGGCGAGGGGGATGCGCCCCTCGGGCATCCCGATGAAGGCCACCGCGTCGGCAGCCGCAGTGGCGATCGTGAGCGCCTGCGGGTCAGCGAGACCCACGTCTTCGGCTGCGGAGATGACGAGCCGACGGGCGATGAACCGCGGGTCCTCCCCCGCCTCGATCATGCGCGCCAGGTAGTGCACGGCCGCGTCGGGGTCGGAGCCGCGGATCGACTTGATGAAGGCGCTGATGACGTCGTAGTGCTCGTCGCCCTGCCGGTCGTAGCGCAGCAGCGCGCGGTCCACGGCCTGAGCGACGTCCTCGTCGGAGACGATGACCTCTTCACCCTCCTCGTGCGTGGAGAGCGCGACCGCCGCCGCTGCCTCGAGACCGGTGAGTGCGCGACGGCCGTCTCCGGATGCGAGCCGGATCAGCGCGGCGCGCGCGTCATCGGACACCGTCACGGCACGCGCGAGCCCTCTGGCGTCGACGACGGCGCGATCGAGCAGCACGCCGATGTCCTCGTCGGTGAGCGGCTTCAGCGTGAGCAGGAGAGATCGCGAGAGCAGGGGGGAGATCACCGAGAACGAGGGGTTCTCGGTGGTCGCTGCGATGAGGATCACCCAGCCGTTCTCGACTCCTGGCAGGAGGGCATCCTGCTGGGCCTTGGTGAAGCGGTGGATCTCGTCGAGGAACAGGATCGTGGTCTGGCCGTAGAGGTCGCGCTGGGTGATCGCCTCCTGCATGACCTCGCGCACGTCCTTCACACCCGCGGTGATGGCGGACAGCTCGACGAAGCGGCGCCCGGATGATCGGGCGATCGCCTGCGCGAGCGTGGTCTTGCCGGTGCCGGGCGGCCCCCAGAGGATGATCGACACGGCGCCAGGCGCCTGGGCATCCGGATCGGCAAGAGCGACGATCGGCGACCCCGCGCGCAGCAGATGCTGCTGCCCGGCCACCTCGTCGAGCGAGACCGGCCGCATGCGCACGGCGAGCGGGGTCTGTCCCGACAGGAGGGGTGCGGAGGTCATCGTCCCAGGCTAGTCGGGGCGACGGACACCGTGCCGCTCCCGGGTAGGCTCGCACTCGACCGGATCAGGAGGACACCCATGGCAGCACGCGGCTCACGCACACCCCGGCGCACGCGCACCGAGGCGGAACGCGCTCGGCTGTACGCGGCGCGCACCGCGTGGAACGCCAAGACGATCCGGCGACGCCGTCGCGACACGATCGTCGCCACCGTCGTCGGAGCCCTCGTCGTCGTGGGCGCTTTCGTGAGCCAGGCCGTGCACGCCCAGGTGACCCTGCCCGAGCCCACTCCCGCCGAGACGTCGACGCCGGTGCAGACCCCGTCGCCCTCCCCGTCCACGAGCTCTGCGCCCGATGCGACGCCGACGCAGACTCCGAGCGAGTGAACTAGGCTGAGCAACGTCCTTTCCCACTCCCGCGGGCCGACCGCGCAAGGAGAACATCGTGTCTGACAACGACGCCCCCACGCCCACCCCTCCCGTTCCCGGACCGCCCGTGCCGGCTCCGCCGCGCAGGCCGATGCCCGCGGCCGCCCCCGCGGCTCCCGCCGCACCTGCGGTAGCCCCGATCGCCTCGGATGCTGCCGAGTGGGGTCGCGTCACCGAAGACGGCACCGTCGAGGTGCGCGAGGGAGAGAGCTGGCGGCCGGTCGGTCAGTACCCCGACGGCACGGCGGATGAGGCGCTGGCGTACTTCGCCCGCAAGTACGATGACCTCGCGATCAAGCTCGGCACGCTCGAGACGCGCGCGCAGAACGGCGGCGCTTCGGCCTCCGATCTCACCAAGCAGGCCACGCACCTGCGCGGCGAGGCAGCCGACGCGGCTGCCGTCGGCGACCTGGTGACGCTGCGCGAGCGCATCGAGACCCTCCTCGCGTCGCTCGCCGAGGCGACCGCTCAGGAGTCGGCTGCCGCGAAGGAGGCGCTGGACGCCGCGATCGCCGAGCGCACCGTGATCGTCGAGAAGGCAGAGGCCATTGCCGGTCGCGACCTGTCGAAGGTGCAGTGGAAGCAGGTCACCGCCGAGATGACCGAGCTGTTCGACTCGTGGCAGGCGCATCAGCAGAACGCTCCGCGTCTGCCGAAGGGCGTCGCCCAGCAGCTCTGGAAGCGCTTCCGTGATGCGCGCACGACCGTCGACAAGGCGCGCCGCGCGTTCTTCTCCGAGCTCGACGACGCGCACCGCGCCGCACGCGACGCCAAGGCGCGTCTTGTCGAGCGTGCAGAGGCGCTCGCGCCGCGAGGCGTCGACGGGATCCCGGCCTACCGCGATCTGCTCGACGCCTGGAAGGCATCGGGACGAGCCGGCCGCAAGGCCGACGACGCCCTCTGGGCACGGTTCAAGGCCGCCGGTGACGCGCTCTACTCCGCCCGCGCCGAGCAGGCGGCGGCCGAGGAGGCGGACTCGGCTCCGAAGATCGAGGCCCGAGAGGCGCTGCTCGAAGAGGCCAAGGCCGTCGCCGACGAGCCGAACCTCAAGCGCGCCCGCGCACTGCTCACCCGCATCCAGCGCCAGTGGGATGAGGTCGGACGCATCTTCCCCCGCGACAAGGAGCGTGCGCTCGACGACCGCATGCGCTCGATCGAGCAGGCGCTCAAGTCGCGCGAGGACGTCGACTGGAAGAAGAACAACCCCGAGACCAAGGCGCGCGCGAACGACATGAGCTCCCAGCTCCTCGATGCCATCGAGAAGCTCGAGGCCGAGCTCGCCGCCGCCGAGAAGGCCGGCGACAAGCGCGCCGTCAAGGAGGCGACTGAGGCGCTGGCCGCCCGTCGCTCCTGGCTCAGCGCTCTGGGCGGCTGACGCAGGTTATCCACAGTGTGAGCCGTGGTGCCCCCGACACGGGCGCCACGGCTCACACTGTTGAGGGTGCATCCCGCCCTGTTCTACCGCCCCGGCGACAGGCTCACGCTGCCGGAGCTGAGCGCGGCGCGCCTCGACGGCGACGTCGTAGAGGTCGGCGAAGGGTACATGCCGGCCGACACGATCGAAGGGGCCGGAGCGCGGGCTCTCAGCCTCTCCCCTCTCGTGCCGACAGGCGCCGCGGTCAGCGGGATCAGCGCTGCCTGGGTGCACGGCGCGCGCGATGCGCCGCCTGGAGTCCACCATGTCTCCCGCATCAGTCGCACTCGTCAGCGGGTCGTCATCTCGTCGCGAGTCGTGCACCATGAGCGGCGGCTCCCAGAAGACGAGGTGCAGGAGATCGCCGGGGTCTGGGTGCAGAATCCGCTCGCGACCGCTGTATCGCTGCTCTTCAGCTCAGCAGGCAGTGCTGAGGACACCATCTGGCTGCGCGCGCTGATCGATGCCGCTCCCGGACTCGCCGATGCTGTGCGCGAGCGGGTGCTGCCGCTCGGCAGACGCCCCGGCGCGAACCATGCGCGGCGCGTGCTCGACGGCTGGGCGGATCAGGACGTCGTGACGCGATACACGTCGTAGACGGCGTCGATGCGACGGACCGCGTTCAGCACGCGGTCGAGGTGCACCGAGTCGCCCATCTCGAACACGAAGCGGCTGAGCGCGAGCCGTTCGTCGGTGGTCGACACCGTGGCCGAGAGGATGTTGACGTGGTGCTCGCTGAGCACGCGCGTGACATCCGAGAGCAGTCCGGAGCGATCGAGTGCCTCGACCTGGATCTGCACGCGGAAGACGCTCTTCGTCGTCGGCGCCCACTCGACGTCGATGAACCGCTCCGGATCTGAGCCGAGCGCCTTGACGTTCACGCAGTCCTGACGGTGCACCGAGACCCCGCTGCCTCGCGTGACGAAGCCGACGATCGGGTCGCCAGGCACCGGGGTGCAGCATCGCGCGAGCTTCACCAGGATGTCGGATGCGCCGCGCACCAGCACTCCGGAGTCGCTGGTGCGCGGCTCGCGCGCCGGCGCCTGTCCCGGCAGCTGGATTGCACCGGTGCTGGTGTCCTCGTCGGCGGCGACCAGAGCGGTGACCTTCTCGAGCACGGACTGCGTCGACACGTGGCCCTCGCCGACGGCGGCGTACAGTCCCGAGACGTCTTCATAGCGCAGCTGGCGCGCGACCTCCGCGAACGACTCCTGGTTCATCAGGCGCTGCAGCGGGAGGTTCTGCTTGCGCATCGCGCGCGCGATCGCCTCCTTGCCCTGTTCGATCGCCTCCTCGCGGCGCTCCTTGGTGAACCAGCCGCGGATCTTGTTGCGCGCGCGAGTGCTCTTGACGAAGCTCAGCCAGTCCTGGCTGGGACCTGCATCGGGGTTCTTCGAGGTGAACACCTCGACCACGTCGCCGCTCTTCAGCTCGGTCTCGAGGGGCACCAGGCGGCCGTTGACCTTGGCGCCCATCGTGCGGTGCCCGATCTCGGTGTGCACGGCGTACGCGAAGTCGACGGTGGTGGCCCCGGTGGGCAGCCCGATGACCCTCCCCTTCGGCGTGAAGACGTAGACCTCTTTGGCGCCGATCTCGAAGCGCAGCGAATCGAGGAACTCGCTGGGGTCGGCCGTCTCCGCCTGCCAGTCGGAGATGTGCGCGAGCCAAGCCATGTCGGCGTCGGCGGCACGGGTGTCGACCTTGCCGCCGTTCATCCGCTCCTTGTACATCCAGTGAGCCGCGACGCCGAACTCCGCCTGCTGGTGCATCTCGTGCGTGCGGATCTGGATCTCGACCGTGCGGCCGGAGGGGCCGATCACCGTGGTGTGCAGCGACTGGTAGAGATTGAACTTCGGCGTGGCGATGTAATCCTTGAACCGGCCGGGCAGCGGGGTCCAGCGGGCGTGGATCGCGCCGAGCACGGCATAGCAGTCGCGCACCGAGTTCACCAGGACCCGGATGCCGATGAGATCGTAGATGTCGTCGAACTCGCGGCCGCGGACGACCATCTTCTGGTAGACCGAGTACAGCTGCTTCGGGCGCCCGACGACCTTGCCGCGGATGCGCAGCTCGCGCAGATCCTCGTTGATCGACTCGACCACGTTCTGCAGGTACTTCTCGCGCTGCGGGGTGCGCTGCGCGATCAGGCTGTTGATCTCCGCGTAGATCTTCGGGTGCAGCACGGCGAACGAGAGATCCTCGAGCTCGGACTTGATCGTCTGGATACCCAGGCGGTGCGCGAGCGGCGCGTAGATCTCGAGCGTCTCCTTGGCCTTGCGCGCCGACTTCTCGGGCTGCACGAAGCCCCACGTGCGGGCGTTGTGCAGTCGGTCGGCGAGCTTGATCAGCAGCACCCTGATGTCCTTCGACATCGCCACGATCATCTTGCGGACCGTCTCGGCCTGAGCGCTCTCGCCGTACTTGACCTTGTCGAGCTTTGTGACGCCGTCGACGAGCATGGCGACTTCGTCACCGAACTCCGCGGTCAGCTCGGTGAGCGCGTACCCCGTGTCCTCGACGGTGTCGTGCAGCAGGGCCGCGGCGATGGCGCGCGGCCCGAGGCCGAGTTCCGCGAGGATCTGCGCGACCGCCAGCGGATGGGTGATGTACGGCTCACCGCTCTGGCGGAACTGCCCCTCGTGCTTCTCGCGGGCGACCCGGTAGGCGCGCTCGATGATGGGCAGATCGCCGCGCGGATGATTGGCGCGGACGGTGCGGATCAGGTTGTCCAGATCGTTGACCCTGGGGGCACGCGAGAAGATGCGCGGCACCAGTCGCCGCAGGCTCGACACCTGCGATGTCGCCTGAGAATCCGCCATCTTCCGCTCCCGTCCCGATCAGATCATCCTACGCGCGGACGGGCGCGTGCCCGACCACGCGCAGGGTGATCACACCGCTGCGACAGCGCGCTCGCGCGCCTCATGCACCTTGGCGTCGTGGGCGACGATCTCGGGCTCCTTCTCGCGGAACAGCGAGTACAGCGGAGCGGCGACGAAGAGCGTCGAGTACGTGGCGACGATGATGCCGACGAAGATCGAGAGCGAGATGTCGGTGAGCGTCTCTGCGCCGAACCAGAGCGATCCGATGAACAGGATCGCGCCGACCGGGAGGGCCGCGACGACCGAGGTGTTGATCGAGCGGATCAGGGTCTGGTTCACCGCGAGGTTCACCGATTCGCCGAAGGTGCGCGTCGTCTGATTCGCGTCTTCGGTCGTGTTCTCTCGGATCTTGTCGAACACGACCGTGGTGTCGTAGAGCGAGTACGCGAGGATCGTGAGGAACCCGATCACCGCCGCAGGAGAGATCTCGAAGCCGGCCAGCGCGTAGACGCCCACGGTGATGAGCAGCACGTCGAGCAGGCCGATGATGGCAGCGGCCGACATCTTCCAGGTGCGGAAGTAGATCGCGAGGATGAGGAAGGTCAGCGCCAGGAAGATCGCCAGGCCCCACAGCGACTGCCGCGTGACGTTCTCACCCCATGCCGGGCCGATGAAGGAGTCGGTGATCTCATCCGCGTTCACGTCATAGGCGTCGGCCAGCGCCGCCTTGACCTCCTGCGTCTCGTCCGGCGTCATCTGGTCGGTCTGCACGCGCACGTCGCGGTTGTTGACCGTGACCACCTTCGCCGCGGCTTCCGGCACGACGGAGCGCACCGCGTCGGTCGCCAGGCCCTGATCGGTCGACGACGGCGCGAGCACGACGAACTGCGAGCCGCCGGTGAACTCGATCGAGAACTGCACGGGGCGCACGAGCGGCACGAGGGCCGATCCGACCACCAGCAGGATGGCGATGATGAACCACAGACGGCGCTTCCCGACGAACGGGAACGAGGTCTTGCCCGAGTAGAGGTTGTTGCCGAACTCATTCATGGAGAACATCAGGCGTCGGAGTCCTTTCCGGCATCCTTGGATCCTGCGAGGGCCTCTGCGCGCTTGCGCTCGGCGATGGTCTGCCGCTTCTCTGCCTCACCGCGCGCCCCCTTGTTGCGGGCGGCGCGACCGGACGAGCCGGTTCGCACGTCGCGGAACTGCGCACGGCCGCGATACACCGCTCCGAGCGCCTCCGGGTCGAGACCCGAGAGCTTGTGCCCGCCGCCGAAGAAGCGCGTGCGCGCGAGCAGCTGCATCACCGGGTGCGTGAAGATCACGAAGATGAACACGTCGATGAGTGTGGTCAGACCCAGCGTGAACGCGAAGCCCTTGACGGTCGCGTCGGCGAGGACGTACAGCACGACGGCGGCGAGCACGTTGATCGACTTCGAGATGTAGATCGTGCGCTTCGCTCGACCCCAGCCGTCCTCGACCGCCGCGACGATGGATTTGCCGTCTCGCAGCTCGTCGCGGATTCTCTCGAAGTACACGATGAACGAGTCGGCGGTGAAGCCGATCGACACGATCAGACCCGCGACGCCGGCCAGGGACAGCCGGAAGCCCATTCGCCACGCGAGGATCGCGATGATGATGTAGGTGAGCACGCCCATCACGCCGATGGACGCCATGATCACCCAGCCGAGCGCGCGGTACGTGATCAGGGAGTACAGCGCGACCAGGCCGAGGCCGATGAGGCCGGTGATGAGGCCGATCTCGAGCTGCTGCGAGCCGAGGGTCGCCGAGATGGTGTCGGAGCTCTCGACCGTGAAGCTCAGCGGAAGCGCACCGTAGCGCAGCTGGTCGGCGAGGGCTTTGGCGCTCTCCTGAGTGAAGTTGCCCGAGATGCTCGGCTTGCCGTTGAGGATGACCGCCTGCATGGTCGGCGCGGAGAGCACCTTGCCATCGAGCACGAAGGCGAACTGATCGCGCGGCGACTGCTGCGCCAGGCGGTTGGCGTTCAGACGCTGGCTGACCTTGCCGAAGATCTCAGTGCCCTTGCTGTCGAACTCGAGGTTGACGGTCCAGCGACCGCTCTGCTGCTCGCGCCCGGCGGTGGCGTCGTCGATCACGGTGCCGTCGAGCTCGACGGGTCCGAGCAGGTACTTCGCGCTGCCGTTCTCCTCGCAGGCGATGAGGGGCTTGTCCTCAGCGGCACGTGAATCAACCTCGGCGGAGCAGTCGTACGCCCGAAGCGCCGCGATCTGCTTCTCGGTGGCCCAGCTCGGGTCGGACTTGTCCGTCGGCGCAGGTGAGGGCTCGTCGTTCATCGTCGCTGCGGGCGAGGGGAACGGCGTCTCCTTGCCGTCTTCTCCGACCGTCGACGTCGCCGGGTCGGTCGCCAGGATCACCGGGCGCAGCTCGAGCTTGGCGCTCGCCTGGATCCGGTCCCTGGTCGCCTGGTCGGCCACGCCGGGGATCTGGACGACGATGTTGCGGCCGCCCTCAGTGGTGATGTCGGCTTCGGCCACACCCGATGCGTCGACGCGCTGGCGGATGATCGCCGCGGCCTGCTCGAGCTGCTCGGTCGTGGGATCCGCACCGTCAGCCGACTCGGCGCCGAGGATGATCTGCGTTCCACCCTGCAGGTCGAGGGCGAGTTCGGGAGACCACGAGCTGGCGGGCTCGCCGGCGTCCGTCTTGAACACGTAGACGCCGAGCGAGTTGATGCCGAAGAGCACCGCCGTGACGATGAGCAGGCCGAGGAGAACCCGCCAGGCATGGCGGGTCGGAGATGAGGATGCCACTGAGTTCCGCTTTCGGGTGGGGGGCCGTGCCGGCGAGTCAGTTCTCGTCGTTGCGCTCGAGACGCGCCTTGGTCTCTTCCGGGGTCTCGACCTTGATCGACTCGATGCCGTCGGTCGCATCCTGCGCGGGCGTCACGTCGGACGCCTCGTCGACCTCGTCGGGCGTCTCATCCGCGACGTGCTCGTTCTCGTCGACGAGTCGGAGGATCGCCTGGCTGTGGACCTCGATGACGACGCCCGGGGCGATCTCGATCTGCGCCGGCTTGTCGAGGTCGACGGGGTCGTACGAGACCACGGTGCCGTACAGGCCGCCCTGCAGCAGCACCTTGACGCCGGGGACGGTCTTGGTGGCCTTCTCCTCCTGCTGCTCCTTCATCTGCTTCTGACGCTTGCGGGTGTTCACGAACATGAACACGAGCATCACGCCGAGAAGACCGAAGAGCATGAGGGACATGGGATCCATAGGGATGGGCCTTTCAAAGAGCGCACGCCGATGAGCGCACAAGGGTTCAGGGAGGCTTCAGCGATTATAGGTCATCGAACAATGCCACGCCGTCGGGGTGGGCGATGCCGAGGTGCCGGTACGCCTCGGGCATGGCGATGCGTCCGCGCGGAGTGCGCCCGAGGAACCCGATGCGCACGAGGTACGGTTCGACGACGCTCTCGACCGTCTCGGCCTCCTCGCCGACCGCGACGGCCAGGGTGCTGAGACCCACAGGGCCGCCACGGAAGCGACGCACCAGCGCATCGAGCACCGCGCGGTCGAGGCGGTCGAGCCCGATGGCGTCCACGTCGTAGAGATCGAGCGCGGCCCGCACGTCGTCGATCGACGCCGCTCCCCCGCCGCCGTGCACCAGCGCGTAGTCGCGCACGCGTCGCAGCAGGCGGTTCGCGATACGGGGCGTGCCGCGTGAGCGGCGTGCGATCTCGCTGAGCGAGTCGTCGGGCAGGCGCACGCCGAGCACGCTCGCCGATCGAGCGATGACGCGCTCGAGATCGTCGTCGTCGTAGAACTCGAGATGTCCGGTGAATCCGAAGCGGTCGCGCAGCGGGTTCGGCAGCAGACCGGAGCGGGTCGTCGCCCCGACGAGCGTGAAGGGGGCGAGCTCGAGCGGGATGCTCGTGGCACCTGCTCCCTTGCCCACCATGATGTCGATGCGGAAGTCCTCCATCGCGAGATACAGCATCTCCTCGGCGGAGCGCGCCATGCGGTGGATCTCGTCGATGAACAGCACCTCGCCGGGGGTGAGACTCGACAGCAGCGCCGCGAGGTCGCCGGCGTGCTGGATGGCCGGTCCACTCGAGAGTCGCAGCGGCCGCCCGCTCTCGTGCGCGACGATCATCGCGAGAGTGGTCTTGCCGAGGCCGGGAGGGCCTGCCAGCAGGATGTGGTCGGCTGGGCGCTCCTGGATGCGCGCCGCTTCGAGAAGCAGCTGCAGCTGTCCGCGCACCTTGGGCTGTCCGACGAACTCGTCGAGACTGCTCGGGCGAAGGGCGCCCTCGATCGCGAGCTCCGTCTCGTCGAGCGCCTCGCCGGCGTCGCGGGAGGCGTCAGCCACGCTTGGCTCCAGGCCCCATGGCCGCGAGCGTGCGGCGCAGCAGGGCCGGCACCGACTCGCGCTCCGCATCCGTGGCATCCTCCGCGGACTGCGCGGCGGCTTCGGCCGCGACCTTCTCCGACCAGCCCAGTCCGACGAGCGCTGCGGCGACCTGCTCGACGGTCGCGGTCGCCGGAGCGCCGGCGGGAGCGGATGCCACACGCGGCTGCACCTTGCCCGCCAGCTGCACGACGATGAGCTTCGCGGTCTTCGGTCCGATTCCCGAGACGCGGCGGAACGGCGCGTCGTCCTCGGCGGTGACGGCCTCGGCGATCTGGTCGACGGTGAGGTGCGAGAGCACGCCGAGGGCGGACTTCGGCCCGACGCCGGTGACGCTGAGCAGCTGTCCGAAGATCTCGAGCTCGTCGCGGTCGCTGAAGCCGAACAGGGTCAGCGCATCCTCTCGGACGATGAGGCTCGTGTGCAGCCGGAGCTGCTCGCCGACGACGGCGGTGTGTGCGACGTCCGCAGGCACGAACACCGCGAAACCGACGCCCCCCGTCTCGATGACGACGTGTGCGGTGTCGGCGTGCAGCACGGTGCCGCGCAGAGACGAGATCATGACCTCACCCTATCGGACATATGTTCTAGCGGCGCGGGCGCCGCGCTCGGCATCAGCCCACGCCTGCTGCGCCGGGGTCAGCCGGGCACCCGCGGCGGCCTGAGCGGTGCCGCCTCGCCAGGCATGGCACAGCGCGATCGCGAGCGCGTCGGCCGCGTCGGCCGGCTGCGGCGGAGCGTCGAGGCGCAGGATCCGCGCGATCATGGACTGCACCTGGCGCTTGTCGGCCGAGCCGTACCCGGTGACGGCAGCCTTCACCTCGCTCGGCGTATGGGTCGCGGCGGGAAGTCCGGCCTCTGCGGCGATCAGAAGGGCGACGCCGGATGCCTGGGCGGTGCCCATCACGGTCTGCACGTTGTGCTGCGCGAACACGCGCTCGACAGCGACAGCCGCCGGCCGGTGCTCGTCGATCGCCGCGCGGATCCCCGCGGCCACAGCCGCGAGACGTGTCGAGAGGTCAGCGTCGACGGGCGTACGGACGACACCGACATGGACGAGCGATGCTCTGCGGGACCGGTCGACGTCGACGATCCCGATGCCGCAGCGGGTGAGGCCGGGATCGATGCCGAGGACGCGCAGAGAGCTCACTCCCCCAGGCTACGAGGTGCACGAAGGCCCCCGGCGCAGGCGCGCCAGGGGCCTTCTGGAGCAGCCCCTACTCGTCGTCGTCGCTCTCGAGCTCGGCCTGAACATCGGCGGTGAGGTCGAAGTTGGCGAACACGTTCTGCACGTCGTCGCTGTCCTCGAGTGCGTCGATGAGGCGGAAGACCTTGCGCGCGGTCTCGGCGTCGATCTCGACTTTGAGGTTCGGGACGAACTCGACGTCGGCCGAGTCGTAGTCGATGCCGGCCTCCTGCAGAGCAGTGCGCACGGCGACCAGGTCCGTCGCCTCGACGATCACCTGGAACCCGTCCGCATGCGGCTCGACCTCCTCGGCGCCGGCCTCGAGAGCGGCCATCATCACGTCGTCCTCCGTGGTGCCCTCCGAGCCGACCACGATGACGCCCTTGCGGGTGAAGTTGTACGCGACCGAACCGGGGTCGGCGAGAGTGCCGCCGTTGCGGCTGAGCGCGGTGCGCACCTCAGCGGCCGCACGGTTCTTGTTGTCGGTCAGACATTCGATCATGAGGGCGACGCCGTTGGGACCGTAGCCTTCGTACATGATCGAGGTGTACTCGACAGCCTCGCCGCCGATGCCTGCTCCGCGCTTCACCGCGCGGTCGATGTTGTCCTTCGGGACCGACATCTTCTTGGCCTTGAGCACCGCGTCGAAGAGCGTCGGGTTGCCTGCCTGGTCGGGTCCGCCGAGCTTCGCCGCGACCTCGATGTTCTTGATGAGCTTCGCCCATGACTTCGCACGGCGCGCGTCGATGACGGCCTTCTTGTGCTTGGTCGTAGCCCACTTGGAATGCCCGGACATATGTCTCCGCTCGTCGCCTGCGCCCGGGAGTCGCCTCCAGGGCGTCGTCCATTCTATCGAATCGCGGGCAGTGCCACGGGCTCGTCCATCGCGGCATCCGGCGACCAGCGCTCCCAGCCCTCATCGAGCGGCCATCGTCCGTCGACGATGAACTCCCGTGCTGCGTGATCGGCGATCGCGCGCACGGCATCGGCTTGAGCGGGCGTGAATCGGCCCTGCCTGACGACGGCCTCCAGCTCGTCGGCATCCTTCAGCCAGATGTCCTCCGATCCCGGATGCCCCGCGTCGATCCACAGATCCAGAACGAGGTCGCGCGAGAAGATGCCCGGGTGAACCGCTCCGCCGCGACGATGCGGCACCTCGAGGTTCACGTACGCCCCCTGCGGGACGGCGTGAGCGTCGCGGAAGAACCACACCGACCACGGCTTGCCGCTCGGTGCGACACGGAGGACGCCAGGGCCGGTCCAGGTCGACTGACGCGTCACCGTCGGCACGCCGAACCGCTCGTGGAGAGGGATGTCGCGGGTGCGGCGGCCATCGGCCGGCACCGATTCGAGTCGTTCGGATCCTGACGGGATCCACACGACCAGGCCCCGAGCGTCATCACGGACCACGCGTGCCGACTCGGTGAAGCGACCATAGCGCCAGAGGATCTGCTCACCGGCGGAGAAGAAGCCGGCCTGAGCGGATCCGGAGGGAACCGACGTCGCGAAGCCGGGTTCGGCGTGCACGTCCGAGCTGCTGAGAGCCTCGACGGCGTCGATCGCGCGCTCGAGCGCCATTCCTGCGCCATCGAGGCTCTGCCAGGCATCGCCGCGCCGGCCGACGAGGGTGACCGTTCCGCCGCTGGCGCTGAGGTCCGTGGATCCGAGTGGCAGGCGCATGGGTGCGAGGCTATCCCTCGCGGACTGCTATCCGTTCCGCGACGCGCTGCAGGAAGCGCTCGTGGAAACGCGGTTCGCCCGAGATCTCGGGATGGAAGCTGATCCCGAGCAGATTCCCCTGTTCGACCGCGACGACGCTGCCGTCATCGAGCGCCGCCAGCACCGAGGCATCCGGACCCACCGTGTCGACCACCGGACCGCGGATGAACGCGGCGCGCACCGGATCGCCGCCGAGGCTCGGCACCGCGACAGGGCCTTCGAAGGAGTCCACCTGGCGGCCGAAGGCGTTGCGCCGGACGGTGACGTCGAGGCCACCGAACGTCTGCTGCCCGTCGATCGCGTCGACCAGGCGGTCGGCGAGCATGATCAGACCGGCGCAGGTGCCGAACATCGGCATCCCGGCTCGGATCGCCTCGCGGATGGGATCGGCCAGACCGAACATCCGCGTCAGCTTGTCGATCACGCTCGACTCGCCGCCGGGGATGATCAGTCCGTCGACCGTGGCGAACTCCTCCGGTCGGCGCACCCGCACCGCCTCGGCGCCGAGGCGCTCGAGCATGGCGACGTGCTCGCGCACATCACCTTGCAGGGCGAGCACCCCGACGCGCGGGCCGTCAGCCTTCGTCGACTCCTGCGTCACATCAACTCCGTTCGATCGGCAGCCACAGCTCGGTTGTCGCCGTGCTGAAATCCTCGGCGCGATCGATGACCGCGACGAGAGAGGGTCCGGGGCGCAGCCGCCACGGGTTGGAGGGGAACCATTCGGTGGCGGTGGCCGCCCATGCCGCCTGAAGCGCCGCCGGGTACGCTCCGGAGGTGCGGAACACCGCCCATGCGCCGCGATCGACCTCGATCGCGTCGAGGTCATCCGGCACCGGAGAGCCGGCGGACACGGCGACGCCGTGCAGGTAGGTGAGCTCGCTCCCCTCGGCGTAGTCCGCATCGACATCGGCACTCACCTGCAGTATCCCTGCGGGTTCGGTGTCGCCGAGCCGCTTGAGCCTGGTGTGCTCGTCGACGGGCAGCGACGCGATGTGCGCCTGGATGTGCGGATTGGCTCCCTCGTGGATCAGCGGCACGCGCGCTGCGTGCCCGATCAGGCGGAAGGCGTCTCGTTCGGTGATGCGGACATCCATGGGGATGCTCCCTTCTACGGTCAGGCGGAACCTGAGCTGCGGCTGGCTGCGAAGGGGGCCGCCGTCACGGCGCACGACGCCATGGGCGACGCCGTGCACAGCGCGGAAAGCCCGGCCGAATGCCTCTGTCGATCCGTAGCCGTAGCGCACCGCGATCGAGAGCAGATCCTCGCTGCCGACGACGTCGGACGCGGCGACGGTCATCCGTCTACGACGGACGTACTCCGACACCGGCATGCCCGAGAGCGACGAGAACATGCGACGCACGTGGTACCCGGTGGTTCCGGATGCCGCGGCGATGCCGTCGATGTCGATGTCGTCGCCGAGGTGCGACTCGATCTCATCGACGAGGCGGTTGAGGATCTCGATCACGGTGGCTCCCTTCGACATCGAGTCTCCACCGGCAGTGACCACCGCGCCCGACGATCCGGGTCCGATCCGATCGGGTCGGATCGACCCCGGGATCGCGCCGCCTGCCGAAGGCGGGCTTACCAGCCGCGCTCGGCGAGGCGGTGCGGTGCCGGGAGGTCGGAGACGTTGATGCCGACCATCGCCTCTCCCAGTCCGCGGGAGGCCTCGGCGATCACCTTCGGGTCATCGTAGAACGCGGTGGCCTTCACGATCGCCTTGGCGCGGGCGACCGGGTCGCCCGACTTGAAGATGCCGGAGCCGACGAAGACGCCGTCCGCGCCGAGCTGCATCATCATCGCGGCGTCGGCGGGGTCGCGACGCCCCCGGCGACGAACAGCACGACGGGCAGGGTGCCGGTCTCGGCGATCTCCGCGACGAGTTCGTACGGGGCCTGCAGCTCCTTCGCGGCGACATAGAGCTCGTCCTTCGACAGGGCCCCGAGCGCCGCGATCTCGCCGCGGATCTTGCGGATGTGCTTCATCGCCTCCGAGACATCGCCCGTGCCGGCCTCTCCCTTGGAGCGGATCATGGCCGCGCCCTCGGTGATGCGGCGCAGGGCCTCACCCAGGTGGGTCGCCCCGCAGACGAACGGCACGGTGAAGGGCCACTTGTCGATGTGGTTCACGTAGTCGGCTGGCGAGAGCACCTCCGACTCGTCGATGTAGTCGACACCGAGCTCCTGCAGCACCTGCGCCTCGACGAAGTGGCCGATGCGGGCCTTGGCCATCACCGGGATCGAGACCGCATCGATGATGCTGTCGATCATTTCGGGGTCGCTCATGCGCGAGACGCCGCCCTGGGCGCGGATGTCCGCCGGCACTCGCTCGAGTGCCATGACGGCGACGGCTCCTGCATCCTCGGCGATCTTCGCCTGCTCGGCCGTGACGACGTCCATGATGACGCCGCCCTTGAGCATCTCGGCGAGACCGCGCTTGACGCGCTGCGATCCGGTGGTGGGGTTCTGGTCGGTGGATGCCATGATCACTCCTCGTTGTGACAATCCGCACTTTGGCCTATGCCAAACAATAGCACCATACAATCGGAGTGATGGACGCGATGATCACCGGGACCTCCGCCGCCGAGATAGCAGACAGCGTGCGCGGGCTGCGCGAGCGCGGTGCGCTGCGCCCCGGCGATGCGCTTCCCCCGGTGCGCGAGCTCGCGACGACCCTCGGCGTGAACCGCAACACCGCCGTGGCGGCGTACCGCCAGCTCTCCCAGGCGGGACTCGTCTTCTCTCGAGGCCGGGCGGGCACCGTGATCGCCGGAGCCGAGCCCGTGGCTCAGGAGGGCGTGGCCGACACGGTGCTGCGCGACATCGCATCCGGCAATCCCGACCCGGCCCTCATCCCCGATCCGACGCCGGCTCTCGGCCGGATCGTCGGTCGGCCGGTGCTGTACGGCGAGCCGGTGATAGACGCGGGGCTGGAGCAGTGGACACGGGAGTGGATGCTCGCCGACCTGCCCCGTGACGACCTGCACGTCGTCGTGACCAGTGGCGCCGTCGATGCGGTGGAGCGCCTGCTCGCCCAGGCGCTGATGCGCGATGACGCCGTTGCGCTCGAGGACCCGTGCTTCCTCTCCAGCATCCATACCGTCAGGCTCGGCGGCTATCGCGCGGTCCCCGTCGCGGTGGACGAGGAGGGGATGACCGTGGACGGCCTTCGCGCGGCGCTGGATGCCGGGGTCCGGGCGATCATCAGCACTCCGCGCGCGCAGAACCCCACGGGCGTGAGTCTCTCCCCCGCACGCGCCGCGGCGCTCCGCGACGTCCTCGCCGACCACCCGTACGTCCTGATCATCGAGGACGACCACTTCTCGCTGCTCTCGTCCCACCCCTACGCGTCGCTGATCGCGCCGACGCATCGTCGGTACGCGCTGATCCGCTCCGTGTCGAAGTTCCTCGGCCCCGACATGTGCCTCGCGCTCGCAGGGACCGATCCGACCACGGCGGAGCGACTGGCGATGCGCCTCAGCCCCGGAACGACCTGGGTGAGTCACCTGCTGCAGCGGCTCGCGCATGCACAGCTCACCGATCAGGCCGCGCGCGCTCAGATCGCACGGGCCGCCGAGCACTACGCCGCACGCAATCGCGCTTTCACCGAGGCGCTGGCCGCCCGCGGCATCGCCACCGTCTCGACCGATGGGCTCAGCCTGTGGGTGCAGCTCGAGACGTCAGCCCGCATCGCCGCCGAGCGGCTGATGCGGAAGGGCTGGCTGGCCCGCCCTGGCGACGAGTTCCTGCTCGACGACGCAGCAGGGCCGTCGAGGCACCTTCGGCTGACCGTGCACGACCTGACCGACGTCGAGAGCTCGCGTCTCGTCGACGATCTCGCCGCCGCGGCAGTGAGAGGATGACAGGATGAAGATCCTCTCGATCCAGTCGGCCGTCGCGCACGGTCACGTCGGAAACTCGGCCGCCGTCTTCCCGCTGCAGCGCATCGGCGTGGACGTGCTGCCGGTGTACACCGTGAACTTCTCGAACCACACGGGGTACGGGGCATGGCGCGGACCGATGATCGACCCGTCCGACGTGCGCGAGGTCATCACCGGCATCGAGGAGCGAGACGTCTTCGGGCAGATCGACGCCGTGCTCAGCGGATACCAGGGCGGCGAGGGCATCGCCGATGTGATCATCGACGCCGTGGCACGGGTGAAGGCCAAGAACCCGGATGCCGTGTACGCCTGCGATCCCGTGATGGGCAACGCGAAGTCGGGATGCTTCGTCGCCCCGGCGATCCCCGTGCTGCTGCGCGACAAGGTCGTGCCGGTCGCCGACATCATCACGCCGAACCAGTTCGAGCTGGGCTTCCTCACCGGCACTGAGCCCTCCGACCTCGAGTCCACGCTCGCGTCGGTCGATGCGGCGATGGCGATGGGACCGTCGACGGTTCTCGTCACCTCGGTCGAGCGGCCCGACCGCGAGGAGGGCACCATCGAGATGCTCGCGGCGGATGGGAAGGGCGCCTGGCTGGTCGCCACACCGCACCTGCCGATGAAGGCGAACGGCTCGGGCGACGTCACGGCCGCGCTGTTCACGGCGCACTACGCCTCCACCGGCGACGCGAAGCTGGCGCTGGAGCGCACCGTGTCGAGCGTCTTCGACCTGCTGCAGAACACCCTCGACTCCGGCGACCGCGAGCTTCGGCTCGTCGAATCGCAGGAGACCTACGCGAACCCGCGGATGCAGTTCACCGCGCGCCAGGTGCGCTGAGGCTCAGCGACCGCCGGTGGGCCAGGCGTTCGCGACGGCATCGCGGATCTCGTCGAGCAGCTGCGGCAGCGCCTTCGTCTTCGCGATGATCGGGAAGAAGTTGGCGTCGGTCGCCCATCGCGGCACGATGTGCTGGTGCAGATGGGCGGCGACGCCGGCACCGGCGACCTCGCCCTGGTTCATGCCCAGATTGAACCCGTCGCAGCGAGACACCTCGCGAAGCACGCGCATCCCCGTCTGCGTGAGCGCCCCGATCTCGGCGACCTCCTCGGGCGTCGCCTGGTCGTACGTGCCGATGTGACGGTACGGGCACACCAGCAGGTGCCCCGAGTTGTACGGGAACAGGTTGAGCACGACGAACGCCGTCTCGCCTCGCGCCACGATCAGGCGCTCCTCGTCCGGATGCTTCGGCGCCTCGCAGAACGGGCACTCGTCGCGCAGGGGCTGTGGCCCCGCCTGGATGTACGCCATCCGGTGCGGGGTCCACAGCCTCTGGAACTCGTCGGGGACTCCGGCGAGGTGACTTGCGTCCTCGAGTCCGGTCAAGCCAGATCCTCCGAGGTCATCACCCGTGCGTGGCTCGAGATCGCCGAGCGGATCCGCGAGACGGCATCCGCGATGGGCACGCCGTTCTCCTGCGAACCGTCGCGGAAGCGGAACGAGACCGTGCCGGCGGCTCGATCCTGCTCTCCCGCGATCAGGATCACCGGCACCTTCGCGGTGGTGTGATTGCGGATCTTCTTCTGCATGCGGTCGTCGGAGTGGTCGACGTCCGCCCGCACACCGGCATCCCGAAGCTGGGCGATGACGCCGTCGAGGTATTCCGAGTACTGATCGGCGACCGGAACCCCCACGACCTGCACCGGGGCCAGCCACAGCGGGAAGTCGCCGGCGTAGTGCTCGAGCAGGATGGCGAAGAAGCGCTCGACAGAGCCCAGCAGTGCTCGGTGGATCATCACCGGGCGATGCTTCTGCCCGTCGGGACCGGTGTACTCGAGCTCGAACCGCTCAGGCTGGTTGAAATCGAGCTGGATCGTCGACATCTGCCACGTGCGGCCGATGGCGTCACGGGCCTGCACCGAGATCTTCGGACCGTAGAACGCCGCCCCACCGGGGTCGGCCACCAGCTCCAGGCCCGACTCCAGGGCGACCTCGCGCAGGATGTCGATCGCCGTCGACCACTGCTCGGGCTCACCCAGGAACTTGTCGTTGCCCTCCTCGTTCGTGGACAGCTCGAGGTAGAAGTCGTCCAGTCCGTAGTCGCGCAGCAGCGTGAGCACGAGGTTCAGGTTCGTGGCGAGCTCGTCGCGCACCTGGTCCTGCGTGACGTAGATGTGCGCATCATCCTGGGTCAGGCCGCGCACGCGGGTGAGACCCGAGAGCGTTCCGCTCTTCTCGTACCGGTAGACGGTGCCGAACTCGGCCATCCGCAGCGGAAGTTCACGGTAGCTGCGACCGCGCGCCCGGTAGATCAGGTTGTGGAACGGGCAGTTCATGGGCTTCAGGTAGTAGTCCTGGCCCTGGCGGGTGATGTTGCCCTCGTCATCGCGCGCCTCATCGAGATGCATCGGGGGGAACATGCCGTCCGCATAGGTCTGCAGATGACCCGAGGTCATGAACAGATCCTTCTTGGTGATATGCGGGCTGTTCACCACCTCGTAGCCGTTTCGCAGCAGGTGGCGACGCAGGTTCTCCTCGATCTCGTAGCGGATGATGCCGCCCTTGGGATGGAACACCGCCAGCCCCGAGCCGATCTCGTCGGGGAACGAGAACAGGTCCATCTCGACCCCGAGCTTGCGGTGGTCGCGTCGCTCGGCCTCGGCCATGCGCTCCTGGTAGGCGCGCAGCTCTTCCTTGCTCGGCCACGCCGTGCCGTAGATGCGCTGCAGCTGCGGGTTCTTCTCGCTGCCCCGCCAGTAGGCGGCGGCCACTCGCGTGAGATCCCACCCGTTGCCCACCATGCGGGTGCTCGGCACGTGCGGACCGCGGCAGAGGTCCTTCCAGGCGACCTCGCCGTCTTTCGTGACGTTGTCGTAGATCGTCAGCTCGCCCGCGCCGATCTCTGCGGACGCCCCCTCGGCTGCATCCGCGCCCGAGCCCGGGCCTCCGGCCAGGGCGATGAGCTCGAGCTTGAACGGCTCATCGGCCATCTCGGCGCGCGCCTCGTCCTCGCTGACCACCCGGCGGGTGAAGCGCTGCCCCTCGCGGATGATGCGCTGCATCTCCTTGGAGATGGCTTTGAGGTCTTCCGGTGTGAACGGAGTGTCGACGCCGAAGTCGTAATAGAAGCCGTCTGTGATGGGCGGGCCGATGCCGAGGTTCGACTGCGGACGGATGCGCTGCACCGCCTGAGCCAGCACGTGCGCCGTCGAGTGGCGCAGGATGGCGAGGCCGTCGGGGCTGTCGATGCCGACGGGCTCGATCTCGTCGCCGTCGGCGACGGTCGCCGCGAGGTCTTTCAGCTCTCCGTTGACGCGCATGGCGACAACGGAACGATCGGTGAACAGGGCGAAGCCGTCGCGCTTGTCGACGCTGGGCTGGGCGATGTCTGACACGGGTTTCTCCAGATAGACGATGGAACGAGACGACTCAGCTGCAGGCGCGAACGCGCCCTGCCCGCTCAGGCGTCCGTAGTTCGCGCGACGACACCGGTGACAGAGGTCACGAGAGCGGCCGGCGCGGATTCCATGCCCTGAAGTCTACGCCGCCGCGTCACGGCATCCCGCATCCGCCCCGCAGACATGAGAAGGCCCCGGTGTGCGAGCGCCCGCTCTGCGCACCGGGGCCGGCGCCGATCGTCACCCGTTGACGGTCGGCGCGGGGTCGGAGGTCACACGCTCGTGTTTCGACCCGAGACCGCCCTGATGAGCCACGCGATCACCGCGAGCGCAAGAAGGACCAGTCCGACCCACAGCAGGAAGTTCAGGGACTGCACCAGTCCACCCGTGATGGCGAGGATGATCGCGATCACCGCGACGATGATCAGAAGAGGATTCATGACCGCTCCTTTCCGTCCTGGAGCCCGCATGAGCTCCGATGCAACGACAGTAGGGTCGCCGACCGGTTCGACGTAGGGGGTTGACTCGGCCGGTCGGAGCGTGCGAGTACGTGTCTGATCAGAACAGGTCGGCGGGGAAGTCGTCGATACCGCCGGGTTCTGCGGCGTCGACCGCTTCCGCACGGACGGGCAGGATCGCGATGCGCACGCGACTGAGCGGCGAAACGAGCACGGATACCTCCGCGCCGTCCGCCCTGCGGAAGTCCACGAACCGGGTCTCGGCGGCCGCGCGCTCGATCCGCTCCTTCAGCGCGCCTATGTCCTGGTCGCGGTCGAGTGGGATGCCGTCGTCATCATCGATCGAGATGATCGCCTGCTGCGTCTCTCCCATGCTCATGCCAGCGAACGTAGCCACGTCCAGACTCATCGCAGAGGGGGTTGCGCTCGCCATGCCGACTCGCAAGACGCGCGACTGCCGGCGTCCCGGAAACGACTCGGTCGACGGGAGCCTGCCCGTTCGCGATCAGTGCCCGCGGACCACCCGGCGAAGACCGTTCCGCCGGATCAGCAGCGCCACGACGATGAAGACGGCCATGGTCACCCCGCCGGCGATCGAGAACAGAGTCGGTCTCAGATCGCTGAATCCAGCTGCGAGGCTCAGCAGCGTGCCTACGAGCCATCCGGCGACGGGCAGCCCCACCTCGTCTCGTCCTGCGGCCACGATCCCGCAGGTGAGGACGACCGACACGGTTGCGAGCACGGCGCCGATCGTTCCCAGCGGCACCAGCATCTCTGAAAGCTGGTAGTGAATCGTCAATGTGTTCAACGCGGTCCTTCGCTGCTCTGGTGTTCCCACTAAGAGACGGCGAAACGCCCGATTCATTACGGCCGGGCGCTCGATCCGAGACCGAACAGGACTACGGAGCGTCTCGATATCGTGAAGGATATGGACGAGACGCAGGAGCCAGGAGCGCAGGAAGCAGAGCCGTGGTCGCCGCGGCGTCGCTGGCTCGCGGGAATCATCGTCGTCCTGGTTCTCATCGGGCTTTTCGCCTTCGCGCCAGGACCGATCCTCCGGATCATCCACACGAACAGCGCTCACGAGCTCGTCGACCGTCTGCCCGCCGAGCGCGACATGCTACTCGCGAAGCAGGACGAGTTCCGCGCCCCGCTGAAGAAACTGGACGATCCGGTGCGTTCCTGGACCGAGGTGGGCTGCTCGCTCGTGCCGCGATACAGCGATGGCGACGGCGAGCAGGACGTGGTGATGTTCTACTGGCAGCAGTGCTGGCTGCAGGCCATGGAGCTCTATCCTGTGCCCGAGGGGCTCACAGACGGCGCTTCCGTTGCCGCCTGGCTCGGCGGCCACACCGCGGGCGACCCGACGTGCGGTGAGCTCCTCTTCGACGTCCTCACCCCTGAGGCAGGCGCAGTAGGACCACACGAGTACACGCCGGTCCTGTGGTGGGTCGACCCTGACGGCACACCGCCCGAGGATGAGCCGGATCGCTGCGCGCTCGCTGCTCCAGGCGGTCCACACACAGCGCATGTCACGGTCGACGTCGACGAGCCCATGACTGCCGAGTCCTATCTCGTCTACACGGTCCGGACCCCGTTCGCTGCGACCCGCGTCGGGTGCGACAACGCGATGTCATCCTGGCTCGGCGGCTGCGTGGGAGAACCGGACGGGTTTCCGGTGATGTGAGTCGACAGGACGGCGAGTTCCTAGAACAGCGAGCCCATCCAGTCGATGACGACGACGCCAGCCACGACGGCCATGGCGATGGCAACCAGAGCGCCCCAGCTCGTCGGGCCCCAGGTGAATCCGTCGAAGCTCGCGAGCCACGGCCGCTGATACCAGCGTCGGCCTTCCTGACCCGCGCCGTCGCCTTGTAGATCCTCGCCCTCCGTACTCATCCCTCCACCGTATCGGCGGTCCGGCAACGCGCCAGGTTGCTGCTCCCTGGCTGTTGCAGCGGCTGGCGGAATGTCCTCGTCGGCATACCTGGAATCATCGACACGTAGATGGCACGCGGGCCGCTCTGCACCGGGCCGGATACGCAAAAACCCCGGCTGAACCGGGGTTTTCGTCTGTGCGCGATACTGGGATCGAACCAGTGACCTCTTCCGTGTCAGGGAAGCGCGCTACCGCTGCGCCAATCGCGCCTAGAAGGCTGTTCAGTTGTCAGAGAGGTGGCGACGGGATTCGAACCCGTGTAAACGGCTTTGCAGGCCGGTGCCTAGCCTCTCGGCCACGCCACCGCGAGGTGGATTCGAACCCACATGCCGAAACCCCCTGAAGGGGGCTCCTGCACTCGAGCGGATGACGAGACTCGAACTCGCGACCCTCACCTTGGCAAGGTGATGCGCTACCAACTGCGCTACATCCGCATATTCTGTTTTCGTTCCCGGCGTCCCGGGCACTTGAAATACATTAGCCCAGGATCGGCGCATCGCCAAACCGCTTCGCGATGCCGGGCGTGTCTCATGATCGTACGGAGTGCCGCCACGCCCGGCATCCCGCACGGTGTCGGGACGGTGCCGCTGATCGGGTATGCTTTCTGACTGTGCCACCGTGCACGACACAACTCCACATGGGCGATTGGCGCAGTTGGTAGCGCGCTTCCTTCACACGGAAGAGGTCGTCGGTTCGAGTCCGGCATCGCCCACCACAGGGAACCGCGTAATCACGCGGAAGTCCCCACTCCCCCAGTGCTGAAAGACGCGCGCTCTGCTGTCTGGTTGTGCACTTGTGGTGCACCTACCCTCGGAACCAGCGCCGCGACGGCCTCAGCGGCATGCCGGGCACGGTCGCCGATCAGGTGCGTGTACACGTCCGACGTGATGACGACTGACGAGTGCCGCAGCCGCTTCGACGTCAATGCGATGTCGGCCCCACTCGCGAGCATCAGCGACGCGTGCATGTGCCGCAGCCCGTGCATCTTGATCCACGAGAGCGGCGGCTGAGGCTGCTCGCCGCGTGCGACACGCTCGACGTTCTCGGCGGCGATCGTCGCGTTCGTCGCTGCCCAGACCGGCTTGAACACGTTCTTCAGCACGTAGTCGCGCCGCAACGGTCGCCCGTCCTCGTGGGTGAAGACGTAGCCGCTGTTCTGCCAGAGCGCGCCGAGCCGGTCGCGGTCGCCCTGCTGGGTGATTTGCCAGGCGACGAGCGCGCCGACCGTCTGATCTTCCAGGTCGATGCTCGCCTGGCTCTCTTCGGTCTTCGGCTCCTTCTCTTCGACCTTGCCGTCGACGATCGTGCGCGTCCACCGCACGGTGAGCGTGCGCGACGCGAGGTCGACGTCGATCCACCGCAGCCCGGCCAACTCGGCAGGGCGTAGGCCGGTGAACATGGCGACTTCGAGCACGACGCCGAGCCGGTGCTGCGCTGCGTGGTCGAGGAACCTCCCGGCCTGTGCGGGTGACCACGGCTCGAACTTCGCGCGTCGCTCCTTCGGGAACACAACGCCGTTCGCGGGGTTCGCTGGGATGAGATCGCCCCGCACGGCTGCCGTGAGTGCACTGCTGATGCCCCGGTGCGCCTTCTTGACGGTCGGCACGCCGCGACCGGCAGCGAGCATGCTGTCGACGAAGCGCTGCACGTCGGCGCGCCTGATGTCGCTGAGCCGCATCCGCCCGAGAGCGCTCGGCGCGACGTCGTTCTCGAAGTAGCGCCCGTACGCCGATCGAAGACCTGCCGAGAGGCCGCTCGTAGTCAGCCACTCGTCGCACCACTGCGCGAACTGCGTGCGGTTCGTCTCGCGGAACTGCCCCGTGTCGTGCTCGGTCTTCGCCTTCGCGTAGGCGGACTGAGCCGCCCGCTTGCTGGTGAAGTTGGCGACGCGCGTCTGTAGCCGTTTCATCTTCTTGGTCTTCGGATCGAAGCCGAATCCCCGGCTGAGGTAGTAGCCCCATTTGCCGTGCTTCGGGTCGGCGAGCAATGTGGGGCACGCTCGCGCGATCTGCGCCTCGGTGGCGCTCTCGGGCAGGTTGCCGTATGGCTTGCCGTCCGCGTTGCGGCACGAGCATCTGCGATAGATCATTGATCTTCCTCTCTGGGCTGTGGCTCGGCTGTCTGCCGAAGCCAGGTCTTGCGCGCGCCGATCGCGTCGGCATACGTCTGTTCCACCGCTCCGTGCAGGGCGGTGATCTCGTGCAGGTGCGAGTCGAGCGCACGCGTGAGACGCGCGATCACCTGTAACGGTGCTGACGCACCGTTACTGAGTGCACGCGCGCCGGGTTCGATCTCGTCGCGGCCCACGGACTGGCCGTCGATCTCGACCGCGTCGACCTCGTCGGGGATCGAGAACAGCGACGCAGGTCGAACGGTGAGCGCTCGCGCGAAGAGCACGACATCGTCGGCTGTCCACGTGCGTTTTCCGCGCTCAGCCTCGGAGACGGCGCTGATCGTCCACGCGCGGCCTGACAGTGTTGCGAGCCGTTCGGCGAACGCGTCTTGCTGCATCCCGATGCCTCGTCTCTCGCGCTTCACGTTCTGCCCGATGATCTCTCTCATCGTGCTCATGGGCACTCCTTCCTGATTCAATTGGCTACCTATATACACGAATCTGTGCATCATCAGAATAGCGTGAAATACCTGATTTGTGATGTATGCTGATGACAGCAGTAAGAACGTCAAGGCACGGCGGGCCCGGTCTGACGATCCGACACCTACGTCCAAAGGATCGCCATGCCCGCCACCGTGAAGCCCGCCGTCACCCTGACCGCCGCAGACTTCGACCTTCCGAACCCCCTCCCCGTCGCATTCGACGTGCGAGACGCCGCCCCGATCTTGGGCGTCGGCGAGAGCACGATGTGGCTCGCCGTCCGCTCGGGCGAGATTCCTTCGATCCGCATCCGAGGGCGCGTGCTCATCCCCACTGTCCCGTTCCTCCGCATGTTCGGCATCGAGCACACGAACGACTGAGCGACCGGCTCGACGGAGGGCGAGAGACGTGGGATTCACGACCTTGGAGCGCATGAAGAGCGCGCTGCTGACGACGACGGTGACGTCGCTCGAACGCGCGGTGCTGCTCGACATGGCTATCGCGGTCGACGATGACGCGCCGCTCTACACCTGGGGTCACGATCGGCTCGCGCTCGCGATCGGCAAGACGCCGGGCACGCCTGCCGCAAAGCAGGCGCTCAGCGTGCGCATCCTCCCTTCGCTGATCTCGAAGGGGCTCATCCGCAAGCGCTCGGCCGCGCATCGCGGGCATCGGGCTGAGTACGAACTGCTCGTGCTGGGTGACCCAGGAATGGGTAACGGTTCACGCTCGGGAATGGGTAACGGTTTCGACGATGACGTGTCACGCGTGACTCACGGCGAACACGGAATGGGTAACGGTTCCGAGGGCGAATGGGTAACGGTTTCAGAGGGAATGGGTAACGCCCAGACCGTTACCCCTCTACCTATCTCTCTACCTCCCTCTCCGACAGGAAAGCGCATCGCACGCGCTGCGCGCCGTCCCAGCGATCGACAGATGGTGTTCGCATCAGACATCGCTCATCTGCTCGACGTCGCGGCTGAGCCTCAGACGAGCGCAGAGGCAGCCGAGTTCATCCGCGAGAACTGGCCCGAGATCGAGCGACGTGCTCACAACGGCGAGCCGTTCGATTGCTCGATCGCTGATCTATCGCCTGCGACGCGTCGATACGCACGCGAACGCGGGCTGCTGCTGAACGACGAAAGGACGACCGCATGACCTACTACACACTCGCCGGGCTGCTGATGCTCGCGGGCGCGCTCGTCGGATTCGTCGATGTGATCCGCCCGCACCTGCACACCCAGAGCACATCGACCGCGAAAACCGCAGATCAGACAGGTAGGCGCTTCACTCACCCTGAAGTGCTCGACGAGAGGAAGACCACACGATGACCACCACACCGACCGGCTCGGCTCTCGAACGTGCCGCCCTCGTCGAGCGCGCTCGCCGCATCATCTCGACGCCAGAGCGGAACAGTCTGCGCGAGGCCCGTGCTCAGCGCCGACACGCCCTCAGCGGCTACAAGGTCGCGCTCGATCAGATGCGCCCGCAGCATTACGGCGCGGTCAAGGCGTACGCCGCCGCTCTCAGCGCCGAAGCCGCCGCGAACCGTGCCGAAGCGAACGAACTGCGCGACCTGCTCGCGGCGATTCTCGGCGTCCGGGAGCAGCGATGACCAGCGGCTACAACCGAGTGCACTACCTGCTGCGTCGCGATCGCGGCAGCGCTGTCGGACGCCCGTGCGTCGTGCCGGGCTGCGCGCGGCTCGCTGACGGCTGGGGACTCGTCGGCGAAGCGACGCATTACGGCGAGAAGGGCGGCGACGGCAAGCCGGTGCGCTGGTCGACCGATCTGAACGACTATGCGCCGCTCTGCTACAGCCACAACTCGCAGTTGGATCGCGGCGGCGACCTACTGATGTGCCCGCGCGGTCACGTCCGGCTGACGTGGGGAGTGACGAGCAACGGGGAGTGCGTCGGCTGTCGACGCGAGCGGCTGCGCGAGCACAAGCGGCGCCTGCGAGCAGACCCCGGATACCGAGCGCGTGAGAACGCCCAGCGACAGGAACAGCGAAAGCGTCGCGCCGAGCGCGCGAAGAACGGAGAACAACCGTGACCGAATCCGAGCACGGCGGCGACCGCAACAGTGTGCCCGCCCGCTACACAGCCGCGCAGCGCGCGAACGAAGCGCTGCAACTGCGGCTCATGCGCGTCTCGTATCGCGACATCGCGAAGCGGGTCGGCTACGCCAACCCCGGCAGCGCGTATCGAGCCGTCGAGCGCGCGCTGAAGGCGCTGCCGAAAGAGAGCGCGAAGGCCTTGCGCGAGCAGGAACTCGAAGCGCTCGACGTCGCCCAGCGGTCGATCATGCGCATGGTGCTCACCGGGCATCTCGGCGCGATCGACCGGATGCTGCGACTCATGGACGCCCGCGCTCGGCTCGCCGGGCTGTACGCCGTGCCGGTCGATACCGGCGTCGACGAGTTCAAGGCCGTCCTGAAGGCATGGGCGTCGACGCTCGCGAACGACGTCGACGCCGACGAAGAACGTCTGGCCCGCACAAGCGGGCAGATCACCGAAGAGAGGAACAACCGTGACTGACACCACCCGATTCGCTGCCGCCGTGCGCGGCTACCGGGACGAGATCACCGCCGCGATGCAGATCAGCGACGACAGCCTGAGCGCTACCGGCCTTGGAGAGCGTCAGCGTGCCGCTGTAGCCGCTGCGCGCGCCCGTCTGCTGTCTGCGGTGCCGCCGCTGCCGGAAGGCGCTCAGCGCCGCGATGACGTGCTCGCAGGGCTGGGCGCGACGACCGCCGATGCGATCGCCCGCATGCAGCACGAGCAGGGCAAGGTGCGGGCGCTGCTCGACGCCGGTCGCCCGCTCGGGCAGATCATCGCGAGCGCCGACGACGTGCGTGCGCTCGCGATCGCCGATCTCGTCGAGACACTGCCGCAGGTGCTCGACTCGAAGAGCGGCGCGGAGATCGTCGCAGAGGTTCGCGGCCTGGTCTTCGACAGGCTCGCCGATCTTGGCGTCGAGGCCGCTGCGGGCGTGCGCGACGTCGAGCAGAAGAACGCCCCGGCTATCGCCTGGCACCGGGCGATGACCGAGACGGCTGCGGGCAGCGATGCGACGGTCGCAGCCTGGCAGGACGTCTACCGCGCCGACCCGGAGGGTTACGAGGTCGTGCGCGAGGGCTTCGACGGCCAGGTCGACGAGTGGACGCGTCGCCTCGATCTCGCGTAGTCGCGAGCGGCGTCGTCGTGTCGGTCATCCGCGACGACGCCGAGAGGGGCGGGCGGTCGTATCTCGCCCGCCCCTCGTTCTCATCACACAAGCAACGTTAGGAAGGCACCGGAGCATGAACGCTCACACCGACAACACCGCAGCAGCGCTCGCGGCAGGCGGCATCTGGCCGTGGGCTGCCACGCAGACCGAATGGGGACGCGACCCCGAGATGTGGCCGGGACTGCTCGAACTCATCCCACAGACAGGCACCGTCTGGTGTGCTGGCGCCGCGACCGGCGAAGAAGCCCTCACGCTCGCCGCGCGCACCCCCGACACCGTCAAGATCGTCGCGAGCGAACTGCTGCTGCCCGCGCTGAAGGCCGCATGGGAGGGACGCTACCCGCGTCGTATGGTCGATGCCGCCGTCGAGGCGCGCAAGATCACCGCTGACGAAGCCGACCGCATCTTCGCCGATTACGACGAAGCGGCGACTGGGTGCACGTCGACGAAGCGATCAGCGCCCGCATCCGCTGGTGGCCGCACGATCTCGCCGCGCACATGCCGCTGACAGGCATCGACGTCGTGCTCTGCCGGAACGTGCTGCCGACGATCACGCGGCAGGATCGGGCGGGCGTTGTCGACCGTCTCGCACAGATGGGCGTGCCTGTCGTCCTCGGCGCATCCGACCTGCTGCACGCGGGTCGCGACTGGCTGCGACGCTTCACGCCTGCTGGCTCACCGTTCGTGCTTCGCTCGACGCCCTCGCGCCGGAGCGCTTGACCGCAAGGGAAGAGAGCACTCGCTCTGATCTGGGGTTTCTCGACCTGCTGGCACAGCGATAGTGCAGTGGCACACCTTCCACGCTCTCGTGCGATGCTCGTCCAACCTGACGATGTCCGCTAGCGTCAGGGATCACGAAAGGAGGTGCCGTGTTCGAACTCATCGTCGCTGGCGTGATTAGCGGAGTGGTCGTGCTCATCATCGCGGGCATCTGGAAACGCCGCGGTGCCCCTCGTCAATGGGTACAGGAGCAGCACGAGATCGCCACCACGATCGAGCGGAAAGATGCTCGTCAGGAACTGACGGTGCTTCGAGAGCAAGTCCTCGAAGTCGCTCGTGCTCGCAATGTCGTGATCCCTACGTCGTCCAAGGGCATCAACCCAACCATCGTGACTCGCTCGGATGGGTCAGTGTGGTGCTACTTCAATGACCACGCAAGGTATGTGCAAGCCATGCGGGCAGGGCAGGTTCCGCCCACGCGCTCGTCGCGCGGCACGCCCCCCGAACCAGTCTCGCGGTGGACGAGAGAAGCACTAGAGCAGTGGCTCGCGGAGAACACTGACTAGGGCCGAACAGTGCGCCGCGCCGCCCTGAATCCAGACGTCGCGGCGAATGAGCGCTAGCGTGTCACTCACTGGCAAACACGCTGGGCCGGAGATCAAAACGCGGGCGCGAACGTCGTACCTGCGCACGATCTCCGGAGGTTCGCCCGCATGGCACTCGATCTGGGCGAACTCGTCGCCTTTCTCGATCTCGATACGTCGAAGTTCGACAAGGCGACTGACCGGATGCCGAGCACGCTTAGCGGCAAGACGGCGGCTTTTGGTGCTGCCGGTCTGGTGCTCGGCGGCGTCGTCGCTGCTGCGATGTCGCAGGGGCTGAGCGACGCACTGTCGTTCGAGGATTCGCTCGCGACGATCTCGGGTAGCCTCGCGCTCACAGAGGCCGAGAGCGCGCGCGTGGGCGCTGCTGCCGGGCGCGTCTATGCGCAGAACTACGGCGAGTCCGTCGAGCAGGTTCAGAGCGCCGTAGGCGGTGTTATCACCCAGATCGAGGGCATGGGCGCCGCATCCGATGCCACGGTCGACAAGATGACGGCGAAGGTACTGACCTACGCCGACGCGTTCGGCTTCGAGACGTCCGAAGCAATCGCGATGGTGCAGCAACTCATGTCGAGCGGACTCGCTGGCAGCGCCGACGAGGCGATGGACTTGATGACCGCGAGCATGCAGCGCGTTCCTGAAGCGCTGCGCGGCGACATGGCCGACGCCGTCTCGGAGTACGGGCCGCTGCTCGCGCAGATGGGCTTCACCGGCAATCAGGCGTTCGCACTGCTCGCGTCCGGCGCTGACCAAGGGTCGATTGGCATCGACAAGACCGGCGACTCGCTGAAGGAACTCGGCATCCGCGTCTCTGATCTCGGCGACAGCGGTGCACAGGACGCGCTCGCAGCGATCGGCCTCAGCGGTGAGGACATGGCGAACCGCATGGCAGCCGGGGGCGAGTCGGCGAAGACGGCACTCGACGAGATCGTGGCCGGGCTTCAGGGGATCACCGACCCGGCTGCGCAGTCGCAGGCCGCGCTCGCGCTGTTCGGCACACCGCTCGAAGACCTCGGAGTCGCGCAGATTCCGGGCTTCCTCGGCTCGCTTCAGGGACTCGGCGGCGGCATGGAAGACGTCGCCGGTTCGGCTGACGCGATGGGCGAGAAGATGGGGTCGAGCACCGCGTCGCAGATGGAGGCGATGAATCGCCAGGTGCAGATCATGATGTCCGACCTGATGTCGGGTCTACTGCCGGTGCTCAATGCCGTCTTCGGGTTCCTCGCTGAGAATCCGATGGTGCTTCAGGCCGTCGCGCTCGCGATCGGCGTGCTCGCGCTCGCATTCATCGGCCTGTCTGTCGCGACGTGGGCGGCTAACGCGGCGTTCCTCGCGTCGCCTATCACGTGGATCATCCTGGCGATCGTCGCGCTCGTCGCCGCGATCATCTGGCTCGTCATGAACTGGGATCAGGTAGTCGCCTGGATCACCGAAGTGTGGTCGGGATTCATCACGTGGATCGGCGAAGTGATCGACGGTTTCATCGCATGGTGGAACGGCGTCTGGGAGGGCTTCGCGTCGTGGATCGGTCAGGTGTGGGAGGGGTTCGTCGCCTGGATCGTCGGCGTGTGGTCGGGGTTCGTCGGCTGGCTGATGGGCATCGTGAACGGCATCGTCGGCTGGTGGAACGGCCTGTGGGCCGGGATCGGCGCATTCTTCACGAGCGTCTGGAACGGCATCGTCTCGTGGGCGACGTCGTTCATCGCCGGATTCATCGCCGGGTGGCAGGGCATCTGGAACGGGCTGCTCGGATTCTTCAGCGGCTTGTGGTCGAACATCACGAACGGCATCACGAACGCCTGGAACGGCGCGATGTCGTTCCTGGGGTCGATCCCCGGTCGGATCATGGATTTCTTCGGCGGCATCGGCTCGTGGCTGCTGAACGCCGGTAAGGACTTGATTCAGGGGTTCATCGACGGCATCGGCTCGATGATCGGCGCGGTCGGCGACGCGATTGGCGGCGTGATGGATTTCGTCGGCGGATTCTTCCCGCACTCGCCCGCGAAGCGCGGTCAGTTCTCGGGGTCGGGCTGGCGTGCGGTGCTGAACGCTGGCGAAGCGATCTCGGCGCAGTTCGCTCGCGGTCTGCACGGCAGCGACCCGTTCGACGGCTTCGGCGAGGGTCTGCTCGCGGGCGTCGTCCGGGTGCAGCCGAACTTCGATCAGCGGATGGGCGAACTCGCCGACAGCCCGGCGCTCACCGCTGCGATCAACGCGAAGGCCGCATCGTTCAGCGACGACTCGACACAGCAGGTCGGCGCACCGATCACCGTCATCTACAACGCCGCAGAGAACCGCTCGCTGAGTTCGGAGGAAGACCTCTTCGCAGCGCTCGGCTCGGCTCGCGTCACCATCGGCAAGGGCAACCTGTGAACGTGCACCCGGGCGACCGAGTCGCCGTCGACGAGAACGCGCCGCCGCTCACGGATGGCCAAGAATGGGTCATCCCGTATGGGCGACCGAACGACCGGATGATCGTGCGCACCATCCCCGACGACGCGCCGCCGCTGATCCGCGAAGCGCTGGCGCGTCGTCGAGTGCAAGTCGTCGACGGCGGGTGCCCGTGCGGCGAGCGGATCGAGTGGCCGGATGCGGCGCCCGGTCGCGGCGAGTTCGTGACCATCGTCGCGAACCACCGCCACGACTGCCCTGCCGGTGACGCCGTGTTCCTGCCAGCGATGATCGCGTGGGTTCAGGAGCGCGAGAACCGCTGAGTCACTGCACTATCGGTGTGTCAGCAGCCAAGGAAACCGCAGATCAGAGCGGGCGGTCGCATCTCATGGGATGAAGCGCTAGCGCGTGGGGATGAACAGGCCGCACGCTTCAGCCAACTGGTCGGGCCAGAAGACCGGCTGAAGCGGCGAGGGCTTCCAGCCGGTCGCCTCCTGGATGAATCCGCCCTTGTCGGCTCGGTTCTCGTTCCACAACTTGTCTTCGACGGGCAGTCGCGTCCACTGGATCGGCTCGCCGGTCGCCACGTCGATCGGCGTCGTGTACGTGTCGAGGAACGTTTCGGGATCGTAGTCGCTGAGGTTGATTGCGTGCGGTGCCGGTTCGAAGACTTCACCGCCGACGAACCAGGAAATGCGCACTGCGCCCTCGCCCCAGCGCTCTTCGGCTCGCTCGTCGACCGGGTAACGCTTGCGCCAGATGCGCCACAGTTCGCGTGCTGACGTGTCGTCGCTGTAGTAGTCGTCACTCACCGGGTCGCCATTGGCCTCCCAGTACAGCGTCAGATCACCCGTGCGCTCGACGTCGTGACGTCGCAAGTTCCAGGAGTACATCGCGGCTCGCTCTCGGCTCGGTTGCGGTCAGATCAGCGTGGGAGCATCGGGCAGCGGCTCGATCGAGCGCAGCGTGTAGACCTGTCGGCGGCGCGGGTTCGCTCCCTTGCCGACGATCGCCACGACGTCGAACTCAGCACGCACTCGCTGGTTCGCCGCGTCATGCTGTACAACCTGCTCCATGAGTTCAGGAGTCGGCACCGCTGCTTCGATCGGGCCAGCGCCGTCAGGGGCGAACCAGAGCGCACCGATAGACCGCCGCTGCCCGTCGATCGCACCTGAGAGCGTCGTCGTCGTGCTGCTCTCCTGATGCTCATCGAGCACCCGCAGCAGCGCTTTCGCGCCGTGCGGGCCAACGTGCACCGGCTGGAAGCCGTGCTGCGACCGCAACTCACCCTGGACGTCCCAGTCTTGGGCGTCGATCGCTTTCGCGGCGCGCTTCAGCCCAGCGTGGGCCTTCTGCGGCAGACGGGCAGCCAGACCAGACAATACGTCGTCGTTCAAGTCGTCGCTGTCGGCCTCAGAACGCGCGAGCAGCACGGCGACCATGTCGAGCGACTTTGAGTCGACAGACGGCGTGCGCGTGTTCTGGGCGGTGCGACCCGCAGCCTCTTCGGGCGTCGCTGCGCGCAACACAACACGGACAGAACCGGGGGCCGGGGCGAGGATGCGAAGAGTCGATGCGCGCCGCTGACGGTCGAGCAGGTGCTTCGCGACCTCTTTCGTTGCGTCGGCGACACCGCGCACAAACGCAGCGAAGGACTCGGCGTTCGCCTCGTGGCCGTGCACCGTCTCGCCGTCGAGATGCAGGTCGAGTTCGGACTGCGCACGGTTCGTGAGTTCGAAGAGGACGTGCCTCAGCGCGTTGTTCTCCGCTGCGAGTGCTTCGAGCGACTGACGCTGAAGACGACTCGCGAAGTCGTCGCCCTCGGCGGCGTGCCAGGCGTCGCGGAACTCGTCGAGAGCCTGTTCTGTCAGCGTCATGGCTTCACCTCCAAGAAGCCCTTGCGGGTGCCCGTTACCTTGTCGCGGTTCTGGTCGAGCACCGTAGACCAATGCTCGCGCCAGTAGAGCGTGTTGTCCACGTTGCCGCGAAGGCAGATGAACGCGTCGACCAGACCCGACATCGGCTGCTGGCGGGGTGGCCCGTTCTTGGTGAACATCGGGTCGAGCCGCTGCTGCTGTTCTTCGGTGAGGTTGTTGAGATCATCCGGCCTGAGCATGACCGTAACATCGACGTCGGACGGAGCAGCCCACGGCTTGTGCGTGACGAAGCCGCCGTCGACCCAGAACCGGGCATCAGGGATGACGCTGGTGATGATCCCGTGCCAGAGGCGGAACGCGTCGAAGACGACGCGGCGGCGGTCGCTGAACGGCGCAGCGACGACGAAGCGCTCTTCGATCTCGTCGAGCGTCGCCGCGTGCAGGCCTTGTGGCAGGTACCAAGCCCCGTCTTCGAAGGCCGGGATCACGTGTCGTTCCCCATGCGCGTGAGTATATCCATCCCGTTCCTCGCTTCGTTGTTCGCATTACGGGAGCATTCGTCGAGCCGCGCTCGTCGAGATGCCCCGCCCGCGCTAACGCCGAGCACCGGCACCGGCACGGACGAGCGCGCGCTCGGGAACTGGATACCGCGTATGCGATTCTTCCTATGGCTTGACAGACCTGCTACCGGCGCCCGCGCCTGACGGTTCCTACAGGCGCATCCCCGCGCCTCGCTCGCGGCGGCGGCGTCTCGACGAGCAGCGCGAGCGCGCGGCGTCGGTGGTGCTCGACGTCGACCGTCACGCCTCGCTCGGCGCGGGCGTCTGAAGCATCTGCCCTGTCGACGACGCGAGGAACGCCGCGCCGCGATCGGGCGCGTCGAGATCGAAACTGAGCGGCGAGCGTCGACTCGTGCCGTCGCCAAGATCGACAGCGCCCCGGAAGCGCCGTCGACTGTGCCCTCGCGTAAACGCTTCGACCTCCGTAAGCATGTACTCACGCGACGCGCTCGATCCCGGTTCCAAGCGCTGGGGCAACGCCGGATCACCTTTCATCACCCACGACCGATTCTTCTCTTCGGACGGTTCACCGACCTCGACGAAGAATCGCTCGATGTCGACAGCGGCTCGCCCGGTATTGCGCGCCGTGATCTTGACGAACACGATCGAGTAAAGGACTTGGCTCGGCGGTATTGATGTCGCAGGCCAGCCGCGCTCGCTACGCCGACCCACCCAGGACATGCCGCGTCCCGGGTTCTGCACGACGACGTCTATCTCGACGACGACGCGGTGACCGGATCGCACCCACGCGATGATGTTCCAGATCAGCGCGCTTAGACCGACCAGAGCGGCGAAGATCGAGATGCAGAGCGCGACGAGCGCGAGGGGATCGACGGTCGGGTCACCGGTTGGTTCAGGTGGGGGGTCACGTCGCCGAGACTACCGCGCGACGGCTCATCGGCAGCGTCGCGCGAGTGGCAACGGTAGGTCAAGCAACGTCAGATCGTTGTGCATTCCGTTGTGCACACTGCCCACCATCGACCGGTACGGGGCACTACGGGATGCGATGTTCGAGCGCTGGGACGGCTACAGATCAGCACGTCCCAGCACTCGACACCACGCGGCAACATGCCGCGATCGTCATTCACACGGAAGAGGTCGTCGGTTCGAGTCCGGCATCGCCCACACAGAGAAGCCCCGTCAGCGCGCTGACGGGGCTTCGTCGTCTGCATCGGCGCATCGAGCCCGGTTCGCAGCCGTAGCACACCCGACCGCGAACCGCGCCCCCGTTCACACGGCGGCGCGCAGCGTTCAGGCTGGCCGCATGCTCCACCGCATCGCAGACGACGCTCCCCTTCTCTTCGTGCACGGCTACGACCTCGGCGCGCGCATCTGGTCGCGGGTTCGCGACAACGCGCGCGCCGCACCCATGCGACTGCTCGGCCATCGGGCTATGTTCGTGCGCGGCGCGGAGGGCGTGCACGTCTTCTATGACGAGAGCCGCATCGCCCGCAGCGGGGCGATGCCACGTTTCGTGCAGGAGACGCTGTTCGGGCATGGCTCGGTCCACAGCCTCGATGGCGCCGACCATCGTCACCGCAAGGCAGCCTTCGTGGACGTCGCGTATGAGGGCGAGCAGGCCAGGCGCCTGCATCACGAACTGGAACGCGAGTGGAGGCGTGAACTCGACGAATGGATCGCCGGAGGCGACCGCACCGCATACGACGCGGCGGTCGGCGCGCTCGGACGCGCCGGAATGGCATGGGCGGGCCTTCCGGGGTCGGACGACGCCCGTACGAGGTGGTCGACGAGGCTCGCGCAGATCGTCGACGGCTTCGGTCGCCCCCTCTCCCCTGCCTTCGCTCTGACGGTCTTCAACCGCCTCTGGTCGGATCGGCGTGGTGCACGACTGATCCGCGACGTGCGCGCGGGTCTGCTGAGCCCACCCGAGGGCACTGCACTGCACACGTGGGCCTGGCATCGCGCACCCGACGGGCGCCTGCTCCCTGACCGCCTGGCCGGCATCGAGCTGCAGAACAGCATCCGTCCGCTGATCGCGGTCGCACGCTTCGTCGCCTTCGCCGCCAAGCGTCTGCACGAGAACCCGGAGTGGCGCATGCGCATCCATGCCGAGACCGCACGCAGCGGTCAGCTCGTCGGCGGGTCGCTCGCCGTGGCGTTCGCACAGGAGGTTCGCCGGACGGCTCTGTTCGTGCCGATGCTGCCGGGGCGCGCGATCACCGACATCCACTTCGACGGTCAGCATGTGCCTGCCGGGGCCGGGTCGTCATCGACATCCTCGGCACCGATCTCGACGAGTCTTCGTGGGATGACGCCGCTGAGTTCCGCCCCGAGCGGTTCGTCCACCGGCCCGACTTCGAGGCGATCCCCGCCTTCATCCCGCATGGCGGCGCGGACGTCGAGACGGGGCACCGCTGCCCGGGAGAGAAGCTCGCGATCGCCGGACTCTCCGCCGCGATCGCCGCCCTCAGCGACCCGCGGGTGCGGATCTCGGCGCACGGTCTCGATGTCGATCGTCGCCGTCTGCCGACCATGCCGTCCTCCGGAGGGTGCGTACACGCGACCGCCGCCGAACGACGGGAACGACCCGCGACAGCGGGCACGCATGAATACGAGCAGAGGAGCGATCGATGAAGGCCCTGACCTGGCACGGCAAGCGCGACGTCCGCATCGAACAGGTTCCCGATCCGCGCATCCTCGAAGCGACCGACGCGATCATCCGCGTGACGTCCACCGCCATCTGCGGCTCGGATCTGCACCTCTACGAGCTGCTCGGCCCCTTCCTCGACCGCGGCGACATCCTCGGCCACGAGAGCATGGGCGAGGTCGTCGAGGTCGGCTCGGCGATCCGCAGCCTCGCGCCAGGCGACCGCGTCGTCATCCCCTTCAACATCGCCTGCGGCACCTGCTGGTTCTGCCTGCGGGGGCTTCAATCGCAGTGCGAGACCACTCAGGTGCGCGAGCACGGCAGCGGTGCGTCTCTGTTCGGCTATACCAAGCTGTACGGCCAGGTGCCAGGCGGGCAGGCCGAGTATCTGCGCGTTCCGCTGGCCGACTACAACCACGTGAAGGTCGGGCCCACGCTGCCCGATGAGAGGTATCTGTTCCTCAGCGACATCCTGCCCACCGCCTGGCAGGGCGTCGAGTACGCGCAGGTACCCGCTGACGGCACCGTCGCGGTGCTGGGGCTCGGTCCGGTCGGGCAGTTCGCGGCCCGCATCGCGCGCACGCGAGGGCACCGGGTGCTCGCCGTCGACCCGGTTCCCGAGCGGCGGGCCATGGCTGAGCGTCACGGCATCGAGGTTTTCGATCTCGATGCGGACGCGGTCCCCCACCTGCGCGATCTCACGGCCGGCCGCGGTCCGGATTCCGTGATCGATGCCGTCGGACTCGAAGCGCACGGCAGCCCCGCGATCTCGCTGATGCATCAGGCTGTCGGTCTGCTGCCCGATGCCCTGTCCCGCCCGGTTCTCGAGCACGCGGGCGTCGATCGCCTCGCCGCGCTGCATGCGGCGATCGAGCTGGTGCGCCGCGGCGGCACCGTCTCGGTGAGCGGCGTCTACGCCGGAGACGCCGACATCCTGCCGATGAAGACCCTGTTCGACAAGCAGATCACCATGCGCATGGGCCAGTGCAACGTCAGGCGCTGGACGGACGAGCTGATGCCTCTCGTCGAGGACGAGGCCGACCCTCTCGGCGTGCTGGATCTGGTCACTCATCGCGCCGCACTCGACGAAGCCCCTGACCTGTACAGGCTGTTCCAGCAGAAGGAGGACGGCTGCATCAAGGTCGTGCTGAACCCAGACGCACCGCGCTCGGAGCATGCCGCTCGCGAGGTGAGCGGCGCCCTATGATCGGGGTCATCGGCCGCCGGTCGTCGCGGATCGTGGAAGGACGGCGCGCATGAACGACTCACGCATCGTGATCTCGGGAGCCAGCGGCCTGATCGGCGGCGCCCTCACCCGATCGCTGCGCTCCGACGGGGTGCGCGTCGTGCACCTCGTGCGTCGTCCCCCACGTCACGGCGATGAGGTCGAGTGGCTGACGGGCGGCCGCCTCGATCCCGAAGCCCTCGCCGGAGCCGCTGCCGTGGTCAACCTCAACGGGGCGAGCATCGGGCGACTGCCATGGGGGTCGCGGTATCGGACGACTCTGCGGGAATCGCGACTGCGCCCGACGGAGCAGCTCGCCGACGCCCTGCTCGAGCTCAGGTCCGAGGCCCCTGCGCTGCTGTCGGCATCGGCCGTCGGATACTACGGCGACCAGCCCGGTGTGCACCTCGACGAGGCCGCGAGGCCGGGCGACACCTTCCTCGCCCAGGTGTGCGTGCAGTGGGAGCGCGAGGCGCAGCGCGCCGCCGGCGTGACGCGCGTCGCGCTGCTGCGCACCGCTCCGATCCTGCACCCGGATGCGGTGCTGAAGCCCATGATCGCGCTGACGCGCGTCGGGCTGGGCGGCCCGCTCGGCTCAGGTCGGCAGGTCTGGCCGTGGATCTCGCTGGACGACGAGGTTCGCGCGATCAGGCACGTCATCGACTCCGAGCTGCATGGCCCGGTGAATCTCGCGGGCCCGCACCGAGCGACGGCCGGCGGGATCGGGCGCGCCCTGGCATCCCGCCTGCACCGGCCCTACCTCATCCCCGCGCCGGCCTGGGCGCTGAGGCTGGCACTCGGCCGCCCAGCGGCCGACTCGCTGCTTCTTCCCGATGCCGACGTGTCCCCCGATGCTCTCACCCGCAGTGGATTCGAGTTCCGCCACCCCACCGCACCGGATGCCATCGCCGCCGCGATCGGGTGAGCGATGGGCCGCACCGCCCGCAGGGCGCCGCAGCAGAGGGACGGCCGATGAGACGGCCATCACTCTGCTGAGGCACGGTCGATCGTCAGGCGCGCGCGGCCGCAGGCACTGCCCGGGCGGGCTGCGGCTCGGAGAAGATCACCACGATGATCACCGTGATTCCGACGACGACGTGAGGAACCCACGCGTTCGGCGCTGCCGAGATGAATCCGAACAGCCATGGGGACAGAGCCAGGAACAGGCTCGCCACCACGTCGAAGGCGAGATGCACGGGCATCGGGATGAGCTTGATCGGACCCCATTCGTAGCTCGTGAGCAGGCTGTAGACGATGAGGCCGATGCCCAGCACGATGGGGATCACGACGGCGGGACCGCCCATCGCAGCGAATCCGAACAGCCAGGGTGCGGCGATGAGCGCGATTCCGACCAGATAGTCGAGCACGCCGTGGACTTTGGTGGGGATGAAGCGCATGATTCCTCCTTGATCGGTCGAATCGCGGAAGGCGACTCACCGGGGATTCGTCACCCCGGACCGATCGGATTGGATGCGTTCAGGAGCGCGCCCACCCGTAGCGCTCGATGAGCGCCTGCGCCACGCGGCCGTATCGGGCGGCATCGAGCACGGCCGCCTCGCGGCGCATGCCGTCGTGGTGCACGCTGTACAGCTGTTCGATGTCGACCCACGACTCGCGTCCCCGAGAATCCCAGTCGCCCGAGCCGATCGCGATGAAGTCGCGGTCACGGTCATGGGCCTTGCTTGTCATCCGCACGGCGTAGACGCGATCGGCGGCGTGCCGGCCGATGACGAGCACGGGGCGGTCCTTGCCTCGCCCGTCGTTCTCCTCGTACGGAACCCAGGTCCAGATGATCTCGCCCGAGTCGGGCAGACCGTTGCGGGAGGGCGAGTAGCCGACGCGCACATCCCGGACGCGTTCGGGGTCGGCTCGTACGGTCTCGGACCCGGGCATCCGCCCCGCAGAGGGTTCGGCATCGCGAGTCGAACGGACGTCGCGCTCGCGCCCATCGCTCCGACCCTCCGGCCGCAGCGTGGCACGCGGGCGGGGACGGGCCTGCTGCCCGTCCCCGCTGCGTCCCGACAGGACCCTGCCGAGAATGTCTACGACGACCGAGATGATCTTCCTGCTCGAGCTCACCCGCCCACAGTAGCGGGCTGCACCGGCTCGAGCGCGTAGCCCTCCTCGCCGTGCACGGCCAGGTCGACTCCTGCGATCTCGTCCTCGCCGGTGACGCGGAATCCGATCGTCTTCTCGATCGAGAACCCGATCACATACGCGACGACGAACGAGTAGATCAGCACTCCTCCTGATGCGATCACCTGAACCACGAGCAGACGCCAGTCACCGCCGGTGAAGAGTCCCTGTCCGGTGGCGAAGAAGCCCAGGTAGACCGTGCCGATCAGGCCGCCGACGAGGTGCAGACCGACGACGTCGAGCGAGTCGTCGAAGCCGAGGCGGAACTTCAGGTCGACCGCGAGTGCGCAGGCGGCCCCCGAGATCGCGCCCAGCAGCAGCGCCCAGCCGGGTGTCAGGGCGGCGCACGCCGGAGTGATCGCGACGAGTCCTGCGACGAGCCCCGACACGGCGCCGACGGAGGTCGGCTTTCCGACGCGCAGCTTCTCGACGAGCACCCAGCCCAGGATGCCGGCAGCCGCGGCTCCCAGGGTGTTGATGGCGATCAGGCCGACACCGCCCATGTCCTCCGAGAGCCACTCGGCGCCGGCATTGAATCCGAACCACCCGAACCAGAGAAGCGCAGCTCCCAGCAGCGTCAGCGGCACGTTGTGCGGCTTGTTCAGCTCGCGCCCGAAGCCGATGCGCTTGCCGAGCACGATCGCCAGGGCGAGTGCGGCCGCGCCCGCGTTGATGTGCACCGCGGTGCCTCCCGCGTAGTCGATCACGGCGATCCCGCTGTCCTCGCCGAACAGCGTCGTGCCGAGATGCATGATCCATCCGCCACCCCACACCCAAGCGGCGATCGGGAAGTACCCGAGCGTGCCGAACACGCCGACGAAGATCAGCCACGGCCCGAAGCGGGCGCGATCGGCGATCGCCCCCGAGATCAGTGCGACCGTGATGATCGCGAACGTCGCGCCGTACGCCACTCCGAGAAGCGCGACGTTGGCGTCAGGCCCTGCCGCGGCTGCGGCGAGTCCGAGGTCGGCGAACGGGTTGCCGGCGAACTGGGTCGGCGACGAGACGGAGCTCATCGAGAATCCGAACAGCACCCACAGCACCGCGATCAGACCGATCGCCCCGAAGCTCATCATCATCATGCTGATCACGCTCTTCGCCCGCACCAGACCGCCGTAGAAGAACGCCACCCCCGGCGTCATCAGCAGCACGAGCGCGGTCGCGGTGATCACCCACGAGACGTTGCCTGTGGCATCCATATCGAAACCTCCTCCGTGTGAACGAACGAGGTCAGTCTGCGCCGGTCATGTTTCCGCCGAACGCGCGCGATGTTGCGGGCACGTTACGCGCGGCCCGCTGATGTGACGATCGTGTTACTCGATGGCCGAATGCGTCAGCGCATTCAGACGCGAGATCGCCCGAAGGTACTTCTTGCGGTATCCGCCCGCGAGCATCTCGTCGGCGAAGACCTGGTCGAGCGACACCCCGGTCGCGACGATCGGCAGCTGCGCGTCGTAGACGCGGTCGACGAACGCGACGAACCGCAGCGCCTCGGACTGGTCCGTCAGAGTGCGCACGTCTCGCAGGCCGACCAGCGAGAGCCCGTCGATCAGGCGGATGTACCGAGAAGGATGCACCTGGGCGAGGTGATGGATGAGCGCGGCGAACTCGTCGTCGGAGGCGGCACCCGATGCGGCGGCCCTCTCGGTCGCCTGTGCGTAGCTCGCCTCGTCGGAGACGACTGCGCTGCCGTCGATCGCGCGCTGGCGGTAGTCGACGCCGTCGATGCGCAGCGTCTCGAAGCTCTCTGACATGGCGTGGATCTCGCGCAGGAAGTCCTGCGCGGCGAAGCGGCCCTCGCCCAGTGCGTTCGGCGGCGTGTTCGATGTCGCCGCAAGTTTGGTGCCGGACGCGACGAGCTCGCCCAGCAGCCGCGTCATCACCATCGTGTCGCCTGGATCGTCGAGCTCGAACTCATCGATGCAGAGCAGGTCGGCGCCGCGCAGCAGGTCGACAGTGTTCTTGTACCCGAGCGCGCCGACGAGAGCGGTGTACTCGATGAACGAGCCGAAGTACTTCCGCCGCGCCGGAAGGGCGTGGTAGACGGATGCCAGCAGGTGGGTCTTGCCGACGCCGAAGCCGCCGTCGAGGTAGACGCCGGGCTTCATGGGCGTCTCCTTCGGCGCGCGGCGGAAGAACCCGCCCTTCTTCGCCGGGGCGGACGAACCGCCGCCTGCGAAGCGCTGCAGGAGCTGCTTGGTCGCCTCCTGCGAGGGATAGCGGTCGTCGGAGCGGTAGCTCTCGAAGGTCGCGTCGTCGAACTGCGGTGGCGGGACGAGGCTGGCCAGCATCTCGGTTCCGGTCACGACGGGCGTGCGCTCGGTGAGGTGCACGACGCCCGTGCTGATCTGCTGGGTCATCACGTTCCTGAAGTCATAGTCTTACGATCCTGATGCGGGTGCGCGCCAGGGGATCTATCGTCATAAGGGACGGCTCAACTTTACGCCGTCGCCCTGCCCACCCGAGCCTGACCCCTGAGGAGCAACCGTGGCCGTCGATCACGACACGTCATCCGCCAAGTTCGCCGAGTACGCCGCACCCGGCCGTCTCGTGACCACCGAGTGGCTGGCCGCCAACCTCGGCACCCCCGGCCTCGTGGTCGTCGAGTCCGATGAGGACGTGCTGCTGTACGAGACCGGGCACATCCCCGGTGCGGTGAAGGTCGACTGGCACACCGAGCTCAACGACCCGGTGGTGCGCGATTACGTCGACGGAAAGGGCTTCTCCGAGCTGCTCAGCCGCAAGGGCATCTCCCGCGACGACACCGTCGTCATCTACGGCGACAAGAACAACTGGTGGGCCGCATACGCCCTCTGGGTCTTCTCGCTGTTCGGTCACGAGGATGTGCGCCTGCTCGACGGCGGTCGCGACCGCTGGATCGCCGAAGGACGCGAGATCACCACCGACAAGACCGAACGGCCCGCGACGGAGTATCCGGTGATCGAGCGCGACGACTCGGTGCTGCGCGCGTACAAGGACGACGTGCTCGCCTTCATCGGCAAGGGGCCGCTCATCGACGTGCGCTCTCCCGAGGAGTACAACGGCGAGCGGACCACCGCACCGGCGTACCCCGAAGAGGGTAGCCTGCGCGCCGGACACATCCCGACGGCGCAGAGCGTCCCGTGGGGCAAGGCGGTCGCCGAGGACGGCGGCTTCAAGACCAGGGCCGAGCTCGAGGCGATCTACCGCGACGGCGCCGGCATCAAGGACGGCGACGATGTGATCGCCTACTGCCGTATCGGTGAGCGCTCGAGCCACACCTGGTTCGTGCTGCAGCACCTGCTCGGCTTCGAGAACGTTCGCAACTACGACGGCTCGTGGACCGAGTGGGGCAGCGCGGTGCGCGTGCCGATCGTCAGCGGAAGCGAGCCGGGCTCGCTCTGAGCGTCCCGGCCCGCCACGGGATGGGATGATGGCAGGGATGACTGACACGCACGTCCCCGCCGCCCTCGCCGAGTTCCGCGACGAGTTCCTCGAGCTTCCCGAGTCCGACAGACTCGAGCTGCTGCTCGAGTTCGCGAACGAGCTCCCACCCGTCTCGGACGAGGTGGCGAGCCACCCCGAGATGTGCGAGCGCGTCGCGGAGTGCCAGTCCCCCGTGTACATCTACGTCGAGGTCGCCGACGGCGTCGTCACCATGCACGCGACGGCGCCGCCGGAGGCCCCCACCACCCGCGGCTTCGCCAGCATCCTCGTCCAGGGCCTCACCGGCCTGACACCGGACGAGGTGCTCGCGGTCCCCAGCGACTACCCGCAGAGCATCGGCCTGACGCGCCTCGTCTCGCCGCTGCGGATCGGCGGAATGACCGGGATGCTGATGCGCGCCAAGCGGCAGGTCGAAGCCAAGCGCTGACGCTGTGCCGTCAGACCAGTCGCTGTGCCGTCAGACCAGTCGCTGTGCCGACATCCATTCGGTGATCGCCGCGGACCAGCCGTCCTGGTCGTAGTTCCAGATCTTCGTGTGTCTCGCAACCCGGAACTCCGGCATGGTCACCAGATCGGGGCGCGCCTCCGCCAGCGCGTGCGACGCGTCGGCGGGAACGAACCCGTCGTCGTCGCTGTGCAGGATGAGGATCGGCGCGCTGAGCTCCGAGGCCCGGGCGACCATGTCGAGCCGATCGAAGGGGATCGCCTCCTCGGCGCCGCTGAGACGTGCGAGGAAGGTGTTCTCCAGCGCTCCCATCGCAAGACCGGGCAGCGGCTCGCGCAAGCCCGACTCGCGTGCCTGGAAGCGCAGCACAGTGCGCCAGTCGACCACGGGCGATTCGAGCACGAGGCCGGCGATGGCATCCCGGTGCCCAGAGGAGACCGCGGTCTGCAGCGCGATCGCGCCACCCATCGACCACCCCATCAGCACCACGCGCGTCGCTCCGTGACGGAGGGCGTGACCGATTGCGGCGTCCACGTCGCGCCACTCCGACGTGCCGAGGGCGTAGCTGCCGCCACGCGAACGCGGCGCCTCGCCGTCGTTGCGGTACGAGACCACGAGGGTGGGCAGCCCGAGGGCGTGCATCACCGGCACCGCGCGCAGGCACTCCGAGCGGGTCGTGCCGCGACCGTGCACCTGGATCACCCAGGTCGACGAATCCGCGGGGAAGAGCCATGCAGGGCATGGCCCGGCCGGCGAGCCGATCAGCACGCTCTCCCAGGGCAGGTGCAGCTCGCTCGGCGTCACGTGGTACCAGCCGCTGAATGCGGCGTCCCGATCGACGCGGGCGCCCGGCTCGATCTGCGTGAGCAGCTTGCGCCGGACGCTGGTGGCGTCGGCGCTGAGCACCGCACCGAGCTTCACGTATCCATAGGTGCCCGTGGTGAACAGCCCGTACCGGCCCGGCAGTTCGGTGTCGGGCGTTCGGGCGAGCTCGATCGTCTGGGCGCCCGTGTCGACGGCGAGGATCTTCGTGTCGTTTCGGCGCACGGAGGGCGTGACGACGCGACGCGCCGTCGCGAGGACGGCAGCTGCGCCGGCTGCGACGCCCGCGGCGACGACAGCAGGGACGGCGAAGGCTACGGCGTGCCTGAGACTCTTCATCGCCTCCCGACTCTAGCCTGTCCACGTGAGCGCACACCCGGATGCCGCAGCGCTGTTCGACGCAGCGGCGGCAGAGCTTCGTGAGACGGCGTTCCGCGCCGACATCGTCGTGCGGGAGATCCCGTCTCCAGCCGGCCTCGCGCCCTTCGCTCTGGCCCTCGCGGCCGACGTCCGACCGGACGATCACGGCGACTCGGTGTACGGCACGGGACGCTTCGTGCTGCTGCACGATCCAGACGAGCCGGATGCCTGGGGCGGAGCGTGGCGCATCGTCGCGTTCGCCCAGGCCCCTCTCGAGCCCGAGATCGGCACCGACCCTCTGCTCGCGGACGTCGCCTGGTCGTGGCTGGTCGACGCACTGGATTCGCGGAATGCGGGCTATCACTCCCCCTCAGGAACCTCCACGAAGATGCTCTCGAAGGGCTTCGGAGGGCTTGCCGCCGAAGGCGACGGGGCGCAGATCGAGCTGCGGGCGTCGTGGACACCGGATGCCCCGCTGCGCCCGCATGTGGAAGCATGGGCGGAGTTGGTCGGGATGCTCGCAGGGCTCCCGCCCGGTTCAGAGGATGTCGCCGTGTTCGGCGCGAGAAAGGGCGGACGTGGCTGAGTACTCCGTGATCGAAGACCATGCGGAGTTCGAGATGGCGGCGACGACGCTCGCGCAGGGCACCGGTCCGGTGGCCGTCGACGTGGAGCGTGCATCCGGCTTCCGCTACTCCCAGCGCGCGTACCTGGTGCAGGTGTATCGCCGCGGCGCTGGCGTGTTCCTCTTCGATCCGCCGGCGATCGGCGATTTCAGCGAGCTGCAGGCCGCCATCGGCGATGAGGAGTGGGTGTTCCACGCCGCCAGCCAGGACCTGCCCTCGCTGCGCGAACTCGAACTGGTCCCCTCGCGCATCTTCGACACCGAGCTCGCCTCACGCCTGCTGGGCAGCGACGGGTTCGGTCTCGCGGCCGTCGTCGAGCACACACTCGGCATCTCGCTCGCCAAGGCCCACTCGGCGGCCGACTGGTCGACCCGCCCGCTTCCCGCCCCCTGGCTGGAGTACGCCGCACTCGACGTGCTGCATCTGATCGACGTGCGCGATGCGCTCGTGGCGGAACTCGCCGCGGCGGGCAAAGCGGAGATCGCCGCGCAGGAGTTCGACGCGACGCTGCATCGCCTGCCGAAGCCGGCGCGCGAGGAGCCCTGGCGGCGGCTCAGCGGCCTGCACAAGGTGCGAGGCGCCCGTCAGCTCGCCGTCGCGCGCGAGCTGTGGACGGCGCGCGAGGAGTACGCCGAGCAGGTCGACGTCTCCCCCGGCCGCCTGGTGCCCGATCGCTCGCTGCTCGCTGCTCTGCTCGCCGCCCCGCGCTCGAAGCAGGAGCTCGCCGCGCTCAAGGAGTTCAACGGCCGCGCGAGCAGGACGCAGCTCGACCGCTGGTGGGCGGCCATCGAACGCGGCCGCACCACGGAGGAGCTGCCGCGGGAGCGGGTGCCGAGCGACGCGCTGCCACCGCCGCGCGCGTGGGCCGACCGCAATCCCGAGGCCGACCTCCGTCTCAAGGCGGCGCGCCCGGTGGTGGAGGCGCTCGCCGAAGAGCTGCACATGCCGACCGAGAACCTGCTCACGCCCGAGCACCTGCGCCGCCTCGCCTGGCAGCCACCAGCTGAGCTCTCAGCGGAGTCTGTTGGCATCGCGCTCGCCGAGCTCGGCGCCCGCCCGTGGCAGGTTGCGTATACCGCACAGAAGATCGTCGATGCTTTTGTAGAGGGGCCTCAAACGGTCGACGAGGGGTTCCCCACGGCTTCGTAGATTCGATCCAACCGATTCCTGGCGGATAATCCGCGCTCCTAGGCTGGACGAGAACCCCAACCTATGGAGGCAGAGTGGCCGAGATCTCGGACGTCTACTTCGTCGATGGAGTGCGCACCCCGTTCGGGCGCGCCGGCGAAAAGGGCATGTACTGGAACACACGCGCTGATGACCTCGCCGTGAAGGCGACCATCGGCCTGATGGAGCGCAACGCCGGCGTGCCGGCCGACCGCATCGACGACGTCGCCATCGCCGCGACCTCGCAGACCGGGGATCAGGGACTCACCCTCGGCCGGTCGGTCGCCATCCTGGCAGGGCTTCCGCAGACCGTTCCCGGCCTCGCAGTGGAGCGCATGTGCGCCGGCGCCATGACCAGCGTCACCACGATGGCCGCGTCCATCGGCGTCGGCATGTACGACTTCGCCCTCGCCGGCGGCGTCGAGCACATGGGCCACCACCCCATCGGCGGCAACGCCGATCCGAACCCGCGCTTCGTCGCCGAGAAGATGGTCGACCCGGGCGCGCTCAACATGGGCGTCACCGCAGAGCGCATCTTCGACCGCTTCCCGCACCTGACCAAGGAGCGCTCCGACCGCTTCGGCATGCTGAGCCAGCACAAGGTGCAGGCCGCGTACGACGCCGGCAAGATCCAGCCCGACCTCGTGTCGGTCGCGATCAAGGGCGCCGATGGCGCGTGGGGGCTCGCGACGGAGGACGAGGGTCGCCGCCCGCAGACCACGATGGAGGACCTCGCAGCGCTGAAGACGCCGTTCCGTCCGCACGGTCGCGTCACCGCCGGCACATCGTCTCCGCTCACCGACGGCGCGACGATGTCGCTGCTCGCCGGCGGCGGCGCGGTGAAGGAGTTCGGCCTCACCCCCAAGATGAGGATGGTCTCGTTCGCCTTCGCCGGTGTGCAGCCCGAGATCATGGGCATCGGTCCGATCCCGTCGACAGAGAAGGCGCTGAAGAAGGCAGGCCTCGACATCTCCGACATCGGTCTGTTCGAGCTGAACGAGGCCTTCGCCATCCAGGTGATCTCGCTGCTCGACCACTTCGGCATCGCCGACGACGACCCGCGCGTCAACCAGTGGGGAGGCGCCATCGCACTCGGTCACCCGCTCGCGGCATCCGGCGTCCGTCTGATGATCCAGCTCGCCGCGCAGTTCGCTGAGCGCCCCGACGTGCGCTACGGCCTGACCGCCATGTGCGTGGGGCTCGGCCAGGGCGGATCGGTCATCTGGGAGAACCCGTTCTACGACGGCAAGAAGAGGAAGTGACCCCGATGGCTGACACGATCAACGAGCAGTACGCAGGCGTCGACTTCTCGCCGCTCTCCGCTCTCGCCGACGGCGAGGTCATCACGCACTCCCCCGTGCGCGACATCCGTCTCGCCTCGGGCAGGGTGCTCGCCCTCATCACCCTCGACAACGGGCGCGACCACACCCGGCCGAACACCCTGGGGCCGGCGACGCTCACCGAGCTCGGCGAGACTCTCGACGCGCTGAAGGCGCGCGCGGCGTCCGGCGAGATCCACGCGGTCGGCATCACCGGCAAGCAGTACATCCTCGCTGCCGGCGCCGACCTCTCCGATATCAGCAGGGTCGGATCGAAGGACAACGCCCGTCTGATCGCACAGCTCGGGCACAAGGTCATCGGCTCGCTGTCCGAGCTGGGCGTGCCGTCGTTCGCCTTCGTCAACGGCCTCGCACTCGGCGGCGGCATGGAGATCGCGCTGAACTCCACCTACCGCACGGTCGACGCGTCGGCGGCGGCGCTGGCCCTGCCCGAGGTCTTCCTCGGAATCATCCCCGGCTGGGGTGGCGCCTACCTCGTGCCGAATCTGATCGGCATCGAGAAGGCCCTCGAGGTGGTCATCTCGAACCCGCTCAAGCAGAACCGCATGCTCAAGCCGCAGCAGGCATTCGAGCTCGGGCTGATGGACGCGATCTTCCCGGCGGCGAACTTCCTCGAGAACTCGCTCGCCTGGGCCGACGCTGTGCTCG